>NZ_JBIXJX010000006.1:0-385466 GCF_052871955.1 Bradyrhizobium sp. CAR08
CCGGCAATCCGCCCGAAAGACCTGAGCCCGTGGCGCTGTGGACATGCCGCTGCGCTTGGACAACGCAATCGCGTTGCCCACATGCCCACAGCAACTGCAGAAGAAGAAAAACAGGTTGAAGTCGCGATTCCAGATTGACCACGCGGCTTGACCGATGCCAGAGAACCAGCCGGCCAGAACGCCTCGCCGCTGGGCGAGATCAAATCGGAAAGGTGGGCGACATCGTCTCGGAATCCACGGGCGACTTCATATCGGTACGCCTGGGCGACTTCGTCGGAATCCGCAGGCCGGTCGAGCGCACCTCACGACTCGAGCGGTCCACAGCCCCCAACGATGTCACGCCTGTCGAGGTGGCATGAGCTCGCGATTGATCGCCCAAATGAAGGCGGATAGCTCTCGGGCAATCGCCGTGACGATTACGGTTCGCCGCTTGCCCTTCCGCTCGAGTGAGCGGAAGCGCCCGCACAGCCTGGTTTGCGCTTTCCACGCAATCTCGCGCGCGACTCTCGGTGCGGCCTCCACCTTTGTCTGCTTGTCTCGGCTCACGCGCGGCGGATATCGATAGCTCCAGGCCGCCTCTACAAGAATACGTCGCGCCCGCCCATTACCGGCTTTGGTGATGCCGCCTCGCTTGACTTGGTCGCCAGTCGAGTTTTCTGTGGGCACCAGACCCAGATAGCCCATCAGCTCGCGCGGATTTTGAAAGCGGGATAGATCACCGATCTCAGCCAGCACCCCCACAGCCGCAATGAGATCAATCCCGCGCACCGCCTGCAGGGCCGACACAACCTCGGCGAGCGACCACTCGGGTACTACCTCGCGGATGGCATCTTCCAAACGCTCCAGCCGCTCACTTTCCTGGCGTACCCCCTCAAGTAACTCTTCGAATGCGATGCGCTGCTCGCGATGCTCGAGCTTCTGCGACATGAGCCATCTCATGTGGGCTGGTCCCCACGTTGTCTTGCCCGGATAGATGCGTCCCAGCCGCAGCATCAATGACGAGATCTGTTGACGCTTGCCCTGGAGGTCCTTCTTCACTGCTTGACGGGCGCGCGAGAGATCGCGCATAGCCTCATGGCGCTCGTCCGGCACCCATACCGCCGTGAGCTCGTCCGCGCGCAACAGCTTGGCGAGGCTTACCGCATCGCGCCGGTTCGTCTTCACTCGATCGCCGGCCTTCTTCGGAACGAGCGAGGGGGCCACCACCAGGCAGTCATGGCCGAGGCTCTTGAGCAGTCTGTAGAGACCGTATCCTGTTGGCCCTGCTTCGTAGCAAAACGTCAACTGACAGCATTTCGCTGCAAGCTTTGCCACCAGCTTTCGGATCGCTGCCTCCGTGGCAGGAAACTCCCCGAGATATCGTACCTCGCCGCCACGGCCGCCATCGGCAATGGCTATAGCATTGCGCGATTTTGACGTATCGATTCCGACAAAGACCTCGGTATGATGACCCACGACTCGCCCTCCTTGTTTGAGGCTCTACCCGGTCCATCCGGGCAACCCTCGTCGCAACATCGAGGGTGAGTCGCCTCATTTTGTGGGGGGACATACAGTCTAGCGGACCACCAGTGCTTCCGCGCGGGCCGAGCAGCAGACGAAAATCGAGGCCCGGCATGAAAACCACACCGAACCTCGTGCCCGCAACGGCCTAGGCGGCAAGCCGCCTCTGGGCTCGGTGCATTCACAAGGCTTAGCCGCTTTTGTCTTGAGCCTCATCAGGCTGCCGATTCAGCCAGATCGCGTCGATAGTCCGGCTTAGCATTTCGATCGTGCACGGCTTATGCAACACGGGCCTGCCCTTGAATTGCTCCGGCACCCCACCGGAGCCATAGCCGCTCAGAAAAAAGAACGGTCGTCCGCGGGCCGTGATTGCCTCCGCTACTGGCCTAACATTTGAGCCCTGCAAATTGATGTCGAGAATGGCAAGATCGTATTGCTCAGTTTCGGCGAGCGACCGGGCCTGATCCAGATGGTCCGGCTTCGGCGACAACTCTGTGTCCAAGCTCCTCGATCATTTCGACAAACATCATCCGAATTAATGCTTCATCTTCGACCACGAGTATCGATGCTGGGCGGTCCACGGTGGGCTCTCAGTTGCCGGAAGCCGATTGGGAGCCGACATTCAGAAGCTGAGAGACCGCTGTCACTATCTGCGCGGGCGCGAAGGGCTTCCGAAGAAGGAGGCTGTTCGGCACGCCCAGGATGGCCCACTCGTCAGCAGCGGCGCCGGTCATGTAGACCACAGGGAAGTTCGGATCGACTTGACGAGCCGCACGCGCGACGTCCCAGCCGCTAACTCGACCCAGTAAATTGATGTCTGTGACGAGCGCGCTGTAGTTGGTCTGACGCCCCTTCAGCAGAGTAACCGCTTCCTCACCCGTTCGCGCAGTAGCCGGCTCGAAGCCGCCCTCGTTCAACACGTCCGCGACCACACCTTGAACTGCTTCATCGTCCTCGACGACAAGTACAGTCGGTAATTCCACGAACTCCCCCTTCCATCCTCGCTCTGCCCGGACGTAACAAAGTGGACAGAAGGAAAAAGTTCCCGCCGGGAACCAATATTTACGTGGCTGCGGTCGATCGCGCCCGTGTCTTATTCCCCTTTGCTCTTTGCCGCAGGAAGCTTACCGAAATCTCCTCGCCGTTGACCCGGTCGAGCTGACAACGAGGATAGGCAAGGCCCGTGCAGGAAAGCAGCAAGAAGAACTCTGCCAGAGCCAACCCTTCGATTGACGTTTCAACTCCAAGTGTCGCGCTGGTTTCTGACACATCCTTGATGGTGCAGGAGCGTCGCCAGTGCCGTCGATCGCCATCATATGCGCGGGGAGCGCATGCTCGAAGGTGACGCGTCGCCCCTCCTGTTCCGTTTCTTTTGTCATTGCCGGTACTCAGATCGTTTTCGTCGTTCCTAATATGAAATCGACTAAGGGCTCGTAACCGAGTTTGGGAAAAAGCAGCAAAGACCGCACCCGAAGCGGAGCATCGCCGCGAAGTCTTAATTGCTTTCGGCCTACTTCCATACTGTGCGCCGACGACTCCCTAACACTGCTCGCGGATGGGTAAGCCCGCACCGCGGAAATTTATCGCGGGAACAACTTGCAATTGGGGCGTTAAGGGGCGTTGTTGGGAGGAATCATCGTGGCGAGCGCTGAGTACTATTTGAAGCAAGCCGAAATTGCGTCCCGGATGGCACTGTCAGAACCCGACTTTAAAAAAGCGAGAGCCATGCATATCCTCGCCTTGGACTATTTCGACAAGGCCTACCGTGCGCAGGTCCGAGAAACGTGTCCACCCCATCCAACCAACTCATCCAACATCATCCGATTGAGACCGCCATAGTTGACGGTAGGCGGGTCGAAATCCGGCCGCACGTCGGCGCCGCGCCGGCTCCCATCGGCAAGCGCAGCTCCAGTGCGACGAAGCAATGGTCGCCATGATCTCGTCCACGGGACCGCACGGAAGCCGCCTGCACTGGAAGTGCTCAAGTCTAACTTGTGAAGGCACGGTCTTGATCGAGGATGACCTTTTCCCTTCGTATTCTCGGCCGCCCTCCACCACGCGTCTGGCGGCCTAGCCGGAGGCGGCGCGGGCGATAGCTGCGCAGTTCGCCGATTTCTCGCCGTTGAATGGTCCAGAGCCTGCCTGAATTGGTTAGCGGGTTCTTAATCCTCGTTCGGCAGCCTTGCGATTATCGCTCCGATCAGCCCGCCAGCCCACGGTAGCGCGAGCGATGGCCGGCGGCAGTGATGCCCGCCGGCCATTTTTCACATTTGGGAGCGGCAATGGCTCTTCAGGTCTCGAAGCGCAATGCCGCACTACCCGAATGAAACTGCTCAACGAGCGGCCCTACGCCAAGCGGCAAGCCCGAGGATAGAGCGGTCGAACTCCATCGCCGCCGCGCGATCAGTCTAGTAACTGAGCAAAGAATTTCCCACTCTTCCTACTCGTTCGCCCCCGCTGCTTTTGAAAGCGCTGCAAGCGAGCGTAAACCGCTTGCCGGGTGCGACCTAGGCGTCCGCCGACCTCCTCAGCTGTGGGCACCTGCGCCAAAGTGCGAGAGCAATTCCGCCTCTTCGTCCGGCAACCATGGACGCCTCGATGCGCGATTGTTCGTCAGGCGCGACGCCCCCAACGCCTAAGTGCGCGGCGGCGCCGGGAGCCGCGGTGGGTCGGGAAACCGAGTTGGCTGCTCCGAGCGCGGCGGCGCCGGCAAGCGGCTGGTCTCTGGCACGCGATTACCGCGCGTCATCCACGCTGCCAGACGAGCGTAGCTTCGCCTGAGAGCCGGAACGAACCAATCAGATGCGCCTTCGTGATCCATGCCGCAGAACAATATCCATGAACCATTTAGAAAAGATTGCCGTCGTTCCGATCAGTAACTGATCGTAAATGATGCAATGGCAACAAACGGCCATGGAAGCCAAACGCCCGCATGAAACGATAGGTCAAGACGTCGGTCACCACGAAAGGCGGAGGCCGTTCTTCAATCAGCATCACCGGCAAATGCTCGATGCTCTTCGTGACCGCGATTGGGTGTCGTCTTCGAAGCTTACCGATCACCCCGGAACAAAGCTCGCCCTTCTACGAAACGGATGGATGGAGCGACGCTCAACCTGCAAAGGTGTCGAATTTCGTTTGACCGAGGCCGGCCTGACAGAACTTAGCCGCCCCCGATAGGCGCAAACCGGTGGGAAACGACGAACGTGTCACAGGCTATGGAATTGATCGTCGCTAGCTACGTCAAGGTGCGGGACCGTCGCGCGCTGACGGAGTTGCTAGCGCATCGGCGCAAGGTGCTGGCTGAATTGCAGGCTGCATCAGGCATCAACCCCGAAAACGCGGTCAGGGTAATCCAGGACGAGCTGGCTGTGATCGAAGCCGGTCTCGGAGAACTTAAACCTCCGCCCGGTTCGGTGCCTGAGAACGAGTGAGCCTAGCGATGCGCGTTAACAAAATCAACTGGGACAAAATCGGACGGGTGACGGCGCCGGGTCGATATAAGTGCTATTTCGGTCATCTCACCGTCACGTCTGACGACCTCGATGTGTGGGCACGTTATCCGGACGCGGCGTTTACCTTGGTCACGAAAACGGCGGATGAGCAGTCAGTTGGTGAAGAATATCGTCTCGGCGCGTTTGACATAGGAAATCCTGAACAGTAGGGCAACGGGCGAAGCGGAAGGCGGGTTATGAAGCTGTGCATCCGAGACAAAGCACGGCGGCGCACGGCGCGGATCAAGTTCTAAAGTTGAGAACTTGAAGCCGGAGCGGTTCACGGCAGACACAGGCGCCAAGGCTGGATGTTCCATTGCGTCCGTCGCCCGCGACGCAACCCGCGCCAAAGCGCTAAGCCCGGACCTTGACCGCGTCGCCGTGACGTCTCTGGACAAGGGCGCCGAACTGGACGCGCATGCTGCCGCCGCTTGTTCCAGATTTAACTCCCCGCAGCGACATCAAGCTTAACCCGCGGTTTCGATTGCACCGGAGCTGCTGAGCGTTAGCGTCTCTGCACCGGACATTGCACCCGTCCGGGTTCACCATGGCGAGGTCGTCGCGCCAAGATAATCGGCGCGGCGGCCTTGTTTTCCCGTCGCAACGCTACGAGCTTCATTTGGCAAATAAGCCCGACGGTGACCCGTTCGATCTGGTTGAGATACGACGCCAGATCACGAACTTGCGCTCGCAACACTCTGACAATCTTCTCGTCTCATCGCGATTGAACCGTTTCCTCGTGAAGATTGCTTTTCTCTCAGAGCCAATAGATGCGGCGCAGGCTCGACATCTTCAGTCTGAATTCGCTCGGATGCTGCGAACTGTTGACGAAATCGTCTCACGAGGCCGATCCACGAAGCCGCGGCTCAAGTAACACTAACGCACGGACGTTCTTGCGCCGATCCGGCCCAGCGCAGATGCTGGATGCAGTCGCGAACTCGTCCTCGTTTCGCGTATTGGCGCCTTCGCGGCGAGGGGTCGCCGTCCTCTCGGTCGGCGGCCCCGCCCATGTCGGCCTAGTAAGCACGCCGCACTACTCGGGGCAGAGATGGCAGTCTCGGAGAAAACCGGTGGGCAAGCGCGAGCACTGCGGCTTCGTCGGTTTCGAGCGCGATCTTCTGAGCGAACATCACATCCCCAGCCGCCAGAGCGCGATCAGGAACGAAACACCAGCCGATCGCGGGCTGCCCGGATGCGTCGAGCTCTACAACATTGCTCAGGGTACCATATTGAACTCGATATCGCCTGCCGGTGTGAGAACCGGTGACTTCGAAATAGTTGTTGGCATCGAATTGCGCGCGCTGCTCTGGAGATAACCAATCCCGCAGCAGACGCCGCGAGCGCGCCTCCGGGCCATTTTGCTCGGTGAAGCTCCGATAAAGCTCACGGAGGGCAGGAAGCGCGTTCTGTCAGCGTCGCTGCGTCTGAACGGAAACATTGTCGCATCGCGATAGCTTAGCCGCCGACGAGAAGCGGATAGAATATTGTCTCATCCGCGGTGGGATCAACCGAGCGTGTGATCTTCAGTTTCACTGCCCGCCTTTCGCGTCGAGGCAGTAAATCCCTGATCAGAAAGCTGCCTAAACTGACGTTCAGCCTGGGCGAGGCCCTTCGGATCAGTTTGTTCAAAGTAATGTCTGCTGTCGCCTGTGTGGTCCATAACGATCTGGGTAGCCATGGAAGAAGCTCCTCGTTCCATTAGCCGCTAAGAGGAAGGAGAACCTTGCGGCTCCCAATAGTGTTCCCATTCTCGCCAAAGTTCCGGTGGTCGTCATCGAGAATGCGGATCAGCCAGTCGATTCGTGCGTGGCCGCGTCACGCTCGCGCGTCAGGTAGTCCGCCAGCAGTATCACGGCGAGGTGGTCGCTCGGCTCGATCCGCTCAGCAGGTTAGAGCTAAGCTTGCCAGCGGCTTCAGCCTCAATTGCGAGCCGGCAATCTCGGTGTGGCCACCGGCGAGGAGCCGCTCAACGATGCCGTCGCTGATTACCTTGACACCGAAGCGCCAGCCTCCACGCGGCCGCCGCTCAAACGGGCCATGTTGGAGCAAACGCAGGAAATAGCGCTCATTGTAGTTCTTCTGGTCGGTCATTACTTAGCCCCGCCCCGTGCCGGCGAGCAGGACCCTGATTTAGCGATTGTGATAAGTCAACCGGCCCGCGACATCTGGGGTTCCGGCCGGCACGACGATCTCTAGGCACCGCGAAGCCGGGATCACGGGCGTCCCTGAGCGTGCCTTCTAGCCCGCGCGGGCCAAGTGCCAGCACCAGGGCGATGATCAGCAAAACGCAGCTCCGATGCGTCCTTCCGACCGCCACACCGCGGGAAACTCGATGAGTGCAGACTTGAATACACGTCGACGGCGAGCGGTTCGCTTTTCCATGGGGACGGGTGTTAAGCCAGCTTTTCTTACAGATCGATAAAGCTGTCGCGGAAAGTCGCGGCACAATTTGGGGGCCAAATACAGAAATCGTTTACCTAGGCTGGTCGGGCAAAGTGAGTTGAGCCTGCGCTACCATTTAGCGACTCTTTTACTCGGCAAGGCTCCCGTTCTTCCGATGATCAAGGGCGTGACCATAGCTGCTCTTGTACTGGCGGCGGCTAGTCTCACAGACCAGCAGCTGTCTTACGGGCGCTATACGGACGCGGCCTTGGCTATTCGGGCAGATCGAGCATTCATTCCGGCGATAGGCGGCACCTGAGGCGCCCGCTGAGCGCCGGGCTCGGGCTTCGGGACCGAAAGTTGCTACCTTCCGGTCCCCGTCCCATAGCTCCACATCCCGACCGCTGACCAACTGCTTGGCCTTCTCCTTGGCCGTCTCGATGCCCTCGCAGACCAGGTCAACTCGCATCCTGCCCTTTTAGGCGGTAGATGCCAGGCGCGTTCGTAGTACTTGATCTGGATCAATGAAATCTCGCAGACCATGAATGCACAGTGAACGGTCCCCAGATAGGTGAACGCGCGAGAGGCGGCCCGGTGCCGCTTACCACATTGCACTTCCAGCCTTGGTCCGTTTGAGCCCGCCTGTCTGAGGTTGTCCGCTCACTGGGGAACTACCTATAGCCCGCGAAGACATGGTGAAGAACGAGGGCGGTCACAGCGCCTATGACCACCGTACGCTAACGCGACATGTCGTGCCCTGTTTGAAACGTGCCAACGTTGCAGTCACAAGTTTTCAGCAGTTTCGCGGAAATGTTCGGAGATGCGCACGTTGATGGAGCGGCAGGGTTTAGATGGAGAACAGCCATGCGAAAGCTTTCCTTGGCATTTGTTGCCGCGTTGCCACTCATTTCGATACCCGCTGCCGCGCAGCAAACGGGCGCGACGTCTCAGGCCGGTGTGAACCAAAACGTGCAAACTGAAGCCGACAAAGACATAAAGACCCGCAACTCCGGTGAAGCTGGATATGTCGCCAATCAGGACAAGCCTGGCGCGGCCTCTCATGCGCCGGGGGAGACAACCAGCACGGCAGGAACGACAACCGGAAGCAGTACACCCAGCGATCAATCAAACATCAACAGTTCGCAGGCCGACTACAATGCCTCCCTAAAGGACGGCTCCGCACCGAAAAAATAGCGAAGCGAGACCTGCTTGCAGAACAGGCGCCTCGAAGTCTCGAAGCACAATGGAGATCGCTCGTGACGCCAGCGCCATAAGAACTGAACTCGCCATGGGCCGTTGGGCTCTCGAGCAAATGGATCGCCAATAAGGCCTTCGACGGTACAGAGTTGTCGGCCTAAGGCGTGAGCGAGATGGCGCCGGCAGCGCGGGACCTGGTCTTGAGGCTCTGGCTGCGATGGAGAGAAGACGCGTAGCCTAGCAATGAAACCATGGTCCAGCCTCATTTGAGACTGGAATCGCCGATCAATATCTCTGGCGCGGTAGAGCGGGGGAGACTGCGAGACGTGGCGAAGGAGCGGCGACGTCGCATCTATGCTGCGCAGATATTGGTCGACGGCAGTCCTGTGCGATGCAAGGTCCGCCACCTCACGGATTCCTCTGCGATCGTCCAAATCGATAACGCGCCTATCGTGCCCGCGGCATTTGGGCTGCGCGTTCCAAGTGCGGGCTTGAATATCGATTGCTCCGTTGTATGGCGTGATGAGCGTCGTCTCGCTGTGAAGTTTCTGAACTGATCACAACGTCTGTGTCGACGCGGGTTCCGACCTTTGGACCGTATTGATCCGTACTGATGCTGATCCCGAGGTGAGGTGTAAAACTCAGCGCATTCGATCCCGCGCGCGTCTTTTCTTACCGGCTTGGTGCCGTGAAGCGAAGTCGTTCTGCGCAGGTGAGGCCTGAGGCAGTTGCCGTATTCCGACAAGGCATCGAAATTGTTGCGCGGCCTTCACGACCCATACGAGTTGAGGGATCTAAGGATCGCAATGGCCGCCGCTCTCGGGCGATCAAAGTTCCGCGCATCTCCGCTGGATCGCGAGCCAAGGTCGTTGATCGTCTGCGAGGTTGAGCCGCCCGACGTCACGCTCGAACTGCGGGCGCGGCTTCTGAAGGAGATTGGGAAGGGGCGTCTATTCATGAAGGAAGAGCCTGACGACCTTCTCGATTATTCTTTCGCACCTGCCACAGAACGTCTCGTCGCCGAACAACATGGTTTGCGACCAACAACGAGATGGCGGATACGGCAAGCACGGCGACTTCATAAACGCTGTAAAGCAAGCCCATGAGTTCGGCATATTCGGTTCGCAAAGACTTGCCGGGCTGATCGTCTTCATTGCAGACGTCCACAACCTCGGTCTGCAGAGCGCTCAAGGCCTTTTGTTGAGTTCGGCCTTCTATTGGGACATGACCGACGAGGCGCGGGCTTGGTCCAAGCGTTTCATCGCCCGCACACACAAGGTACCCACGATGATCCATGCTGGCACTTACGGTGCCGTCATGCACTACCTAAAGGCCGCTGGCGCTGCAGGGACTCTGGACGGTCCCGCGGTTGCGGCGAAGATGCGTGAGATGCCAGTTAATGACCTAATGACAAAAGGCGGGAAGATCCGTCGAGACGGTCGGCTCGTGCGAGACATGTATTTGTTTCGGGTAAAATCGCCCGAAGACTCCAAATACGCGTTCGACTACTACAAACTCCTGGCCACCATTCCGAAAGAAGAGGCATTCCGCCCAATGGACGAGGGAGGATGCCCCTTGGTACAAAATTGACTTGAAGAAACTCTGGGGAAGATCGAGCGTGTCATTCGGGCGAGGCTGTGATCGTCAAAACGAGTGTGCTGGGGCGTATGATCAGTGATATCCTTGAGGTCGCCCCGTCTGCGCCGAAGCGGCTCAAAGCTGCGGCGCAAGCTGAACTGATGCCGTATCCCAAAATTGTGGGCAGCTTCCAAGCCCTTCAATGAACGGATTGCATCTGGCTATTGAAATCGTTTCAGTTCCGGCCGCAATCAGCAGCCATTAAAACAAACCGCTGCTGTGAATGAACTCTCCAGCTCCTTCATCAAAGGGCCGAGATAAGGTTAGCTGCGGACCGTGCTGGAAGCTTCGATTTTTGCCCTGATGGTCGCCGGCTAACTCGAGCCAACGAAGACGCGAAATGCTCTACATGAGATACGATCAACTTCTCTTCGAACGGTGCTTCACGGTCGCACCATCTACCCATCTGCAAAACTTCAGGAAGCGAACATGACGAAGGTCCTGGTTCTCTACTATTCGGCTTATGGCCACATCGAAACTCTGGCGAATGCTGTCGCCGAGGGGGCACGCGAGGCGGGGGTCACGGTAGACATCAAGCGCGTCCCAGAATTGGTGTCGCCCAACCTTGCAAAGGCGTCGAATTACAAGCTCGATCAGGCTGCGCCTGTAGCGAATATCGAGGATCTGGCGGACTATGACGCGATCGTCGTCGGCACTGGCACCCGCTTTGGCCGCATGACGTCTCAGATGGCGAATTTTCTCGACCAAGCGGGTGGTCTCTGGGCTCGAGGTGCGCTCCACGGAAAGGTTGGCGGCGCTTTCACCTCGACCGCAACCCAGCATGGGGGGCAGGAGACCACTTTGTTCTCGATCATCACCAACTTGCTGCACTTCGGAATGACGGTTGTCGGCCTGAATTATGGGTTTGTGGGTCAGACTAAGCTCGACGAAGTCACTGGTGGTTCACCTTACGGCGCTAGTACAATCGCTGGTGGGGACGGCAGCCGAAAGCCGTCTCAAAACGAGCTCTCCGGCGCACGTTATCAAGGACGTGCGATAGCGGAGATCACGATGAAGCTGCATGCCTAGTGTGAGCGGGCCAGCGTACGAGTTGGTGCACTGGCGCTCGCCCTCGCGGCAGCGGCCCGACCTGCTAACGTGCTCACTGAAGACGGCGAGTCGGCATTGCTTTCACTTGATGCAGGTCCGCCAGCCTCTCGAGCGCGCCCGGAGTGCCGTAGCAGGTGGCTAAATGAAGTATTTCATCAACCGACCTGTGGATCGACTATGCCAGTCTTACTCCTACCGCTCTGTATCGCTCTTGTTGCCAGCATTGCTGTGGCACAAGTGAAAACTGAAGACAAAAGTCCGAGCGACTCCACGTACAGTACTGGACGGACTGTGCTACCGGACTACAAGGGCCAGCTGCAGCCGCAGGGATGGACCGGGCCAAACTCGACAGGATCAGGCGGCGCGCCGGCTTCAAGTCCCCAGGGAGGGACACCGCCGGATATGCAGCCCGCGCCTGGCGGCTCATCCAAGACCATTGTCGCTCCCTCCGCTCCTAATTGATCGGCTAAACCTTTGTGTGCCCGGCTGCTCGCGGTGTGAATCCTACCCGGCGCGTCAACAAGCAGATGCAGTTCCGGACAGCGAACCTGGAACAACACGACGCCTACAGGTGCATGCCCTGCCGGACAGTTGAATCTATCATTCTGCAGTAAGGTCGCCCCAGTTGGCGGCCTTTGCGGATGAGCCTTTTAAGCGGGCGGTCCCTCTCGGGCGGATTCCACTCGAACCAGCAGTTCGGTTCATGCTGCGAGCCGAGGGACCCGACTGGAGTTGGAGCCCGTGTACGTTGAAGGCGGCGTAGTACGTCGTCAGTAAGCCAGAGCTGACGGGCGCTCCTTCTCACCCCACGAAGTTCTTCGTTAAGGCATTCGCGAGCGCCGCCCTGTGCAGCAAAAGGATAGAAAGCCGATAGGTCGGGGTGGAGCGTGGCGTTCCAAGTGAGGAACGGATGCCAGGAGATCAAACGATACAGACGCTTCGGTCTGCTTGCGTTCGGTCTCGCGCTTCGTGGTGCTCTCTCGCGGCGATCGGCTCATGTCCTCCACCGGAAATCAGATTGAGGAGGAAGTCGGCCCTGACGTGAGTTGGTCTCGGATATTTGGTCTTCGCGCGCCTCGTGTTAGACTTCGCCTGTCAAACGAGGAGAACAGCCATGACCGCCGAGTTCGATGAAGATCGCTTCAATATGGCTATCCGTAAATTTCTGAAGCATGTCGGAGTTACATCGCAGCGTGAAATTGAGAACCTCGTGCGTAGCGGGGCAGTGAAAAGTGGCGAGCTCAAACTGCGAATGACCCTGTCCGCTGAGGGGACGCCGCTGAAACATGTAGTTGAAGAAAAAATCGCAGTTTGACGATGTGCCGGGCGCCCGGCATTGCCGCCCTCTTGGTGGAGCATTCAACACTGGTGATTTCCAGCAACGACTGCTTTGGGTCCAAAAGGAGAACCTGAAGGAGAGCTTCTAGTCCGCTACATCCTCGATAGCCGACTTTCGGTGGCCCCGACAGCTACTGGCATCAGCTTCGCCGATAGCGGGCGTGGGCTCGCCGATCCCACGCGGCTGCCCTTTTGGACGTCGTCGTGCCAGTTCCCGCAGCCGCATCCTTGAGCCGACCGCCGAAACACTCCAGTTCAGCCTCACGGCGGTCACAAGAACAGCGCTGCTCCACGCCGGTTCAAGGACAAGGACGACCACGACGTGCTGCGCGGTCACTATCACGGTCATCCCTATGGCGAGATCAACCTCGTGGTGGCCTTGAACGCGGGCGCGGAGCTGAAAGGATGCAGGGCTGGCAGGGACCTGGCTGGACGGCGCCCGATCCGGGCAGCAGGCACTATCCGGAGGTCCGGGGCGGTGCGGTAATCGCCCTGTACTATCTCGCGCGGTCATCAACCCGCTCCAGAAGGCGTGCTCGAGTGTACGGAAAGCGATGAAGCTCGCGGTGAGGCGGGAGCGCTACCTCTACCGCAAGCGTAAGGAAAACCCCTGCACGATTGAGCTGCCGCAGGTGGATCAAGGGTGCCTGAAACGGCACTCTCCGCGACCCCGAAGAGACGTTCACGTGCTCCCGGTCACCATAACGGGCGGCTATCGACTTCATGGCGTGACGTCATTTCCCATACGCCGCGCGCAATCTCATGCTGACGAGTGTGAGCGGCAACTTACGCCGCCACTCCGAGACCCGAGCAAAGGGTCCACAATCAGGAGGCTACAAATGGCAGTGAAGCAGCCGGTTCTTACGCCGCCCCACGGCGGTGAGACGGTGACGTCGAGTGGGGGCTCAACGCACGAGATCAAGGTGGAGAGCAGCCAGACTGGAGGCGAATATGGCACCGTCCTGTGGACGGTGCGGGCCGGGGAGGAGCCGCCGCTGCACACCCACTCGCACGAGGACGAGCTGCTCTTCGTTGTGGAGGGGCAGCTGATCGCGCGAGTCGGCGATGCCCGCATTGAGGTGGGGCAGGGCGCCTACGCGGCTCTTCCCCGCGGTGTGCCGCATACAATAGAGGTGGTCGGCGATCAGGCCATCCTGCTGCTCAGCTTCGTGCCGGGTGGGCTGGAGCGCTTCTTAGTCCCTCGCAAAGGCGAGCAGCTCGATCCGGCTGCTTTCGGCCTGACGTTCCCCTAGGGGGGGACCGGCCGCGCGGAGCCCGCGGCCGTGCGCCCGCTCGGCCCGGCGACAGGCCGCGCGCGACCCGCGCCGGCCGAGTGCGCCAGCGGTCTCCCGGTTCAACCCAACTAGCGCGCGGAGCGGTGAAATGCGCCAATGCGCCCAGTCGTCTGCAAGAATCCCGCGGGCCGAAAAGTACACACGGCGGACCGACAAGTCGGTCGCGCCGCTGGTGTCTTGCATATTCGTGGCAGCGTCGCCAAATACCCGCAACCGCGGAGCGGAGTTCAGGTGCCTACGGAGCTGACCTGGCACAATGTATGGATGGCGAGCCATGGCCGCGAGATTGCCCTCGAAATGCGCGCGGTCGGCCACGCGGTGGCCGAAGGCAGCAAGCCGCTAGGGGCACTGGCGGCTGTGGTCGGCGTCGCGGTGCTGCGCGAAGGCAGCGAGGTCGCGCTGTTTCTCTATGGGGGCGGGACCTCCGAAGGCGGCTCGGCCCTGGGCCTTACCATCGGTGGCTGCCTCGGCCTGTTGCTCGGGGTCGCGGTTTGCCTGCTGACCTATTTGGGCCTGGTGCGGATTCCACCGCGCGCGTTGTTCGCAACGACGACTGTTTTGATCACCCTCCTGGCGGCCGGTATGGCGGCTCAGGCCGTCGCCTTCCTGGAGCGGGCGAACTGGCTAACGTCGCTCGACAGCGTCGTGTGGGACTCGGGCTGGATCTTATCCGAAGCCAGCATTCCTGGCCGCGCCTTGCACAAACTGATCGGCTATAGTGATCAACCGACGCAAATGCAGCTCATCGTCTACCTTGTAGTTATCGCGGTAACTGGTCTTCTGATGCGGCTGACCGCGCGGGTGCGCGGTGAGAACGCTATCGCACCAGCCTAATGAACGTGAGATGGGTTCAGGGCCCGGCGCTTACAATGTAGCTTCGCGCGCGGATAACTGAAGTTAACGTCTTTCTGGAGGCCGCAACGGCTACATAGGCGCGTGGATGACGTTTACCCATCCACCCACGACATTCCATGAAGCGGGCGAGGGAAGTTCTGGAAGGTCAAAGGAGTTACTCTTCAACGTGGCAAGCTGAGCCGAGTTGAAGCCCGGCATAGTCGCACCGCGGCGGTGTATCAGGAGCCCCAACCATCTTCAGGACCGTTCGTGCCCCAGTCTGCGACAAAACCGTTCATCGACGTCCTCTCCGGCCAGCGGCAGCTCATTCCGCCGGTCTGGATGATGCGGCAGGCCGGCCGTTACTTGCCGGAATATCGCGAGGTGCGCGCCAAGGCCGGCGGATTCCTCGATCTCTGCTTCAACCCGGAGCTTGCCGCCGAGGTGACGCTGCAACCGATCCGGCGGTTCGGCTTCGATGCGGCGATCATCTTCTCCGACATCCTGGTGATCCCCTATGCGCTCGGACGTTCCGTGCGCTTCGAGGTCGACGAGGGTCCGCGGCTCGAACCGCTGGATGACCCCGCCAAGGTCGCGACACTGGCGAAGCACGCCGATTTCGGCAAGCTCGCGCCGGTGTTCGAGGCCCTCAAGATCGTGCGCGACGCGCTCGATCCCAAGATCGCGCTGATCGGCTTCTGCGGCGCCCCGTGGACGGTCGCGACCTACATGGTCGCGGGCCACGGCACGCCCGACCAGGCGCCGGCGCGGATGATGGCCTACCGGCATCCGGAGGCCTTTGCGAAAATCATCGACGTGCTGGTGGAGAATTCAATCGAGTATCTGCTGGCGCAGCTCGCCGCAGGCGCCGATGTGTTGCAGATCTTCGACACCTGGGCCGGCGTGCTGCCACCCGCCGAGTTCGCGCGCTGGTCGGTCGAACCGACGCGGCGCATCGTCGAAGGCGTGCGCGCCAAGGTGCCGGATGCGAAGATCATCGGCTTTCCGCGCGGCGCCGGTGCGCAACTACCCGGTTTCGTCGAGGCGACCGGTGTCAACGCGGTCAGCATCGACTGGACCGCGGAGCCGGCCTTCATCCGCGAGCGCGTCCAGAGCAAGGTTGCGGTTCAGGGCAATCTCGATCCGCTGGTGCTGATCACAGGCGGCGCCGCGCTCGACCGCGCGGTGGACAATGTGCTGGCGAATTTCGCGCAAGGGCGATTCATCTTCAATCTCGGCCACGGCATCAAGCCGGAGACGCCGATCGCCCATGTCGAGCAGATGCTGAAGCGGGTTCGGGGCTGAAGAGCGATTCTTCCTTGCGGCGCATCCTTCGAGACGCTCGCTTGAGGCGGGCTCCTCAGATGAGGACTTACTTTGCGACTGACGAGCGCCGCCTTACGCCGCGTCTTGAACCATGACGCCGTGGAAACCGACTGCCTTCACTGAAAAAAACGCGAAAACAACGCCATGCAAGATAGAAATCATCGAAGGATTTCGTCTGGCATGGCCCTAAGTCCCACAGTGACCAATGAACTCGCCGCGAGCGTAACCGCAACAATTGTGTGTAACTAACAAGCTCCGCTGAGCTCGGCGGTTATTTCGATCAACGTTCCGCACCGCTCGATTCAAGGTGCTCAAGGATATTCTCGAGCGCATGCGCGCTTCCGACCGGAACATCTTTTCGTGCTCGGATGCTTCGAGCGACCCGCCACGCTCTAGGCGATGTGCGTTCCACCGCTGACAAGCGCCCCGCGGGATAGAACGCGCCGCTGCGGCCGGTTGGTGGCCCAGCTCGCAGTCGAACTGTAAACCAACGGGTTGCTACGAGCGCGCCGCCGAACTCGCTGTCCACCTGACTGAGATCGGGAGCCGAACAACCTCCTTCCGGCCGTCGCAGTTTTTCAGCGCAATCGATCAAAGTGGAGCTGTCGACTTAGACGCGAACACCATACACCTTCGTATCGTTCCGTGCCCACTTTTTGGTGCCCGATGATTACCTATGTCCGATTGAGCTGCTGGCCCCGATGGTCTTAGGCTGCATGTGTTGGAACGCACACGAGTTTGTGAAGTGCGATGAGGAAAAACGAGGATCGAGGAACAACTGTACTAAAACCAGAAGGAGACTGCGATGCCCTATTGCTCCGAAACTCCTAAGTCTGGCAGAGCCGCGCGATGCGCAGTTTGTGACGGCAAGTTTGGTCTCGTCCGGCACTATTCGTGGCGAACCGGGCTATGTTCCAAGAAATGCGTCGATCGCTTCAGAGCTCGCAGGGAAAGTGACCGCGATTGGGTAAGCTGGCTCCCGATCGCCTTCAACCAACTGCCAGAGAAACGGCCGGGCCCATCATGACGCTCCGGAGCGCGCAACGCGGCACTGTGTATTTGGAAGCAGGGCGGACTTTGATCCGCACGGCTCAAGCGGTGATTGACTCAGTGATTGCGGCCCGGCTCAAGTCCCTTGCCGACGACTACCAGTCGCAGGATGAGAACGTTCGCGTCTTGATCAACCCAACGGCATCGGCTCGATCGGTTGCCAAGAACTGAGATGAGTGGCGTGCATGACCTGACGGGCTGCTTCATCGCTCGTCTTCGGAAGAAATCGAAGCGATCTTTCGAACGTCCGGCGCGCGACCCCGGTCACGAGCAGTTTTATTGAACCGCCCGCACGGCTTCAAAGTTGGAGCTCAGATGGTACATCTGAATGAAATGAGTATGGTCATATCATAGCGAAGCTGGTTCACGAGGCAGCTTTTCGGAGCGAATATGGGCGAAGTCATTCGGTTTGTCCCAAAATCTGAGCGCGAGCGAGTTCGCCTAATTCGAGAGGCTAGCGCGATCCACGACAGTATCTTCCCGCCGGAGCAGCAGGACAAGGCACTGACAAGTCACGAAGTGCGCGGCACCACCGGTGACGAGGGCGAGTTCTCATGATCAAAATCATCGCCGTCCTCTGCAGTCTTTCCTCTCCGGCAAATTGCCACGAGCAAATTGTGACCACCTCGGACTTCGCCGAGGTCTCGATGCAGTCCTGCCTGATGGGCGCGCCGCAGCTCGCCGACTGGATGAACCAGCATCCGGCCGAGCGTTTGGCCGCATGGCGCTGCGTAATTGGAAGACAGGATGGCAGGGGCGCTTAGATTAGAAGGCGGCGTTCGCTGGTCGTCCTCCGAGAATCCGGCGAACATGCTATCCGTCAATGCAGGAGCGAAGACAACTACGCTGTGCGCTTATCACTCCAGTTGTGAGCACGACGGAACGAAGCTAATCGGCGGTTCTTTTTTACGACCTCCCCTCCAATCTCCGCGGCCCTGGCGATGATCATCTCCCGCTTGCAGTCTGGGTTAAATAGCACCGGAGGCTCAGACGCCCCATTTTGGGCCGCTGGGCAATGGGTCGGAGGTAAAGTTGATCGCCGGGGCAACCGGCCGGCTTACCACCGCCCAAATCTCTGGCTAGACGCCGCGACAGTTCACCAACCGTGTGGCGGGATCGGAGCGAGATGATCGGCTTGCGCAGCAATTCCTCTCGGCACGGCGCCGGGGCCAAAGTCCTGCATTGGCTGACCGTCATGCTAGTTCTCGCCGCTTATGTGCTGAGCACCGGCGACGGCTATTCGCTCTATTCCGCGGCCGCGGACGGGCTTCGCAGGGTTCATGAGGCGCTTGGGGTCGTCCTATTCATTGTTGTCCTGCTGCGGCTGCTATGGCGCTTGATCGAGACTACGCCCGCGAAGCAGCCGATGCTGCCATGGATGGCTGCGGCCGCAAAGCTCGTTCACTTCGCGCTTTATGCGCTCCTCATCGCGATTCCGGCAACCGCGGTGCTCGGCACTTGGCTGGAGGGGATACCCGTCACCCTTCCCGGATTCGACATCGCCCCCCTGATCGCGAAGGCGCATGGACTGGGGCAGCTGATCATGGAAATACACGCCATCCTCGGCAACGCCATCCTCTGGATTGCCGCTGTGCATACAGCCGCGGCTCTCTTCCACCACTTCTATCTGCGCGACGACGTTCTTCAATCGATGACTCCTGGCGCATGAATGATTATCTTGCCGCTTAGCTCAAGCCATGGCCGCGCTAGTAGAGAGATCATTTTGAAACCCCTACCGCCCGCAGCTAGATCGACAGCGAACGCGTTGACCGAACCTACCACGGTCGCACGAGCAGTGACGCGTGCTGCGGGTGTGGACGCGGCTAATAATGTCAAACGGTCGCGCGATCTTTTCGGAGCGACAGGAGGGCACCGACCCGGCCGTCACTCTGGTCTTGAGGACTAAATCGGCTTCGAATTGTAAGGGCAGGGCTGTTGTCTACGGTCCTGGGCGCTGGGTCAGAGCTCAGCGCTGGCGCGCATAACAGGCCGTCGTCCAGCGGCTTCGATCAGCGACGGCAAATTTTCTGAGCCAGACCCGACAGCAGATCGTTCCGTGACCTGCAATATTCAAGCTATAATGACAATCAGGCGAGGCTTCGAGTCAACGTGATCGTCAATCGCGATCTGGTGATCGAACCCTAGCAGTGACGGAGAGCAAAATGAACCTCGGCGCCGAAGAGAGCTGAGCCGGTGACAATGAGGGTAAAACGCTTCGGCTGCCGTTTACTGTGATCTAAGAAAAGTGCCGAACTGCCAAAGTGCGAGGGCCTTCATACCTTGATCTGAAACTCGCTCGTTGCTCCGATGCCGGCCCGATTTACGGCGGTTCATCGGTCGCTTCGACGAGCGCGAAGGCAGACTCGAAACGGAGATGCATAGCCTCCGACGTGAGGAAACTTCACAAAGAGCCGCAACCTGAACTCCTGGAACATCTTCTGGGCGGGAAGGCCGCGACCCACCACGACGATCGGCCACGCTTGAGCCGGCCGCCTTTCCGGAGGAGGCGCTCGGGCGACGGGGTTGTGGTCGATGCATGCCTTCACGTGGCTGAATCGCTCGACGCTTAGCAAGCCGGCGCTGATGTCGCATCCTGGGACTTGCATTCAAACGCGGCGCAAGGTTTGCTGCACAGCGCGGGGGGCTTCATGCCTAACCCGCTGTGCGCGTGTGCAATCCCTGACGCCTCACGACCGGCTCTTCAGGCGCGTCAAAGATTGACGTCGTGAGCAGGACAGCGGCAGCGAGGATCCAGTAATACGACGCGTCGAGCCAACCGAATTTGAGGGCAAAGGGTAGGATCACAAACACCACCCCAAGGGCGCGATCGAGCCGAAGGTGCAGCCAGTAGGGGATGATACGGACGAGACCGGTGGGATGGTCGGTTGCAGCGGCCAAGATCAGCGCGGCAACACCTACGACAACGGAAAGCCACATCGCGACTGGTTCGCTCTGGCCCAGGTTCAGCACGAATGGCGCTGCGATCAGGACGATCGCGGCGGGATAGTCGATCAGGTAAGCGTGGACAGATTTGGTTATAAAGCGGAACGACATCAGTGACTCCTACGTGCTTTGCTGCTCGTGCCGCCGTATGCCAGCAAGCACTCTGCACAATCGTCAAGGGTCAGCCCGTTAGACACACAGGAAACCTATGACGGTACGCCAAGCATTAAAAGTGCCTGGTCGTTATGGTTTCCATTCCACTCGCTCGGGGCACGCCGCCAGAGGCGTTAAGCTCGTCATGTCCGATGCCCACGAGGGCATGAAGGCCACCGTAGCAAATCTGCTTAAATCCAGCTGGCAGCGCTGCTGTTTCGACTTCATGCGCAATGCATTGGCGCATGCCGCAAGACCGGACGGCTCGTCGTCTCCGCCTTCCAAACCGTTTGCCCGGGACGACGCCGAGGCTGCCAAGACGCAGTGGCGCAAGGTCGCCGATCAGTTCCGCCACAAGCTGCCGAAGCTTGCGCCTTTTCGAGGCGGCGGAGACCGACGTGCTCGCCGACGCGACCTCCCGCCGCAGCACCGGACCAAGCTGCACTACACCAACCCGATTGAGCGCCTCAACGGCGTGATCAAGCGGCGCACCGAGGTGGCCGGCATCTTCCCCAACGAGAACGCCGTCGTTCGCCTCATCGGCGCGATCCTGCTCGAAAAACGAAGAATGGGCGGTCCACTGTGCCCGTTATGACAATGGAAGCAGTCACGCCGTTGCGCGATGATTCGAGCGTCAGCCTCACGGCTCTCGCCAGCTGACCTGCCCGGCTCTCGCCGGCAACGCGGTGATCCACCGCCAGCTAAACCACGCCACGGAACGCAATGGGCACATTGGGGTGCGCGGCATCGTAGCGGATCGTATTTCCACTTCGAAGGGCTCGCCGTGCTGGATCGGGATGCCGGGACGAACCAATCGATTTGCAGCACGGGTTCCGGTCAACATTAAAGAAGGTGCGTGGGGCCCCCAACGGGGGTTATTGCTCCCAATCTGCTGCGCATCGCCGAATAACCGCTCAAACAGCGCCACAGTGCCGGATGTTGAGCAGCGCATCATCGACCTCGGACGCAAGCATCTACGGCACCACAGCGCCACTCTTGCTATCTTGAGCGCCTGCTGGTGTAGCCCGCGCGACAGGCTGTCATCCCGCCGATCGCGGCAGTTCCGCGCTCCGCCCGTAGCTTGCCCCCCAGCACAGAACATCGGCATCGTCGGTCATTGGGTTTGCTCTTTTGATCCGCTAAGACGAACCGATCCCCGCCTGCGGGTCCGTTGAGGTTCGTTCTCTGGGCGGCGCTCACCTCGGGTGCGTTGAGAGCTGAGGTCGTCAGCAAGACTGCTGCGGCGAAAACCCAGGAATAGCCGGCGTCTGGCCCAGTGACATGGAAAGCGGAGGGGACAGTGATGGAGATCAAACCCAATGCGCGGTCCACCCATTGTAGCGAGGCACGGATGAATCCGACGAACGCCGTCGAGTGGTCCGTGAATGCCGACAGCAGCAGTGAGACGCGAGTCACCACCGAAAGCCACGGCGCGACGGGACTGCTCTTGCCTAGCTTGAGCAGGAATGGCGCAACAATTAAAACGACGGCGACAGGACAGTCGATTAGGTACGTGCGGATAGATTTTGTGATGAAGCGGAATGACATGGCGGAACTCCTGCATACTTGGGCTGCTAGATCGAGTTGTCGGGACATCGAAAATAGGGGCTTGTGATCTGGGCGACCCGTGCTGCCACCAAATATCGATAAAGGCGTATAAAGAGCGTATTCCCTTCCGCGCGAGGTTAGAAATGTCGGATCGTTATCGTTTTCATTATCTCCGGCCGCCCGGTCTAAAGCTTTCAGACGCCAAGGCCTCCCGCGCGGGCGGTTAGACCAGCGCTCGAGTATAAATCTCTTCCACTCGAACGCTCACGGGTTGCGACGCTAAGTCGTGCGAACGTAGCGCCGGCGGGGCAAGGGCCTTCCATCCCGTCGATTTTGAGCAAATCTCGTTCTGAACGCGTGTTCACAGTTGATCCAAAAGTCGCACTCTTTTTGTCACCGGCCAGTTACTCCGGGCGCCGCCATCGTCGATCTGAAGATGCCGTGTGAACTGCAACTTGCTCGAGGCAACCAGCGGGTCAGCCGCATGCCAAACCGGCCACCGCGGACGCAACGCCGCTAGCGACAGCGTGGCGCCAGACCAGATGCCTACCGCACGACTCTCTTGTCAGTGGGCAATCGCTGCTCGTGCACCGAAAGGCCGTCAGGCAGGATCAAGCCTTCGCCCGAACTTTGCAGTGACCGGCCGACCGATGAGCCGGCGCGATGGCGTCGAGGCATCGAGATCGGCCCCGCAAGAAAGGTCCGCGCGGTTCGGCGTTCATCAGCCAATGCACTCGGAACGGCGACAGGGCCATGTCCGCCAATCGCCGCGAGGGGACCATGATGACGGCGCTGCTGACGAACATAAGACAGTTGCCCACGCTGCATGCGGAGAGCACATTTGTGCTGTGCGCGACGGCCTAGGCTTTTAGAGCCGCAGGCGGTGGTCGGCCGGCATCAGGGACGCGCTGCTAACGAATACTTCAGGTTTAAGTCGCTTCACGGGCGCGGGTTGATTGGCCAACAGCTTGGAGCCGGGCGCCGCATCCGTTGACAAATCACTCTCTCGGCATCAATGCAACCTCAAGCAGACTCTTCCTAAGTCGCTATCGCTTACGGCCCGCTCTGCAATGCTAACGCTGGACGAACATTGCCAATTGCAGATGCGTATAGCATGGAAACTGGGAAGGCACGGTGCCGTTCCTCAATCCATTCTAGGTCGAGGCGAGTTGCACATTCCGCGACTGCAGCACGCTGCCCTCAGAACCGCAATAACCATGGTCTATCAACTCTATGCCGCGAGATGATTTCCCTCACCGCTGGGCGACCGCCATCGTGTGAGACCGCATTTGTGGCAGAGGCGGTCGCGGATCATCCGGCGCATTGATCGCCAGATACCGGAGTGAGGGAGTGCAATATTGAGGCTGCAGACCAGCGACGTCTCTCATGGTTTTGCATGCGCCTGTGGCGGCGGAATCTATTTGCTTAGCGGTCAGGCGGGCGGGTCGGCGCCATCTTGTGTAACCGCCTGCAGCTTTTTGCGACGGTGAACAATGCGGCCGGGGGTAAATCGAAGCAGGGTAGGTAAATCGAAAATGACGATCCGTCTATCTCCAGGCAACCAGCTTTGTTCTCAATCCCCAGAGCCGGATCGTGACTCCGTCTATTCGGCCGTCTGGGTCTGGCCGGCGACCTCAAGCCTTCGGCAAAACTAGTGAGGAGCAGTGGCAAACTATGGGGAAGACGGATGAATGGCGCAAAACATGTAGAGTGCCGCAGCTGCGGCGTTCGATCCAGACCCTGCCCTCGAGAGCTCGGGCGGAAAGCGCCGGCTCGGTGCCGACGCATGGTGCTCACGGCCTGTGTGCTCGCGTCGTCGATGGCGTTCATCGACGGGACAGCGCTGCCCGTCGTGCTGCCGATATTGCGCGCCGATTTCGGTGCTGACCTCGCCTCGGTCCAATGGGTTCTCAACGGGTATATGCTGGCGCTCGCCTCCCTGATATTGATCGGCGGAGCGCTCGCTGATGTTTATGGCAAGGCGCGCATGCTCGTCGTCGGTTGCGTCCTGTTCGGTCTGGCGTCCGCGGCGTGCGCGTTGGCGCCTTCGCCCGTCTGGCTGATCACTGCCCGGGTGCTGCAGGGAGCGACCGCAGCGATTGTTACACCTGCAAGTCTCGCCCTGGTTGGGGCAACGTATCCGCACGCGGAGCGGAACCGGGCGATCGGCGTATGGGCAGCGGCATCTGCTCTCACCACCGCCGGAGGTCCTGTCCTGGGCGGCTGGCTGACCGAGTCTTTTGGCTGGCCATCCGTGTTCTGGATCAACCCGCCGCTCGCGCTCGTAGCAGTGGGAGTTCTGCTGGTCTCTGCAGGCAGAGATGACCTCGTCCAGCGCCGGTTCGACGGGATTGGCGCCGCGATCCTTGCTTTAGCGCTCGGGACGCTCACCTGGGCGCTGAGCCAGATCGGACCATGTCACACTCGGGCCGCTGCGAACGCACCAGCCCAATCGGTGACGGTGCTCGCGATAGTCGCCGGGTTCGGCATTCTCGGGTTCGCCGTCTACGCCTTCTGGGAGCGCAGAAGCGAACATCCGATGACGCCACCCCGCCTGGTGGAGAACCGCACCTTTCTCGGGCTGAATTTTGCGACCCTGATGATCTATACGGGGATTTCGATCGTGTTTTTCCTTCTACCTTTTGACCTCGTCGACCGCCGAGCCCTGTCGTCGACCGATGCCGGGCTGGCATTCCTGCCTTTCACGCTTGGCGTAGGGCTCTTGTCGAGTGTCTTCGGCGGGTTGGCCGACAAGATTGGCACGCGGACCATGCTTATCGCGGGACCGGCAGGTGCCGCGCTAGCCTATGTCTGGTTGGCGCTCGGTCATAAAGAATCCTTGATGCTCGGCGTGATCGTACCTATGACGCTGCTTGGCCTGTCCTTCGCGGTGCTCGTGACACCGCTCACCGCATCCGTCATGTCGAGCGTTGACCAGACGGATGAAGGGCTCGCCTCCGGCATCAACAATGCCGCAAGCCGGGTTGCGCAGCTTGCCGGTGCAGCACTAGCCGCCGGTGCCGCGTCTTTCGAGTCCGGCTACGAGGTCGGTCTCGCCGTAGCCGCCGCGACCTCGATCTGCGGAGCTTTTACAGTCGCAATAATCGCCATGCCGGCCGACACGAAAGCGGGCGGCTCGGGAGGCGTCTAGACCCCATGGAATTCAACTAGATTCGATATTGGGTTGCCAGATGCCCTCAAGATCACCGAAGCAGCCATTCGGAGCGGAGTGTCTCGATCCAGGCTCAGACGCACCAGGCGCTGGAACACGAGTTGCCCGGAAGCCGGACTATCGCGACGTTCGCGACGCCGCGAGCCTCTGACGCTGGCGCCGTGAACGCCATCCTCGGACCTGATTACCGGATTCGTTAGCCGCAGGCCTCGGCCGGACGGCCTGCTGGACTTCATGAAGATCGGTGCGTTGACGGGCGGATGCACTCACGCCATCGCGTCTTCAGGGGGAATGCTGAACGAGCCCATGACGTCGAACGGGAACGCGGAGGGCCGTTCGGCAAACAGGACTTTGTCTACCTGCCCTGATGAGGACGTCTACCGCAGCCCATCCCGCCAGCAGCTGCCTTATCACTACGTACTTCGAGCACGAGACGACGCCGCACCGTTACTGGCCTGCCGCAGCGTGCCAAGGTTGCTCGATCCCAATCCCGACGCCATGCGGACACAACGCGACGGGTGGAGCATCCCTTCGGCACTATCAAAGACTGTATGGGTGCGACCCAATTCCTGACGAAGGGCCTTGAAGGTCGCCGCCGAGATGGGGTTGGATGTCCTCGCCTATAACTTCACAGGGGTGTTTGAACATCCTCGGCACCTGAGGCTGATTAAAGCCAGATCCGCGCCGCTCAAAGCCGGAAAGTGCGTCAAAAGCGCAATCTCGCGTCACCCAGATTTGTTGATACATGATCTCGCGCGAGAGCATCGGTTGGCCCGGAAGAATTGACGACCCCGGCCGCGCGTTGATCGACCGGTTTGACACCACCAACATCCAGAAGTGCCGTACGCATGACCGAGGGACGCTAAACTCTTTCAAATACATGTTGGCCAGCGGCGGCATGAGGAGCCGCACGCCGCCAAGCTTTGGGATCACGACGAGCGTGGCCAGCCGGACCCTAAGAGAGGCTCGGACGGTAATGGTTGGATAGCTCCACTATCATCGTCAATCCTTGGGGTGTCATCGACGGCGGTGATCTGATCGTGGATCGTCCGGAGGTCGGCGCCGACTTCCTTACATGCAGGCGCAAACCCTCGGGAGCGCAGAGGAGACTTTGTCAATACGGCGGACAAGTCGGCAAGTCGGCCCAGGGGGCTGTCGCAAAGGCGCCGACGCGCGGTCCGGGCGCACAACCTGACCTGTAATATCCGTAGCCGTAGGCTCGATAGTATGAATTATAGATTGGATCGCCCCAATACGAACTATAGGCGGGATAACCCCAGTTCGCATCATCGGTGGGATAGCCCGAGTACGAAGGATCAGGATGACCCCGCCGCGCCTGATAGCGCACGTCCGTCAGGGCCGGTCCCGCCGCTCTAATCGACGTACCATTAATCGGCGCAGCAGACGACTGGGCGGTGGCGGTCACTGCAAGAGGTACAGCAATCGCCAGGGCAATCGCGAAGCTGCGGACTTGAATCTTCATGAGTAGCTCCTGTTCGTTCTACCCCCCGGCAAGAATGACGTTGCAAGGCCGGCGAGGGAAATCACCTCTAGCCATAGAGTCGATAGACGATCATTATTGCCGCCGCGCCCCATGATGCCCGAACGAGGACTCTCAACGACTGCGTCTGCAAATACTTCCATTGCCGGGATCGGGCCCCATTTTTAACTCTGCACATTGCGGTGACGCGGTTAACAATGAAGCTGTTCTTTCATACCCAAGTCTAGCGCTAGCAGGAGCTAAGTCCCCGACCCACCAGTGAGTGCTATCTGATGCGACGCGAAACGTTGTCATCGAGGACTACCGATTAGTAAGTTGCTCCATGGGTCGGCTAATCATCTTGCTCGGCCTAAGATATTGCCTTTTGAGAGAGGCGGACGCGACGTACTGTTTCACATCAACGGTCTTCTCCGATTCCGCTATCGTTGCTTCGCTTCATATCGCGGGTGCCAGTTTGCCGTTTTGCTAAGACTTTGAGCTGATAACAATTCCGATCCTATGAGCGAGCCCGGCCTCTTCTCGGTATCGCGCCGATCCTGTGTTCCTTCGCACTTGCCAAGCTGTCCCTCATAGTGACAATCGCCGCTCTGGCTTTTCGTAAACTCCTCGTCGGCACGTACCAAAACGCCCGGAGGCGCTCCCACCTTTTTTTCATGGGCGCATCCGGGCAGTGGTATCGCGTTCGCATCACCTGAACGCTCCGAGCACTCTCGGAGGTGTTCGATACGATCGGATGGAGTTTAGACCGAGCCAGCCGGCGCAACGGCGGGAAAGTCCTTCTCGGGATCGAACACATTGTTGAAAAAGTTCGTCAGGGAGTACATGGCCACGAGCGCGACGATCTCAATGGCATTCGCATCCGTGTAGCCGGCATTGCGGAGGGTCTTCAGATCGGCGTCGCTGATCTTGCCGCGAGTCTCGGCGACTTTGCGCGCGAACTGGATCCCGGCGTCCCGCTTCGGGTCGCTGGCGTGACCCATCCGAGCGAGAATTATTTCATTGGCCGGCAGCTTGGCCATATGATCGGCCGTAAAACTATGAACCGTCAGGCAATAGTCGCAGCCATTCACTTCGGACACAGCGAGGCCGATGCTGTCACGCGTCTTCACGTCGAGCGACTTGCTCAAGGCGCCGAGCAGGGCGGCCCATGCGTTGAACGCGATCGGGCTTGCCGCGAAAGTCGCCATCATGTTCGGCGTGAACCCGATGTTCTTGGTGAACATGTCAAGGGTCGGCTTCGACTCGGGAGGCACTTGTTCCGGCTTTAGAGCGGCAATCCTGGGCATCATGTTCTCTGTATTTTGTTGGCTTCACTAATAATCAGACCAGATTCAACACTTCAGCCACAGGCCGTCGCGGCTTCTGTGGCCAGTTTCCCGGACGCTCCGCCCCTACGGACAACAGCATGACCGGTACTTCGTCCTTCGTAAGCGCGAACTCGCGGTGCACTGCTTCAGCATCGAAACCGATCATCGGGGTCGAACCCAGGCCTAGCGAGCGGGCCGCATAAATCATCGCCGCCGCGCCGAAGGTGCCGGTGCGTACGGCTTCGTCGCGCTGGCGCTGCGGGTATTCCATGTACAGGTCCCGTGCGGGGATCTCCCATTCCGGCACCATCTTTGCCGGCATGATGCCCTCTTTCACCAGCGGTGCCAGACGGTCGGGTACTACGCTGGAGTCGGCCAACTGGCCGCAGATGATGAAAGTAACAGCCGCCTCGGTGATCGCGGGCTGGCTCCAAGCGATCGGACTGAGGCGAGCCTTGGCTTCCGGCGTGCGCACCGCGATGAAGCGCCAGTTCTGCAAGTGAAAGGATGTCGGCGCGGTGGTCCCGATTCGAACCAACTCGCGGATTTGGTCGTCGCTCAACGTGGCGGCAGGGTCGTAGTACTTCGTGGCCCGGCGGCTCAGGATGCATTCGATGACCTCATTGGTCATAGTTCTTCTGCTGGTCATAGTGATTCCGTTGGTCAAGTTGTTGTTCTGCGTGAGGGAGTAGGCTGCGATAATGAGGGCTTTTGCTCCTTTTACTGGAAATGCTAACGAGCCCGCTCGGTAGTTTCTCACGTTGCTCCGGCTCTTCCGATAGCAGGCGCCCGGCCACGTGCATCGAAGGCGCACGTCATTCAGGGACGAGTGCGGATGATCGTCTTCCCGTCGATGCGCTCGGTCGGATTGAAAGCGGCGACGGCATCATCGAGGATCGAGACGGTGCCGATGTTCGTCCGCAGTCGCCCGTCCCGCACCCGCTGGACGATTTCAGTCAATTGGGCACGATCGGATTCGACGACGAAGTCGACCGCCAAGGCGTCGGCAGCGCGCGCCTCGCTCGGCCCGACGATGGACACCAGCGTTCCTCCGGCTCGGATGAGGCGGGCGGAACGCTTCCCGATGTCGCCGCCGATTACGTCAAACACCAGATCGACTCCGCCGACGTCTTCCAGGACGTCGTTGTCAAGGCTAACGAACTCCTTCGCGCCGAAGTCGAGCGCCTTCTGACGATGAGCGCCACGCCCGGTGCCTATGACGTAAGCACCGGCCTCTCGTGCGAGCTGTGTCACGATTGATCCGACTGCGCCGGCCGCGCCGTGCACGAGAACGCTCTGCCCTGCCTGAAGGCGGCCGTGCACAAATAGCCCCTGCCACGCCGTGAGGCCCGAAATTGGCAGACTCGCGCCCACTATGAAGTCCACGTCACCCGGGAGCGGGGCGAGGTTGCGCGCCTCCATTGCTACATACTCCGCCAGGGTGCCGTCGCGATACCAGTCGGCGAGGCCGAACACCCGCTGTCCAACCGACAACCCCGTTGTGCCATAGCCGAGGGCGGCGACCACTCCGGCCAGCTCGTGTCCGGGAATCGACGGTGTTCGGTCACGATCGAGGCGGTCGGTCCATGTAGAGGGCCACTCCAGCTCAGTCGGCACGAATCCCGACGCATGAACTTGAACGACGACGTCGTTGATCGCCGGTTGCGGCTGGGGCCGATCCACGAGCCTCATACCCGCAGTTCCCGCCGCCTGGTCCGTTACGACAATTGCCTTCATCATCGGCCTCCCTGTGTGTGGTGTGTCGTCATTTTCAAGTCCCCTTGCAGACGAGCAAAAGTAGGGTCGTGAAAATTTATGGTCTAATGACGGGTGGCTATGTATTCGATGCCAGGGACGCGAAAGCACAGAGCGCGTCGGCCGAGCGAATACCCCGCCGGGCATCGCGCGTCGCGAATTGAAGACCTGCGGGTATGATAGACTGCATGCCCCGGTGCTGTGATAGACGGCACGAGAGACGGTCAATCGGGAGTAATATTCGGAATCGGGAGCAGAGCCAGGTCATCCTCGTAGCTGGCCTGAGGGCTTTCTTGGTGGCCGGAGGTTGTAACGTCCAGACGTGTGGTGATATCCGCACCAGTACCGAGAATTTGGCCTACGGGACACAGGTTTGCGGCTTCCATCAAGAATGTGCGCTGCTGGGCGTCGAGGTCTCCTTCAAGCACCACGGTGCGCTCGAACGAATCCTTTTCGCCTCGGGAGCCGTGGTGGAAGCTGACGCCCACCTTCACGCGCTCCAGCGGTAGTTTCTGGCGCTGAGCCTCGAAACGAACGCTCATAGCACTGCATGCGGCAAGAGACGCGCTGAGAAGGTCGTAAGGATTGGGTCCAGAAGAATTGTGGCCGATGCCATCTGGGCCGCCGACAGCAAACCGAGATTCGCCGACCTGGCAAATCAGCGCGCCATGATTGGTGGGGTCGGTGGCGACAACAACTTCGCGAATCTTTGTCACGATTAGGTCCCGATCCTTCGAATGATTGATCCATCGACTTCAACGAGCATGTCCGCCAGTGACAGCAGGAAATAGATGTTAGCTGTGGTGGGAGATCACAGCCTTGCGACCACGCAAGTGAGCGCGTTCAGCAAGTAAGTCCGAAGGCCCTTCAGGTAAAGTTATCATTTCCATAATCGCCAGGAATGCTCCGTAGAGCGTATCGTCGTCCCGGTGAACAACTCTATCAATGCGTGTGGCGGCCTATGGTCCGTCCGGTCACGAAGAATGCATTAAGTTCCAGTCAGCCGAAGTCCCAGAACGTGGACGAGCACACCGCTTTCCACACTCGGTCCTCAAACGATGCGTGACCTTCTTCAGTGATCGTTGCGCCAGTTAAGTCCCAGGAGGACGCAACGAAGCCCGTCGTACGAGCTTTGCTCGGAGCCCTTGACGCGACTTCGCGGCGGCATCGATAGCCGGTGACTGCACGCGGCCTAGAAGCCTCTGCAGAGTAACGCGGCGCCCTCGAGTGCGGTGCGGCTTCTGAGGTCCCTCGCTAGGCGTCGTGCTCGCGGGTCGAGCGGCAATAACGACCGTTTATTGACTCCATAGCAAGAGGTGATTTCAGTCGCAGACGTTGCAAGGTCACTCTCCAAAGTATCGTCGAGGGACATTTACGGTTTCGCGGTCGGCAGGCGGACCAACATGGGAATCTTTGAGAGTGGATGGACGTGCTAAGCAACGATGTATTCGAACTCCTCGCTCCATGGGCACGCTGACACTGAGACCTCCGTCCTTAGCGGCGGCGGAACCTCCCGCGTGTAGTTCGTTTCGTCGCCTTCGGTGCAGCGGCGCGCCGATCGTTCTGCTGCTCGCGTTGGCGCTCGTTGGCTGCCAAGACAAGGTGCAATCGCAGGCGGCCGCGCCTCCGCCACCGTCGGTGACAGTCGCGCAACCGGTGAAACGAACAGTCACCGACTGGGATGAGTTCACCGGCCGGTTCGAGGCGATCGAGGAGGTTCAGGTCCGCGCTCGCGTCGGCGGCTTCATTGACAGGGTCGCATTCACGGATGGTGCGATCGTTCATGCAGGCGATCTGCTTTACATCATCGATCCACGCCCGTTTGAGGCGGTCGCGTTGCAAGCCCAGGGTCAACTCGACGACGCGCGGGCCAAGGAAGAGCTTGCGAAGCGTGAACTCGACCGTGGCCTGACCCTGGTTCAAACTAGCGCGGTCTCGCAGCAGGTCGTCGACCAGCGCCGTCAGGCGTTGCAGGCGGCTCATGCGGCTGAGACGCAGGCCGAGGGTACATTGAAGGCCGCCCAGCTCAACGTCGAATTCACCCATGTGCTGGCGCCGATCACCGGCCGCGTCAGCCGTCATCTAGTGACCCCGGGCAATCTGGTGCAGGGGAGCGAAAGCGGCGCGACCCTGCTGACCTCGATCGTGTCGCTCGATCCGATCTACATTTATTTCGATGTCGACGAGCCGACCTATCAACGCAACAGCAAGCTGTGGTTTCAAGGCAGGCGGCCGAGTTCGCGCGACACCGCGAACCCGGTGCAGGTGTCGTTGACCGGCGAAACGAAACCCTCACATGAGGGCAAGATGGACTTCCTGGACAACCGGCTCGACGTCTCCACCGCGACGCTGCGCAGCCGCGCCATCATCCCCAACAAAGATCTCTCGATCCTACCTGGCCAGTTCGGCCGCGTTCGCCTGATCGGCAGCGCGCCCTATGAGGCGCTGCTGATTCCGGACGTCGCGGTCGCAACCGACCAGTCGCGGAAGATCGTGTTCGTGGTCAAGGACGACAATAGGGTGGAGGCAAGGCCGGTGGTGCTCGGGCCTCTAGATGACAGCCTGCGGGTGATTCGCGAGGGCCTGAACCCGGAGGACCACGTCATCATCAACGGCATTCAGCGCGCCCGCGTCGGCGCCAAGGTGACGCCAATCATGTCGCAAACGCTGGGGGGCGACAAGACTCCGCCAGGTGCCACGCCATGAATCTCGGAAGACTTTCCATCAACCAGCCTATCCTCGCGATGGTGCTGTCGATCGTGCTTCTGATCGTCGGCACGATCGCCTATCAGACGCTGCCGGTGTCGGAATATCCGCAAGCAGTGCCACCGACCGTCACTGTGACCACGCAATATCCTGGCGCCTCGGCGCAGACCGTTTCCGACACCGTTGCTGCTCCAATCGAGCAGGAGATCAACGGGGTCGAGGACATGCTCTATCTCTACAGCCAGGCGACCTCTAATGGTCAGCTCACGATTACCGTCACCTTCAAGCTCGGCACCGATCTCGACAAGGCCCAGGTGCTGGTGCAGAACCGGGTCGCAATCGCGCAGCCCCGTTTGCCGGAGGAAGTCCAGCGCAACGGCGTCGTCACCCGCAAGAACTCGCCCGACATCCTGATGGTCGTGTTCATGCTGTCCCCTGACGAGAGTTTCGACCAGCTCTACATCTCCAATTACACGCTGCTGCAGGTCCGCGACCAGCTGTTGCGGCTCGACGGCGTCGGTGACATTCAGATGTTCGGTGCGCGCGACTACTCGATGCGGCTGTGGCTCGACTCGGAGAGGATCGCCAATCTCGGCCTGACCTCGACCGAAGTAATGGCGGCGATTCGGGCGCAGAACCTGCAGATCGCTGGCGGCCAGATCGCGGAGCCGCCGATCGCCGATCGCGCGTTCCAGCCGAATCTCGTCTTCACCGGCCGCCTCAAGGACATCAGGCAGTTCGAGGACATCGTGGTGAAGGCCGGCTCGGACGGCCGCACGGTGCGGCTGCGCGACATTGCCCGCGTCGAACTCGGTGCGCTCTCCTATGCCACCAGCAGCCGCATCCTGCGCAAGCCGGCGGTTGCAATGGTAGTGACCCAACGGCCCGGATCGAACGCGCTTGCCACGGCGAAGGCAATCTCTACGACTATGGCAAAGCTGAAGGAGAGGTTCCCGAAGGGGCTCGACTACAATATTGGCTACAACCCCACCGAATTCATCGCCCAGTCGGTACACGAGCTGATCAAGACGGTCTACGAGGCGATGGCGCTCGTCGTCATCGTGGTGCTGGTATTCCTGCAGGGCTGGCGACCTGCGATCATCCCGATCATCGCGATCCCGGTGTCTCTGGTAGGTACCTTCGCGGTAATGGCCGCGCTCGGATTCTCAATCAACAATCTGACGCTGTTCGGGCTTGTACTCGCCGTTGGCATCGTGGTCGATGACGCGATCGTGGTGGTCGAGAATGTCGAGCGACATCTCCGGACTGGTATGAGCCGGCGCGATGCGGCGCTTAAGACCATGGGGGAGGTCGGCGGCGCACTGGTTTCGATCGCACTGGTGCTCTGCGCGGTGTTTGTGCCGACAGCTTTCCTCGGTGGCATCTCCGGGCAGTTCTTCCAGCAATTCGCTGTCACCATCGCGGTCGCAACCGCGATCTCCTGCTTCTGCTCCCTCACGCTCTCACCCGCCCTAGCCTCGCAGATCCTAGTCCCGCATGAGGAGAAGCGGTCGGCTGCGCGTTGGAACCTAATCGCGCGCGGCTGGTCGGCCTTCACTGGTGTCTTCAACCGTGCGTTCGATTGGCTGTCGAATGGCTATGCGGCTGTGGCATTCCTGGGCATCCGGCATTCCGCGCCGATGCTGTTGCTCTATGTCGCGTTGATCGGCAGCGCCGGCTGGCTGCTCGCGACTACCTCGCAGGGCTTCATCCCTGCGCAGGATCGCGGTTACCTCATCATCTCGGTGCAGTTGCCGGGCGCAGCGTCGCTGGCGCGAACCGCCGCGATCGTGCGCGAGATCGAGCGGATTGCACTGGATACGCCGGGTGTCGTCCGTGTCGCGGCGTTCAGCGGCTTTTCCGGCGCAACTCGCACGCAGGCCGGCAACGCCGCGGCGTTGTTCCCGGTGTTCGACGAGCCGGAGGCACGACAGAAGAAAGGGCTGACGGCGATTGCAATCACGGCCGATCTGCGCAAGCGGCTGTCGACGCTCCAGGGCGCTTTCATCATCGTCATTCCACCGCCCGCGGTGCCGGGCATTGGCACCGGCGGCGGCTTCGCTATCCGCATCCAGGATCGACAAGGGCGCGGTCCCGAACTGCTTGCGGCTGCGACCAACGAACTCGTCAGCGCCGCGCAGAAGTCGCCAAAACTGACCTCGGTGTTCTCGCCTTATTCGGCGAACACGCCGCAGCTGTTCGTCGATGTCGATCGCGTAAAGGCGCAGAAGCTCGGCGTGCCCATCGCCAGCATCACCGACACGATTGAAACGTACTTTGGCTCGACCTACGTCAACGACTTTAACCTGTTCGGGCGGACCTACCACGTCACGGCGCAGGCCGACCTTCCATTCCGGAAGGAGACCAGCGATCTTGCGCGGCTGCGCACCCGCAACGCTGTCGGCGACATGGTGATGCTCGGTAGCATCGTGGACTTCAAAGACATTTCCGGGCCCGACCGTGTCGCGCGGTACAATCTATACTCGGCGTCCGAGGTACAAGGTGAGCCCGCGCCAGGTGTGAGCTCGACGACCGCGCTCGACACCCTCCAGAAGGTCGCCGACGAAACGTTGCCGAGCGGTTTTTCCCTCGAATGGACCGATCTATCCTATCAACAAGTGACGGGCGGCAATGCCGGTCTGTATGTGTTCCCGATCTGCGTGCTGTTCGTCTATCTCGTGCTCGCCGCGCAATATGGCAGCTGGACGTTGCCGTTTGCGGTGATCCTGATCGTGCCGATGTGCCTGTTTGCCGCGACGATCGGTGTGCGTATCCTGGGCCAGGACGTCAACATCCTGACACAGATCGGCTTTGTGGTGCTGGTGGGCCTGGCCGCCAAGAACGCGATCCTGATCGTCGAGTTCGCGCGTGATATCGAGCTCGAGGGCAGGCCGCGGCTGGAGGCGGTGATCGAGGCCTGCCGGCTCCGCCTGCGGCCGATCCTGATGACGTCGTTCGCCTTCATCCTAGGCGTGCTGCCGCTCGTGGTGTCGACCGGTTCCGGCTCGGAGATGCGCCAGGCGGTCGGGGTTGCAGTCTTTTTCGGTATGATCGGTGTTACGCTGTTCGGCCTGATCTTCACACCCATCTTCTATGTGGTGGTCCGCAACCTCGCGGAAGGAAAGAACGAAGGCAAGCCGACTCAGATAACCGCGGCTGGGGCAGGGTGACAGGCAGTGGGGCCAATCCGCGACGAAGCTGCAACTTTTCGGCGCATGCGAGGAGCGGATGCGTTCACTTCTGCCGACTGACCCGCTTCTATCGCACGGGCGAGTGGAATGGAAACGATAACCACCCGGCATTTCTAATGGTTGGCGTGCTGGCCTACCGTTCCTCAGCTGAGCTGTCCTGTGACTGTTTTAGCGAGTGCTCGCCAGCATAGGACCGCCGGGTCGTCCGCTTCTTGGGTCGATGCACTCTCCGCGTCGCAAGGACCCACTCTAGCAACGAAACACGTAGGAGACCGGATGTCATTTCGCTTCATCACCAAGTCTATCCACGCCTACCTCATCGATTATCCCGTCGCGATCGTCTTAATTGCAATGCCTTTCGTGCTGAACCTCGGCCAGAGCGGACCGCTCGCAATGTGGCTTTCGGTTGTCGTCGGTGTGGCCGCGCTGCTCTTGGCCGGCCTGACCGACCATCCCACCGGGTTCGTCCGCATCATTCCCTACTGGCTGCACCTTTGGGTGGATCGCGCAGTCGGGGTGGTGTTTGTCATCGCACCCTTTGCCTGCAAATTCGATGGGATCGACGCCTGGTATTATTGGATCCTCGCTGCCGCTGTCCTGTTCACGACGTCGGTCTTGAACGCACCTGAGGATCCGGTCACGGTCCGTTCGAGATTGGGCAGGCGCACAGCGGCGTGAAGGCGGCGGCTCCGTGGTTGAGAGTCGAAATGTTGCCGGTGTTGGTCTGCGGCAGTCCGTCGCAACCCGCGCGGAGGGTGGTATTCACAGCCGCCCTAGCGATTCTCCCGAGAGCGATACGCTTGGAACCTGGGCTGGGATCATTCTTCAGAACGCCGATGGTGGGGTTTGCACTTTGCAAGCCTTCGGGCGGTTCGGCCGCATCGCGCGCTTGATATTTAGGAGACTCAAGATGGCGTTTGCTCAGCCGCCGGACCGAAGCGCCTCGTTCGGGCCACGCCTTGACTATTTGGCGCTGACCCCCGCAGCGGCGGCCGTTTGCTACCCTTTTCTACTCCGGTCCTTTCATGCCATCGTCGTCACGCAGGCCGCAACGCCCTCGCCATTCGCAGTTGCCGGCGCGGCCTTGATTCTGGCCATGGCGTTCGTCGTGCCGTTCCTCGCGTTCGCGCTCGCTTGCCGGCCCGATGCCGATCCCGTGACGCGGCGGCTCGCCTATGCCGGCGTGGCGACCCCAACGCTCTTCGTCTTTCTTGGCGTCGTTCAGGTCCTGATTCATAGCCCATTCCCTGACGAACTCGTGTGGTGCGCGCTTTGGCTTACGATCGCGATTTGGCCAAAGATCGCCGGTATTCGCGCCGCGGCAACGGGGCCAACCGTGGGGCGCTGGCGCATTGTCCACGGAATAACGGCGGGGGTCTTGTGCCTATACGTGGCTTTCCATCTAGCCAACCATCTGTTTGGCTTGATCGGCCCCGAAGCACATGCGGCCGTCATGAAGATCGGCCGCGTTGTCTACCGCTCTGGCGTCGGTGAACCGCTGTTGGTCGTGGCGATGCTTTTCCAGATTGGCACCGGGCTGTTTCTGGCATGGCATTGGAGTGCCGCCCCGCAGGGCTTCCATCGGACATTTCAGGTCGCCTCGGGGGCCTACCTCTCGGTGTATATCCTTGGGCACATGAACTCGGTTTTCATCTACGCTAGAAGGTTTCTCGGCATACCCACAGATTGGAATTTCGCGATCGGCGCCCCGAGCGGGCTGATTCACGACGCATGGAACATCCGCCTTTTGCCTCACTACGCGCTGGGCGTGTTTTTTGTCCTAAGTCACCTTGCGTCGGGATTACGGATGGTACTGATCGCGCATGGCGTCGATCAGTTCGCTGCAAATCGTCTTTGGGGCGCGGGCATTGCAATAAGCGCCTTGATCTCGGCAGCGACCATCGCGGGTATGTGCGGCATTCGAATCAGCTAGGCGACAGCGGCAGGCTAAGGAGCCGAAATATTACCCTGAATGGACCGTTCCGTACTTCCGTTGCTGGCCTACTAGGAAGCCGACGCGACAGCTTGAACCGGATCGAATTTGCAACCCGACGGGCCTCCTTCTGAGAGGTGATTTTCTCCGAGCGGAGAAGGCGGCCACTCTCATGGTCGTTACGCGCAAGAGCCTTAGACCGCACCGTCACCCGTCCACGCAGCGACGCCGCGCGGGATGATGGGGCGCAAGGACTAAGAGGACGATTTCAGCGAATTTGTATCAACCGGCAGTCTGCGCAGACGCTTGCCGGTCGCGGCGAAGATCGCATTGGTCACCGCAGCACTGACAATGGCTGTCGCAGCTTCACCGATACCACCTGGGGCTTCCGCGTTTTTCACCAAATGCGTGTCGACGACCGGCACCTCGTCGATACGCATCGGCAAATAACTGTCGAAGTTGCTCTGCTCGACCCGACCATCCTTGAACGTGATTGACCCATGGAGAGCGGCGGTCAGACCGAAAAGCGTTCCACCTTGAATCTGTGCTTCGATCGTGTCTGGATTGACGTACATGCCGCAGTCAATCACGCAGACGATCCGCTTGACTTTGACAGAGCCATTCGCGGCCACTTCGACTTCGGCGACCTGCGATGTATAACTCCCGTATGCGAATTGCACCGAAATCCCGCGGCCATGCCGCGCGGGGAGGGGTGCTCCCCATTCCGCTTTTTCCGCGGCAAGCGACAGAACAGCAAGTGCTCGCGGATTGTGGCCAAGCAATCCCTTGCGATAAGCGACAGGATCCTGCTTCGCGGCATGCGCAAGTTCATCTATGAAGCTTTCGACCACAAACACATTGTGAGTTGGTCCGACTCCGCGCCACCAAGACGTCCGGACACCTGGTGGCTCGACCCGGACAAAGTCGACGTGGACATTTGGCAGCGCATAGGGCGGCTCGGCCGCCGCTTCTATGGCATCCGGATCCAGTCCGTCCTTGAAGTACGGAGGATAATAGCGAGCCATGACTGAGGATCCGGCAATTCGATGCATCCAGGCAACCGGCTTGCCGGCGGCATCAAGTCCAGCCGACAACCGATCGAGATAATACGGCCGATACATATCGTGCTGGATGTCTTCCTCGCGGCTCCAGATCACCTTAACCGGCCCGTCGACGTGCTTGGCGATCTTGACGGCGAGGATCGTCCCATCGGCCTCCAGCCTTCGGCCGAACCCACCCCCAATCAGATGATTGTGAATTTTGATCGCATCCATCGGCAGGCGGGTGAGCTCGGCCACCTGAGCCTGCGTGATCGTAGGCGCCTGTGTACCGACCCAAATATCGCAACGATCCTTCTGCAGATGAACGGTACAGTTCATCGGCTCCATCGCCGCATGCGCCAGGAAAGGCACCTGATAGATGGCGTCAACCCGTTGCGCTGCCTCCGCAATTGCCTTCCCTACATCACCGACCTTACGAGCAACCGCGCCCGGGTTTTTGGATTCCTCCTCCAATTGCTTCACGATATCGGCGCTGCTGACCTTGCCGTTCGGCCCGTCGTCCCAGGCGACGGCGGCAGCCTCGAGCCCCTTCTTCGCCGCACCCATGTGATCCGCCAGCACGGCAACGGCTTCATCTATATTGACCACCTGCCGGACGCCCTTTACCGCCAGCGCTGCCTTCTCATCCAATGCTTTCGCCTTGCCGCCGAGCACAGGCGCAATAGCAACCGCCGCAACCCTCATACCCGGCAGTCGCGCATCGATGCCATAGAGCGCGCGCCCATCGACTTTTATTGCTGAATCCAGACGCTTGGCACGCGTGCCGATCAAGGTGAACTCATTCGGATCCTTCAATTTCACGTTTGCTGCAGGCGGCATAGTCAATTTCGCCGCGGCGGTCGCAAGTTCGCCGTAGCTCAGATGCTTCGAGCCTGGTGCATCGAACACCACGCCGTCCTTAGCGCGGCAAGTTGCCGGATCGACATTCCAGCGCTTTGCCGCTGCCGCGATCAGCAGACTACGGCCCACTGCCCCTGCTTGACGAAGCGGCGTCCAGAAGGCACGGACAGACGCGGAACCACCGGTATTTTGAATGCCTATGATCGAGTTGACGTAAAGAGCATCATTCGGCGGCGCATGCTGAACCTGAATCTGGTCAAGCTTCACTTCTAGTTCCTCAGCGAGAAGCATTGAGAGCGACGTGTAAACCCCCTGTCCCATTTCGATCATCGGAATAATCAGGGTGACGACGCCGGTTGGATTAATCCGTATAAATCCGTTCGGCGCGAAAGTGCCCGTGACCTCCTTTTCCGTTACCTGCGAAGCACGCGCTGCGAACACGGGCTCTGCGCGTGCCCCGGTCATAGCAAAACCGAGCAGCAAACCTGTTCCCTGAAAAAAGGTGCGCCGGGACATGGCGCTTTCACCCTCGGTGTGGTTCGTTCGAATTCGGCTATCCATGCTTCACACTCCCGCTGCTAGCTGTATCGCGGCCCGGATGCGTTGGTAGGTACCGCAACGGCAGACATTTCCCGACATCGCCGAGTCGATATCCGCATCGCTGGGTTTGGGAGTCTCTTTTAGCAATGCCGCCGCCGACATGATCTGCCCGGATTGGCAGTAGCCGCACTGCACTACTTCCAGATCCAGCCAGGCCTTCTGCAAGGCGGCGCCTTGCGGCGTGCGCCCAACCGCCTCGATGGTGGTAACCGCGCTGTCGCCGATACTATCGACCGACGTCTGACAGGAGCGGGCCGGTCGGCCGTCGATATGCACCGTGCAGGCGCCACACAATGCTTGGCCGCAACCAAACTTGGTCCCGGTCATGCCGAGCACATCGCGCAGCACCCATAGCAAGGGGATGTCGCCGTCGACATCGATCTCATGGGGTGAGCCGTTGATCTTTAATGTGAAAGCCATGAATGCCTCTTGATCCGCCTAGGGGGTCAGCCATGAGTCGATCAACCGCACTCATGAAATCCGCGAAAACTCACACATTGATCGCAACAAGGGACGACGCTTTCCAATAGCCGGCATGTATAGTTTTCATACCAGCGGGGAATGCCGCCAACCGGATAGCTAAGAAGACGATCAACGCAGCCAGTGTTCGCTTCGCTCTCGCCGCGCGCCCAGACCTCTTGCCGGATGACAGCCCGAGGGAGAACGAACGCTTCTGGCGTTCGCTCGGCGTGATGTCGTTTGGAGTCAGCATCTACTTGGTCGATCAACCTACGGAAGGCCTGATGCCAAAGGGCTGCGGATGTGATCGGGGAACAATGACTAGCCCCGCCGCCGGCGGCGCATGCGTCGCTCTGGTCGAGCAGAACCTACATCTTGTTCATAGAATCCGCGCGTTAGCGCTGACAGCACTGGTCATATCGGGCAGATTGCAACCACACTCCTGGCCGAGCATATTGACGGTAGTTGGTGTGCCGGAGCAACTCTTCACACGATAACGCATCCGTGCAACGACGTCGCGTCGGCCGAATGGCCAATATCCGAAACTTGCTAGCGAGTTTCTTTACACCTATCCAGCGTCTTTCCTCGTTAGACTTAACACTTCCGCGACATTCAAGCGCGCGAGCGTGGAGGGCGCTTCATAGTCAAAAGCTCCGTCACATCATGCCGATCATCTGCGGATGAAATGGCAATTGTGAGGAATTTACCATCCGGGTATGTCTTGGCTTTATCGAAGAGCTTGATCAACTGCGAGCGCCAGGCATTACGGCGCTCCTCAAACCTATCTCGTTCTGCTCCCCCCAAGACCACCACGACGGAAAACCGCCTGTATTCCGGCAGCAAGGTACAAAACGCCCTTGTTTTCTTGTAGCGTAGGGACCAGCCGCGCTTCTTGCCGCCATAGAGCCATTCCGGCGCGAAGACCCCGGGGTAAATTTTCTCAATCCAATTCTGCAGAGAGGCCCAATGCTTGAACGTGCCCGGTCCGATCCAGTCCCGAACGGTGCTATCATCGGGCGATGCTGATTTGTCAGTAATCCTATCGCCGATTTGGGGGGACTTTTCCATGCCGGTGGCCTTCAATTTTTCACGACCGATTCGAAGCTTGGCGGCCGACCTCGACCTTGTTCGAAGGGACGTGTGCGCCTTCTTCCCAGATTTCGCAACGTCTGTCGCGGACCTCTCCACCATTGGGGCTAGGCGAGTTGCCTGTCAAAGCTGATATCGGGCGCGTGGACTTGCGGACAAGGAAAACGGACGTCCGGTCCGTTCTTCGAGGACAGGACTGTACTGACATTTGGGGCTAGTCCGTTGCCGTGACGATCTTTCGCGGCAGAACATGAAAAACGCATGCGACCACGCTAACGATTCTGCGCGCTTCCGGGCCATCACGGTCAACACCAGCCCGCACGATTAGTGTGCGCGCACATTGCGGGCCGCAGCCTTTCGAGGGCGAGCGTTGGGTTCCGATATCGGGCGCCATCGCTGCGCAACGGGTTGCACACCGGTCTATGAGTTGAAGTCGCAATCCTTAGCTAGCGCGCGCCTGCGTTCCTCGATGGCGCGCCCGGAGCACCTCGTAAAGCGATTCGTGGGACGGCTCGTCCTGCGCGTGTTCGTGCCAGAGCAGGCGAGCTTGCAAGGACGTCGCGATGTAAGGCAATTCATAGTTCGTGATCGCATGGGCTTGCTCGAGCCCACGCGCCAGCGGTCGCGGAACGATAGCCGCCAATTCGGCGCCGACCAGCACTGCCGGCACTGCAAACGCCGTAGTAAGACCGCGTAAGATGAAGCCGGCCAACGCCCCTCTTGTTCTCCGCCAAGGGGACCACGACCAGCGGCAGGGGTCGCGAGCTTTCATTGTCGAGCCGGCCGAGCTTGCATCTTTTGCGGACGATCAGCGCATCCTCATATTCGAACAGCAACGCGTGCGGAAGCGGCTCGGGGTCCAAGGTTTTTCATCGAGACGGCGAGGAAGGCGCCATGATTCATGCCGGAACCTGTGGTGCGGTGAGGCACGATGTGAAGGCGGTCGAAGCCGCAGACACGCTTGATCGACCGGCCGTTGCTGCCAAAATGCGCGAGTTGCCGGTGAACGATCTTGGCACGCGGGCCAGCGGCGGGCTTGTATTTGGGCTCCGGGCGGCAGCCGCGCCACTCCTCCACGCTCAGCATCACCGGCAAGCCTGCGCGGCTCTTGGATGAAGTGGGTGTGTTCGACGATATCGTGACGCCGTAACGTGATCTTGAAGAAGAACCGTAAGGTCGAGATACTCTGGTTGATGATCGGGACGCCGACAGCGCTCGATCCCAGAAGGAGCTGATAGCGACGCACCTCTTCAAAGGTGGCCGGATCCGAAGACCATCTGAGGAACGCTGCGACTGTCTGACCAGTTGAAGCTCGTCATGTTGGGGGTTTGGCGCGCACTTGCGTATCGTCATCTCATCGATCATGCGCACGCCGACGCAGCGGGCTCACTGCCTCGTGGGTCATGGGCGGCTCCTCTCTACGGTGAAGGTTACAATCTCTTCTCAAGACGGCAGGCTTCGCTGCGCTATGCTCTTAGCCGCCCCGCCGGCGCTCATGTTCTGCCACTCGATCGGTTTACTTTGATGCATTGCGGAACTGGTCGGCTTTAAGGGCGAACGCAATGAACCTTCGTATCGTTCCATGGCGACTTTGGATGCCCGACGATTTCCTAGGTCTAATTGAATCGCTGATCGCGACTATCTAGGCTGCATGCGTTAAAGGGTGCGGCGCTCAAAGCAGCTCGCTCCCGCCTTCCGGTGGAATGCGTCCCCTCCCGCGGAAGGTCTAAGGGCGGTGAAGTCCCCCAACTTCACCGCCCGCTTTTTCCACTCGATCGAAAGTACGAGAAGGAAGGCACAATGCCCCACTGCTCTCCGAGCCTTAGATCTGGCAGAGCCGCGCGATGCGCAGTTTGTGACGGCAAGTTTGGTCTCATCCGGCACTACTCGTGGCGAACCCCCCTTTGCTCCAAGAAATGCGTTGATCGGTTCAGAACTCGGAGTGATCGCAATTGGGTGGCCTGGCTCCAAATCGCTCTCGACCAGCTGCCGGAGAATGGCGGCAGGGGCGGCTCACGGTCAGAGTGACGCGAATGACCCAACCCGGAAGTTTGGCTCTGAGATGATGCGGCACTGCTGTGATTTCCAGCCCGTTCGTAGAATTTCTGCAGCTATCACAGGAGCACACCTTGAATATCGCTTTAATGTCTCAGTTGGTAGCGGGCGTCGTCGTCGCGTCCTTTGTGGCATACAACTTGTTTCATTACTTACTGTTCCTTTTGGTGACCCGACCGAAGGACGCGAGTAAAATCGGCCACCAGCTAAATGAGTTCGAGCAGCGCCAACTGATCGAGTGGACACCAAGGCCCAACGATTTTCTGAAACATGACGACGAAACGCGCACATACGATGACGTGTTCGGCAGGTATCGCGACGAACAATCAAACTACAGCACGTGTGTGTTCCCCCGGTTCGCATTTTCGCACCCTTACGAGGCCGAATATGCGCTTTTGAAGCCGAGAGACGGGATGCGATTCCTTGATCTCGGATGCGGCTCCGGCGCGGCAGCGGAATACCTCGCCAGACGGAGCAATATCGAAGTTGTGTGCGTGACCAATTCCTCTGTCCAGGCGGAGATCTGCCGGCGCAAATTTGCGAGGCTTGGGGGACGTGGACAGGTGATAGTCATCGACTTCGACAGCCTCAATCTCCCGAATGAACACTTTGACGGCATCTATGCGCTAGAATCGATTGGCTACACCAAAGATCTGGACGCGTGGCTAGCTAGGTGCTGGCGGATGCTCAAGCCGGGAGGACGGTTGCTGATCCATTCGCCGGGGTCGCTAGATCATTGTCGCCGTACCGAGGATTACCTGAGTGTCACCGCCTTCTTCGAGAATTGGCGTTACAATTTTGTCGGCGCCAACCTTCTGGTCTACAAGATGCGCCGACTTGGCTTCAGTCCAATCCACTATCGGCGCCTACCATTCTTGGCGTGGGGAGTAACCTGGAACTTCATTCAACACATGCTGTTGTGGAAATACCGGCTGAAGATGCGCACATTCGTGGAACTGGAGCGAATCATTTGGCGCACGTCGAAGGTATTTGTGTTCGGTAACCCGTACAACACGGTGCTGGCCACCAAACCCAGGCACCCTCATGCTCCCACACTCATATGTTCGGAAGGAGTGGCTGGGGTTTCCGACACTGACCACGAACTCCGCGCATCAATACCGGCTTCATGATAGTCGCTGTCTTAGAGGGCCGCGCCTCGCCGGTCTGACGATGGTCACCAGCGTTCCTCCGGCACGAATGCGCCTGCGGACCGCATCTGGATGCCGCCGCCGATGACATCAAACACCGGATCGGGCCGCCGACGCCCTCCGAGCCGTCCTTCTCGAGGTCAACGAACTCCTTCGCGCCGAAGTCGAAATGCTATCTGACAGTCGGCGGCGGTCCGGTACCGATGACACAGGCGAACTGACTGCGCCTGCCGCGCCGTAGCAGTGAGCGGTGACCACTCCGGCCAGCGCGTGCCCAGGGATCGATGGTCGTCGGCCACAATCGCGGCGATCGGTCGGGGGCGAGGGGCGAGCCGACCCTCATGATGAGGATCGACCGCTGGTCACCCTTCGCTTAGAAATGACCACCACGGCGAACGTGTCTGTTCGACTTCGCCATTCGATCTCGGGAGATGCATATTGTCTCCAGGAGCGGAGATAATCGCTTGTGTGGTGCTAAGACTGCAACCGCTGGAGCATAGTGCGCTGCGTGTCCGCGGCGCCCTTGGTCACCAGCGCGAGCTTGACGCCGAGCGCCTTCAGCCTATCGATCGCATCATGCACGCCCGGTCCGATGGACATATCCTCTTCGCGATAGCTGGTGAAGCGATCGGCCGGGCTCATGGCGAGATCGTCGGGCAGAGCGCGGTGGCCCGCAGCCGCGAGCGCGGCAAAGCCCCCCTTGACGGTCAGATGCCGGGCTTCGGCAAGCTTCAGTCGCCATGGGGCGTCCGCATTGGTCCAGGCGATCTCGGGCCGGCCGTGGGCCGACAGGATGCCGTCGTCCATGTCGATCAGGATGGCGCGGGGGAGAAGCTTGCCCGCGCTCATGGCCACTTCACCTCCGGCGGCAGCGACGACAGGATCGAATCCACATTGCCGCCGGTCTTGAGTCCGAAAATCGTACCGCGGTCGTAGAGCAGGTTGAACTCGACATAGCGCCCGCGCCGGATCAATTGCTCCTCGCGATCCTTCGCGGTCCAGCTTGTCGCGAAATTGCGCCGCACGATGTCGGGATAGATCTTCAGGAAGGCGCGGCCGACATCCTGGGTGAAGGCGAGATCGGCGTCCCAGTCGCCGCTGTCGTGCCAGTCGTAGAAGATGCCGCCGATGCCGCGCGCCTCTTTGCGGTGCGGCAGGTGGAAATACTCGTCGCACCACTTCTTGTACTTGTCGTAATCCACGATGCCGTTCGGCTGCGTGCAGGCCTGTTTCAATGCGGCGTGGAAGGCGATGCTGTCGGCATCGTCCTGGGTGCGCCGGCGGTCCAGCACCGGCGTGAGGTCGGCGCCGCCGCCGAACCAGGCTTTTGTGGTGACGACGAAGCGCGTGTTCATGTGCACCGCCGGCACGTGCGGATTGCGCAGATGCGCAATCAGCGAGATGCCGGAGGCCCAGAACCGCGGATCCTCCGCCGCGCCAGGGATCTGCGCGCGAAACTCGGGCGCGAATTCGCCGTGAACGGTCGAGCAGTGCACGCCGACCTTCTCGAACAGGCGGCCGCACATCATCGACATCACGCCGCCACCGCCGGGCGCACCGGTGTGGTCGGTGCGCCGCCACGGCGTGCGTTTGAAGCGGCCGGCCTCGCCCGGATAGAGGCTTTGCGGCGCGTCATCCTCCAGCCGCTCGAAGCTCGCGCAGACGTCGTGGCGCAAGGATTCGAACCAGGCGCGGGCGCGGGCTTTGCGATCTTCAATGATTGAAACGTCCATATCCAAAATCCTGAAGGAACCAGCCCGTAGGGTGGGCAAAGGCGCCCTTGCGCCGTGCCCACCATCCTTCACCGGCATCTTGAATCGTGGGCACGCGGCGCTTTGCCCACCCTACCCGATTTATCCCTGCGGACCGTAATCGGTGCGCTCTCGTTGCAATCGTGGCGGTGAATGCTGACGCGGATGAGCTTGCCGATATGCTGTAGCCGCCGCCAACGAAGCGCAATAGGTTTTCCAGGATCGGGGTGATGAGCGGAAGATGCCGTGGGCATTCATTCCCGCGCGCGACGAACTCGCGTGCTTCGCCCTGATCTGGCTCTGTCGGAACATCCGTAACCCCCAACGCGCCACCCAAACTCGTACCTGGGTGCTTCTGGCCTTAACGTCACCTAAATCACACGGTTTCGCGGTACTCGCTTATGTGCCGCACCTCGCAGCCGGCCCCGTATTCACGCCGCATCGGAGGACGCGACCGTCGAGCCCCGCGTTTTGTCCAGCGCACTCGTCCAGTCGCGAAAACGAGCAACCTTGATAAAGGCGTCGAGCGCCGGCGAATACTGCCTCCCGGCCACGGCCAAAAGCTGCACCTCACGCCGGACAGGGTCGCCCTCGATTGGGATAGCCGCGAGCGACGGCAGCGTGGGAGCATGGTCTGGCGCCAGGATGGCCCCTAAACCTGCGGATGCCATTTGCTGAAGGTGCCTTTCCTGATCGCTCCTGTGCACAACTGTCGGGCCGGGATGGTCGGCAAAACACGCCTGCTTAAATCGGCCTGCGACGTCGCACCCGACCCTTTCGAGAAAAACCAGCTCGTGAAGGTTTTGAAGCGGGATAACTGTGTGACTCGCCATCGGATGTTTCCGTGACAAGACGAGCACATACCGCTCCTCGAAGAGCCGCCAGCGGTTGATGCGCTCAGGTACCTCCACCGCGTCGCCGACGAGTGCGGCATTGATCTTACCATCCAAAAGCATCGCAACGAGCCCGTTGGCATCGGCCTCGCGCAGATCGACTCGAAGATCAGGGATGATCCTGGCGAGTTCCAAGAGCAATTCCGTAATGAGTGCGGCGGAGATTGATGGCGCCAGCCCAATCTTCAGCGGAGCGATGGTCTTCTTTTTATAGCCTCGCGCCTGAAGTCGTACCGACTCCGTCGCGGCAAATATTTCCTCCAGCGCTGGCAAAATCATGTTGCCCAGCTCGGTGAGTTGGGTGAGGTGACGTTCACGGTGAATCAAGGCGCCACCGAGCTCTTGCTCCAGCTTGTGTATCGCCTTTGTCAGCGCCGGCTGAGTCACATTGCATTGCTCCGCAGCCCGCGTAAAATTGAGCGTCCTTGCCAGGGCTAAAAAATATCGCACCTGATGAAACTGCAGCTGCATACTTATACTCGAAAGGGTTGAGGTGGTTCGGACCATTCCAGTTCGTTGCTGGGGCGGGCAGGGGTGATGATAAAGCGGTTTGTCGCGGGGCCTCCCAGGAAACAGGTATTGTGTGCCGGCTCGGCATTCTCGGCCCGCGTCTTGCGGAACGTTTCCTCACCGACACTGCTTTGAATTAACGTTGCGGACCAAGTCATCCGCTTTTGCGCGTCCCAAAGACGCGTCCAATCGTACGAACGTTGCATTGCCTCGCTCGGATCTCGACGTACTGGTACGACCTTGAATTCGCCGCCATTGGAGTCATCGCCTGTTTGGTCACCTAAAGTGTGAATATGTCACTCGGAGCGTGCACGCACAGCCTATCCACTGCACTTTCCGGGGCCGGACAAACGATCGTGGGATCGCTTCTCCGCATTCCTGACACTTGTCATCACATCGACCGGGAAGCCGTTTCACAACAGGTTCGATGACCTGACAGCAGAAGAGAGTGAGTGTCGTGGAGGGGCAATGGCATCGGGGAAACGTCCATCCTTGCGATAGGGAACTACAGTTCGGCTAAACGTAGAAACATGCAGCTCCTTTCAAGGCGGATCCGATCAAATGGTCGGATCACATCGGGCACCAAAACCCCCGTCGCGCGGACCAGAGCATCGACTTTGCGCCTTGCGCGGTGCGCGTCTTGTCCATCTGCCGATCGGTTGCAAAGCGACCATCGCCGATATCCCGTCTATGGCGATGGCCCTGCTCATGTTGTTTGAAGTTGCGGTAGCCTCGCCCGTGAGTGCGACATCGCGCGTGGTGCACGTGACGGTCACATCGTCGCCACTAGTCGCAGTGAATATCGCCGGCATCATTGTTCTCCTTATCGCCGCTAAGCCTGATGCTCTTGCGGACTACAGATATAGCCGGTTAATCACTGCGTGAAGCGCAGTTCTTGTTACGGCGTTCTCATTCTTGCGGTTTGTTGAGCGCGTATTTTATGGCGCCGACGTCCGTTGCGTGCCGACAACTCAGAGGTCTGGACACCAGCTCGACCCAAATGGCTCGAACAATCCGCCGTAGTATAGAGGTGAGTATCGGTCGCGCTGTTCGGGCCGCGCGACCGCCCGTTAGACGGGTTCGCTAAGGTGCGACACACGCCACTGATACTCATAATCAAGGAACGTACTTTGCGCTCTTCGCTTGCCAAATCGAACTTGTTCCGGCGTTGACCGGACCTAGCGAATGCAATGACCGCGCACGAGGCCCGGAACGGCGACGGTGGTCAGTTTAGCGCGTCAATGCTTCCGATCACCGCTCCCATGCGGCGACACGATATCGGCATTTCTCTTGAAGTTCGCCTCTGCTTTGTCGATTTTGGGTATGTCACGGAGAGCGGTGCTTGGCGATTTCTGAGGTCCCCCGGCGACCTCTCTCAACGCCGTGGCCAACCCGACGTCGCCGCAATACGAGTGCTCAGACTCGTCGTTTCTTAGCTGCGCTGAACGTGGAACGAGATGGACATGAGCCGTTCCAAGGAACAAGCCACGAGCATAACGACCTCCTAAATGATGAATAGCGCGCTGGCTGCGCCGGCGGAACTCCAGTGCGTGCGAGCCCAGAGTTCTTCCGGTAGCGATCCGGTCCGTTGCAGACGCGCTGCAAACTGTTCAGTTCACGCCTGATTTGACCGTGCGGGCAGCGTGAATTGAAACGTCGCGCCCCGAGGTTGAGCGGCGGTGGCCCACAGTCGTCCCCCATGCGCTTCAATGATCGTGCGGCAGATCGATAGGCCCATCCCCAAGCCGCCCGGCTTTGTCGTGTTGAAGGCATCAAAGATGCGCTCCAGACCCAGTGAACTCAGACCTGGCCCGGAATCCCGCAGTACTACCAGCACGCCGTCCGGCTCGCCCTTACCAGTGGTGATCACCAGTTCTCGCGGATCCCCGCTGATCGAGCTCAATGCTTCAACGGCATTGATGATCAGGTTCATTATCACTTGTTGCAGCTGGACCCGATCTCCTTGAATGAGCGGCAAACCGTCCCCGAGGTGTGATTGCACCGAAATGCCATTCTTCACGACTTCGCCGCGGGTCAGGGCGATCACCTCAAGGATTGCTTCGTTGATGTCCACGTCTTCTTTCCGTAGAGGTGCTTTTTTGAAAAGCGCTCGTATCCGGCCGACAACCTCGCTGACGCGATTGCCGTTAGCAAAGATCCGGTTGAGAGCGTCTCGAGCTTTATCCAGATCTGCTGGTTCTTTGCTCAGCCAGTGCAACGCCGCAGAGGCATTGTTGAGCGTCGCCCCGATCGGCTGGTTGACTTCATGGGCGATCGAAGCCGAGAGATGCCCCATTGTTGCAACTCGATTTGCGTGCACGAGCTCCATCTGCACCTCACTGTAACGCCGTTCGCTTTCGCGAATTTCCTCCTCCGCCCGTTTGCGCTCAGTTAAGTCTACCACGAAGGCCGCGCCTTGGTCGGATCGCTCTCCGAAGGTCGCTGCCCCGACCAGCACCGGCACGCGGCTGCCGTTTTTCGCGAAGTACTCCTTCTCGTAGGGTTGCGTGGTCCCGGTCGCCTCCAGCTGGGCTAGTCGTCGGTCGTCGGCATCGCTCCATTCCGTGGGTGTCAGGTCCCGCCAGCGCAGTTGGCCAGAGACGAGATCATCGCGGCTGTATCCGACGATGCGGAGAAAAGCTTCGTTGGCATCGATGATCCTGCCGTCAACATCCCAGACGAAGATTCCGATAATGTTGGCATCCACTAACCGTCGGATTCTGGCCTCCCGCTCGGCTAGTTCGCGATACAGGCTGGCGTTCTCTATTGAGATAGCGGCCTGGGAAGCGAGCAGTGTGAGGACTACCATTCGAGCAGGAGTAAACGCGGCAGTCGTAAGGTTGTTCTCCAAGTACAGCAGGCCAATCAACTTGGTCTGCTTAAGTATCGGCAGGCAGAGCACTGAGCGCGAGCGACGGTCACGAATATAGTCGTCCCCTGAAAACGAATTCTGATTGGACGCATCGTGCAGCAGAACGCTTTGTTTTGTGCGAAGCACGTAGTGAAACACCGAGTTTGGGAGATCTGCGGTCGTGACGCGCGCCTGTTTCAGGACCACCGTCACGTTGTCACCGCTGGCTGTGGCCTCTGCTTCAATTTGATATTTGTCGGCTCGGGGAAGAATCAGGAGACCTCGATCTGCGCCTGCGTGTTCGATTGCCGAACTCATGAGCGTGTTCATTAACTTCTCAAAGACGATTTCGCCCGAGACCGCTTCCGAAACCTTGATTACGGTAGCCAAATCGAGTTGCTCGAAAGGTGTCACTATCGTCGCCGTGGAATTCGGGATCGACTCGTCCAGCTTGAGCTGCGGATACAGTTTCTCGAGTTGGCAAACCTTTCCGTCGGCTCCCCAGCGCTGATAGCAGCCCTGCGCGGCACGCAAATAGGTTGCCGCGATTCTCCCGTAATCGCGCTCTGCGTAGAAGCGCGCGGCAATCTCGTTGGCAATTGCCTGGATGTGCACGAAGCCGTATTTGCGAGCCTCGCGGATCGCTTTGTCGTACAGCTCCTGAGCGTTCAGTGTTCGGCCCTCCATGCGGGCGATCTCGGCGCCGACCAAGGCGGCGCGGTCTTCGAAGGTTTCCGGGTTGACCTCCGCCCACGCTAGGAGTTCCCGGTGGTGCTGAAGTACAGATGCGAAATGCGTCGGTCTCTGCTCCGTTGGGGCGTGATCCCACATCGCCGCATGCGCCAGCGCCGCATATAGGCGATACTCCGCCGACTCGAACGTTGCCGCCGACGTCCAAAGCAGGGGCTCCGCGTGCCGCGATGCATCGACCGCCGCCGCAAGCTCTCCGGCAAAAAAATGCGCCTGCAGCTTTCGCGTCCAGTAATAGAACTCCGAGAGCACGAGATCCGGGCTGTTGGCCAAACGGCGCTCGGTATCGACTTCGCTATACCCCTCATGATCCAGGCAGCCGAACGTTTCAGTCAGCCCGCGCAGGGTGAGGATCAAACCAAGTTGTGCTCCGCAGCGCTCGATGAGCGGACCGAAGCGCACCCGCCTCGCAAATGCCAAGCCCTTCTCGCATTCCTCTTGCACTTCCGCGAGTGGATCCCCGGCAGCGAGACCAACCGTGACGGTCAGCAGTTCGCACTCGGCTGTCAGATATTCCATCGAGAAGATAAGCCGGTAATTGCGTTCCCAAGTCTCTTCTGTAAGAAGGGCGCGGCCGGCCCTGAGATAGATGAGAGCGGAGTCGTATGCTGTCGAGAGTTTCGCGCGCCGACCTGCGATCAGATTCAATTCTGCGACGCGCTCGCGATCCTCGACAAAGTTGATAAGGTGAGAGCCACGGTTAAGTTGATTGGCGATATCAAATATCGCCTTCTCACGTCTTTCTAAGGGCGTATGCTCAGCGAGGAGCATTCCGATGCGGAGGTGAGCCTCGGCACGCAGCTCCGCCGGGATAAGCGAGTAGGCCGCTTCCTGCACGCGGTCGTGCATGAAGCCGTAGCAATTGTCCGTACGGAAGATCAGACCCGATCGCACCGCTTCCCAGAGATGATCGTGCATGTCCTCGACGGAGCCCTGATACCCAATCCGCAGCATCTCGAACTCTGCAGTGTTGCCCATGCAGGCGAACTGCTGGAGTATCTTCTGGGTTTCTGGCGAAAGGCGCTTTAATTTGTCCACCATCAGCTCTACGACATTGTCCGTGAAGCCTTTGGCACGAATGCGGGGCAGGTCCCATATCCAACGGCGCGCGCGGTAATCGAATGTCAGCAGGCGCTCGTCCGCCAGAGTAGAAATGAACTGGATTGCAAAGAACGGGTTGCCCGTGGTTTTTTCGTAAATCAAGTCTGCCAGTGGGGCGGCGGGCTCCAGTTGGCAGTGAAGGGAGTCCACAAGCAGTTTACCTAGATCGTCGCGACTGAGTGGTGTGAGAACGATGTCCTGCACTGCGGCTCCGGCCTGACGGATCGCTTGAAGCTTACGTACCAGCGGATGGTTGCCATTGACCTCATTGGTCCGATACGCACCAATGAGCAATAAATGCTGCAAATCGTTGCGTGTTAGCAGATCTTCGACGAGGTCGAGTGTGGCGACATCCAGCCATTGCATATCATCGAGGAAGAGCGCAAGCGGATGTTCCGGTCGTGCAAACACGCCGAGGAACCGTCGAAAGACGGTCTGAAAACGTCTCTGCGCTTCCTGCGGCGGCAATTCGGGCAACGGCGGCTGGTCGCCAATGAGGTGCCGCAATTCCGGGACGAGATCGACGAGGAGCAGTCCGTTCGGACCCAGCGCCTCACGAATTGCGGCCTGCCATTTGTGCAGATCTTCCTCGTTCTGGCTTAGGAGCCGCCGGATAAGGCTCTGAAACGCACCGGCCAGGGAGGCGTGCGGAATATCCCGCTTGTGCTGGTCGGATTTGCCCGACGCGAACAAGCCGCGTGGCCGCACGAGCGGTTTATGAAGCTCATTGACGATTGCGGATTTTCCGATCCCGGAGTATCCAGAGACCAGCACCAGTTCGGCTCGGCCACCGCCAACGATGCGGTCGAAGGCGGTCAGCAGAGTGTCAACTTCGCGGTGCCTCCCATACAGCTTCTCGGGGATGATGAGGCGATCCGGGGTATCGTATGCGCCAAGAGCGAAGTCATCGATCCACCCGTGGGACTCCCACTGGGATAGGCAGCGCCGAAGATCGCTCTCAACTCCCACCGCTGTCTGATATCTTTCCTCCGCGGTCTTGGAGAGCAACTTCATCGTGATCGCGGAGACCGAGACTGGTACGGTTCCCACCCGCGCTCTGGGGGCGGCTGGTTGTTTCGCGATATGACAGTGCACCCATTCCATGGGGTCGGACGCCGTGAATGGAAGAGTCCCGGTCAACATTTCGTAGAAAGTCACTCCAAGCGAATAAAGGTCGCTCCGATAATCGACCGAGCGATTCATTCGTCCCGTCTGCTCGGGTGCCATGTAGGCGAACGTTCCCGCGATGAACTCGGGAGGATCGGGCGACTGGCGCTCGCGCGGAAGTTGGGACGCAATCCCGAATCCGGTGAGCCATGCGTTACCGGTCTCGTCGACGAGAACATTCGAAGGCTTGATATCCCGATGGATAAGGCCCTGCTGATGGACTTGACCCAGTGTTCTTGTCAGCCCAACAGCGATGCTTAGGAACCGAGTCACATCTAGCGGTTGCCCATGGTCACGCTCAAGAATCCAATCCAGCGGCTGACCGCCGGGATCCTGGAGTAGGAGGATCGTCCGCCCTTCGTGACGCGTAATGGCCAGAGGCTTGGCAGCCCAAGCGGGATCGAGTTCGGCGGCGATCGAGTATTCGTGCATAAGCCGCCTGATACTCTGAGGCGACGGCTGTTCAAAGAGTGCGATCGCTAGGACCGACGAGGGGTCATCGAGTTTCCGGCCGCGGTAAAGGGTAAAATCCGCGCTTTTCCGCAGGGGCACAAGCACGTACCCCGACAGCCCCGGGATAGGTGACATTCTTGTCGCCACGGGCATCACGACCTCGGAGTATTCATTTGGACAGGACGCCAGAAGGATGTCAACTGCAACGAGATATCTGTGGCCGCGCGAGAGAACGAGTTGGTCCAATCTTTCGAACGACCTGGAACTTTCCGGGACCCTTCGTCGACAACATTCTCCGAACCGGCACTCCGCTCATCAGACAAGTGCGTTCACTTCCACCAGGCCTCTGAGCAGATGAGCTCAAGGCAGACAGGTTAACCTCCAGCAGGCGTTTGCTCGTAAAGCCGAGCCCTTCTTCGATTGTGGTTTCAGGCGATCTTCCGGCAGCGCCGCCTACCGCAGCTCGTTAGGTCTGCAATTGGGAAAGTGACTGGTTCCGCGATTTTCACCGCGACCTTTCACGCTTTGCCCAAGTCAGGGGCTACCTCGTCCTCACCGCTCCGATTATTTCGCTCACAGTCCTGCTATCGGAGATGGGGCGGCTAGCCTTCGCGAAGCCGGTTTCTCAGGACTTGAGAGTTCCGCAAGATAGAGTCTTCTTGCGTAGTCTCAAGTGTCCTCTTGACAAGCGGGATAAACGGGACATGAAATTCGATCGTCTTCTGACTCCATCGCGCAAAGGAAGTTAAAAATGGCAACCAGCGTGACACATAGTGGTTTGGCAACAAGCACGATGATTTTGGATGGTGACTTCGACGAGATCGACTTCCGAGGAGAACTCGTGGACGGCCACCTCGTCGCAAAAGGACTTCTTGCAGACCAAGCGGCAATGGATTCTATCCCTGTAGGGATATACGTCCTTGAGAAGGATGCCACCGTCGTTAAGTGCAACAAAGCTGCAATCGCGGGTTGGGGACGGACGCCGTCCTTGGGAACCTCGGAAAAGTTTTGCGGGTCACACCTGCTTCGTTACCCCTCAGGAGAAGTGATGCCGCACGAGCTTGCGCCACCTTCCGTGGTGGTCAACAACGGTGCCACCGTTCGGAATGCCGACGTAATTTGCGAACAGCCAAACGGTTATCGTCTTCTGGCGCTAGTAAATGTGTTTCCAATTCGTGACGACGAGGACGAAGTGATCGGAGCGGTCAACATTTTCCGACACAACACCAGCAAGACTGTTCCTGGCTTAGTCTCCGAGCCTGCAACTGGTTCTACCTCCAAGAGCGGTGACGGGGAGCAGTGAGGCTCCCCCTTCGCCGCCTCGGGGACTAGCGTGTTGGTAGTTCGCTTCTCGGAATGTGGTGTACCAGAAACCATGTTCGGTGAAGTCCGAGGCAACCCGGGTGACGCTTTTCAGGCCCCGAAAATCACTACGTGCGCCAACTAGGCCGCGCTACTCCTTTTGCAGTGGAGCTATTTGTGCAATCGAACGAGCGGCGCGAACGGGAGCGTGAGATGCGTGACGCTGGGCGGCTACCCCCAGGACAGTCGCTGACGCTTAAGTGGCCGGTGCTCCATGTGGGCTCGGTGCCGCTCTTTGCTCCCACGACTTGGGATTTTCGCGTGTTCGGCCTGGTAGAGGAGCAGCTGCGGCTTTCCTGGGAAGAGCTCTGCAAACTGCCGCAAAGCGAAGTACTTGCCGACTTACACTCCGTCTCGCGCTGGAGCCGGTTCGACAACCGTTGGGGAGGGATTCTCGCCACAGAATTGATGAAGCGAGTGACGTTGCGGCCAGAGGCGCGGCACGTGATGATCCATGGCGAGAACAACTACACGGCGAACCTGCCAATCTCGGACTTTCTGCTCCCGACGACGGTTTTCGCCTTGCGGCATGACGGCGAACCCCTTACGGCCGAACACGGTTACCCGCTCCGGCTCGTCGTGCCAAACCTCTATGGTTATAAAAGCGTGAAATGGGTGCGCGGGATACAGTTTTTGGATCGCGAATCGCCGGGCTTGTGGGAATTCAACGGATTTCACATCTACGGGGACCCGTTCAAAGAGCAACGATTTTCGAGCTGAAGGGAACGTTTCCTGAGCGGCAGCCGATCGGGATTTTCATCTTATTTCCCGCGCTGTAGCGCCAATTCGATGCATCCGAGTAGAACCTTTTCGTCGATGGGTTTGGTCAGGTAGCCAACGACGCCCTGATCCAGAGCCCGAGCTCGCGCGATGTCGTCGGGGTAAGCGGTGATCAGAACCGTTGGTATGTTATAGCCGGATCCTACCAAGCGGCTATACAACTCAGTCCCAGTCATGCGCGGCATGTGGACATCAACAATCAAACAGGAGCTATCGCGCAAGTTTCCAGACGCGAGAAACTCCATTGCCGACGAGTAGGTCTCAGTCGTGAATCCAATCGCTTGCAGGAGACCCGCTAAGGCTGAGCGAGATTGGTCATCATCATCAATGATCGAAATTCGAATCTCGCTAGACATATCCCCACCTTCGTTGCTGGGGAGGTGGCCCGCCGCATCTCGCGTTCCGTGTCCATCTCATAAAGCGCACTGCGCGGACACCATTACACGTTAACAAGAAGGGTCTGAACCGGCGATTAGACGATGGACGGGCGGTGCTACGCTTTGGAACAACCGATGCTATACTTTGGAATAATCGATGCAGACTAAATAATCGATGCAGACTATCTGAATAGCTCAGCCCGGTTTGGGCCACGTCCGAACGCGTGCGCTGATCTCGGGTCGTTACGTTCGACGCGGCAGCAGGGCCTGGCGGCAAGCGATTAACGCCGTCAGTTGATTTGCGCAAACAATAGCCCTCTCGGCTGATGCACTCACGTGCAAGCAGGAAGCGATTAAGACCGGGGCGACTTTATACCGAGCGTCTCCGCCATTTTGACAAGCTCGGCCAGCGATTGCGCACCCATCTTCTGCATAACATGACCGCGGTGCGCCTTTACAGTGATCTCAGCTATCTCTAGCTTAAAAGCGATTTGCTTGTTCTTTAAGCCAGTCGTCACGAGAGCCAGCACCTCTCGCTCGCGCGCGCTTAATCGCTCGAGACGCGACTTCAATTCCGTGAGCCGCCGCTCGTTCTTCCGCCGCGTCCGATCGCGCTCGAGCGCGATCGTGACTGCATCCAGCATGTCTTGATCGCGGAATGGCTTGGTTAGAAAATCCACAGCGCCTGCCTTCATGGCCCTGACCGACATCGGAATGTCGCCGTGGCCGGTCATGAAGATGATGGGAATCGAAGCGTTCACTTTCGACAGCTCGGCTTGGACATCGAGACCGCCTAGGCCCGGCAATCTGACGTCAAGTACGAGGCAGCTCACCGCGTCGGGCAACAATTCGCCCTCCAGCAACTCCGCTGCCGAGCCAAACATCTTGACCTTGAAGCCAACCGAGTTGAACAGGTCCCCGAGTGAGGCGCGGAAGTCATTGTCGTCGTCAACGACGACGATGGTTGGCTCCTCGGCTACCGCACGCTTTTGAATTGAATGCTGTGCCATGGGATACTCCCCCAAAAACGACAATTCCGTGTAGAAATATCATCTTCACGAAGACCATTCAACAAATGACACTCCGCGAGTTCCAGCGTGGAACGCAATCGCTTGCGCGTGAAGGTGATCTGACTTTCATCGGTCGGACTAAAACAGGAGTGATGAGGGCAATCGACCTAGTCTCGCGCCCAGCCCATCATCAGTACAGATTTGCGAAACGTCCCTCCGATCGCTCTGGGCGGGTCCATTCGCGGCGCCGCTTGCTTTCGGTCGCTTTGCCGAATTCCCGCGATGAGCTTTCTGCCTCTCTTCGCCACCAGCGGCAGATGCATGCCTTCTTAAGGCCCGTGACCTGCTTTCTTGACGGGCACCCAAAGCCCGATCGTCCTCATCGCAATGTGGCACCGAGACGCCGCTACCTTCGAATGGCAAAGTTGAGCGGGACGCCGCAATTCATTCATACGGTTATCGGAGGAGCCACGCTTCGGCGGTAATCCGCGGGAGCAATTCCCGTCGCCTTCCGAAACGCCGTGGCGAACGCGTTACGACTGCTGAAGCCGACCGCCCGACCGATTTCCATCATAGAGCCTGCGCGGTTTGCCAGCAGTAATTTGGCCTGCTCAACGCGACGTTTGGTCTGGTACCGATGAGGCGGCATTCCAAGAGATTGCTTGAACACCCGGCAGAAATGATACGGGCTAAGACGAACGAGCTGCGCCAACGTGCCAATCGGTATCCGCTCATTGAGATGCTCCTGGATGTAGGCGGTGACGAGCCGCTGCTGCCACTGTGCAAGACCACCTTGGAGTTGACGCTGAATGCTGGGCATCCCGCAAGTGAAACGCACGACTTCATGCATGAGCAGGCTACCGAGACTCTCGAAGTAGACCGGGTCTCCTGCGGAGCTATCGACGAACGTCTTCAGCTTGAGGGCGGTGTTCCATAGCGTTTCGTCTTCGAACAGTAGGCGCGGGGAGTCCGGCAGGCCGGTGATGCCACGTTTGGAAAGAGCCTTCAGCCTCTCAGGGTCGAAGTAGAAGTACATGAGCTGCATCTGCGATCCCCGCGGCTCGTGCCAATCGTAAAACTCGCAGCCAGCAGGAACGAATGTCAGCTTCCGCTCGAGGCTCCGGAGCGCTGATGGCGGCACACCTTCTACAAATGTTTCTCCATCGCGGCGCTCCCCCTTCTCGTACATGACGAGCATATGCATTGGAGCCCTATACTGATGTTGGATTTTGCCTCGACTTGTGGATCGAATAGATTCGGCCGTCATGCCGTGCCCCGTTATGATGAGGCGTTCCACAGCCTCGCGAGGAGAAATTTCAACAACAGGATGGATCACGTCCGCCGGCACCTGATCATCCAATTGACGAATTGGATCGAAAATGAGCGGCTCATGGTCACCAACAATGATCGGAGATTGAGCTATCGGCAGCAACATTCGTGATCGTGAAAGATGTTGCCGCTCATCAGGGCCGTGGCGCCAATCGCGTGGCTTCCCAAGCTTCTTGCATAAAGGGACTTGCTGGAGCTCGGGTCGCGGCGTGGAGGACGAACGTGCTCGGCGGTGTTCCACCATCGATTCCCCCGTCTGCTGGAATTTGACTCGTGGCATCATCTGGTCATCATTGGCTGGACGCATGGAATTCGAACTCCGATTCTGGACTGCATTCATCCCTACCGTTGCGCGATCGCGGTGCCTTTTTTGGGTAGGGCGTCGCGCGCCGGGCCGAGCGGCAGATCCCCCGAAAGCTGCTACAAGCGGGAGCCTGCCCTGCGACACGGAAGTCCCCAATTGCACTCGCGTTTGTGTGTCTGACAGAAAGGGCAAAACGGGATTAGACTTGTGGCGGAGCACGGCTGCGACTTTTGGATATCTCGGTTTCGACCTATTTGGCGCTCGGCGTCACTTCACCGACTCTGATTTTTGACGCGCCGGGCAGGTGAGCCTCAATTTGGTTACATCGGTCTCCCCTCAACCCCGCGCGGGCTAGAAGGCGCTCTGTCGGTCGTGGCATACCTTATCAGCAACACATGTTCGACTGAGGAGCTGGCTTGCTCACCGATTGTCCTGGCTTCGCGGCTGCTTCTTGCAGAAGCACTCCTGACAAAATGCCGACTAGGGCGCGCGCCCCGCAAATGGAACGCAATGCGTCGTGCAGCGATCAGGTGCCGCTTCTGACGACAATCTTGGCGTACCAGCTCGTGCAGCTCGGTGCTTGGCTATTGCCTGTCCTTGATCGTGTCGCTCGGTAGCAGGAGCCTTGGCGCGGTGAAAGAGTCATGACCTCCTCAACGGAAGCTGCTCCCTACTATTTCGTCCACCCGCGCGCATCGCGATACTGGGGCGACGACTATTCCTATCGATTATTCGTCGACGGTTACCATTCCAAAGTTGAATTTTCGTTTTCCAGAACGCTCGGTCACCATGGAAGAAACATACGCGGCCAAGTGCCGTGGCGTACCGGGGAGAAACAGAATGGGCGATGACGTTTCAAAGGGGCCCTCGGCCAGCACGCAGGTCGACTCCTCTGCGGAGACGTTGAGCGGTTTCCGCATGCTGGACATCCCAACCGACCGCCTGCTTTCATCATGGATGCGAGAGGCCGGTATTCCTGACGGCGCCCTGAAGGCGAACGAACTTGCCCCCGATTTTCTTCTCCCCGAGGCAGATGGAAAGCTCGTTTCATCTTTGGAGTTGCGACGAGCTGCACCGTTGATCGTCATCTTTGTTTACGGGACTTGGTCCCCATTGTGCACGGTTGGACTGCGCGCCCTTCAAAAGGCAAGCTTTAGAATCCGCGCTGCCGGCGCCACAACAATTGCCATAACGCCCGAGGCTGGAGAATTGCCACGCAATTTCAAACGCGACCGCCGACTGGATCTGGAAATCCTCTCCGACCTAGATCTTGGGGTGAGCCTTTCGTTCGGCCTGGTGTCCGTGGTGCCGGCGGACATAAAGAGCCATCTGTTGCGGCGCGGACTCGATCTCTGCGCTCCCCATGGCTTCTCCTTTTGGATGTTGCCGATGCCGGCCATCTATGTCCTCGACCAACGAGGGATCATCCGTCGAGCGTTTGTCGGCCCGGACTCCATCACGGGAGCGAAGACCGAAACCTTGCTTGCTGCCCTGTCCGAAATTGGATGGGCCTAAGCCTCGCCCTTCGAGGCTGACCGGAATGAGCCAAGTCAATTCAAGAGGCTACGCATGGGCGACTGCAACTGCGTCATGGCCCGACTTGTCCTGGCCATCAACGACTTCGCGTCACCTCAGCAACGACGCTTGGATACCCGTAACAAGCTCGGGCATGAAGAGGCGGGACCGGGGCCCGTGATCTGGATCAAGGAGCCTGCACCTTGTGCATCAGCCGAGCCAACATCGTCCTTGTTCGAGTCAGGGGCAGATGCGCGGCGGAGTTTGTCCAACGCAGTCGTCCAGTCGCGAACACGAGCAACCTTGATGAAGGCGTCAAGCGCCGGCGAATACTGCCTCCCCGCCACGGCCAAAAGCTGCACCTCGCGCCGGACGGGGTCCCCCTCAATTCGGATAGTGGCGAGCGACGGCAGTCTGGGAGCGTGCTCTGGCGCCAAGATGGCCCCCAAACCGGCGAATGCCATTTGCTGAAGATGCCTTTCCTGATCGCTCCTGTGCATAACCTTAGGGCCTGGTTGGTCGGCAAAACAAGCCCGATTGAATCGGTCTGCGACGTCGCATCCGACCCTTTCGAGAAAAACCAACTCGTGCAAGTCTTGGAGCAGGATGACGCTTTGCCTGGCCATCGGATGTTTCCGGGACAAGATGAGCACACAGCGTTCCTCGAACAGGCGCCAGCGGTCGATACGCTCAGGCAGCTCCATGGCGTCACCGACAAGTGCGGCATTGATCTCGCCATCCAAAAGCATCGCAACCAGCCCGCTGGCATCGGCCTCGCGCAGATCGACTCGAAGATCGGGGATGATCCTCGCGAGCTCCACAAGCAATTCAGTAATGAGTGCGGCGGAGACTGACGGCACCAGTCCGATCTTAAGCGGGGCTATTGCCTTCTTTTGATAGCCTCGTGCCTGAAGCCGTACGGCCTCGGCGGCGGAGAATATTTTCTCCAGCGTGGGCAAAATCATCTTGCCCAGATCGGTAAGCTGGGTGAGATGACGTTCACGGTGAATCAGCGCGCCGCCGAGTTCTTGCTCCAACTTTTGTATCGCCTTTGTCAGCGCCGGCTGCGTCACATTGCATTGCTCCGCCGCTCGCGTAAAATTTAGCGTCTTTGCTAGGGCTAAGAAATATCGCACCTGATAAAGCTGCAGCTGCATAGTCAGACTCGAAACATTTGCCCCGGTTCGGGTCGTTCGGTTCGTTGCCATAGTAGGCAGGCGTGATGATCAAGCGGTTGCTCGCGGAGCTTCCGATTAAACAGGTATTGTGCGCCGGCTCGGAATTGCCGGCCGCGTCTTGCTGAAAGCGTTTGCATCGATGCTGTTTCCTATTGAGGTCGCGGTTGCGTAGAACATCGTACGCGAGACCAATCTAATGTCAGGTTTGCATTGGGATCGCTTCGACCACCTTTCCATTTAGTGCTTTTTGCTCATTTTGGGACATCCTAAGGCGTCAGTTCTGGACAGTGAAATGAGGGCCGTGGGAAGCGCAGCACGCTCACGCTCGTCCAAGAGGTTCCCAACTCGCTTAGGCAGTTGGTCATGGCGAGCAGATGCGCATCATCCTAGCCATAATACAGTTCCACGATTTGCAATTGTCCTGTCCTAAGACTAGGACATCAGCTCAATCCGAGAGTCCGAAACACATGTCCGATCGTCCAAATCTTACATTGCTTCGATCCCATCTCGATGTGCTGATGGCAACTTTGGATGTCGACGTCATCGGGCTCATCGAGTGTTTGGTTAGCCCAGGCTGGCGCCTGTCATTCGGAAGCGCGGAGGCGCCGGCTATCCACTACAATCTTTCCGGGACCGGACGAATGGTCGTGGGTGGCTTCTCCGCATTTCCTCTAGTACCTCACACCCTTGTCATCACGCCGGCCAAGAAGCCGTTTCACATCGAGGTCGATGACGGCACAGCGGCCAAGAGAGTGAATGTAGTCGAAGCGCAATGGGATCCGCGCTTCGGCGAGCGAATCCAGCGATTCGTCGCCGGGGACCTGGACCCGATGGTCATGCTGATCTGCGGGTACTTTCGCGCTACCTACGGCTCGTCGATCGACCTCTTTGCAGGCCTTTCCACGCCGATTGTCGAGCGCTTCGAACCAGCCGATGAAGTGGGGTCAAAGTTGCAGGCCGCGCGGGCAGAAATCAGCGGCGGGCGGGTTGGAATGCAGGCCATGACAACCGCCATCCTCAAGCAGGTGCTCGTCACGCTCGTTCGTCGCAGTCTCAATTCGACCAGCGTTTGGCTCGAACGCTTCTCTATTTTGAGTGACCGTCAAATCGCTCTTGCGTTCGCGGATATGCTGGCGCGGCCGGAGGCCGATCACTCCGTCATGGCCTTGGCGCAAAAGGCCGGCTTGAGCCGATCCGCATTCATGGCGCGATTTGTGCGCACGATAGGATGTTCGCCAATGGTAGCGCTCCGGCAAATACGGATGAAGCGTGCAGCCGATATGCTCGCCGCGAGGACATTTTCAGTTGAGCAGATCGCGCGGGCGGTCGGTTATAGGAGCTACAGTAGCTTTCTCCGTGCCTTTCGCCAAGTGCATGGATACGTTCCGGAAGAATCTGAGGGTGATGGACAGAACTCCGATTGAACATACGGCGAGGTGGTGAGGGCAGCCAAACGCCGCCGTGATGCGATCGCGTCTGAATTAACCTTATGATAAATGGCTATCGGATAGATAGTCGCAGGACATTTCCCATTATCCGGCTGCGACGGCACCTCAGCAGATCGCCTTGCGAGTTACTACCGGGGCGACCGAAACGCGTCGCCGAGCTGTCGTGGTCACAACAACGTTAGCCGCTGCTCATCGTGATTGGGCGCGCAGTCCTTTGTCACGAATTCGATCATGGCCTCGAAAGCGGATCGCCGATTAGCAACCGATGGCACCTGCATTGCGAAACCGAAATGACTGATTTGAAGTCATGTGTGGACGGTCCCGTGTCCCGCATTTTCTTCGCTGCTTGAAACGCGGTCGCCCTCTAACTCCTGCCGTACCGGCCTTGATCGTAGGCCTGCAGGATGCGGACAAACTCGGCCATGCTGGATCGATCCCGATCGGTCACAACCGCAACTTGAGCATTGGACGCGGGCCGGCTCCCTCGCCGGAACCGGATTAAGAGATCGGCGATGCTTATCATGGGGGCTCTCCGCAATCATGGAAGTAAACAGTAAATTACTGGCAACATGCGGCTCGATGATGGGAAAGACCGGTCGAGCATTACGTGGCCGACCTTGTCCTGCAACTGCCTGCTCGCGGGCCAGTTCCGTTGCTGTTCGCTCCGTATCATCTGGTAGCACCGAGCGCTTAGTTGTTGCCATTGCGCGACGGAATGAAGTGACCCTACCGAGGTATAGGTCGACCAGGCTCGGTTCAATTCCATATGAGTGCACACAAAAAAAAGGCCGCCTGCGTTGCCACAAGCGGCCTAAGTCTAGGGAGGAAACGCCCAAGGTGGGCAGCGATAGCTGGGAGGGCCACCGCACGCGTTATAGATACGATGATCGCGATTGGTGGCTCAATTGACCCTACGTACGGGTCGGGCATCCAAACGGAGTAAGGGACCTATACGAAGAAGGCGCCCTTTGAAGCGGACCGCTTACACGAGACGAGCGCCGTCACTTAGCTCATTACGCCGAGCATCGAGCGCGGCATTAGCCGCTATCTCGACGTCGCACGCGATCGAATAACGCGCGGCTTCCACCTGCTATCGGTCTCTCGAATTGCTGTGCCGCGTCTGCACGGGACGATTTCGGCCACTCCAAGTATACAAATCGGAGCCGCTCAGCTCTGGGCGCCTAGCGGGCATCAAAACAATAACTGGAGGTAATTTGTGAAATCGTCTCCGGTGTGATGCGATACTCATCGGCTTGTAGACGCCCGAGTGGCACGAACTTTCGTCGGGAGCGCGAGCAATCCCGGCCTGCAGGTTGAGTTCGAGGAGATCGGAATTTGAGTCTGAACTTCACTGCGTACAGCAATCCTGGCAATTTCGTGCGTATCGCCACAAGGCTGCTGCCTTGGCTTTGGGGTTCGACGGCGTTCGCCTTCGCGGTTGGTCTGCTCGGAACATTCGCCGCGCCACCCGACTACCAGCAAGGCGAGACGGTGCGCATCATGTACATCCACGTTCCCGCCGCGTGGACAGCGATGCTTGCCTACACGTTCATGGCGGTGTTTGCGCTCGGATCCTTAGTTTGGCGTCATCCACTTTCCGATGCAGCACAAAAGGCGGCTGCGCCGCTTGGCGCGGCTTTCACCTTTATCTGCCTCGTCACTGGCTCCCTCTGGGGTAAACCGATGTGGGGCGCATATTGGGTTTGGGACGCCCGGCTCACCTCCGTGTTGGTTCTGTTTCTGATCTATCTCGGTCTAATCGCGCTCTGGCAGACGATCGAGGACCCGAACAGGGCGGCACGAGCAGTTTCGATCATGACCTTGGTTGGGTTCATCAACATCCCAATCGTGAAATTTTCGGTTGATTGGTGGAACACTCTCCACCAGCCGGCATCGGTATTTCGGATGGAGGGCTCGGCGATTGTTGGCACCATGCTATGGCCGCTAATTGTGATGGCGCTCGCATACACGCTTTTGTTCGTGACTCTCCACGTAATGGCCGTCCGTAACGAAATCATGCGACGCCGAATCCGGCGGCTTGCGATCACGATGGCGGCTGCAGGCGAACCTGCGATGGCTTGCATGCTGCCTGTCGAAATGGCGTCCTGAGCAGAATGATGCAGCATAGCGGGTTCATCACAGCGACTTTTCTGGTGACGGGCACCATGCTTGCCGGGATGATCGCGGCGGTTCTCATCGACTATCGCGTTCAGCGCCGTACCTTGCGTCGTCTGCAACTTCGTCACTCCGATCCGCGCGGCCGCGTATGAGCAACATCCGAACTTCGATTCACCTCCGCTCAAGCGCCATGGCCCGTCGCCGCGCACTGGCCCGCCTGTGGCTGATTATCCCGCTTCTAGTTTTCGTCGGAATTGCGGCGTTACTCCTGGTGCGGCTCGGCGCCGGAGACCCGTCACTCGTGCCCTCCGCTGTGATCGGCAAGCCGGCACCGCAGTTTGCGCTGGAGCCGCTGGAGGGGCTTCGCACGCCTGGTCCACCCGGCTTGTCGGGCGCCGATCTGCGGAAGGGGCACGTGACAATTGTGAACGTGTTCGCATCATGGTGTATCGAGTGCCGGGAAGAACAAGGGGCTCTGATGGCGTTGGCGAGCGACCGGATGCTGCAGCGACAGGGGGTGACGCTTACCGGCATCGTCTACAAAGACGATCCCAGAAACGCGCTAGCCTATCTCGCCGCGAATGGGAACCCCTTCGCACAAGTCGGCATTGACCGGTCCGGCCGAACGGGCATCGATTTCGGCGTCTATGGCGTCCCCGAGACCTATGTGGTCAAGGGGGATGGCACAATCGCCTACAAGCTGGTTGGAGGCATCTCGGACGCAAGTCGACCAGCTCTGATGGCGGCAATTGCCGGGGCAGAGCGTCCATGACGACTGCCTTGCAAGTCCATTTACATCATTCGGGAGTGGCCGATCGGACCATGGGAGCGGCACACATAGAAGCAGTCCGATTTTCAAGCGCGCCGGATACCCGAAAACGTGGTGCGTTACGGATTGGCGAATACGGACGGAGGCCTTGAACGTGCTCTGGGCCGTCTTCGCAATGATGACGTTTGCAATCGTGCTGGCGCTGGCCCGGTCGCTCTCCGAGCGGCGTGAGAGCTTTGGCGGTCACGATTCCGACGTGGCCTTCTATCGCGGCCTTCTGGCCGAGGCAGATGATGACGTCCGCTGCGGGCTCGTAGGGCCCGAGGATGCCATGGCCACGCGTGCCGAGATCGGGCGCCGGCTGCTTGCGTCACTCGACTCCGCGTCGGAGAGCCGGCCACATGCGTGGCCGCGCTGGCAGCCGAGACGCACTGCCGCGGCCTTGGCGATCGTCCTAGTGCTGCCACTCGTCGCTCTCGCGTCGTATCTCAAGGTCGGCGCTCCCAACCAGCCTGATATGCCGATCGCATCGAGGCGCACGGGTGAGGACTTCACTCTCGCTGCCGCGATTTCCGAAGTCGAGACGCGTCTGAAGGGCCACCCCAATGATGGCCGCGGATTCCAGGTTGTCGCGCCAATTTACCTGCGCATGGGGAGGTTTCAGGATGCGGCGCATGCGTATAGGGCGGCGCTACGGCTGCTCGGCGAAAATGCGGAGGAGCGTGCGTCTCTTGGGCAGGCGCTGACGATGGCTGCCGACGGCGTTGTGACTGCAGAAGCACGCGCTGCCATTAACCAAGCACTCGTGGATGATCCCAAACAGCCTCTGGCCCGATTCTTCCATGCGCTCGCAGTAGAGCAAGATGGCGACACAGATCGGGCGAGACAACTTTGGGAGGCGCTGGAAGCCGATACGCCAGCCGGCGCCCCGTGGATGGATGCCGTCCGCCAACACCTGGATAAGTCTTCTAGGCCAACTCAATCAAAAGCAGAAGCCGGCCGAAGCCGGACTGAAATCGCGGCCCTTCCACCGGAGCAGCGGAGAGACGCGATCCGCGGGATGGTGGGAGGACTGGCCGAGAAGCTTTCGAAGGATGGCCATGACCTTCAGGGATGGCTGCAACTGATTAGGTCCTACGTCGTATTGGGTGAACGCCAGAAAGCCGAGGCGGCCGTCGCAAGTGCGCGCGCCCAGTTAGCAGAAGATGCGCAAGCGCCAGAGCGCATCGATGAACTCGTCAGTCAGCTAGGTTTGAAGAGGTAGACTTTGACCAGAAAGGGCAGGCGCATCGCTATCATCAGCGCAGCAGGCTTCACCTTGGCCATCGCGGTTGGGCTCATCCTGTTTGCGTTGCGTGACAGCATCGTCTTCTTCTACGGGCCGACCGAGATGGCCGAAAAGGCGCCGCCGCGAGGAACCCGTCTGCGCATCGGTGGCCTGGTGAAACCTGGCTCACTTACCTATGGTGGATCGTCGACTGTCGTCTTCGCGGTGACCGACCTGAAGTACGACATCCAGGTCAGCTACACCGGATTGCTGCCGGATCTCTTCCGTGAAGGACAAGGCGTCGTGGCCGAGGGCACGGTGGAGGGACCGGGCGTCTTTCATGCGGATACCGTGTTCGCCAAACACGACGAGCGATACATGCCCAAGGACGTAGCCGACAAACTCAAGCAATCAGGCATTTGGCAGAACGAAAATCCGCGTGGGCGCAATAGCGCGACCTTCCACGAAACACCACAACGGGACGGGGCGAAAGGATGATCGTCGAAACTGGACATTACGCGCTCGCTCTGGCTCTCGCCGTCGCGCTGCTTCAGTCAGTTCTGCCGCTCTGGGGGACCCGCAGTGGCGATTCTGAGCTGACTTCCATTGCGGTCCCAGCTGCAATCACCCAGTTCCTGCTGTTGGGCTATGCCTTCGCGGCCCTGACTTACGCTCATGTGGTGTCCGACTTCAGTCTCGTGACAGTCGCCGAGAACTCACTCACGACCAAACCACTCCTGTACAAACTCGCCGGCGTCTGGGGCAATCACGAAGGATCCATGCTGCTTTGGGTTCTGATCCTCGCGGCCTTCGGAGCGGCAGTTGCGATTCTCGGGCGCGGCATGGCAAAGGAATTGCGCGCCAATACACTAACGGTCCAAGGCTGGATCTCCTTTGCCTTCCTCTGCTTCATCCTGTTCACCTCCGATCCCTTCGTTCGACGGTTTCCGGCGCCCTTTGAAGGCCAGGATCTCAATCCGCTGCTTCAAGATGCGGGCCTTGCAATACACCCACCGCTCCTCTACCTCGGTTATGTCGGCTCCTCGATCGTGTTCTCGTTCGCGGTGGCGGCGCTGATCAGCGGACGGTTGGACGCCGCTTGGGCCCGCTACGTTCGGCCTTGGATTCTGATTGCCTGGATCTTTCTAACGCTTGGCATAGCCATGGGCTCGTACTGGGCCTATTACACCCTCGGCTGGGGCGGGTTCTGGTTCTGGGATCCGGTCGAAAACGCGTCACTCATGCCCTGGCTTGCGGGTACCGCGCTCCTGCATTCGGCCGCCGTTATGGAGAAACGCGAAGCCCTCAAGATCTGGACACTGTTCCTGGCGATACTTACATTCTCGCTATCGCTGCTCGGCACCTTCCTGGTGCGTTCAGGGGTGCTGACCTCCGTTCATTCGTTTGCCAGCGACCCGACGCGCGGCGTCTTCATCCTGATCATCCTGAGCACGTTCATCGGCGGTTCCCTCGCGCTTTATGCTTGGCGTGCGCCTTCCCTGAGCCAACGTGGTCTGTTCGCGCCCGTTTCACGCGAGAGCGCGCTCGCAGTCAACAACCTGCTGCTCACCGCCTGCTGCGCTACGGTCCTGACCGGCACGCTCTATCCGCTCGCGCTTGAGGCTCTGACCGGGGACAAGATTTCGGTCGGTGCACCGTTTTTCAATTTGACCCTCGGTCCGCTACTAGCGTTGATCGTTCTGCTGATGCCGATCGGTCAGTCGCTCGCCTGGAAGCGTGGCGACCTGCTCGGCGCGGCGCAGCGGGCGACGGTTGCAGCCTTGGGGGGCCTCGTGGTCGCACTTGTGCTCGTTGCCGTCATCCGAGGCGGCCCTGTCCTCGCCACGGTTGGCCTCGGCCTCGCCGTCTACCTCATAGTCGGTTCGTTCGCCGATGTGATGTCGCGTATCTGGGCACGTGGGCAGCCCATTCGAGTGATGCTGGCCCGCGCGGTCGGGCTGCCGCGCTCCGCCTGGGGTGCTGCTATCGCTCACGCTGGCCTTGGCGTGACACTTATGGGCTTGGCGGCGACCGGTTGGGGCGTGGAGCGGATCGCGACCGTCAAGCTAGGCCAGGGGATCGATCTCGGGCCTTATCAAGCGACTATCGAAAATCTACAATCGCGACAGGGCCCGAACTACTCCGAAGTCCTGGCCTACACGGTCATAAGCCGGGGCGGCGCGGCCGTGGCCACCGTCGAGCCCGCCAAGCGCAGTTTTCCCGTACGACAGACTACCGTCAGCGAGGCAGGCATCGTGACGCTGGGTTTTGGCCAGATCTACATTTCGCTTGGGGACCAGCACGCGGATGGTTCGATCGATGCGCGCATGTTCTGGAAGCCGCTTGTGACGGCCATTTGGATAGGCGGCGTCATCATGGGGTTTGGAGGGATCGTGTCGTTGTCTGATAGACGCCTCAGAATCGGCTTCGCGCGCCGCGCGGTTCGCGTCCGCGCCGCAGCTAACCCCGCAGCAGCGCCGCAGGCCGCCGAATGACTCCGCTTCGTCGCATTCTTCTGCTTTCGATGGTGTCCGCAGGCCTCGCGCCTGGCTTGGCCAGGGCGGTGCAGCCAGATGAGGTCCTGCCCAACCTGAACCTTGAGGCGCGCGCGCGCGATATTTCCGCCGGACTGCGCTGCCTGGTTTGCCAAAACCAGTCGATCGACGATTCGAAAGCAGAGTTCGCGCGGGATCTCCGACTGCTGGTGCGCGAACGCCTTAACCTCGGCGAGAGCGACGAGCAGGTCCGCAACTTTCTGGTGGAGCGTTATGGGAACTTTATCCTGCTGAGACCACCGCTCGACTTGGAAACCACCTTCCTCTGGGGAATGCCGGCTTTGGTGCTCGCAGCGGGCGGGATCGCTCTCCTGTTCAGATTGCGACGCCTGCAACCTACGCCGGCGGCGCCCCTGAGCCAAGCCGAGCGGGATCGGCTCGCGGCCTTGTTAGACGCGGATACTCCGCTATAGGCGTTGCCCGATGATCAAGTCGTCTTAGCTTGGGAAGCGTGCGGAGTCGTTCCGCAACGGCGCGCTCACAAGCAAACCCTTCCGCTGCATGCGCTTGTCATTCTCCCGCCCCGCGAAGTGCCGCGGCTGCAGCGATTGGGGCGAGGGCGATGGATGCAAGTCCCAGAGCGCAGAGAACCAGGAACGGTGTCAGAACGGGCGCTGTGCCACTCTGCGCCGCGGAGACACCGAAGATCAGCACTGGTACGGCTAGTGGTACAACGAGGATCGAAAGCAGAAGACCACCCCGCCGAAGCGTGACGGTAAGCGCTGCACCGATCGCTCCCAGGAAGGTGAAAGTTGGCGTACCCACCAACAAGGTCGCTGCTACCGCCCAGAGCGCCGAGCCGTCCAAGTCCAACATCAGGCCAAACAAAGGCGAGAGCAGAACGAGCGGTAGCCCTGTAACAAACCAGTGGGCCATGCACTTCACCAGAACAATGAGTTCTAGCGGCGTCGGCGACAGCAACATCTGGTCCAGCGAACCGTCCTCGTGATCCGCCTGGAACAGACGGTCAAGGCCCAATAGACTCGCGAGGAGCGCCGCTATCCACAGAATGGCTGGACCGATGCGCGACAGCAAGCGCAGGTCAGGTCCAATCGCGAAAGGCACCACAGTTACGAGACTGAGGAAGAAGACCAGGCCAAGAACTCCGCCTCCGCCGATGCGACGCGCCAGCGTGACGTCGCGAAGAAAAACGACGAGGAGAATACGGATCATGGCCCCCATCCCGCGTCGCCATTGCGTCGAGACCGTTCCGGGGAAATCGGAAAAGCGGCGTGACCTCTTCTCTCCCGACCTTGAGACAGACGGCTATAAGGATGCCGGCCGCGCCTCAGCGGGAAGACACTCACCTCGCTCCGAGCCTGACTTGGACTGTTCCCGGCAGACCGAGTGGTTCGTGGGTGGCGGCGAGCATCAATCCTCCGCTTCCGAGATGGTCCGCGACAATAGTCTTGAGCAAGGCTCGTGCGTGCCGGTCTAGCGCCGTTAGCGGCTCGTCGAGCAGCCATAGAGGGCGATCGGCAACCAGGAGCCGGGCCAATGCGACACGGCGACGCTGCCCCGCGGAGAGATAGCCAACGGGCAGATCGAGAACGTGGGCTAACTCCAGACGCTCCAGCGCGTCTAACGGGGTTAGCCGACCTCGGCCCAAAATTCCCAGGCCGATCTCGAGGTTTTCGCGGGCGGTCAACGCTGATTTCAGCCCGTCGAGATGACCCACGTAGTGGAGGCGCTCTGCCAAGGGCGCTGAATCCATGGCTTCGGACTCCACCAGTGACATGCGACCAGATCCCAATGGCAAGAAACCGGCGATAGCGCGCAAAAGAGTGGATTTGCCCACGCCATTGGGACCCGTCACTTCGGCAAGTTGGCCCGAGCCCAGTTGCAAATACACTCCACCTAACACCACGCGCTCGCCGCGCGCGACGGACAGATCCTCGATCAAGAGATGACACCGCTGCGTGATATCCATTTTTATTTCCGGTTGCCCGTTGTCTCGCTCGGATCGCTTTCGCACTCCGGGTTGGAGGGCTTATCGAAATGAACGATTCTGGATCAGCATGTTCGAACGAAGGGCGGCGCCGTTGGAGAGAACCGCCCAACAGGATGACGAAGGTCAATTCTTCGAGGCTGCCCACCAGAAGAATACGAGCCCTATTGTGATCGTAAGCGGCAAGATCTGCCACGCGATGACCCATGCAACGTAGCAGCGTGATAGAAGGGGTGGATTGGGTCGCATCACATCTTTTAACCGAAAGGGTGTCGAAAAGGGGCGGGTCTCTCCTCAAACGGCCTTCTTTGGCTGGTCCGTCGTCCCAACTTGGCTGCCCCGGCCGCAACCTAGGAGGCGCGAGGCCTTCCCAGCGCGGTCCGCGCCCGCCGGGTAGCCGATGCCCCTCCCATGCACAACGTTGGGGGAGGCGGTTGCGAAGGGGGCGCTCCCAAGCACGGCTCTCAGGCAAGAGAGAGGGTCTCCCAAGTCTCCGCGAGCGCAGCTGCGAGTTCCGCTATGTGGCTATCGCCGTGATATGGCGAGGGCGTGATGCGGAGACGCTCGGTCCCACGGGGAACGGTCGGATAGTTGATCGGCTGGATGTAAATGGCGTGGCGCTCTAGAAGACGATCGGCTGCCGCCTTACACAATTCCGCATCGCCGACAATCACAGGCACGATGTGGGTGTCGGTCGGGAAGACCGGAAGCCCGGCGGCTTTGAGCGCCCGCTTCGTTGCAGCGGCTTGCCGTTGTTGTGCTTCGCGCTCGGCAGACGAGTGCTTCAGGTAACGAACGGACGCACGGGCTGCGGCGGCAATTGGTGGAGGGAGTGCCGTCGTGAAGATGAATCCGGGCGCGAAGCTGCGCACCGCGTCGCAGATCGACCGCGACGCCGCGATATAGCCGCCAACGCAGCCGAATCCCTTGGCGAGGGTACCCTCGATCACGGTCACGCGGTGCATCACGCCATCACGCTCGCTGATCCCGGCACCGTGACCGCCATAGAGGCCAACCGCGTGAACCTCATCGAGGTAGGTCATCGCGCCATACCGGTCCGCGAGGTCGCAGATGGCGCCGATCGGCGCCACATCGCCATCCATCGAGTATACGGACTCGAACACGACAAGCTTGGGGCGGTCCCCTGCCTCGCGCAGCAACGACTCAAGGTGACCGAGATCGTTGTGCCGGAAAATCCGCTTTTCGCAATTTGATTGGCGGACGCCTTCGATAATCGAATTGTGGTTATCTGCATCAGATAAGACCACGCAGCCTGGGATCAGCTTACCGATCGTCGAGATGCTGGCCTGATTCGATACGTACCCGGAGGTAAAGACGAGGCTCGCTTCCTTGCCATGCAGATCAGCGAGCTCGCCCTCCAAATCAACCAAGGGGGAATTATTGCCGGCGATGTTGCGCGTTCCACCCGCTCCTGCGCCGCAGCGGTGAGCTGCTGCGGTCAGTGCACTCACGACTTCCGGGTGCTGTCCCATACCGAGATAGTCATTCGAGCACCAAACCGTGATTTCCCTAACAGTTCCGTCAGACCGGCGCCATTTGGCGGCTGGGAAGCGGCCGGAGATCCGTTCGATGTCGGCGAAGACGCGATAACGTTGCTCCCCGTGCAGGCGCTCAAGACAGCCGTGGAAATGACGCTCGTAAGCTTCGGCCGCACAATTGTGATCGTCCGCAGCGAACGTCCCGTTGGGCGGCGTCAATGCTCGTTCCCCCGGCACTACGTCCACACACAAACGTCTGTTACTGACGTTTCCGTGTGGCCGATGCCTTGCTTGCCAACTCGCTGGTACGTCCAGATCGTCCATCTCAATCTCTCCTGACCGTCCGTCGACCGTAGCTCATCACGCATTCGCACTCGTATTAGTTATAGTTTGCATGAGGTCCGGTTATGGTCGGGTGCCGCCTGAGCCAGCTTGCAACTGGCCCGCCTGCGTCCATTTCGGAAAACCGCGCACGTTCTGCTGCAACTATCAGCGAGGCGGCTTTGCCGTCCTCTCCGTGACAGCGGCTAAATTGCAGAGCGTAGAGACGTGCCTTGCGTGAGGTCCGAATGCATACCTGATCTACGATGCGGCCCTTTCCATAACGACGGTATGGTCTGCCTTTTTGTATGGTGGCAAGCCGATGAGCGACCAGGATCGCGGTGCGTCAGTCGTTGTGCGATCAGCGCCTACTCCAACTCGCTCGTTCCCGAGTCGAGCGTGGAAGCCGCCGTTCACGATCGCGCGGGCGATCGCGAGGCGCTGGCGTTGACCGATTGAGAGAGTCACTCCGCGCCTGCCGACCGACGTGTCGTATCCTTTTGGCGGCGGCGCGTGGTGAAACAATCAGCTGCCGCTTTGGTCACGCCCTGCGCGCCTCGTCGATCAGGCCTCCCGCCGACAAAGCGGATCTGCTCGGCGATGCTGCCGGAGACGATCCGAGATCCTCAGGCAAGAGGGCGAACCGCCGCCTGAGGTGGTGGAATCTAGCGTCGGGCGGCCAGTTGCCGGCGAAGCGGGTCGCATCAACATTCGTTTCCAGCGAAGCGCTTCTGTGCCTTCGTCCTTCGAGGCGTTGCACGATGCGCTCGGCGCGCAGATGCAAACGCCACTAGGGTCACGAGGTTGTCCTGAGCACCGGAATAGCATCAGTCCAGCGAGATCGGACTACACAGGCCGGATCAGCAAGCTGGGCAATAGTTCGTTGCGCATGGCACTCTACGATGTTGCCCAGACATGGTACCAAGCCGCTCAGGGGCTGTTCACAACTGAAGAGCTGGGCCGGTGCGGATCGCCAACATGAGCAAGGCCAAGGCGGGGCTCGCCGGCCGACCAGAGGTGAGCATGCAAGGCATGCTTGCAAACGCAGGCTCTTGAGCTGGACAGGAAGCGCGAAACAGTTCGGGCAGGCTACGCTACCAGGCCTACTCGAAACGAAGTGCTTTAGTTGGACGATGGATCACAAGGCCGTACGCTTCGCGGTGAGTAACAATCGCGCGGATTAGATTGCCCAAGCGCGATCTCTCCAATCAATCGATTGTCACGCCGGTGACTCCGGATCATTTCGGCATGCGTTGCGCGGGCGAAACGCTCATTATCGCCAAACATAGATAGTTCGAGAGGACATCATTCCCGACGGATATCAATTGCATGCCCCTTCGTTGCTTTCGCACATAGGCACGCACGTTTAATCTGACTTGTGCGTAGTTGATGAGACCGCCTGCGCACGAATGCCGCCACTACAGCATTCGGTGACATTATAGCTGGTCAGAGGAGAGAGATCATGAGACGCACAGTATTAGCACTATCCGCCGTCCTCGGTGCTAGCGCTATAGCGACCGCAGTCTTCGCACAGCAACCACAGCTACCACCACCCGACGATTGGCACGCCACCGGCCGGTATCTTCCTGAATACACGAAAGATGGCGAGCTTGTTCTGCCAAAGAACTTCCACGAATGGGTTTATGTCGGTTCACCACTGACGCCAAACTTCTTAAACCCCCCTCAAGCGAACTTCCCTGAATTTCACAACGTCTATATCGAGCCTGGTTCTTACGATATCTACAAGAAAACTGGTGTCTTCCCCGAAGGAACAATCTTCGTGAAAGAACTGCAGCTCATGCTGCCCGCCACTCATCCGGACGGTTCGAGAACTGAGCCATCTGGGAAAGGATTCTTCCCGGGCGCCTTCAACGGCGCGGATGTGACGGTCAAGGACAGCGAGAGATATAAGGCGACCGACGGCTGGGGCTATTACAACTTCAACCACCATGAACCCAAGGCAGCCACCGCGAAAGTCCGGCCAATCGAGGAATGCGCCTATTGCCACATTGCGAGTGCGAAACGGGATGACGTATGGACGCAGTTCTACGTGTTGCTCGACCAGGTGCCGGTGCCGCCTGGCCAGAACTCTTCTAAAAAAATGCCGCCCAGCCAGAATCCTTCGATTACAAAGTAGGAAAGCCTGTGATGACATTTCTCAGAAGTGCGGCCGTGGCGTCCGCGTCCTTCATCGTAGTTACGGTCGGGTGTCTTGTTTCGCAGCCCGTAGCCAGCCAGCCCGCCCCTGCGCAGGAACAACTTGTTGATGCGGCAGGCAACATGCATATCCCGAAGAACTACCGAACCACCTACGAATTCCTTGGGAGTTGGTCTGTCGCAGGTGACAAAGGCGCTAAGCAACTTCACGTCGTCTACGCTTCGCCGGGAACTGCAGCAAGCTATCGCACAACGGGCGAATTTCCCCAAGGTTCGATCCTGGTGAAGGAGGTTTACGACGCGGCCACTTCGGATATGACGACTGGAACGGTCAGCCATCAAGAACTTCTCAAAGGATGGTTCATGATGGTGAAGGACAGTAAGAACAGCCACCCCGATAATAAGTTGTGGGGCAACGGCTGGGGCTGGTCTTGGTTCGACGCGGGCGATCCCGTGAAAACGACCTCAACGAACTTTCGCTCAGATTGCCTGGGCTGCCACATCCCAGCCAAGGCGACTGACTGGATCTATGTCCATGGCTATCCCGGACTAAAGAAGTGACGGATTGTTAGCCACGTCCGCTTGGATGTCGTGGGTATGACCAGATGCGTGGGTAATACCAGACTGGATGCAGAAAAAGGTAGGGTCATGAAGCGCAGTAAAAAGTTCAGCAGATGCATTTGTGGATCGATGATGATCTTTCTTCTGTCGTTTTCGGCACCCCAAGGGAGTCTAGCAGCCGGTCCGGTAACCTACAAAAAAATCACCAAGCAATTCCTCACGTCGGGCAAAGTGGACCTTGTACGGGAGGTGGTGAGCCTGCCGCTCCATCGCGGCCGTCTTGCCTCGGGAGAAACTGTTTGGTTCGTGCTTACCGACGTAAGTGACTACGCTACTTCGAAAGACATGGGGCTCACATGGGCGCCGAGTCTCGCTAAGGCAAAAGACTTGACGAGCACACGGGTTGCGGAAATGGATGAGTCGGGTAACTTCACGTTCAAATCGGGCCGGGTCGATTTCTCACCGTCACAAACGTTGGTGGGGGGGGAGGCGCCCCATTTTTTTCCGCCTAGGACGGCCCGAGCCGGATCTGTCGGGGATGTGCACTACAGCCCATTGGCTCGGGTGGCTAATCGCAAGGACATTGTCTTCAACGCTCCAGTCATCGCTTTTAATGTCGAGCCCGCGAAACTCGCGTTCTGCAACGGCAGTCCTGATTACTCTGTCGTGACGGACTCCGTGGCGAGCATCTGTCCTGACAAAGGTACCGTTGACTTGAAACTCCGGTCTGGCTTCGCAAATGGCAAACACCTGCGTTATCTTAGTTTTGACGCAAACTCCGAGGAGTCGGCGACCCTCGAGTCGTCCACCTTTGCGCCTGCGGAAAGCGACATTCTTCAGAGCGGCGCGATTGAGGTGATCTATACGATTGTGAACGGCAAGATGGGTGAGAACGATCCGAACCGCCAGGGGCTCGACAGTGCCATCAACGGAGAGGGCCCCTCGCTCGACATCCTCGCGCACTTCAAGGAGATCAGCGCCGGATACTCTCCGATGTGGGACGTACGACTCGCCGAGTGGACCCAGGAGGCTATCTCGAAGGATCAACGGAAACTGATCACTGACGGCGACGATCTCGAAGCAAAAAGTGCGTCAGGTTTGCTGGTGAGTCCTGCGGGCGGGCCCGTGAAGACGACAGGGAATTTGGTGAATTGTCCGGTCGTAGGCTTCACCGATGAATAACCTTTTGCCCACATAACTGCCGATTCCCTGCGGCAGCGGCGCGTCTCGCGTCGCCGCTCTGCCCTTGACCTTGCCCCAAGTTTTTAGTTTTTGAGTTCGCTCTTGCCGGCAAATTTGCCCGGTGGGCGGTGCGAGCGACGGGAGCTGGCGCGGAGCCTTTCGGGTAGCGCAGCGCCAGATCCTGGCGCGGGCGGCAGGTCATGGCGAACTCGGACGGGTTCTCCATCCGAGCCGCGAATGCAGGCGACGTTCGTGAGCAATCGCTCAGGCGCTGGCGGCGGTTAGCAGCGTCAGCCTGGGTTGTCTGATATCTCATGGTCATGCGGCAGCAGCCGCTTTACGCGCCCGCCGTTCGCTCATCCCGTGAGCATCCACCAGATGAGCGACAGCTTTCCGCTTCCCCGCGAGCGTCACCATTTCCTTCCCAGGAGATTCTTCAATGCCGCATTGTCAACATGGCGTCAGCCAGAAGCCGCTTCAGCTTCGTGTTCGCTTCCTTGTTGCCGTCTCGCACTTTTCTATGCATTGCACGCGGCCATGGCCCCGCGCCGTCACGCAAGAGCGGCCCCGCAAAAAGGCCTAATTTTACTCACCAACCACGCCGAAGCGCGTGTAAAGCGAAACGGGTTGGGCATCCACTCTCAGACGTCGTCGAATATCTGCTGCATCCCAGCTTTCGGTAGGGACGCGGATTTGGGCCTAGGGTGCCGTCCATCTCAACCCTTTGCGCTCTGGCTCCGCAGCCGATTTCCAGAGCACCTGGCAAGCGCATGAGCCTCGAAGTAGCTGACGTGCACGACGGACGGGTCGGTTCGACCAGTTGAGACTTCAGCGTCATCGTCCCGTGCGGGCCGTTCGGGGTCTGCCACTTACGCGGCCCCGACCAGCCCATAGGCTGCTCATGTTACATCCGAGCTCGATCAGCTCAGCGACCTCCCCGGCCCGGGAGCAACCAAGTTAGCGACTGCTCGGGTCGACATGCGCGCGCTATTGGACTTCGTCCATTGCCAGCCCGCGTGATCATGCCGCGACGAGGACGCTGCAGCCGCGCCTCAGTGTCTTCTACTAGGCATTGAACAGGAATGTGAACCGCTCATCGAATGGCCGTAGTCCATCAGATCAGCGAGAGCGATCGCCACAAAAAACAGGTCGCGTATGTGAGGTGCCAGTTTCGCAGAGCGCATCGGTCATCGACTGCGTCCGTTGCGCCCGCGACGGAAATCGGTTCTCAGTCCTACTCGTTCGTGTGCCGGCCTATCGCTAGAACCGCTCAAGGCCACCTGAGCACGAGCGCCGATTGGAACGGATGCGCAAAGGCAGTTGCAAGTCCTCACGATGAATTCAAATGGGCCATTCAACGCGCATAGACTCGCGCACGTCAAACGTCATGGAATGATCCAGGGCCGAGAATCTGAGGCCTTGCCCGGCCCTCCAAACCTCACCACCTTGTCGCGTTCTGAGCGACTTCGCGGGAGCGGCGAGAGCACTTTGCAAACGCTTACGACACACCCGCCGCGGGGCTGCGCGCGCGCCGCAGGCCACCGACAACGCAATCGCCCGTCAGGCGGCGTTCCTGCGCGGCAACTTCCATTGTGGACGAACACGATGGCAAGTGTAGCCGTTCGGATAGCGTTCCAGGTAATCCTGGTGCTCTGGCTCTGCCTCCCAGAAATCGCCAGCGGGCGAAAGCTCGGTCACCACTTTGCCCGGCCACAGCCCTGAGGCCTCGACGTCGGCAATGGTCTCCTGTGCGACGCGGTGCTGATCCTCGTTTATGTAGAAAATCGCCGACCTGTAGCTTGCACCCTGGTCGTTTCCCTGCCGGTTGAGAGTCGTCGGATCGTGGATCTGGAAGAAGAACTCAAGCAGGTCGCGGAAGCTTGTCTGACTCGAATCGAACCTGATCTCGATCGCTTCCGCGTGTGTGCCGTGGTGGCGGTACGTGGCATTCTCGACGTCGCCGCCGGAGTAGCCGACCCGCGTTGAGATCACACCGGGCAGGCGCCGCACCAGCTGCTGCATCCCCCAGAAGCAACCGCCTGCCAGGATCGCGCGTTCTGTAGTCCCTGCCATTTTCAGGCCTCCTGCTTTGCAAAGAACCTCACGTACTCGCCGAATCGCTCACACCCCAATTGGTCGCGGTGGATTACGCGAAGGGGGGCCGAGTTGACGCAGTATCTCAGCCCTTCCTTGTGGCAAGGCCCCGTCAGGTAAAACATGGCCGAGGTGGCTGTCTCCGTGCTTGGAGCGGACCTCTGTCTCCGTGTATGCCTGCGAGCTGTCACCGTTCTTGAGGACACTTGCGGCCTCGAGATGCCGCTTTTCATTTCGAGCGCGGCGCAATCATGAACATCGCGGGTCATGTCAGCGGTCCCGGCATGAAGCAGCGAATGTGCGGTTGGTCGGTCATCTGAAAACCGGAGCTATACCACACCCATACCAAGGTGCTATGGTCCAAGTTCGGCTCGGTAATGAGGGCATCGTCGGGAACATCAACCCACTCGGTATCGCCCTTCTTCATGTCCTGACCGTTGGAGGCGGATCTGTAGAGGTCGGCGGTCTTGGGCACCATAACCCTGTAATGGCTTTCCTTCTTGTTTTGAGTGGTCCATTCGACATCCCGCAGATGTAGGGCGTCGGAGCCATCACAGCAGGGCCCAGACTTACTACGGAGCTTCGCAAACCACGGGTTCAGCTCCGGGTGCATCGCATCATGGCCGTTGGAAGATGGCAGGTTCATCGTCAACATTAGGGCGCTCGCGAGCACGCACCTGACGATCAGGTAACAAGCCGAAATGAGAGGACCGCAGCTCTCTTCGGGGGTAACACTCGACACTACGGTCCCCTTCATCCGGGGTTCCCAAAACCGGCTCCTTTGGATTGGAGCCGTCGGGGTGGAGTCAGTCTTGGGTGTGTCAACCATCCAATCACTCGGCCATACTTAAGAACGACTCACCAGGATAGTGCGGAAGCGAGCGGAAAAAGCCGACGTTCTGGTAGAGTGAAGTCAGGACTGCTGCTTGCATTCCGCTTTCGCGTCGACCAAGGAACGGCGTACGCAATGGGCACAAGACGACTTCAACGGCGTGAAGTTCACTTCGAGCTTTGGCGGGCGCTCGCGCTTTCCGTGAAACTCGGCCATCCCGTTTCGCTGTCGAGCTTGTCGAAGCATGCGAATAGCGGCTCGCTGGAAACGTCGACGCAGAGACCAGACTACCTGTTGTCCCAGGATTTGTTTCAGCAGGGAGCGCTCGATCCGATCAGTCTGCGTCTCGCGATACTGCTCGGCAGTCAACTTCGAGACCGCTTCGGGGTTGTTCCTGTAGGTCGGCATTCGCCGTACTCCGTGGTGTGCTACATTGAAGATATGTACCGGGTCGTCGTCCGTCCAATCACCTCCGGCTATCGAAACGATGCCATGAGGATCGACGTTGGAGGTGTTTCAATCTGCAAGGTCCTAGGAGGCGGGTCTGACACTGCTGCAACAGGACTTTGAATCGGGCTGCGGCGAAGGCGTGTACCAGGGACTGCGGTACGGCGTCACCGGGCGGAAGTCTTTACGGAAAGCGAATCCAGCCCGTTCGCGCGAGCGGTCGCCGGCGGCGACGTCGTCAGCTTCAACCTTTACCGGCCGAGGTCGGGTGAGGCTCTTGGCGTCCTGAGAAATACCAGCCAGGCGAGTTTGTTCTCGGGCATCTCCCCAGGGAGCGGAGAGCATCGAGCCGCCGAGGAGAGTTGAAACGCATGGAAAGCTGCACTCGAGACCGCAGTTGACGTTTTTCGCTTCAGCCGGGCACGGCGACTTGGGATCGCTCCCGTCTGCGGTGAAGTGGCGGTCACCGCCGCGCTCCATCGTGATCCTGACGGCCTTCGCGCTCGCTTCTGATTCCGTGTAGCTCGCCACGAGCGCCTCGAGAGATAAACGATCGACCCTCGTCACTCACACTGTTCGCTCGACGCGGGGCACGCCAGCAAACTTCTCCAGTGCCGGTTGGGAGTGCGGCCTGTTGCCTCTGCATCCGAGCTGATCGGACGACATCGGCTGTCGGCGCCAGGTACCGGGGAGCGCCCTCGCGGAGACGCCACGAAGCTCCACGGCTCACCAACCGCGATCAGAACGTGGCAGTTGCCTGGCCGCGTCGACCTCGCGGTCGAGCGGAAGGGGTGCTAGCTGCGTGGAAGACAAGGCGGGACGTCTCGGAGGCATGGAGCCGGCCGAGCAAACCCTGCTCGTCGACCTCAGACGAACGCGCCGCTCACGTCGGCTTCAGGATATCGATGAGCCCACCGACGGTTGCGCTCCTGACTCCAGGGCAACGGATAGCCGACGCAGTCGCCGCGGTCATGGGATCGTGGACCTTCATCATCGTCCAGAGCGTGATCCTATGCGTCTGGACATCGGCCCACCTGGTGGGCGCGATCAGGCGCTCGGATCCTTACCCGCTCACTGTTCTCAATCTCGCGCTTTCGTTCCAGGCGGCCCACGCCGCGCCAGTCATCATGATGAGCCACAACCGGCAGCAGGACATCGATCGCGAGGCGGCGGAGAACGAGTACCGGATCGACGTGAAGGCGGAGCTCGAGATAGAGTTGTTGCATGAGAAGATCGACCAACCGCGCGAGCGTGAAATCCTCAAGCTAACGGAGGCAGTCAGGATGCTGACCGTGCTGTTGGAGGAGCCGGCGTCGGGTGCACGCGAGTCCGATGCGGAAGGCGGAGGGCGGTCATAACCAGCGACTATCGACTTCATGGCGCGATGTCATTTTTCATTCGCCGCGCGGAAGTGCATAACGGTACCCTGCTCATCCGGCGCATGGCCGCTTAGCGGGCTGTAGCCGGCTCTCGCCCGCAGAGAGCAGCCATACGCGAATGACTGAAGCGGTTCTCGCAACCCGGGCGATGGCAGAGCTGCACGATGGTCGAGATCCCGGAGGACGCCGCTATGAAGAGCTTCTTTCGCAACCGTATCCGAAACGTCCGACTACACCCAGGGACAGCATGTTTCCGTGCGGCTGATGGGGCCAACGGCTACACTGCCGTGCTTAGATCCTCGATCGACCGGGCAATTCTACGTCGAGAATCGACTGCGTCGCAGCACTCTAGGAGCGAGATCCGAGTATGTTTTCAGTGATTTTTGAGATGCTCCCCAACAAAGAGAGCCGGGATGACTATTTCGAGAACGCCAAGAGGCTGCACCCCGAGCTGGAGCAGGTCGATGGCTTCGTCGACAATATCCGATACAAGAGCCTGATTCGCGAGGGCTGGATCCTTTCGCTTTCAAACTGGCGGGACGAGAAGTCGCTTGTCCGCTGGCGCTCCCGCCGGCGTCATCATGAGGTTCAGCAGAAGGGGCGCGAGGAAATCCTCGCGGACTATCACCTGCGCGTCGGCCAGATCACTGCCGACAATCAGGTGCCGACGGGGTACGCAGTCACTGAGCAAAGGCTCGACGAGACCGAAGTCGGGGAGGGAACGACGGTTACGCTTATCAACGCGACTCGCCCCGGGGAGTGGAAGCAAACCGACAACCCGTACGATTGCGCCGAGTGGCTCGGCCTGAATCCGTGGGCTCCCGACACCACGTCCTGGGACATCTTCGAGGCCGTACTTACGCCCGGCGACCTGATTCTGCTCATATCCTGGAAGGACGCCGGTGCAGCGCGGGCCTACGAGGACGCTTACGCGCCGAATGAGACGGCACGGGTTCGGACAGTGCGGATCGTACGCGATTATGGCAAATACGACCGTCGCGAGGCACCTCAGTACTATGCAGAGGCCCAGGGCGGTAAGACCCTCTACGCCTGAGACCGCTCCCCGCCCTGCTGCGAATTAGACCGTGCGTCAGCGAAGTCGCGAGCCGCGGAGCAGCCAGCGTCGCTCTCGCGAGGTGACCGCGACCAACACGATCAAGGAGACCCGCCGAAATGAGGACGGCTTAGGCCGAGGCATCGCTGAAATCCGGGTTCTGCTAACGCGTCGCTCGTCTGGCTCCTCATCGTGTTCCGCTCGAACATCATGGCGGCCTCGTTGCGCTGGATTGGGCGATCCCTCGAAGCGTCCTTCTGTTGTCCAGTGGTGATCAGGGCTTACGTGCTCTCGTCGTCAGCGAGCGTGAGCCGGAGGCGCGCGGAAAGGTCCGTGTAAACCGATCGTGCACTGACCTGCTCTGGCTCGCCAGCTAAGACCAAGTCAAACTCTGAAAGGAAAGCACGATGACGAACTCGAACGATGATGGACCTCTCCGCCACAGGCTGAGGTGGCCGGAGACCTTGACGACGCTGGCACGCTTAACGGCCTGTCGGCGCATCGGTGTTCTCAATCGCGGCCCCGACAGCAGCGGCGGCACCGGGGGGGCGGCCCCGACGAGTTGCTAGGTGCTTCGCTCGCCGCATGCTCGGCGATGACCACACGGCTGCAGGCGCGAAGGCGAAAAAATGCCGCTATCCGACGTCGCAGTAGCCGTGTCGTACCACCATGCCAGGGATGGCGGCTGCGACTGCTTCGAGCGCTCCATCGAGCTCGAAGGAACGCCTGGCGACGAGGCCGCGCACAACTGATGCAGGCTGCAAACATGTGTCTCGCCGGGCGGACGCTGGGCCTTGCGCCGACATCCGCGCTAACGATCGCGTCGGCATCGGGCCGGCGGCAAGCTATACGACGACTTGAGCGAGCTTCCGATTCCGTACATCACCCCGATTAGCGGGCCGCGAGATAGTCCGCGAGCACTACGGCGTTGTTGCGCTTGGTATCGTGCGCGCCGAAGAGCAGCGTGACTTTGCCCGTCGATGCAAGCTTTGTCAGGTGCTCGACTGCGGCGCGATTGGCGCGGAGCTCCTCGAAGTATCGCTTGTGAAACTCGCGCCACCGGTTCCGGTCATGACCAAACCAGGTCCTGAGGCCGCCGCTCGGAGCGATGTCCTTCAGCCACACGTCCACGCTGGCATGCTCCTTCGTGAGTCCGCGCGGCCAAATGCGGTCGACGAGCACCCTCGTGCCGTCCGAGCCCTCGGGCAGCTCGTACACACGTTTAACACCAAGCCGACAGGAGTGTCGAGACATTGGTTTCTCCAGTCGTCTCCTCCGTAAGGGAGGGCAACTCGCATTAGGTCGCCTTCGCGGGACTGACCTCGGGAAAATCGATCGGGGTCTGTACCGCATTGTTGATGAAGTTCGTCAACAAGAACTGAGCAGTCAGCGCGATCATCTCGACGATGTTGGCGTCTGTCCACCCCGCATCCCTGACGGCCGTAAACTGGGCGTCGGAAACTTTGCCGCGCGTCTCGATGAGCGCTTTCGCGAAGGCGACCGCAGCCTGGCGCTTGGGATCGATTGAGCGGCCCTCCCTGTTCAACTCGATTTCATCCGCTGGGATTTTGGTTAGATTGCCCGCCATAAAGCTGTGCGCGGCCAAGCAGTAGTCGCACCCGTCCGCCTCAGACACCGCCAGCGCGATCCCGTCTCTCGTCTTGATGTCCAGCGTCTTAGCAAGTGATGCCATCAGGGTAGCCCAGCCGGAGAGCACGTTCGGGCTGATCGACATGAGGCGGTGCAGGTTGGGCACGAAGCCCAGCATCTTGTCGACGTTGTCGAGGATTGGCTTGGAGTCCACCGGAGCGTCCTCGCGTTTCGGAATGGAAATGCGTGGCATTTGATCCTCCATTAGACCGCCAACGATTATTCGGTTGGTGACGAAGCAACCAACGCCGGCGTTTCAGCTACCGGTAGCGACCGGACTGCCTCGAAGACTAGGACGCGTCGCACCACGGCGCTCATGTTTGTTGATCATACAGTCCATAACGGCAGGTCATCGGCCGAGCGCCGATCGGGCACTGATGTCTCAGTCCCAGACTTCGTGCTCAGCTGCTCGCCGCGCTGACCGGGGTGGAACCGGCGGCCCTGAAAGCCCCCATCTCGCCTTCCAGTCTAAGATGCAGTACCTGACCGGATTGAGCGCTTGCTCGAGCTCGCGGAAGCGGGCGTGATGTGCTGCGGGCACTTTAAGCCGCAGCAAGACCCCGTGATCAACCTTCGCTGTTGCCAAGTTACGCGACGCGCCGCGCCAGATCGCTTGGTCTTTCAACTCTCTCAATTCCGCGAGCGCTTTAGATCTCGAGACGTCGGCGGTTGGGCTAGTCCATCAGCATGACGGCGGCACTGTCGTCGGCCCCGCCATTGCCGATCCTGTACTGCGCGTCAGCCCTTTGCATCCGTTACTGTTGTTCAGGCATGCCGGCACGTGATATGGACCGCGGCGGCGCTCGCCTCGGTCACCGCTTTGATGGCTCTGGCGCCGGGCTCCGAAATGATCCTTCAGAGCATCAGGGAGCGAACTGACCCCCGCGCTCGCTCCGCGGGCGGTGCGCATACGTCGCACGCAACCGCGCAGCCTTCCTAAACCCGCGGTGAGACCGGGGAACATGCCCGAGAACAAACGCGACAACCTTCTCGGCCGGTACTTCGCAGGACGCAAAGAGCCTAACCCGACCTCAGCCGGGATTGAAGCAGACGCCGTGGCCGCCGGCGACCGCTCGCGCAAACTCATGGCATCGTTTCGATAGCTGGAGGTGATTGGACGGTCGACGACCCGGTACATATCTTCAATGTAGCACACCACGGAGTACGGCGGATGCCGACCTACAGGAACACCGCCGAAGCGGTCTCGAAGTTGACTCCGAGTAGTATCGCGAGACGCAGACTGATGGGACCGAGCGTTCCCTTCTCCAACGAATACTGGGACAACAGGAAGTCTGGTCTCTACATCGACGTTTCCAGCGAGCCGCTATTCGCATGCTTCGACAAGCTCGACAGCGACTCGGGATGACCGAGTTTCATGGAAACATCGTGCGCCCGCCAAACCTGAAGTGCACTTCACGCCTTCGAAGTCGTCTTCTCAATATACCCAAAGCTTGAAGGACTACCGCGTGCGTACGAAACAGCAACGGCCCGTCCGAAAGCCGCAACGCTGACACGGCGCGGTCAGTCTAACGGAGGTCGACGTGACGTTTTTCTATAAAGCTGTTGAAACACCGGGGGCCCCCCTCAAACTCATGAGCCACAAAACCTTAGCGGTGTTCTTGGAAAACTTCGATCTAAAGCGCGTGCGCCTTGGCGAACTCTTGGAGGCTGTTGACCACCCGATCTTTGAGCGCGCGGAGGACCAGCTCAGCCATTTCTCGGCGGGCACACGGAGGTCCTTCCACATCGAGCCTCGAACTCGTCGGCTCCGCATTCCAGAAGGGCATCTGGAAGGCACTGCTAGTGCTTCACTTCGCCAAGACACGCTGATACGCGATGATCGCAAGTGCCGTTGGCGATCCAACGGCGGTCCGCGTCGTAGGTGCGGCAAACGGCAAGAAGTCGCATCGAAGTCAGCATGCTCGGCGGTTCCGTCATACATAGCGCCGCTTCGCCAATGCGTGGTGAGTATCAAAACCAGGTGCAGCAAGCTCCTCGAGACCGCCTGTGACCCCTTTCAGACCGAACGTCATTATATGCGTGAGCCTGGCCCTAAATGGCTGGGTACGCATGGCGTGGTAGCTGAGAAGCGCTCTCCACGCCAGCGTCGCAATGGCTTTGATCCGAGACCGTACCGGTTCCGGGCGAATGCCCGCCACTACTGGACCGATCGAGACAAACTCTTGCTAACTAGATAGGAGAACTATCATGACAAAACGTTCGCTTATGATCACAGCTACAAGCTGTTTCATTGCATTTGCACCGGCAGCATATGGGCGCTCGGCCTACGACGGCTCTTGGGACCTCGTCTTCGTGACGCAAAGGGGAACCTGCGATTCCAGTTACAGCTTTACTGTCGATGTGACCAACGGAATTGTCACGCATCCCAATCTCGTAAAATTTCGAGGTTACGTCGCAAGGTCCGGCGCGGTTCGCGCTTCGGTAACGGTCCAAGACAAAGTTGCCGCCGGTGCGGGCAAATTGTTCGCAACGTCCGGTCGGGGGACCTGGAGCGGCCACTCAGGAATGGCACGATGCTCGGGCTACTGGACCGCGCGCCGCAATTGAAGGACTCGACGGCGGGCACGCGACGGGGTGCGAGTGCGCGAATGCTGTTAACGCCAAGTCTTACGCAAAGGAGCATTTTCTCGGTGAACTGGAGACCGTAATGAAATGACTGTTCCCAGAATACTAGTCGGCATCGCAGTCCTGCTCGGCTTGTTCTCAACCGGCCTCGACAGGACAATGCGGTTGGAGACGCCTCGGTCTATGAGCGCGCCCATTGGGTCGGGTGAATCTGCCCCCGTCGGTACTAATCGGCTAGCTCTAGTGATTGGTAATTCAACCTATCCCGATGCCGAATCTCCTCTTTCTCAAATGACACGCGATGCGGAAGGTTTGACAAATGCTCTTCGCAACGACGGTTTTCTGGTCGACGCCGTTGACAATGCGGCGCGTCCCGACATCACCCGCGCAATTGATCGTCTAACGGCAAAAGTACATTTGAACTCAATTGTGTTAGTGTATTTCGGAGGTTACGGTGTCCAATCCGACGGACAGAATTATCTGATTCCGGTCGATGCGAAGATCTGGACTGAAGAAGATGTCCGCCGACAAGGCGTAAGTATTGACCGCCTCCTTTCGCAACTCAAGTCTTCCGGAGCACGCGTACGGCTCCTAGTAATTGAAGCCTCGCGGCGCAACCCCTACGAGCGACGCTTCAGGAATTACTCACACGGACTTGCGCCTATTCAAACGAGTGAAAACGCGCTCATCCTGAGCTCAGCGGCGCCTGGCCAAGTCGTCGAAGACGTGGACGAACTACATAGCCAGCTGATGACCGCTCTTCTTGAGCGCATCGGGTCTTCGAAAGGAATCGAGGAGGTCTTCAACAACACGCGAAACGCCGTGGTGGCTGCTACCCAGGGCCAACAGATTCCAGCTGTGTCGTCTACGCTGACCGAGAACATTAACCTTTCGCCGATACGCAACGGCGCGCTGCCGTGTGCTCTGTCGGCTCCGCAGCTGGCCGCCGCCGCGAGTCATCAAACCGAGTTTTGCTGAGATCTAAGGATCAAGGGCTCACTTTCCCTGGAGTGCGCCATTCACTCATCTCCGCGTTGTCTGGGACCTTCAACGCGCTCCGACGCCGTCCCGTATCGACGACGCTGCATCACCGGAGGTCTCTTGCGCTTCATGATCGTCTGCTCCTGCAATGTCCTCAGCGACCACGATGTTCGCCACGCCGTCAACACGGCCGATGACGCGCCGCGCAATGCCAAGCAGATCTATGACTGCCTTGGTTGTAGCGCTGAATGCGGCCGCTGCGCCCGCACCATCAAGACGATCATCAACGAGGCATACAGGGAATGTGCGCTAGCCTGTCAGGCCGGCTGCTCGCTTAGCCAGATCATGGATGACGCGGGAGATGAGCCCAAAATCGCGCCCGCAGCGCCCTGACTTCGGTGGATTTGCCGCTCGATTCGCGCCTGGAATGCCTGCTTGCTTGTTTTTTGCCAGAAGCATTCTAAACTCCTAGGCTCGAAGACCCGCCTCAACTGTTGGAGTTCATCATGCAGGGCGACCCCAAAGTCATCGAGTATCTGAACAAGGGATTGCGTCACGAGCTCACTGCCATCAACCAGTACTGGCTGCACTACCGGCTGCTGGCCAATTGGGGCCTCTCGGAGATGGCCAAGGTCTGGCGCAAGGAATCAATCGAGGAGATGCAGCACGCCGATCGCATCACCGACCGTGTAATATTCCTAGAGGGCTTTCCCAACATGCAGATACTCGATCCCTTGCGGATCGGCCAGAACGTCAACGAAATCATCGAGTGCGATCTCGCCGCCGAGATGAGCGCGCGTGCGCTGTACCAAGAGGCGGCGACGCATTGTCATTCCGTGAAGGATTATGTCACCCGCGACTTGTTCGAGAACCTGATGACGGACGAGGAACACCACATCGATTTCCTCGAGACGCAGCTTGATTTGATCAACCGGATCGGGATCGAGCTTTACACCCAGAATCATGTCGGTGAGCTCAAGAGCGAAGAGCACTGAAATTTACGTCGATAGTCCCTTCTGCCAGTCCTAAGTTCGCGTTCTGCGCCTGCTTTGCCTCCGCGTAGGCTGCGAGCGGTTGCTTCAGCTCACTGGTCCTACTGGCGGAGCAAGGAGAGAACCGGTCCAGGGCCCCCTCCGTGACGTTTCCGCGTTCACGGAACGTGAGTACATGGCGAGGCAAGTGCCACTGGCACTCAGTGGTGGAAAATCGCTGCTCAGCCGGACCAAATTCATCGGGTCGGCCGAGTCTTTCGGTCATAGATGGTGAAGGTGGGATCGAACGGTATCCGCTCGTCACATTCTCGCAAAAGACAGGGGATGGCGTGGAAAGTTCCGACTAGCGCTACGCTCAAGAGCGATGGACTGCTTCCCGAGCTAACCGACAAGACGTGGACTTGGTCGGCCATCTCTGTAGCCGCTTGTCGCGAGAAGGTCATTGGGAGTCTTCGGCTCGGATCCGCGCCGTTGATTCACCAAGATTTGTTGCGGCTGTCGGCAGGCTCGGCTCCTTCAGAGAGAATTGGAAGCCTACGCTGGAGGACAACGCTCCGCTAGCCTTAACGCTCCGCGAAGGAGTGATCTGCGTCCGATGACAACGAACCGCGGTGTGCCACCGGTGCGGTAGTGGGCCATGGTGGTGGTAAGGACTCCCCGCGACGAATGGCCCTCATGGGCGACGGGTCCGGGGCCGTAGCGCTACTGGTCGAAGGGCAACTTGTCGCGCGCATAGACGTAGGCCCCCTCGATGCAGTCTGGACTGCGGCGTTTCCGAGGTCCTCATTTGCGGGGATCGTGAGCCAACCCCTGGAGAATTGGAGATCGGTGCGAGTGGTAGCCACCGCACCAACACTGAAAGAAGAGAGAAGCCTGTGGCGCGCGGCGAGTTCCTCGTGAGAGGCGAACGTTCCTTTCCCCGAGCTTCGATCCAGTAGGGCTCGAGTTCAAGGGCAGGCTGTCCTGCGATACTTGCTCATGGCTATACTCCCAATTCTAATTGCGGCGGGTGTACGGCGGCGCTTCGGCCTCACGACCGCGCTCGCGGCACCAATGTCATTGCCATGGAATCGACCGGTAAAGCGATGATCGTCTCGATAACCGCTTTGGGCTTATCCAGATAGGCACGTGGAACACCTTTTCGGTGGCCGAGAGTTCTGGTCGGGCGAGGCGGTGCAGAGGGCAGCGCTGCGCGCCCGCGGTGGCGCCAAGCGTCTCTCTCGATCCGATAACGGTCGGCTATCGACTCCATGGCGAGAGGTGATTTTCCTTTTGACCGACATGGACTCAATCTTCGAGCCATGGTCGCCGGCCCTCGGGTAAGAGCCGAAATCGGCCTTCCATTGAACCGTCGCAAGCCAAGAGGTCCGACATGCAGATCAAAGAGACAACTGGCGTTTCATTCCCCGGCGCGGTCGAAAGCCCGCCGCTGGAGGATGTCGTCGTGCTCAGGGACCGCGCCGGGCTTGCGCTTGGAGTGCAGCGTGCGAGCAACGCAAGCGTGCGGGGCGCACGCGATGACGGTAGCGGCCTCATCGCGTCCAGGTACGTTGAAATCCCGCTCGTCGTGTCCGACGGCAAGGTCTCGGGAATTTTGTGCCGCACCAGTCCGCGGCCCGACACCGGAGAGGCGGTCGCGGCCGGCGAGCGGGCAGGGGTGAGGGCAGCGGACCTGAAGCAGTTCCTCCACGACATCAATAACCTACTCGCCGTTATCGGGAGCGGACTGCAGCTGCTGGAGTGCCAGAGCGAAGCCGCGCACCGAAAGGCTACCGCCGACAAAATGCAGGAGGCGATCACGAGAGGCGCGTTGCTTTCCCGGCAGCTCCTCGACGCTGCGCGACCGCGCCCCAAGTCGACCGATGAGTTCGTCTCAGGCAGTCGCCTCACAGCAATAGCGGGCACGCTCGACCGGGCGTTGCGTCCGGATATCACGGTGCGCACCGAGATTGCCTCTGATTTATGGAACTTCAACGCTGATCCGGAAGAACTGTACTTTGCGCTGCTGAATCTCTGTCGAAACTCGGCCGATGCCATGCCGGACCTCGGCGTGATCACCGTCGCGGCGCGGAACGTCGAACCTTCCTCCGGTGCGGCCGCGGCATTCGTTGAGATCATCGTCGCCGACGACGGGGAGGGCATGCCTGATGAGGTCCTTTCGCAGGCATTCACCCCGTATTTCTCCACAAAACCCATGGACAGCGGCACCGGTCTCGGGCTCCCCCAGGTCCAGCGCTTCGCCGAAGGCCGCGGCGGCGCAATCAGTACAGAGAGCAAGCAGGGTTTAGGCACCTTGGTGCGCCTCTTCCTCCCGCGCGTACACGCGGCTGGGCTCCCCAGCAGCATCGTCGGCACGAAAATAGCCTACACGCCGTCACCTGACGGCGGTGTATTCCACGTCATCAAACCGGCGACAGCTGCGCCGACGTCGTAGCCGGCGCGAACACCCGACCGTTCAGTGATGCAGCTCATGATCCCCCCGCGCCGTCTCGACCGTCCGGTCGACCAAGAGACGGACCACGTGCTCGGCGCCGTGGATGCTGAGATCTCGCTCGTCGAGTACGGCAGCTACGCCTGTCCGCACTGCAGGGCTGCCAACGAGCGCATCGCGCAAGCACGCGACCAACTTGGCAACCGCGTCTGCTATGCTTTCCGCCACAAGCCGCTCGCGGACAACAGCATTTCCTTTCGGGCCGCCGAGCTCGCTGAGCATGCTCAGACGCCCGAGGCGTTCTGGTCCGCGCACATCAAGCTGATGACGAGGTCGATGCAGCTCACAGAGGACGACCTCGTCGCGGTGGCCGCGGACCTCGGTGTGAGCGCCGATTTCTCGCTTGGCAACAGCGACGCCTTACGGCGCGCGAGGGCGAGGGTGGAGGCGGACGTCGCAAGCGCACGCGCAAGCGGGGTGAGAATCACGCCAACCTTCTACATCAACCGTCGACGCTATGACGGACCCTGGGACGAGAGCTCTCTCGTCGACGCGATGCTTGGCACGCTTGGCCACCGCGTCCGTACGGCAGCCCTGGAGTTCGCGAGCTGGGGCCCGTCCGCCGGCATTTTGCTAGTCCTCGCAACCTTGACGGCCATCGTCTTGACGAACTCGCCGATCCGGCCGGCATTCGAGGCGCTCTGGCGCCAGGAGTTGGGCGTGAGCTTGGGTGAGGCGGCCTTTCAGATGCCCATCCTCCGTTGGGTCAACGACGGCCTGCTGACGGTGTTCTTCCTCGTCGTGGGGTTGGAAGTGAAGCGTGAGATGACAGTTGGCCACCTCGCAAGCCGCCGCTCCGCGGCGCTTCCGATCGCCGCCGCGCTCGGCGGGATGGTCGTGCCGGCGCTTCTCTATGCGTTGGTCATCCCTGCGGGGCCGTGGTCGCACGGGTGGGGCATTCCGATGGCGACCGACACTGCGTTCGCGATTGCCTTGATCGCCGTGATGGGCGCCCGCGTTCCTGTTGGGCTGCGGATCTTCCTTACCGCGGCGGCCATCGTTGACGACATCGGTGCGATCGTCGTCGTCGCCGTGTTCTACTCCGGCGATATCCAACTGGGCTACTTGGCCGCGGCCGCGGCCGTGGTCCTCGCGCTGGCGCTGCTGAGCCGGTCGAAAGTCTACCTTCTCTCGCCTTATGCTCTCTTTGGCGTCGCGTTGTGGGCGTTCGTCTACGCGGGCGGCCTCCACGCGACGGTGGCTGGCGTGGTACTGGCGCTATTCGTTCCGACGCGCCCGCCTGCCAACCTGGCTGCCCTGATCACGCAGGCCAGCACGATCATTGCCTCCGAGGCCCAACACGAGGGCGAGGTTCTCAGGCACGGCCCCTCCACCCCGGCGCTGCACGCGCTCGAAGCGATCTACGACCGACTTGAATCCCCCGCCGACCGGCTGCTGCGACACGCCGGCGCGCGGTCGAGCTACGCAGTGCTCCCGATCTTCGCACTGGCGAATGCGGGTGTGGCAATCAACCCCGGCGTCTTCGTTGGGCATAACTGGCTCATGGCCGCGATCATTGCGGGCCTCACCATAGGAAAGCCGGTCGGCATCTTCCTCGCGGCCGCTGCGGCCGTGCGCGCCGACATAGCCGTGAAGCCGGCGGAGTACACGTGGCGGCAGTTGGCCGGGGCGGGATCCCTGGCTGGGATCGGCTTCACGATGTCGCTGTTCATCGCCGGGCAAGCGTTTCCAAGCGCCACTGACTTCTCAGCCGCCAAGATTGCCGTGTTCGCTGCGTCAATTCTTTCCGCCGTCGTTGGGATTGCCCTGCTCTGGGGAGCTCCGCGCCAAGAGCTTATCGAAGAGGCGCGGCAGAGCACCGGCATGCAAGTGTCGAACTCCGCGGGTGCTTATGCGGAATCGCGGATATTTTTGGATGATTCAACCCATGGAAATGAGAGTCGCAGTCGCTGACGTCCAACTCCGCGAGACATCATCGATTCCGTCGGTCGTATCCCGCCGTCGAGGCCACCAACGCGCTGAGGTATCGCAGCGAACCGTCACATTTGAAGGAGGTTGACCATGACTCAGGTATATTTTCACTGTTCGAACACGAAGACGGTTTTCGTCGATCGCCGCGGCGCTGTGGTGGACGATCTTGCTGAGGCACGCGATCACGCAACCCGTGTCGTCCAATCCTTAACCCGCGAGCGAAGTCTCGAGGATTGGCGTGACTGGGTCCTGCATGTCAGCGACGACAGCGGCGATGAGCTCTTCGTAGTGCCCTTCACCTCCGTGCTCGGCAAGCCGAATTGAGGGCGCATGCATCAGACGGCTGGAGGCCCGCGACTCGTCAGCCTCGTCGGGGTCGGGTCAACAAAGTGCACACCTTACCGGCCGCCTCCGTCAGGCCCGACGGAACGGCGCCGGATCGGGTGGGAAGCGCTTGAGACCGGCATCGCGAGCTTGTCAAGTTGCTACCGAACTATGTGACTTCTCGGATGTCTTGGACAATAATTGATCATCGAGCGCGTGCGGCGTGCCGAAGTGGAAAACAAGACATAGCCGCACAAAACATCGGCCCCAAGGACGGCGGGAGGCCCTCGAGTGGCCGAGGCTGATGTGTTAGAGGCTCGCTACTCGGGACAGCGACATCTCATCAGCGAACCGCATCTGCGATCTCTCGGGGAATAGCGCAACTCGCCGCCATGACAGCCGACACGCACATTGTGCGGGCGGTGATCCTGAGAAATGCAGGAAAGCGCACGAACTCCTGTCGCCGAGCACGGCATTTAGGGTGCACGCGCTTAGGATAAGCTGGAGCAACCTCCCATTTTATCCAACAGCCATTAAACCGAAGACACTGAGCTTTTCAATGCCGATACTGCTCATCGCAGGCTAGAATTAGACCAACGTATGATCAGACCATTCCGATTGTGGAATGCGATCCTCCCTCAGCACGATAACGCGATACAAGCGTGCCATGGCCTGAGAAATCGTTCTGAGATAGCAGTGAGTCCAACGGCTCAGTGCCGAGAGTCGCAACGGAACCGGACCCGCGAGCCGGCAGTTGCAAGAAGAGGTCGGCGGCGTAGCGCCCGTCGGCCTTTTCTCGGCTCGCTTCCGATCACTGAAGGGTCCCAATTATGGATAGCAACGACCGGTAAGAAGAGGCTCCTGAATCACAAACACTGAATGGCGCCGGTTCCGGGAGGTCGCAATGCAACAGATCTATCTCACTATTACTGTTAGCAGTCTCACGTTGCTGGTCGGCGTGTATTTTCTCGCCGTCGTGCTTCTGTGAAACGGTTGAATCGAGATTGCCGTTCGCGCATCACATCTGGCGGACCATCAAATCTTAACTCGGAACCAGTAGGGTCGAGCTAGAACGTCCATCGCATGTAGGTGCTATCGTTCGCATGAGGAGCGTAGCGCGGCCAGACGGAAGTGGATGAACGTCCCTCCCGGAATGACACCCGAGCTTGCCGGCGAGTTCATGCAGCGGCTCAACGCAGGGGAGACGCTTCGAAGGATCACGTCTGGCGACAAGCGATGCGGCCCTGCATTGGTCACCCTCAGCGTTTCAGGAAGCATTGCGAGCTGCACCCCGAGTGGGCTGACGAGGCGAGGCGTGCCAAGGCCAATGAACAAGCCGCGGCGCAAGTCCGAGTAACCGTAACGTGGTGGCTCGCGATACAGCGGTCGGCTAACAATCGCCGAACAGCGGAAAGATGCAAGAACGGCCATATCAGGACGATGGACAGTACATTTTATGAGCAGCATCTGGGTTACCTCGTCAGACGCTGCAAGGATTGTATGAAGACCCGTCGTCAACTGCTTATGCCCAGCGCAGAACAGGTGAGATCTTCCATCTCAGTGCTTCATGAGGGCGGAACGCTGAGTTCGACTCTAACGTCGCAAATGCAGCAAACGATGAGGAATTTCATGAGGGCGACTCCCAACCTGGGTACTCGGCTGCGTGACCTCTCCGATCAGAATGCGTTCGCAAAGCGGAACGCTGCTCAGATGCCAGGCGTCGGCTTGCTGCGGCGTCATTGACCCAAAACGAGGGTGAAGATGCCTACGAAGCGGTACGGCAAGCTACCGCCCATCTTTCTAAGTACGAGCGCGGAGACGTCATGTCTCGGATGTTTGTTGCGATAGCGGAGGGGCGCCTCAGGTTGAGTGATGCGAGAGGGCGTGTAGACGAATTTTTGGCTGATCAGCGGCATCGACCTCGGATACGGCGATTACAGCCTGAACAGCCCGGTAGGTGACGAGGACGGCGTGACGTGGCTCGACACCAAGACGGATGCGGACCGCCTTTGGGCGTAGGCCCTGGGGCCGCAGGACACGCCTTCCGGCGCCTGCGGTCTTCCCACAATCGGCGCCCCCGCTCACGCCGGCGGCTTCCCTTGGATTTGGATGTTGCATTTCTTCTGAATGCTCGCCTGCTCGATCGCGACCATTTGGCCTTTCATGTTGGCGAGCTCCGCGGCAGTCTGTTTGTCACCGCCGACAAAAAATGCGGCTGGCCAGAACACGACGGTAGCGCCGCCGTGACCAAGCCGTCTTTCGTCCGCTGGCTGCCTTAGGCGCCGGAAACCGGCCGCTCGCTGGAAATACCCTGAGCCACAAGCCCCAGCTGCTGGCAGTTGTAGGATTGGTACACGACCGGCGAAACGTACGACGGCGCGATATCTGACGATGCTGACGCACAGCCAGCCAACGCGGCGCCAAGCGCCACGATTCCAAAATTACGCATTTGAAAAAGCCCCCCGGCCAAAAACAACAGGGCGCACTGAACTTCAACCACTGCGCGAGATCAATAGGTCGCGCGCGTAAATTGCCGCAACTTGGAAAAGAAAATATGCAGCAGCGTCGCACTTGGCGCAAACACGACCCGCCAAGCCTCGTCCATTGGTGCCTCGCAGCAAAACGACCCCCGCGGGGGCACGCGGAGGCCGCTGTTGGAGCTCCAAGCCCCCCGGGGGAAGGCCTGGAGCAACTTGAGTAATGGGGGGAGCGTAGGATGGTTCCTGCCTGAATAAATAGAAGTCAGGTTTCCCGCTCTAGGGTATCTTGACGAGCAAGGCGGCGAGACCCGCCGTTGTGATCCGATACTTCGCGGCCGTGCTCCCGCGCTCGATCCAGCCCTTGGAGACCATATTTAAGACGGTGCGCTTGCCGGTAGGCGCAAGAGCTCTCGGCGTTAGCTCACGTCCCGCGCGCAGCTTCTGCAACGCATCTCGCTCCGAGCTGGTCGGCAGATGGTTCGCCGGGGTGGCATCTATTTTTAACCTTTAACGCTCGCCGCATCAGCGTCCGAATAGCTTGATGTCGGCTCCTATACACCGGGCCCTTCATTTTGCGGTAGGCATTCTTAGCCGACGATCAGCCACGTCACCCCGGCGATCGTGCCGTAAAAGCCCGTGAGTGCAATAAGCACGAAAGCTCGCTCGATCTTGTCCATTGAATTTCCCCCGCAAGAAAGCCAATCGGAAAAGACGAAGGTTGCTCTCGCTCAGGGCCAATTCAAGCGCTGTTGTCAAGTTGCGGCAGCCTCGAGACTATGGATAACGGGGAAATTCCACGCCATCTTGGTCGCACCTCGGCCTGGACAGCCACCCTAGCCTTGATCCATTTCACGTTCGTGACTCAGCTTTGCGAGCGTCGCGCGGAAGTTGGCGAGATCGCAGAGCAGCTGGTCGCGCTCGGGATTCTGCGGAAGCGCGAGGGCTTTCGTTTCCGCGTCTTCGGCTTGCTTTTTTAGTTCGTCTAGCACCTGACTCATTTTTCTGCCTTCGCCCGATCTCCACCAGGCCCGCGAATTGCGTCTGGCCGAGAGGGAGGTTCTGCTAGGCTAGTCTCTTTTGGATTCCGTTTCTCGGTCCGCCGGGCCAGTATTCCGATTTGTTCGAAATCCAGTTCATGGCATCCGCTTCCGTCGCGAAGTCGGCAATGTGGGAAACGGGACCAACACCAGTTTTCACAGCCACAAACCAACGTCCGGTTTTTGTTGTTTGGGGAGCAAAGGAGGGGAACGACTTTGGGCGCTGCATGACTTGCCCGGTTCGTGAGTCGTCAGTCATTTCTTCTTCAGCCCGATCTCGACTACGCGCTGCGGGAGACCTCTTCTGCTGCGGCTCAGTCATCTACCCTTATAGCACACACCGCCCCGCCTCAGCGATAGGGCGGGCTTCTTGGCCATCCGCGACGACCCTTATTTTCGTTGCTCCTTCTCGTACTCTGCATGCCGTTCGTCAAACCATAGGCGAAACACGGTTTCCTGCATTGACCCTGGCTTGATCGCGAATGCACGACTCGCTGCCCGATAGCGCTCGACGTGGGTCGCGTACTTTTCGAAGATGTCCCTCAATTGAATCTCGGCGTCAGGGGCGTCCGGCATCGCGTGAGTATAGACCGGGATTCCTGCGCGTCACAATCCAGGCAAAAAGGCCGGCCGGTTCACGCTGGCGGGCACTGTGCTAGCACCGCGGGTGCCGTGCCGATCGTGCGGAACTTCGCGGCGTCGGTCGCAGGAGCAGCCTTTTAGCCGTTCCTGCGACCTTCACTTTTGAGGCTCCTGCGCTCCGATGCTCAATTAAATCAGCCTTCGTTTCCAAACTCGCGAAGCGGTGGCTAAGGCCGGGGCGAATTGCGCTCCTTGAGCAGCTACGCCGCGAACCGCGGCCTCGGTCGGCCTTGATTCGCTCAGTTTCCGCTTCCTCTAATTGCGCGCCATAACCCACGATAAAGCCGCCTCAGTTGAAGGCCTCTTTCATGCCTGCAGGGCGATCACCTCGTACTCAAAGGCCAGCCCTGCCCACCGAAGCGCCTCAAGCGTGTCTCTGCCGATAGCGATCGGCTATCGACTTCATGGCGAGAGGTGATTTGCTTTTCGCGCGACTCTGTAAGGGCCAAAGTCGCCGTTCCGATCGCGTAGGACCCCCGGTTGCAGAGTGCGTGCGACTCAGGAGTGTCGGGAGCTCGAAATGGCACTCGCTTTCCAAGTTAGCTTCGCCTTGTGGGGAATGATGATTTGCGCGGGGCTCGAGATCGCCCAATGGGCAAGCTAAGGCGCGCTATCGCACCGAGCTTGCCTTTAGGTCCGCCTATCATGACCATGTACCACCTCGCGCCACACGGGATTGAAGGGCCGGAAGGTGTCCAGGAAAGGGAATGAGATGCGTACACTGATAATCGCAGGCGTCGCCCTTGCATCGCTGGGCGCAGCTTGGGCCGATGACAGTACGGCAGAAACGGCAAAGAAGACGGACAACTGCAGCTACATCTTATGGACGGGCAGTTGGTGGATCTACCCGTTGGCGCAAAACGTCTGCGTACGCTCACCCGCGCCATATACCAGCGAATACGCGCTGCTTCACTGTTATCCGCCCCTTCAAGAAATTGATCTCGTAACCCGTGGCGATTCCGGCTGTACAAGTACGAACATCGCGAGCGGAAAACGTAGGACCTGCAGCGGGATCTGGAGGGTGACGGCCCGGGCTCCTAGGCAAACCGGGCCCGCCGCCGTGACCAGCGGGCCTGATGCCAAAGTGCGGACTAGCGAGAGCGAATGACTCTTTTGCTTTTTGTATCCTTGAAGCAGAAGCGAGTGCCGACTTCCGCGCGATCGATCCACCAATCGACGTTATTACTTTCGTACGGCGCTCCGTCAGTTCGGCAATAAGCCTATCCTTCAATGGCCCTGCCGCATCCTCTTCATCTGCTTCGGACGGCGGCGCGCGTTGGCACGCGCGACCTCGATTGGGCCAAGGGTGGCAAGTCTCTGCAGATGCAGCTGGTGGCATTCCTCGCTCGGGCATCACGTGGCGCGGCGGCAATAACGATCGTCTATCGACTCTATGGCGAAAGGTGATTTCCCCCTCCGGCGTTGCAAGGTCATTCTCGTCGGGTGGTGGATAGTCATCTTCAAAGCGAACAGGAGCTACCGTGACTACTCAAGTCCGCGGCCTCGCGATTGCGCTCGCAATTGCTGTTCCTATCGCGGTGGCTGCAACGGCCGAATCGTCTGCTGCTCCGATCAATTGCACGTCGATCAAGGCGGCGGTACCAGCCGCGACGACGGACGTGCGCTATCGGGTGCGGCGAGGTTATCCTACTGATAATTCGTACCGGGGCTATCCGACCTATGACTACTTCCATCCCGGTGAGGCCAAAGCTTGGCCGTGCGCGGCTCCCTCGAGCTGCCGCTAGCCAACATGTATTTAAGACATCATAGCGTTCCTCGATCATTCGCACGTCGTTCTTGGAGCAAGCTGAAACGAGTTCAGCGCGAGCGTATGTCTTCTGCCTTATCCTTGCGCATTTCATCGAGCTCAGTGCTGGTTATTCACCGAATGCGGGATGTTCAATTGGCCGAGTGGTCCAAAGAGGATATGGCAACAAAGAATCAACGGAAGCTCATCACTGACGGTGACGACGTGGTAGCTAACGGTGAAACGGGCTCATTGGTAAGCTCACGCGCGCATCCCGGTCCTGTTGCGAGGGTTTGGGATAACGAAAGGAGCGAGCAAATGACGCTCCAAGACAGCTTGACGGGCAAATCAGCTCATGTACGCCCCTTCTCACCCACGAATACGGTAAGCGCGAGTACAGAGCATTTCTACGCCAATCTGAAGCCGTTCGATAACTTCTCACAAATAACGCATTTCGACCGCTATCTCCCCTTACCGCGCGATTGGTTCATCGGAATTGCCGATGTCGTCCAATCGACGACGGCGATCAAGACCGGCCGATACAAAGCCGTCAACATGGTGGGCGCTGCGGTGCTGGTCGCCATAACCAACGCGTTACCTGAACTCTGCTTTCCCTACGTTTTCGGCGGCGACGGAGCGACCGTAGCGATCCCCGGCAAGTATCTTGACGAAGTGAAGTCTGCATTGGCGCGAACTGCGGCATGGGCAGACGATACTCTCGATCTTGTACTTCGAGTCGCGATCGTTCCGGTTTCTGCAATCCGCGCAGCCGGTCACGATGTTCGTGTCACACGATATGCAGCGTCCGAGAACGTCTCGTACGCCATGTTCACCGGCGGCGGCATGGCGTGGGCGGAAGGACAACTCAAGAAGGGAGAATTCAAAGTACGCCGCGCACCGTTGAATGCCACGCCCGATTTATCAGGGCTCTACTGCGGATTCGGGCCGATCCCTACCGAGCAGGGCACCATCCTCTCTATCATCGCCATTCCGGTCGAAGAGCAAAGGTCGTACGCGGCTTTGGTGGCGGATGTTTTGGCCTTGATCGAATTTTCCTCGCGTCGATCGGGCCATCCGTTGCCGGAGGGCGGTCCGTTGCCCGCCTGGCTCGGAGGCAAAATCCAGAGATTGCTTGATAAGCACTCCTCACACGCGCACCTTCTGACGGCCATCGCAGATGCACTACGAGCCATCAAGACGCGATTCGTTCTTTCGGCAGGTATTCGCATGGGCCAGTTCAAACCCCTCAAATATCGACGAGAGATTTCGAACAATACGGATTTCAGGAAGTTCGACGATGGCCTGAAAATGACGGTGGACTGTTCGCCGGAAATCGCAGACGCTATCGAGGCTCGACTGGTTTCGGCCCAGCTCTCTGGCGTTTGTGTAGCGGGCACACATCGTCAGACGAGCGCGCATCTCACCTGTTACGTCCCTTCAAACATCCGGTCAGATCACGTCCACTTCGTTGATGGAGCCGACGGAGGTTACGCCGCGGCAGCGGCCAAACTCAAAGCAGGCAAGACCGCTGTCATGGCAGGCATGGCAGCAGCGCGAGCAGTTGATACTCCGGCGGCACCTTGACACTTGCGGGCCGTCACAACTTGAAGGAGGTCAGCCATGACCCTCAAACGTCGTGAATTCGTTGTTGGAGCGGGCGTCATTGGCGTCGTCGGCGTAACTGGCGGATCAGTCGTCCCACAACCCGCATCGGCAGAGCATGCGATGCAGATGGGCCCGAAGCAGACTGCTCATGCATCCTCACCCGCACAGACGGCAACTTCCGCACCACCCGAGAAGCGCACTTACACGTTCCTCAATCCCGATGAGGCCACCTGGGTCGAGGCGGCGGTCAATCATATGATTCCGGCCGATGACTTGACGGCCAGCGGCGTCGATTTGGGCATTGCCTATTTCATCGATCAGCAATTGGCAGGCGGTTTCGGGCAAGGCGGTAAAATGTTTATGCAAGGTCCATGGCATCCTGGGGTGCCCCAACAAGGATGGCAGGTTCGCCTCTCTCCTGCGGAAGCTTATCGCGCCGCCATCCCGGCGATCAACGCATACTGCACCAAGGCCTACGGCAAGGACTTTTCATCGATCACGGAAAGTCAGCGCGATGAGGTCTTAAATGATCTCGGCACAGGCAAAGCGGATTCGGGACCGCTTCCTGCTGGCCTCTTCCTTGATCTGCTTTATCAGAACGTGATGGAAGGCTTTTTCAGCGATCCCGCTTACGGCGGCAATCGCGATAAGGCTGCGTGGAAGATGATCGGCTATAGCGGGGCGACCGGGAACTTCGTCGACCTGATCGAGACGACTTACAACAAGCCTTACACCGAACCAAGCCAAAGCATCGCTGACTTGAGCTGATTTTCAGGTCGAAGGAGAGTTCCGATGGCGACGAAGTTGAAACCCGTCGACGCAGTCATTGTTGGCTTTGGCTGGACCGGGGCTGTGCTGGCCAGGGAACTCACAAAAGCGGGACTCAACGTGCTGGCGCTTGAGCGCGGCGGGATGCGCGACACTATCCCGAACTTTGCGGCGCCCATGATACATGACGAATTGCGTTTCGCCATTCGTCATGACCTAATGCAGGACGCCTCCCGCGAGACTCTCACCTTTCGCAACAACGTTGACCAGACGGCGCTGCCGATCAGGCGCTGGGGATCGTTCTTGCCGGGAAATGGTGTGGGCGGCGCAGGCGTCCACTGGAACGGCCAGCACTATCGGTTCGCGCCCAGCGAGTTCAGGATCCGCAGCCACTATGGCGAACGATACGGCAAGACGTTCATTCCCGACCAAATGACGATACAAGATTGGCCGGTTACGTACGACGAGCTCGAGCCCTACTACGATCGCTTCGAATATCTCTGCGGCACCGCCGGGAAGGCCGGCAACCTCAAAGGCGTGATCCAGGAGGGCGGAAATCCGTTCGAAGGGCCCCGTGCGCGCGAATATCCGAATCCGGCGATGAAGCGCAGCTTTCAAATGAAGATGTTCGAGGATGCAACGCGGGAAATGGGGTATCACCCCTATGTTCAGCCATCCTCCGACGTTACGCAGGCCTACACGAACCCTGAGGGTGTGGACATGGGCTCCTGCGTGTACTGTGGGTTCTGCGAGCGCTTCGGTTGCGAAATGTCAGCGAAGGCAAGCCCGCAATCGACGCTTCTGCCACTTCTGCTGAAAGACCCTAGATTCGAACTACGCACGCTTTCTCATGTCACTAAGGTCAATCTTGACTCCGGCCGCAAAAAGGCAACCGGCGTTACCTATATCGACTCGCAAGGTCGGGAGTTCGAACAGCTCGCCGATATGGTACTGCTCTGCGCATTTGGTCTGCATAACGCACGGCTGATGATGCTCTCGGGAATCGGTCGCATCTACGATCCTAAAACCGGTAAGGGTAGCGTTGGGCGCAACTATGCCTACCAGATGTCCAGCAGCGTCACCGCGCACTTCAACGATAAAGTCTTCAATCCGTTCATGGGCGCCGGTGCGTGCGCCATGATCATAGATGATTTCAACTACGACAACTTCGATCATGGGCCGCTCGGCTTCGTGGGTGGTTCTTACATCTGTGTCGAGAGCAAGGGGCAACGGCCGATCGATTTCCGCAACCTGCCACCAGGCGAGCCTCGCTGGGGCAAAGGCTGGAAGCAATCGGTTGCCCACTGGTATAACCGCACTTTCGTGATCGCGTCTTTCGGCAGCGTCACAGCCCAGCGCAGCAACTATCTTGACCTCGACCCGAACTATAAGGACGGCTTCGGCAATCCCCTGCTGCGGATGACGTTCGACTTCAGCAAAAACGATCTGGACATGTCGAAGTACTGCACCGATCGTGCAGCCGACATTGCCAAGCACATGAACCCGAGCAAAATGGGCATCAACTATCGCAAGGGCCCTTATTCGATCGTCCCTTACCAGACGACGCACACGACAGGCGGCACCATTATGGGAGCCGATCCGACGACCAGCGCTGTCAACCGCTATCTGCAAAGCTGGGATGTTCCCAACGTGTTTGTTATGGGCGCCGGCGCCTTTCCGCAAAACCCGTCGCACAATCCGACGGGCACTGTCGGAGCTCTGGCCTATTGGGCGGCCGATGCAATCACAACGAAGTATCTGAAATCGCCGGGGCGCCTGGTCCCGAGCTGAGCACGTCGGACCCGCGCCGATGGCGCCAGCCATCGAGTAGAAAAACGCGACCCCATGAGCACGATCTGAGGTTATTCCGGAGCGGCCGATGTACGCCAAGGTTGGGGCGCTTACGGCCCCTTACCGTCACACGCGATAATATCACTGGTGCAGAATGGCATATGTTCTCACGGTAAACGGCAAGCCGCATACGATGGACGCTGACGGCGACCACCCCGCTGCTGTGGGTGCTTCGCGACATGCTCCAAATGACTGCCACCAGGTTCGGATGCGGTATGGCGCTGTGCGGCGCGTACACGGTGCATCTCGAGGGCGCGGCGACAAGAGCCTTTATCACTCCGATTGACAGCGTCCGGTCACCGAGTGATCACCGCGGAGGTTATTGCGGTCCGGGCATGCGAAAGCATTGGTCCGTATCCGCAATGCGGAACGGTTTCCCAACGTGCCCAAACCTGATATCAGCGCCGCGAGAACGATCTGCTTGCCTTCGTGGCGGATCGTAGAGCTGATCGCGCGCCGCTTCCGCTGGAACGTCGTCCTGCGCGGTGGTCAGCTCTTCACCGAAAGTTTCGAAGGCAACTGGCTCCATAGGCGTGGCGCGCGGGGAGGCCGGACTTCATCGTCTATCGCCTCATTTGGTGCTCGACCGGCTGATGCTGCCCGGATAGCAAAGACAAACTCACGCGCGTAGTTCACCACCCGACCCAGCTACCGGCTGACCTACTCACGATTATCGACATTGATCTTTGGTCTCCGCGGCGCAATCACCCATGCGCAGCAGCATCTGCAACCTGGAAAGCGCCGGTCGTTAGGCCTTTGCGGGGCGAGAGGCCCCCACCGGCCAAGCTCGGTTCCCTGATTTGACGAAGCTGCGGCAACTGCCCTGCGGCACAGGTACAGATCGTTAATGGAGAACGCCAGTCGGGCTTTTGCAATTCGCGCAACAGTAATCGGTTCCACACTGCTCAAGAAGGCCGAGCGCCTGCGCTATGCTGGCTTCCCAAGAGCATAAGTCGTCATGTCAACTAGCGAATTCAGATTGTCCTTTGCTCTTCCACTGTACGGAGCGCAGCCTTCAATATCTCTTCGGCGCCTTGCTGAAGAAGTTTATGCCCGAGACTTCTGCCTATTGCGTCGGCTTGATCGGCCAGACCCACACTTTCATCGGCGATCTTCCTTTGGCCATCCGGATGAGTCACTTGTCCTCGAAGTGTTAATGTCCCGGCGAGCCATGTGGCAGAGACCCCGACGGGGAGGCTGCAACCCGCATCGAGACTTCTCATCAATGCGCGCTCTGCATCCACTTCGGAGCGCGATTGCCGGTCTTCAATCTTTTGAAGCAGCGCTATAAGTGCCGTATCCTCTTCGCGAGCTTCGGCCGCGAGAGCACCTTGACCGACTGCATACGGGAAAACACGAGCGTCTAAAATCTGTGAAGCCTCATGTAGCAATCCTAGTCGGGACAGCCCGGCCGCCGCCAATAGAGTAGCGTCTATTCCCTGTCGGTTCTTTGCCTTACACAGCCTTGGAGAAACGTTCCCTCGGATGGGTCGAATATCGAGACCATTGCATAGATCGAGAAGTTGAGCTTTCCGGCGAATTGATCCAGTGCCGACGCGCAGCCCCGGTTGTAGCTCACTTAGTGTAACGCCACAAATCGCGTCGCGAGGATCCTCTCTTTTGGGAACGGCTGCCAATACCAAGCCGGGCTGCAATTTGGTTGGAAGATCCTTGAGGGAATGAACAACCAGGTCAACTTCGTTGCGCAGAAGCGTGTCTTCGCTCTCCTTCGTGAACGCTCCGATGCCGCCAAGCTGATGAAAGGCCGACCTTCGATCCTTATCGCCAGCCGAACTCACGAAGACCAAGCGTACCTCAGCGGCCGGCTCGACGCCTCGAATAAGATCGGCGACGTGACTGGCTTGCCAGATGGCCAACTCACTACGTCTGGTGCCGAGTCGAATTTCCACAATGAAACCTCTTGCTTCTTCGGCAGTTCGCGAACCTATAGCGTTGCGCAACTAGCTATGATCGGCGCCTGCTCATGTAGCCGCACAGCGTGACTCTGGTGTGGTAGTCCTTGCATAGGTATCTTCTCTCACGCGATATTTCACATCCATCCACAGTCGCCCGCAACGGAGAAGCAGCCAATAGCTCGCAACTTTATAAAGGCACTGGACTAAGTCGAGAAGGGTGCGGGTTCCTCGAGAATGGAGCTTGCGCACCTTTCGGATGTCAAGCGCGCTGAATGCGTCCGTACATCGCTTCAACCTCAAGATCGAGCTCAAACGCCGCAGCGAGCTGCCATCACCTGTTTATACCTAACAATCAAAGGTGATCGACGGCGTCGAAACTTTACGTGCGGCATCACGCTAACTTAAGTGGACGCCTCCGTCTTCAATAGCGGAAGCCTGTCGATGAGACCGCGTGACTTCGCCTCCACGCAATGGATCATGAACGAGCATATTCGTCTTCACACTTGCGGAGATCCGGATGGGTCAGCAGCCACAGCGTTGACCCGTTCGATCTTGGGGCGCTATTTGAATGGATTCATCGAAGAGGAATAAGTTGGTGTCTTCGCGTAATCCGCCGGAACGTTCCAAAGGGTTGCGACATACCAAGCGGTCCAAGCAACGATCAGTAGCGTCAGCACCCACACCCAGACCGGCATCGGCGAGGGCGATTCCGCTCGGTGCGGCTCGAACGGCTCTTCCGCTCCGAATGCGTTGACCATGAGGCGCACGGTACCGTGGACAACGGCACCATCACCAAGCCCGGTGACCGTGATCCCAGGGCCATTGCGGACTTGGAATCGAAGGCGCCGGACCCCGACCTGGCCGGTGGCATCTTGGGCTTCGATGCGCAGGCCGTGCTCGCCGTCGGCAAGGCTCTTGGTGTCGAGCGCTATCTCGGTCGGCGGCCGCTGATCGGCGACCGGATCTGGCGTGTCGTCTAGATAGATGCGGATGCGCGGGTCGGCCACGTGTTGCATTCCTCTAACGGTCGGTGTCCAAGACGCGATATTTTGGATGATTGGGATCCCGTTCGCCGGGATCAATGAGCATCCACAGCGCCGCCACGATGCAGCTGAGGGTCACGAGCCCCGCCCCGCCCGCCACCAGCACGTTGCCGAGTAGTGGTCCGGTAAGACTATGATCGCCAGCAGCAATAGGGATCACAGGCGTAGTGCAGAGATAGCCAAGCGCCGAGAGGATCCAAGCGGTAATCGTATCAGTCATCGTCGCCTCCTATTTCTTGGCACGGAGCTTCGTGATGTCCGCGAGCGTCACCAGCGGCCCGTGGTTGCCCCAGGACGTGCGCTCGTGATTGATGATATCAGCGATCTGCTGATCAGATAGTCTGTCAGCGAACGGCGGCATCTCTACTTCGTACTTCTGGCCGTTGATGACCTTCCCACCAAGGCCGCGCAGCATGGTGGTGATGTGTTCGGCAGGGTCGGTCGCGTTAACGACCTGATCGCCCGCAAGTGGCGGAAACGTGCCGGGCACGCCTTTCCCCTCTGCACCGTGACAGGCGGCGCAGTTCTCGGCGAACAGCTTCGATCCTTCCGCGGGATCGAATGTCGGTGCCGGAGCCGCTATCGCCGAGACCTGTTTCGGCGGCGTCTGCTGCTTCTGCAGTGGTTCGTTGGCGCGCGCCGCGACGACATCAGCCGCGCTGATCAAGGCACCATGATTGCCCCATGAGGAGCGCTCGTGGTCGATGATATCGGCGATCTCCTGATCCGACAATTGATCCCCGAACGCAGGCATCGGAGCTTCATATTTTTGGCCATTGATCACGTGTCCGCTAAGTCCATGCAGCACAGCCCCGATGTGTGCCGTCGGATTCGCGGCGTTAACCACCGGATCTCCGGCGAGCGGCGGAAACGTTCCCGGCACACCCTTGCCTTCCGCGCCGTGGCAGGATGCGCAGTTGTTGGCGAACAATGCTGCACCTTTGCTGGCATCAAACCCTAGCGGCCCGCTCGAGCGACTCAACGGCACGGCGCCGGGCTGCGTTGGAGCTAGCGCGGGCTGCTTCAACGACAACAGATAAGCCACCAGCGCCTTGCCGTCTTCGTTAGGAATCACGGTACCGCCTGGCGCGAACTCAGGCGGCAATGACACCGCTTTCTCTGCGGGGGGTACTTTGTCCACAACGCTGAATAGCCAAGGGAACGCTGGCATGATCGATTGCGGCACCACTGCGCGCGGCTGATAGAGATGGATGAACTGCCATATGCTGCTCGATTGCCGCGCGCCAATATTGCTCAAGTCCGGTCCGTTACGCTCCGAACCTAGCAATTCCGTGGTCTGGTAAGCATAATCGCCCGGTGCCGACGGACGGCCAAAGGGTTTATCTCCAGGGAGGGGGCGTACTTGCTGGGTATGACAATAGAAGCAGCCTTCGGAGACATAAACATCCCGCCCTCGCGCCTCTAGGGGGGTCAGTGGCTTAAGGCCCGGCGTCGGCGGTACGTTCGATAGCCAGATGCCCGGCAGCACGCCCATCAGAACCGCCAACCCGGTGTAGACCAGCGTTGAACCGCCGGAAATCGCCAATAACCTATTCATACCGACACCGTCTTGGCTGCGGCAAGCTCGGCGTAGGACCTGCCGTAGGTCATTGTCCAGACATTGAAAGCGAAGACGAGATGGCCGGCGAACATCATCGAGCCACCGACGGAGCGCCACAACCAATATGGCGCGGCATCTTCGACCGACTGGATGAACGTGAGCCCTCGAAACCAATCGAGTCCCTGAATGGTTCCTGCGGCCGACAGCGCCGCAACGTAGATGACAACACCGACTGCAGAAAGCCAGAAATGGATGCCCATGGCCAGGTTGTACGGATACTTGCCGGTGGCGCGCGGCAAGAGTGCATAGACTCCGCCCCAGATCGCGAAGGTGACGAAGCCGTACATCGTCAGGTGCGAGTGCCCTACCGTGTAATTGGTCAGATGCCACAGCTGCTGCAGCGAGCGGAATGCCTCCAATGTGCCTTGCGTCGAACCCAGTAGATAGCCGTAGACGGCGACCAGGATGAACACCGCGGGCGAGCGATATATCCATTCGTGAGTCCCCCGGAAGGTGAGAAGGAAGTTCGCGGTGCCGCTCAGCACAGGAACCAGCATGGCCACGCTGAAGACGATGGCCGTAGTCTGCAGCCACCACGGTAATGGACTGAATTCAAAATGATGGGCGCCAACGATCGGATAGAAGATGAGATTGGTCCAGAATGCAAAGACGCCAAGAGAATACGAATAGATCGGGCGGTTCAGGAGCTTCGGCAGCGCATAATAGGACACACCGAGCGATAGGGGCGTGAACCATAGTCCGACGGCGTTATGCATGAAGAAGGCCTGTACCGCGACCTGACCCAGTCCGAACTGGTACCATGGCAGAAGCGACACCACGACCATGACAATCGTCCACAGCGTGCCTCCGATAGTATACCAGTTAGAAATGTAGATATCCTCGGCATCCCGCTGCTCGACAGTGGCGATCATATTCCAGACCGCAGTGATCAAACCAAGCCCGAGGATAACGCGAATCCACCACAGCCACTCGCGATACTCCTGGCCGTAATTGAAACCGAAATCGAGTGTAACGGTGCCCAGTACAGCGGCGAGATTAAGGAGCGCAAGACTGATCCATGCGAGGCGCTCGCTGTAGAGCCGCGCGCCCGAACTGCGCGCTGCCACGAACAGCGCAAGTCCGATCAGCGCCTGGCTCGCCCAGGCATAAAATGTTCCGTTGGTGTGGATCGCCCGCAGCCGTCCAAACGACAGCGCCGGCGTCGTCGCAAAATCCGGATAGGCGAACTTAAAGCTGACTAAGAGTCCCACGGCCGTGGTCAATACGAGCCAGATTGTCGCCGACGCTACGTAAGCCGCTAACACCCGCGCCAGAGCGGGGTCATCCGGAGCGGCTGTCCGAAGCGGAATGGCCTTAGCGGTGTATGACATCATCCGACTCTCCGTCCCCTCGACGTCGTTGTCCAGCGTTGCTCCAAAGCGCGCCCGACCCGCAGAATGCCCTTGCAACGCCGGCGAAGGAAATCACCTCTCGCCATCAATTCGATAGACGATCGTTATTGCCGCCGCGCCGCGTGAATCCGCAGCGAGGACCGTCACCAGAGGCACATGCAGAGATTTCCGTTGGCTGCCTGGGAGCAATCCAGATCACGGGTGGCAGCGCGCCGCCTCCTCGACCATGACGCCGCTCCTACGGTGGATTTCGCGCGCCACGATCAAGCTGTTTTTGCATCCCCAGGTCTGGTGTGGTGGCACAGCTATTCGCCGGGCCCGCCGCTCCATCTGAGCTAATCCGACGAGTTAGGTCGTCTTTTGGCCCCAACCGAGACCTTCAGTTCACTCTGACGAATATCCGTTTAAAAGACATTTTCCGCGAAGCTTCGAATACAAGCGTCGCGACCGACCAGGTCGCATCTGCGCGGCTTGCGCGATGCACGCATTCACAAGCCTGTCACCGTTCGTTCCACGTATCGGCGCGAGTGGGATGTCTCACTCAACTCTCCTTTGGCTCGTCTTCGTTTTTCAGCGCGGGCGACCATCGGACTCTCTGCAGGCGGGACTGGTGGCATTCCCCGTTACTACATCACGCGGCGAGACGGCGCTAACGATGGTCTATCGAATCTATGACGAGAGGTGATTTCCTTCGCCGGCGTTGCAAGGTCATTCTCCAAAGCATCGTCCTACCGACGGTCAGTGCCGCCATCGAGACGGGATTGAGAAGCCAGGAGGCTCAGTATGCAACGCGACGAGATAAATGCCGCCGCAACAATTTATAAGGAGGCCGCCTATTTTGATGTGCCGTGGGAAGATGCCTACGGGTACGCACAGGCGATCACGGTTGGTGACACCATCCATGTCTCCGGTCAGCTCAGCCACGACGAGAAGGGGAATCTAGTCGCGCCTGCTTCTCTCGATGAATCCGGCAAACCGGCCGAGTTTTCGATGATGGAACAGCAGATGCGGGCGACGTACGCCAATGCCGCCAAGCTTTTGGCGCGCTTCGGGGCGACGTTGGACAATGTCGTCGAGGAGACGCTGTATGTCCTCGACGTCGGTGCCGCATTCGCCGTTGCGGGCAGGGTGCGCAAGGAGGCCTACGGCACGGCACGACCTCAGTGCGCCAGCAACCTGATAGGTGTGCTGAGACTGGCCTTTCCTGAACAACTCATCGAGATCACCTTTACCGCTAGGCTGTCGGAACAGAAGCGAAGCCACCTTGATAACTCCCCGATGTCCCGAGTTAACGAAACATGACACAAGGACCTGAAACGGCGATGCCCGACATCCTGATCGAGCCGAAGGACTGCACCTTGGTGCTGGTCGATCAGCAAGCCGGGCTTGCTTTCGGCGTCGGCTCGATCGATCGCCAGACGCTTTTGAACAACGTGATCGCTCTAGCGCGCACTGCCACCGTTTTCGGCATGCCGATCGTGGCTTCCACGTCCGCCACAAAGGTCTACAGCGGTCCTCTGATGCCAGCAATCCACACTGCGATTCCTGAAGTAGTCGCGATCGAGCGCCGCAACATGAACATGTGGGAGGACCACGCTGCGCGCGCTGCTATCGTGGCGACGGGACGACGGAAGCTGATCTTTTCGGGGCTGTTGACGGAAGCGTGTGTGACTTTTCCGGTGCTCTCCGCTCGCGCGGAGGGGTATGAGGTGCACGTCGTCGGCGACGCTTGCGGCGGGCTCACTCCGGTCAGTCACGATCTGTCGATGCGACGGATGGAAGCGGCGGGCGCGAAGCCGACGTCGTGGATCCAGGTCCTTCTGGAACTCCAGCGCGACTGGACCCGGCACGAGACCTATGACGGAGCGCGAGCTATCGTGGAGGCTCACGGCGGCGGATACGGTATCGGTTTGGCCTATGCACGGGATATGATCAAGCCTACGTAAGAAATGCGCCGATTATCCATCGGCCCGCGCCACGAGCCTGGGCTGCCGCCCACGCCCCGCGAGAGAGCGCGCGTGAATTAATCTTGATCCCCGAAGCCGCAAATCAGCGCAACCAGCAAGCGACCCCTTCTGGCCAGATCAACCGCTTGGCTGCCTCGATCTTCAAGTCGGAAAGACGCTTCTTGTGAGCCACACTGTTGGTGTCCTTGAAGGCGGCCGAGAAAGGACTGGCCGTGAGCGGCACAGCAGTTGTCGATTGGTTTCGGTAGCTAGCCGTCCACTTGGCCGAGTAACCGCTGGGCTGGAGCTCGCGAAAAAGCTCGCTAGGGCGGCTGAGCGTTCCGGCGGAGACCCTGAGCGGGTCTCGAAAGTTGCGATGCGGATACAAACCCTTCGGCTAATTGGGGAGGGCTGCTGCCGCGAAGCAATCGGCATGTGCACCCGCTTGATTCGCCGCGGTAATGGGCACGGACCGTCGGAAAGGTTGTTCGGGCGAGCGCTAGGGTCGACGTCCAGCGAGCCGCTCACACGACCGAGACTGTTTCGGAAATCTAGCGTGAATATTCCGATCGCTTGGTTGGCTTTGCTGGAATCCTCAATCGGTCCTCAACATGGTACCCGCTAGTCTTGCCCAAGCGGGCCCACCGCGCTCACGCTGCCCGCGGCCCCCATAGCTTCAGCCGACTTGGTCGATATTGCCGGCTCTGGATTTGTCTTGGTCGCGACCGCGCTGCTTACGAAGCGCCCCCGCACCGGTTTGGGCGTCAGCTCGACCACCGCTGCCTTGTTGGCCGGCTGATCATGCATACGGGTCGTGACCAGCCCGGTGAGTCGCAACTCCTCCTGCGACAGTTCATGCAGATCTTCCCAGGGCGGCACGTTCAGCGACAGCGACAACAAATCACCCGCGCCGCCCATGTCGAAAGTGTATTTCGCGAGACGACCGATATCGCGTTCCACGATCATCAGATCATCCGCGCTGTAGGTCGCGGCTTTGGCATCATTGGCGCGGTCACCGATCCAGATCTGATGCACCCGAACATGGGCGGCCTCGGGCACGAAACGCGTCTTGCCCGAGAGCAGCAGGAACACGCACATCGATTCGCAATAAGCCACGGGAGCCTTGTCGGAAGGAGCGCTCTGTGCAGTGTTGGTCTGAACGCTGACGCCAACGGTGGTCAGCGCCCCCAGATCGCGCCAGCGCCGCCCGAGCGCGATCGCTTCATTGACCGCACCGCCGCTGGAATTCAGCACGATGGTCGCACCGTCAAGTTGTCGACCTAGCGCGAATTCGTCGAAAGCCCTCGGAGTATCGGCGGTCACGATGCCGACCGCGCTGACCCAACCTCGGCAATTCGGCTGGCAAGCAATCCAGCTAAACTTCATCGGCAATTTGCGCAATTCGAGGGTGACCCCGGCGCCCGCCGAACCAGCCGGCATCGTCGCCGGGCCGAGCAATGCGATGCAAATGGCGGCGACGCCGTGCCGCATCCAGCCTCGAGTTGCCACCCAACTATTACGGGCAGAGGTTACAATACATGTCGCCAGATTAATCGAGAGCGAGACGGCAAACAGGATACCCCATAGGACGAACATGTTAGAACCTTGGCCGGGTTATCGAGCCGGGCTTGCCGCGTCGCAGGGGCGTATGTACACCGGCGGCGGCTGATGCTGCCCCGGCAGCGGTACGGCTTCAGAATCTACTAGCCAGGCCTGATGGTTGGTGCGCCGTTTAAGGCCGGGGCCGCGCATGTAGTGCAGCCCGGGGCGGTAACAGTCGCGCACGTCCATGAACAGATTGTGAACGACCTCGGCGATGTCGGAGGCTGACTTAGCCGTCTTGAGGACAAAACCAAACAACGCGGAGTTATCTATGATTGTCATGGGTGAACTCTGGCCATCGTCTTGCGGTTCGATAAATCGGTGCGGCTGTAGCCCAAGCGTAGTCACGAGGAGATTGCCAACACCATTGCACAGAAGGTTGATCCGAGTGGTACTTCGGCTGAGAAGAGCATACCTAAGTCTAGGAGATGCGCTGGCACGTCCTACCTCGGCCGAGCGAAATCGGTCGATCAGCCGGATGACGCTGTTGAAGTCGGATGATTAATCAGAGGCCGCGCGCCGCATAGAGTCATGAGTTGGCGATCGCTGCAGCTTGGCGAGCCGTGGACTGATGCTTGATGTATGTGAGCTTGCCACAACCGAGTTAACGCAAGGGCCTTGAAAGCCTGCGCAATCGCGTAGCGACGGACCCATTCTGTGCTCCGTTTGCTCGGGCAGGGAGATGCGGGTTTGAAATGCAAATACTTCGCTTCGTGTCGACGACATTGGCTTCAATCATCGTGGGCTGGCCGTTGTGGCGCCCGCTATCGGCCCGGCATACAACACCGAATGCGACCAGATAGGTTCATCGAGATAATTGATCCCGACGGAATATACCCATTGCCTTCGACCAGCGGGACGTCACCAGGTCGAACCCTGTTGAGTAAGCCCCTCGCGCGCATCTTCAAGATGAGCGGCAGATGGGAACGTCGCAGCTGCCCGGCAGCTGCCTTACACAGTCGGGGCAGGCGGCTTTCGAACCTCGGTGTCGCAGTGTCAGGCGACCTGCTCGATCACGAGTCCCCTTGCGTTGAACGAGCTCACGGCGCCGGTGCCGCGCCAGCTCAGCAAGACTCTCGGTGGAGGTAGTAAAATGTCGATCGAGACGAAAACCTTGCTCCTTTCCCACCAAGGGTTCGGTGTCGACGATGGCGGGCACCTTGCGTTAGAGGTTGACGGTGCGAATTGACAGCGGTTTTGCTCGCCCCTGCTCGTGTCGACTCCGATAGGAGCCCATACGTTATCGCCACTGCTCCACGACTTTGGCTGATTGGGCGTCGTGTGGGACTAGAAGAACTCATCGCGCTCACCTTCGGGATTGCGGACTGTTGGCACGCAAGCGCAAACACGCGGCGAGTCGTGGGGCAGGTGGTTCAGGCATCCTGCGCGACACTGCCTGCGCACTCCTCACTGGCGCGGGGTGGCGCTATCGATTTCATTCCGCCTGTATGAGGCCTGCAGCATTTAGTCTAGATTAGTGAGCTGCTCGAAGGTCCGCGGCTTTCCGATCGGGCCTTCCGAATACGCGCCGCTGGCATCAGACGGCAGCGCTTGGGACGAGCGGTGTCGACGCGTCGCGCCGATCGTACCGCACCGTCGGAGTCCGCATTGCGACGATCTCCTCACCTACCGTCGGGTGCACGGCCATAACTGACGCGAAGTCTTTCATGTTAACTCCGCTGCGGATCGCTATGGCGAGCACCTGGATCATCTCGCTGGCCTCTTCGGCGACGATATGGACCCCGAGGATCCGGTCCGTTGCGCAATCCACAACGACCTTCAGAAGCGCGGTCTCGCAATCGCCCGTCACGGCGGCCTTCAGTGGCCGAAAGCGAACCTTGTAGACGTCGACGGCAGGATACTGCGCCCTCGCCTCCAGCTCCGTCAGGCCAACGGAGCCGATCTCCGGGCTGGAGAAGACCGCGGTCGGCACATTGGAATAGTCGACCTGCCACGCTTTCTTGCCGAACAGGCTGCCGGCGAACGCGTGGCCCTCGCGAATCGCGACGGGCGTCAGGTTGAACTGGTTCGACACGTCACCCACAGCGTAGATGCTCGGAATATTCGTGCGGGAGCTCGCATCGACAATGATAGCGCCGTCTGCCCCAGTCTTGACCCCGGCGCGGTCGAGCCCGAGCGCGGTCGTGTTCGGCGTGCGGCCGATGGCGAGCAGCACCTGGTCGGCCATCAACCTTCCGCCCTGTTCGGTCGTAACGTCGATCCTTCCTGCATGGTCGCCGTCGCGGACGTCCCCGTCCCGCCGTTCGAGGCGGCGGATGCTGTCGCTAAACATCCGCTTAATGCCACGGTTCGTGTAGGACCCAGCGACCGCCTGGCGCACGTCCTCGTCAAAGCCGCGCAAGACATTGCTTCCGCGGCAGACGACAGTGACGTCGCTTCCCAGCGCGGCAAACAGGCCAGCAAACTCCATTGCGATGTATCCGGCGGCGACGATCACAAGTTTTCTCGGGAATGTCTTCAAGTCGAAAACGGCATCCGAGGTGATGCCGAGCTCGATGCCCTCGAAGCGAGGCAATTCAGGCCGTGCGCCTGTCGCTATCAGGATCGTGCGTGCCCGTACGCGACGGCCGTTTTTGAGGAGGCGCACCGTATTTGCGTCCTCGAGCACGGCGCGAGACCTCACCACCTCGACGCCTGCACTTTCCTGACCGGTGCCGTAGAGCCCTTCCAGGCGTGTGATCTCGCGGTCCTTAGCGGCGATCAATGACGGCCAGTCGAAATGTGGGACCGACAAGCGCCAGCCGACTCCTGCGGCTTCCTCGAACGTGCCGCTGAAACGGCTCGCGTAGACGAACAGTTTTTTTGGTATGCAGCCGCGGATGACACACGTTCCTCCCAGCCGGTACTCCTCCGCGAGCATTACTCTCGCGCCATGTCCCGACGCGACGCGCGCAGCGCGGATCCCTCCTGACCCACCACCAATCACGAACAAATCGACATCGGACTCCGCTTCCCGAGAAGGCTCTGAAACCTCGGCGGCTTGTCTCGACACGCCTGGGGGCTCCTGAAATGCTTCTGTATCGCTCAACTCAGGAATCTTTTCTGTGCGGGACCGGAATGCTCTCATGTCCGCGCAGGCGCATTGCTGACGCTTGTTTCAAGAAGCTGCTACTTCAACGTAGCAAGATAGGCAACCAGGTCTGCCCGGTCCCTCGATTCCTTCAGCCCCGCGTAGGGCATCCTGTTTCCGGGAACCACCTTCTGTGGCGATTCCAGATATGCATCGAGGATCTTTGCCTCCCAAACGATGCCGGAATTCTTGATAGCGTCACTGTAGCTGAAGCCGGGAACCGTACCTGCCGTTCTGCCTATGATTCCTTCCAGGCCCGGCCCGATGCGATTATCGTGATCCGTGGCATGGCACGCAGCGCAGGCTTTGAAGATCGCTTTGCCGTGCTCGGCGTCCTGTGCGTAGCCGGGATTCGCGGTTGCTCCCGCAAGTACGAGCACCGCAATAAACGCGCCGATCTTTCCTGCGCTTTCCATTGGCAACATCCTTCCTTGGATCGGGTTCAGAAGTAGCACGGCAGCGCAATGTAGTTGTCGCCTGCCTCGGTGATAGGCGGCGATTCTTGCTACAGGGGGCGAAATTGGAAATTCCATTTGGATATGCATTCGATAGGCGAGAGATATCGTCGCCCAAGAGCGCTATGCGCGCCGGCGTCCGGCGAGTGTGGTACTGCACTCGGGATGTCGGGCGGTGTATGAGGACATGAATGAGCACTTCGCGATGACCCAATGTCGGCTCGCAACACCAGGACAACACCATGCGTCGCGCCCCGATCCGTGCCCCGGCCGGATAGCTCTTGCGGCGTCCTGTCGAGCGGGTGACGCGGCTCCTAGTTCGTGACTGCGAGCGCGCCGTCGTCCCGGGGCATTTCAAGCCGGCTCGTTGTACGTCTCGTCCGAGCACCCTAAGCTTTCGTATCATCGCAACGCCCTGTTTGGACTTCCCCAGCTCAACCTGTGCTCAATTGATCCGTTAGTGGCGATCCTCTTAGTGTTGGAGCATCCGACTTGCACACAGGCTAAGGGGAAGACAATGCCTTACCGCTTCGAACGTCTTGGGTCTGACAAGGGCAGGCAACGCGCAGTCTGTGAGGGCGACTTTGGTCTCGTCCGGCATTATTCATGGCGAACGCCGCTTTGCTCTAAGAAGTGCATCGATCGCTTCAAGGCACACCAGAGTGACCACAATGGGTTCCTGATCGCTTTCGACCAAACGCCCGAAGACCGCACGAGCGCGTCATGAGGAATCAGATTTCACGACGAGGCAAGGAATGCTTGAAGGCAGCGCAGACATTGCTGCGCACTGCCGAAACCATCACTGACCAAGCTGTTGCGATTCAGCTTAAGGCTCTTGCCGACTACTACGAGCGGCGAGCCGAGAAGGCTTCGCTCGACGATGCAGCCAAGGCATTAGCTCGATCCGCAGACCGCTGAATACGACGGGCATACATGAGCTGACGGGCAGCCTCCCCAGCGGCGATCTCGCCCACGGGACCGCAGTTCAGCCGCAAGCCGAGCGTGGGGCCACGCGAACAGCAGCCCTTTTGGAGGGCCGGTCTTGCACGCCGCGAGCCTTAGGCGCTGCCGAGTGCGTATCAAGCGTTATTTGATGGGAGTGGTGAACGCTTTGTCATTGGTGTCGAGGACGAAAACAGCGAGCAGCTTCGCCGGCTCGGTCGTGCTCACGTTGCGGCTGATCGAATGGGTCACACCGGGCGGTTCGGACCAGCTCTCACCTGCCCGATAGATACGCATTTCGCCATCGTTCACCTTCGACTCAATCGCGCCCGAAACCACATAGGCGTCGATGAAGGCTGAGCTCGCGTGGGTGTGGGGCGCGGAATCTGCGTTGGGTGCGTAGTCGACTTCCAAGGCGATCAGCGACTTGCCAGGTATGTTAGGAATTGCAGCCACGCAGTTCTTCGTGACGGTTTGCGCTTCGGCATCACGGACGTACATGGGGCCGGCCATCAAGATGGCGAGGGCGGCGCAGTTGGGGGATGATGGTACGGATCTTCATGGGCTTTCGGTGTCGGTCGCTTTCGCTTACGCCATCATCTAGGTCCCGAGGGGTTTCACACCGTACTTAGGATAGTAGCTATTCCTGATTTCGTCCTGACTTCGAGGAGGGTGGGCAAAGACATGGGCTGGAGACAGCAACTGGGTGATAGAAGCTGTCTCGATTTTGACAACGTGATCAACAGGACATTCTTGGCCATTCGTCACGCGAACTGAGTTGGCGATCATCAAAGACTTGTCATGGTCAGGCGGCAGTATCAACGCACGGCCCTTGAATCGATAACTGCGCCTCTGGAACCCTTCGCCTTTTCTGTTTCCTCACGGACGAACTCGGATGATGGTTTTCCCGCTGGTCCGCTTGGTCGAATTCAAACCGGCGACGGCATCCTCGATGGTCGCGATGTTGCCGATGTTTGTACGCAGTCGTCCGTCCCGCACCCGCTGGACGATCTCACCCAGTTGTCGGCGATCAGACACGAGGACAAAATCGATCGCCCGGCCGTCGGTGGGCCGCGCCTCGATCGGCCCGGCGATGGTTACCAGCGTTCCTCCGGCTTGAATCAGGTCCGCGGACCGCTTCGCGATGTCGCCGCCGATGACATCGAAAACCAGATTGACTCTGCCGACGTCTTCGAGGACGTCGTTCTGGAGGTCGACGAACTCCTGCACGCCGAAGTCGAGCGCCTTCTGGCGGTCGGCAGCGCGTCCGGTGCCGATGACGTAGGCGCCGGCCTCACGTGCGAGCTGCGCCACCATCGAACCGACTGCGCCGGCCGCGCCGTGCACGAGGACGCTCTGCCACGCCCCAATGCGGCCGTGCACGAACAGCCCCTGCCACGCGGTGAGGCCCGGCATCGCTACGGCCGCACCCACCGTGAAATCGACGTCGCCCGGAAGCGGCGCGAGGTTGCGTGCCTCCACGGCCACATACTCAGCCAAGGTCCCTCCGCGATACGAGTCCGACAGACCGAACACCCGTTGTCCCACCGACAGCCCGGTCGTGCCATAACCGAGAGCGGTGACGACACCCGCCAGCTCCTGGCCGGGAATTGTCGGCGTCCGGTCACGGTCGAGGCGATCGGTCCAGGTCGAAGGCCATGTCAGCTCACCGGAGGTGAATCCCGACGCATGAACCTGAACGATGACCTCGTTTATCGCCGCGTGCGGCTCGGGCTGCTGCATCAGTTTCATCCCGGCCGTTCCCGCAGCCTGGTCAGTCACAACGATCGCCTGCATGATAATTTCTCTCCGATCATTTGTCTCTTTACTGGATGTGCTCCGGCGAGAACCTGAGCTCGCGCTCGGCGGTACGGTTTGCCGCTACAGCGCGGCGGAAATGCTGTTCGATTGTGGCCCACACTACGCAGCCTTCTTCACCGATCGTGACGGCAAGCCCGGCGACCATTCTCATGAGAGCGTTCGCTGTTTGATGAACCGGTCGCGTTCGAGCTGTCGCGGGTGCTGCTTCCCATCGTATCGGTATGCGGATTGCGTGCGCCGACGACAGTGAACAGAGTTGCGACGGCGGCAAGTCCGCCGTATCCGAGCGTGATCTGCGGTAGCGAGAACGTGTTCGAAAGTTGGCCGGAGACAAGGCTAGGGAAGGCGGCACCGCCGTAGCAGATAAGGTAGATCGCGCTGAAGATCGGCGCCCGTTCGGCTGGCGTGCTGCCATGCAGCAAGCCGCGGGCGGCGGCGCTAATGGCGATTCCCTGGCCGGCTCCGGCGACGATGGTTGCGATGATGAACAAAACCAGTGTGCTGGCGGCGACCGCCGTGCAGAGGCCGATCATTCCGGCCAGAAAAATGATCATACCAACGCGTTGGGCTTGCGCGGATGTGAACCGGCCCCCCATGGGAGCGCCGAGAACGCTGAGGGTCATATAGCCGGCGAACACCAGTCCGAGTATGAGGGGGCTGCGGGTATGGAGTTGATCTTCGACTAGCGCGGGCACAAATGCTTGGTAGAAGCCCGCAGTTGCCCATGTGGCCAGGAACACTGCCGCCGCAACAGGGAGCAGGTACCTGACCCGGGCGGGTACGCTGACCCGCGGTAACAGTGATCGCCAAGCGCCCGGCGTCGGACTTGCTGTTTCGGGGCTGATGGCAATGAGTGCGGCAGACAACAATAGGAAGCCGATGCAAACTAGGTATATGAGGTCGCGTGGCCAGGGACCGAACTGGACCAAGGCACCGGAGGCGATGACGCCGACAGTAAGGCCGAGCATCGGTCCCTGGCTGGAGGCGACGGACGCCAACCATTCCGGTCTACTGGGTGCGGCGTCGACGATGTAGGATGTCAGGCTGCTGCTGGCCGACCCGGTACCGAGACCCACGAGGAGCCGACCGACCAGCAGGGTAGCAATGTCGTGCACATTCAGCAAAAGCACACAGCCCAGTAGTACCAGGCTGAGGCTAATGATCGCAGAGAGCCGGCGGCCCAGATGATTGGACAGTCGTCCCAGCCCCAAGAGTGCGGCGATGGTGCCGATGGCGTAGGCGACGACACCGATCGAGATGCCGACATTCGTGAAGCCGTCCTCCGCCCGGTAGATGTTGTAAAGGGGAATCGGAGCGGCCGCCGCGGCAAACGAGACCACTAGCGAGACTACTGCGGATACGAATGCGAGCCGGAGCGTGCCGCCCCGGTGAGCCTGGTTGATCACTGGTGCCAGATGTTGCAGCGAGCCGTGCATCCGTTGTCTCCCGGAGATTCGGGCGCGCAGGTCCAAACTCTCCAATTAGGTATTTTCACCAACCGGCTTTAATCGTCGACGCCAGGCCGACGCGCGGCTGCATGGGTGAGAGCTGCCGTGCCGCGCATGTATCCGGCGGCCTTTCGAACTAGCGTCCCTCGAATATTGTCGATCAGGTAGCGCAATCGTCGATCTCCGGCGCGGCGCATGATAAATCTCCGAGTCCCCGAGATGCACGTACTTGCCGTCGTGACCTGTGCCACACAATTGAACGGTCCAGCACGATCGGACAATATTGCCAGCAACTAACACATGTCGCGCCTTGGCCTTCACCATCAGACCGTGAGATCGCGCTCGAGTCGGGCGGCGATTTCGGTGTGATCAGTGATGGTTCCCTCTTACTCGCGATTAATACGGCCTCTGCGTCGTATGGGAGCATTATCGCGCTCATCTCACCGGAGTGAAATCGCTTGAGCAGCGGCGTGACAATGCCTTCGGGTTCAGTAGGGAGCGGATAGGAGCCGGACATCACGGATTCCTGCTTCGTGTTGACTGAAATGGTTGCCCTGGCGTTATTCGATCAATCCGCGGCGGTGAGTTGTTATTGGTCGCAGCGCGGAACGAAAGTTTCCAATATCCGATACGAATAGTTTTCATACCCGCGGGGAATTGTGCTGCGACAGTCCTCTCTTCTATTCATAACCGAGGTACGTTGCGCAGCCGGCGACCGCGTCACGGCGCGCGGCGAGCGGCAATAACGATTGTCTAGCGATTCGACGGTGAATGGTGATCTCCTTCGGAGCCTGTACTTGGCTTCCAACGCTGGATGAAACCAGCACACGCGTCGCACACATGACCGCAGTGTTGATCGACTTTCAACGACCGCTCGGATAAATCAATCGACATCGAGGCGACTCCATCCTGAATGACCACTTCGTCATCGTCTCTCCTCACTAACCCTGCTGCCGCGAGTGGCTTAGCTGCTCGACCGGAGCAGTATCGGTGCCTTTCCGGTCGATCTGGGTGCTATTTTTGCGTCCGGATACGCAAACTGGTTTATGGCCGAGAGCTTCGCGATCCCGAAATCGCCAGTTACCTGAGCCGCTCTTGGCCAGGCCGAGTGCCCGCCGCCATTTTGCGATCGGCCCAGCTCTTGATATCGCCGACTGTAATCGCCTTGAGGAACGTATTGGCGTTAACCAGCTCTTCGCGTGTGGTCCGACCCGTCATGTCAGCGGCGGCCATAACTAAAGCAGCGTCGGCACTCTCTGCCCCGGATAATAGCGCCACGGCGCCCGCCGGTCCCGCGAAATGGGCAAGGTAGAGAGAACCGGGCGTCACGGGCAGACCGCGCTTGGTCAGCATCGCGGCATGTTCCTCCGAGCAGCCGTGCGGCAATGTCGCGCGTAAGCTCGGCATCTCCCCGCAGGTCCAAGACTCCCTTGTCGCTGCGGCCTTGGATCAGATCGCGTCGGTGCCTTCGAACGGCTTCGAGCCACGTATCATCGAGAAACTGGGCGGCGCCGGTGGCGCTGGACCGTTTGTTCTTTGCATTCGGGTCACCGTTGGACTCGGCTATGATAATGCGCTCGACCAATGCCTTCGCAGCCGCTCTGTCGATCGATTTCGTCTTCAATTGACCATCGCGTAACAGGACGAAACTTGCAACGAAAGCCAGGCCAATTGCCACTCCAACAACGAGCGTGATGAATTCCGCCGACAACCACTTCCGCGCGGCGACAACGGATTCACGCTCGTCGCGGCGAGGCGGTCGGATTTCCTCGTCGCGGCGTATTTGCTCTGACACATGCGGCGGGAGCCGCGGGTTGCCATCGGCTGTCGTCCCAACGTAGAGGAGTCCGTGCGCTAGGTCTGGCATCGCGTCTGTAGGTTTAATGCTTTCAAAAGGCCATCGAAGGCACCTGCCAGGCACGGCTTTGCCTCCGCGATTGGTTTGGCGCGACTGGCGCCTGCGCTTGCCTTGGAAATTCCGTGCCGGGGCCGAGGCCTGGGCAGCATGATTGCGGATTTCCGCTTGCGTTGACTTTCTGCTCGATGATGTTCGAATGTGCTGGCGCAACGATCACAATGTGGTCCGGCGGATTCTTTAGTTCGCTCGAGGAAACTGGCTGCGGTGGCGCTTGGAGTTGCGGAGTTTCGAGCCGGTCTGCCTTGGTCAGTGTATCGTGTGAGGGACGTAATCCGACCGTTGCCAGAGCCAAAGGCTCGTTCACAGGCTCTGTGATGCGCGGCGGCGCCTCGAGCTCCATCACGGCGAGTGTACCGAGGCCAATTAGGAAGAGAGCCACTCTCATCTGATTTCACGCTCTCCGAACGAGAAACCTCACTCAAATCCTCTTAGAAATGAGCTCCAGAAATCAAGGACGGATTGCAAAGGTCCAATAAGGCCGCTTAGCGGCAGAGGTGAACCGGAAAGCGCTGCTATGGGAGAAGATCAAAGACAGGGTTAACGCGGATCATGCGAAACTGGCCGAGTGAAGGGGATAGTCAACCCGATGTGGCGCCGCCGGCTTCTCACTTCGAAAATGTCACCGAACCCCAGCTCGACGCCGTCTCGTCCTCACTACGCCCTGGCAAGTTCGCGACTGCATTTTGCAGCGGGAGGTGTGCGTCTGTGAGTTGGTTCAAAACAGCAAGGGGGACGGCGGACGGACATACATTTCCGCCGTGGAGGACTTCAGCAGCTTGGCAGCACGTGAGGGTGAGCTACGGAATCGTGAGCGATCACTGCAAACCGTCGGCAGGCTATCTGAGACTTCTAAGCGAGGCCGCCGGTCCACGCGGTGGAAAAGCACGAACGCCGCAGCGAGGGAAAACTCGCTGCGGCCCGCGCGTGGTCAAAACGCCGGGTCACAATGGACAAGTAAAATATCGGGCCAGCCCCGGTGTCGAAGTTTTAGCGCTAAATTCGTCCGGATGGCGAAAATACTTCGCTGGAACCGAAATGTGGTTACTTGGGCATTCAGTTCCGTTGTTGCAGGAGGGGCCGCTGGCTGCTGCGTCGACCTTCCACCCTGGGACATCACCGGCCTCGAGCGTTCACCTCCGTCGGAAAGCGCGCGGTCACGTTGGCGGTCATTGTTCGAATCCGAGCAAGCGGCGATCAGTCCCAACCAACCAACCAAACAGACTTGCCCGTGGCATCGAAGCGCGGGCGTCGACAGTGGACGAAGCGCAATCGTGGCGGATTGGCTCCTGCCGATGTCATAGAGATTTGCAAATGGGGAATACCGGCCGGCGACCTACTTGACGTAGATCATTCGTTCCTTAGTGGCCCGCAGGCTGCGGATGTAATAGCCTTGTGCCTGAACGGTTGACTTGATTTCGTTGCTAACCTTGAGAACTCGTTTTCTGCTCTTGCGCCAGGTATGTGCAGAGTAAAGCGCAGGTACGGCGGAGCCTGTACTTAGAACGAGCAAGCCGCGCTTGTCATTGCGATAGACGTCAAACATCGTTTGTCCCCGCTGACCATATTGAACTAAGAATGAAATATGTTCGGCTTGTCTCAATGACCGAGCTTAGTATTTCGGTCGGCTGTGCGGGTTGTAAATCTGCAACGCCAGCGACTTTCCTTCAGTTCGTTCCGGATACGGAACGAACTGAAGCAAGCCCCGGCCGCCGTCAAATTGCTGCGTATGCAATTACTTCAGTCACGATGTGTTTCGGATGCTGTTGATTGGGGGCGGAATCGAGCGGGAAGCGGCAGCCGCCGTCTTCACGGATTCGCCCCGTGTGGTTGCTCTTGCACGGCAGCGCCGACACGTCATCGTAGGCGGCGATGCATCTGGCCCGTAGGCGATGTAGCTACATCTTTCGCTGACTGCCTGTTCACTAAAAATAGCCGACTAGACCTGCTCGGGCTCTGCGCTTCGCGTTTTGACCCTGGCTGTGTGAAAACGTGAAATCTCGCGTAGCGCGGAGAATCTGCTTCTCAGATGGAGCGGCGTCGCAGTTCAGTATGCTCCTCACGCTCCCGGAGCAGGCTTCTGAAGGAATGCTTTTCTCTGTAATTTGTGCGGCGCTGCATTTTTTACACAGCCAAGACCCATTGCGGACCTGACTGTCAAACGCGACGCTAAATTCAAATTTCAAGTAAGTCTCGGGCCGCTATGATTTCGCCGGAGAAAGCTTTGCGGGCTTCGTCCACAAACACCTGATCAGGAACAGCGCCATTTCCTGGAACGAAATGACTTAACACCGGCGTTTTGACCCCTGCGGCTTGAGCCACTTCGCCCGCCTGCTCGACCGTAAGTGCATTGCCTGAAACACTTTTGAAGAGGTTGTCGGCGGTCTCCTTATCGAACCTGCCTACTTTCACGGCTCCATCAAGCACCTGGCGCATTCCCGGAAGATATTGGGCCTCGCACACGAATACGTCCGCGCCTTTCGCGAGGTTAATGAGAGCGTCGGGTATCTCCGGAGAAAACTATAGAGCGATCTGCAGTGTCAAAGCGATACGATAGCGCGACCGGAAGGGGTGGATGGTCAGCCAAGGCACAACTGACCTTCACATTCTCGCCTTGCATCACAATCCCGGCCAACTCTATCTCGTGCGGAACAAGCATTGCCCTAGGAGCGGGCTTGCCTTCATCGCGGATTCGAATGTCGATGTCGAAAGCATTCAACTCAAAACCTTCTTTGTCATTTCCGCCAATGGTGGCGGGCCACCGGCTTCCGCAGACTCGAATACCAGGCAAATAGAACAATTCCGTAATCTAGATTGTGGTCCGAATGCTGATGCGTAATGAAAATGCTTTTTAACGCGTTTAGCCTAAGAGCAGCTTGCACGATCTATCGGGCAACGCCGTTGCCACAATCAATAACGTAAAGGGAGCCCCCGGCTACAATGGCATTTGAAGGTGCAGCTCGCCCAACCTGCAAGGGCGGACCGCCGGTGGTGCCCAACTACACAAGTTTCGTGCGGGCAGATTGTCCCGCCGCGAGCCTCGGTGCCAGCGCCGGTGCGCGCGGACAATCAAGGCACATCGATATCGAGTGACGGAGAAGATGAAAGTGCGTCTCTGGCAGAGCTGGTCACGATAGCTCAGCGGCTCGGATTGCTTGCTTAACGAATGTGGCCGCCATGATTGATACGGTCGAACGTGCTCTTCCAACTTAGACACCGCAAGGTAGCAAAGGCCAAGAAAATCATAACCACAAAAAAGCCCCGGCGTGCCGGGGCTTTGGTTTGCGAAGATGGGGGTGATCAGTATCTGGCCGCGATCGGTGCGCCGTATCCACCGAAGCGGTAGTTCAACCGAAGTGTGACCATGTCGACATCCTGGCTAACCCCGCTGCCGGTGAGGACGAAGCCTCCGGGAGTGACTACGCCTGCGAAGCCGGCATTGTCACGCCCCATCCAGAGATGGTCGTATTCGATACCGAACGACCAATTGGGCGTGAAGCCGTACTCCCAGCCCACGCCAAGGGCGCCGCCCCAACGCGTGTGGCCTGCCGATGCCAGGCCGACCCCGGTGACGTTGTTGAATATGTCGAATCGGTTGCGCGTCACGGCGGCGCCGCCCTTCACGTAGAACAGCGAGGCGTTCCATGCCCAGCCGAGCTGCGCCGTGAAGAGTCCGATGGCGTCAATCTTCCCTGTGGTCGAAATCAATGGGTCGATCAGACTGACGCGCGTATTCTTGATTTCTGCCCAATCTCCCTGCGCTTCCAGACCGAGCACAAACTGATTGGTTTGCCAGCGGTACCCGATCTGTCCGCCAGCGAGGCCCCCGGAGCGATCCGCGCAACCACCTGCGACTGCCCCTGCTGGCGTCACGAAATCCACACAACCGTGGCTTTGTCCCCAACCGCCGTTGACGCCGATGTAGAATCCGGTCCAATCATAGATCGGCGCGACCACCGGGGGCGGGGCCTTGACGTAAGGTTTAGCCGCCAGATCAGCCGCTGATGCAGGTGCCGCCATGCTCACTGCCAGCAAAGCCACGCCACTTAACAAAAGCTTCTTCATTACTTTCGCTCCATCCACGTTTCAGCCCAAACGACGCCGGTTCTTTTGCTGTCCGGAATTCCAGCGTTAAGCTAGCTGATTCAATCAGCAGGCGGTGTGCCTAGGCTGCAACAGCCGGGAAAATTCGGCAATACACGCGCTTCAGTTGTGTCAGCGCTATTGACCGATCAAACTAAGGATCCAAGTCTTCAAGGCTGCTCCCGCGGTGTCGCCAGTTGGCCCAAACGCGAAGTGCACGATCTCCCCTAGTCGGATCGCGGGGGGAAAAGCGGACGTTGCACAGAATTCGCGGCCGGTCTTACTGCGCTAGAAATCCGACTGCGACAACCAGTGCCACAATGCTCCCGAGAATTAGCAGTGCCGGGAGGGATTTTCGGGTCATTGGCCTCGTCGTATGGCGCGCAGCCGATTGACCGTGTTGAGGTCCAAGCGGTCTCTGGGACCGCACGAGTTTGCCCTCTGTCGTAGGCGTCCGAGCCTTTGGTTCCGGAGCCGCGCCTACGCCTCCCATCTCGCTGTAATAAGCGCTGTAGACCTCGCGAACGGCTAGAGCCGTGGACTCGGCCTCGCTCATTGTCTCGAGCCGAGTTTGATAATTTGTCAGAAAGCATTGGGCGCTGGACGGCAGGTCATCGAAACCACCCAGCTTAGCCATCATGAGCCAGGTGGCAAAATCCGCCTCAGCCTTCATGCGCGCTTTCTTGGCGATACCGGCGTTGGAGCTAGAGGACATGGTGCTCCGATTCGTTTGAACCCGGCCGCGAAGCTGTCCATCGACACCATCCGCGCAGCGGGGGCAGGCAATTGGCAATCCAATCACAGTACCGGGAGAGTTCAAACGCGAACCTTACCAACTAGTCGGCTCCGGCCAGGTTGCGGCTGACTTGGCAGGGCTCACCTCTATTGATCCTTAACCGCGGTAGCTATCATAACTCGTGGTCTGCGGATATCCACTCCTCCAAACTGTGGGCGCTAAACCCTCGCGAAGACGTTCATTTTTCGCAAGCCTTGGACCACTCTAGAAATAAACTACGGCAAGGAACTACGGTAACTCGGCCAAATCGCGATACGTCCAAATCGCGATCGTGATGCCTCTATGGGCATCCGCCGGCAAGGACTTGAACGTCTTTGTCCTGTTGGGCTCTCGCGACTTCGACAGGCATAGTGTCCTTTTCGCACGCCTCGCGCCGCTCAATTGCGAATACTTTCTGCACACGCCGGTTTCAATTGCTAGCGTCTAAAATCTTCCTTGCAGTCGCTCTTCGTCGCGTTCGTGCTCGGAAGGTCGATCCCTCGCGGATTTAAGAGAGCTGCCAGCCTGCACGCAGGATGCAAGTGAAATCAAGATTTCAGGCCTCGCTGGGCGGCCAACTGGCTCAGGGCAAGGCCCCCGTCAGCGCAGCGATTACCGACGTCCTGGTCCAACGGACAGACCGAAGATCAGATCGCCAAACTCCAAACTGGGTTAAGCCCCAATGCCGGGGCATGGAAGGAGTAAAGCTTCCAGCCGCGCTGGTGCTGCTGCTGCTGCGAGCGGATTTGCGCGGGCTGGCCAAGCGGGAGGGCGAATGCCTCCTCCAGTGCCGGCTGGCCCTCGCTCCTGCGGCGGATCTCGCGGATGATCCGGCCCAGCCGGCTGCGCAGAATGCGCAACTGCCGCTGATGCCGCTTGAATTGCTTGGCATGAGCGTAGCGGCCCGCCATCATCGCGGCGGCCTTGGCCACACGAGAATAGGCATCGGTCGGAAAGGTGGATGGCCTTCGGCTGCACCGTGGTGTCGACCGTGACGTGCTTGAGGTCCTGGCCGCGTAACGCGCCGGCCTCGTACGCCACCCGCAGGCTCTCCGCCAGCAGCAGCTCCAACTTGTCGCCGAGCCGCTTGCGCCAATGGCTCAGGTCCGAGCGCTGATGCGGGAAGGCGTCTTGCTTACTCGGCGACGCTCTCTCTACGTCTCGAACCAGCATCAGGAGCTGTATGCATTCGTCGTTAGACCTCGGCGGCGGCCGAGGTCCAACTGCTTTGAGCCGACGCACAGAACCAGACTTCTCGGAGTGCCCGACCTTCATCATCTATTGCCAGCGGCGGGGGAGAATTTCTGAATGGTATTGAAGATCACGCCGTCGGTTGCGGATGCCGTGGCTTGAATCGGCAAAGTGAAATGCACGGTGATGCCTGGTCCGGCGTTTGGGGTGGCCCATATGCGTCCCCCGTGAGCTTCGACAATCGAACGGCAGATCGATAGCCCCATGCCCATGCCGCCGGGCTTGGTGGTGTAGAATGAGTCGAACAGGTGTCCAAAACTCTCCGGTTTCAGTCCCGGGCCAGAATCCCGCACGGCGACGAGCACTCCGCCCGATGCATCTTTCCCAGTGCCGATCAGCAACCCGCGCGACCCTTCGCTGACACCGCTCATCGCTTGGACGGCGTTGATGATCAAGTTAAGGAGCACTTGCTGCAGTTGGACTCGATCTCCTTGGATGGGCGGCAAGCCCTCCGCGAGTTGCGTCTGCACCGAGACATTGTTTTTCATCGCTTCGCCACGGGTCAGGGCAATGACCTCAACGACCGCGTCGTTGACCTCCAAGGCATCCTTGCGCGGAGGCTCCTTCTTGATGAGGGCACGAATGCGGCCGATGATGTCGGCCGCACGCTTTCCGTTTTCGACGGTACGACCAAGCGCCTCCCGGGCCTTGTCCAGATTTGGCGGCTGGCCATCCAGCCAGCGCAAGGCCGCCCCGGCATTGTTCATTCCCGCCCCGAGAGGCTGCATGACTTCATGTGTAATCGAGGCCGCCAGCTCTCCCATGGCGGTGACCCGTTGGACGTGGGCAAGATCCGCCTGCGTCTGACGCAGGGCCTCCGCGGCGCGCTTGCGCCTGGCCACGGAGGCGAACAGGGCGGCCAGATCGACGAGCACGAAGCCGGCGATCCCCACCGCCAAGGGGGTCCGATCGAGGGTCGCATCCACGTGGGTGTCCTCGACCGTGGCGGGAGCGCTACAAATGGCCGCCCGCATCCCGGTGTAGTGCATGCCGGATATGGCGACGCCCATGATGATGGCGGCGGCGAGCTTCTGCCCAGCGCCCCCGGTTCCGAACGCCAGCCACAGCGCCGCCGTCGCCGCGCCGATCGCGACGATGACGGAAAGCGCGAACCACAGGGGGTCGTAGCTCAATTGGACGGGCCCCCGCATGGCGGCCATGCCGGTGTAGTGCATGGCGAGGATGCCGAGCCCCATGAAGACGCCGCTGAGCACGACGCGGGGGCGCCATGCGCCCGGGCTACTGATGACGTAGAAGCTGCCGCTCGTGCCCAGGATCGCCAGCACGAGGGAAAAGACAGTCAAGCCGACATCGTAAGACACCGGCATCGGCAGCTCGAAGGCGAGCATGGCGACGAAGTGCATCGACCATATGCCGCCTCCCATGGTGAGTGCGGCCGCCGCCAGCCAGATCGGGTGCGTGGGTACGCGCTGCGTGGGTATGTGGTGCGTGGGTCCTTGGGCCAGCGCCACGCGTTCGCCGAGATCCAGGGCGGTGTAAGACGCGAAGCCAGCGACCAGGATGGACAGGGCAACGAGAGAGGGATCGTATGTTGCGGTAACGATCATTGGGATCTTCCCCATTTTGGAGCAGAGACGAGGGAGGCACCACCCGATGCATCACAACCGACATTCCCCGGATGCCGGCTCCTACGATTGCGCGACGCAAGGGCAGTTGGCGGCAGGATGCAGCGAGGTCTCGGTTCTCTCAAGGGCAACGATAGTTCGGCAGCGAGGCTGTCTCAAGCGAGGCGCGCTGTCTGCTCGGTCGGCCGGCGGCACTGGTTCGATGGGCCACCACCAGCCGCCAGAACCCTCTGTCGGATATCCGAGTCGGGTCACAAGCCTTCGATGACCGCTAAGAGCGGCGACTTCCGCCTTAGCCTCGGAAGCTGACGTCGTGCACGCCATAGGCATGTACGCTCGCACGTCCCCCGAGCTCTTACGTTAGTACAGGCTCAGCGATGCGGCCGATGTGACGCAAGAGTTTGAGGCCGGTTCGATCCCGGCGAGCTTTTTCCGGCGTAGTGCCGTGAAGCCGCTGCATGCGGCTTATTCTTCCCTAAAATAGAGAAAATCGACAAAGAAGGTTGCTCTTGTGGCAACGCTAAACGAGTGCTTGGCCTCGGCCGAGTTGCATCTTGGCTTTCACAAACCGCGCGCCCGCGCGATCCAACGCGGCATCGCCGCAAGGCGTGAAGCGATGCGTGTGAGGGCATGCTGTAGGCCGGTACGGGGAGGGGCGTGGCAGTTTTTGGGACGCAATCCGCCATCGCAGACCGTGGCTTTCCCGTTTCACACGCATCTGCAATTCAGAATATGGGTCTAAATTGCGGCTAGGCAATCGCGAGCATGGTCCGCACGAGTTGCGCGATCTTAAAATCGCATCGTCTCGGATTGATCTGTCGCAAATGCTGACACTCGACCAAGGACTATATTGAGGCCCGTGTATGGAGCTCTGCCATGATCATAGAGCGCTTATCCCAAGAGCATCTCAACATTGAGAAGCTGCTGGCCATCCTCGAGCGGGAGCTCGAGGTACTCGACCGCGGCGACCGTGCTGAGTACGAGGTCATTCACGCGGTTATCAGTTACTTCGAAGTCTACCCAGAAGTTTATCATCATCCCCAGGAAGACTTGGTATTTGCCAAGCTGAGGGCACGGGATCCAGCCGCTGCTGCGAAGGTCGGCGATCTAGCTCGCGAACACCAGAAAGGGGCCCAACTTTAACGCCGCGTCGCTCAGGCGGTCGACAGCGTTCTCGCGGAACGTGGCATTCTGCGCGAAGATGTGAATCTTGTCGTTCGCGATTTTATCGCGCACGAGCGCCGTCACATGATGATGGAAGATCGCGATTTCTTTCCGGTGGCACTTAAGGTTCTCAAGCCTCAAGATTGGACTGAGATCGCTTCAGCCGGAACGAGTCACAATGATCCGCTATTCAGCGAGTTTGCCGAGGAGCGGTTTGACGCTCTGCGCGCACATATTTTGCGACTTGAGCAGGAGGCTGACGCGGAGCGAAAGTAATCGCTATGGGGTGAGCCTTTCTAGATGCGACGCTAGGAGCGCCACACGAAAAGGCCGCAGCGGCAAACCACTGCGGCCGGCCGGGTTAAAATGAAGACGTGAAATATTGATTCCAGCCCCGGCAGGATAAGCCTACAGCGACGGCTCGAGTCCGCAATGTCGTCGATGTCACACTTGCGTCCGAGCATTGGAGTGCGCCTTTAGTTCCTTGATGTCGTCCTTCGTCCACTCGCGGCGAACTACTTGTTTCGTTTTAGGCGAGCGACGCTCCTTCGGTGTTGAAGGCACGCTCTAATAAAATGAATCAAGAGCCACCGATAAAACAGGACAATCGAGTAATCGCTACTACTCCGTGCGCTTAGTGAGCCAGAGCTGTAGCCGCCAGATGCTCCCAGTACTCTGCCTCTGCGAGCAGGTTCCAGCTTCTCTCGGCATCACGCGCGGCAGCCTGTCGGCATAGCAACGCCATGGCGCGAAAGCGGCGCATAGCTTCCATCGCAAACTCCCTGCTTCTGTTTTCCCAAACTTATTGTTTATTATCGCGACAGAGTCATCATCATTATGAGACAGAATTAATTTTGGCGATCGGCCGCCGACTGGCGCTCCGATAAGTCCGTCTGAGCGGGAACTATGCGCTGTGGGCTTCACATCGCTTTCGAATGCTACTTGGGTCTGCAGACGGATCGCTCCGCTTCGGATCGAGCAGGTCCGGGGCATCAAGGCCGATGCGCGCAGGGTTAGGCTTAGCTTAGGAGCGTGACCGGTCAGCAACACGCCCGTGCAAAGTCGCGCGAGCCGGCGTCCAACGTTACAATCCGAACCGACTGACAGCGGAGAATCTTCTCCAATCACTCCATTGCGAGCACGCAAAGCTTACTTGCGATCAGCCCGGCGCAAATGCCGGGCTTATTCGCTAAGGATCCTCATTCTCGCTCGGGATCAATTCTCGAGAAAGCTATCATTTCCCTTCGGCCCCGCGACGGGACGCTCCGGGACCTGTTGCGGTGATGACCGCGCGTTCGGACGGACCGTGGCCGATCTTAGCTCGGAGCTCGACAAGGGTCGGTGAACCCCTCGACCTGGCGGCGAAATTCGTCGGCGATCATTGGCGGGCTGGTTGGCAAGGTGGAACCCGCGGTGACCCGCACGTGGCGGCGCTGCAAGCATATCGTTGATATGACGATCGTGTGTATTGACATCGTCAGAAGATTTTTTTGCCGAGAGTCACAAATCGGACGGACAGCTCTCCTGTCGTTGGGCATAATGATATCGGGACTGGATTGAAGCCCATCAAAATTGAACGGACGCTGAGGTGGAAAACTTTCCGCTTCACGAACTCCTGCGGCGCAGCCAGCGTTTCGGGATTCGCTTGAGAAATGGGGACAGCAGCTGTGAGTGAAAGTGAAGCGAAAGCTGAAGTGAAAGTTGAGGTGAACGGAACGAACGGCTTCGCGATGCCGCCGTTCGGAGTGCCGAAGTTTGCGGTGCCCGGTGTGCTCGGTGAATTTTCCGAGCAGGGCTTCGCCCGCGCAAGGGAAGGCTGCGAGAAGATCAAAGCGGCGTCAGAGGATATGGCTGAAGCGCTGCGCGAGAGCTATTCGGGCAATGCCAGGAGCGCGACAGACTACGGGCTCAAGGTCATCGAGATCTCGAACTTTAATGCCGCCTCTACGATCGATTTCTTTGTGCAACTCTTGGGTACCAAGTCGGCGGCGGATGTCGTCACCTTGTCCGCGGAGCAAGCGCGCAAGACTTTCGACACCGCATCCGCCCAAGGCAAGGACTTATGGGACCTGACCCAGAAGCTTGCAACGGCAACCGGCGAGCCACTCAAGAAGCACATCGCCAAGGTCCTTCACCAACGCAACTAAGCGGCACTCAATTTACATTCAGGTTCATTCAAGAGGGAGATCCGGCCGGTTGGACCAAGCCCCGCCGCGAGCATGCCCACCCATGCTCGACCAAGCAACGGGCAGGTGCGCGATGCCCTCAAGCCAGCGCACCAACAAGAGGCGCGATCTAACCGGCCGGTTGCTTTTCGAAACCGAATAGGAAATCGAATTCAAGAAAATTAAAGTTGAGGGAGGCCCAAATGGGAATGGTCATGGTCAAGTGTCCGCAGACTGGACGCGCGATCCCCACCGGCATCAAGACCGATCGCGAGAGCTTTCGGCGTAGCCCGGTTTTCTTCGCGCACACTCGTTGCCCGATCTGCCAATCCAATCACGCCTGGTTCGCACAGGAGGCTTGGGTCGACGAGCCCGGTGCCTGGGCGCGTCACCGGGTGGGATCGCTGGCCTGATCATCCACTCAGGCATCGATGATCGCGATGGAGGGACACCATACGCACATGCAACTCTCCATGGAACGATTTGCGACTCAGCCAGGCGTGCTCCTGAGCCGGCTCGCTCGGCATCAATTCTCGAGAACGCTATCATTTCCCTTTGGTCCTGCGAGCGTCTCACGTTCTCGGAGCTGCTGCGGGCGATAGCGCGGCTCGCGCTCGCGAGGGGGCGGGCGTTCGGAGGGATCGCGGCCGATCTTGGCTTGGAGCTCGATTAGATCGGTGAACACGTCGGCCTGGCGGCGCAGCTCGTCGGCGATCATCGGCGGCTGGCTCGCGATCGTGGAGATGACGGTGACTTGAACGCCGCGGCGCTGTACCGCCTCCACCAGGTACCGGAAGTCGCCGTCACCGGAGAACAGCACCATTTGGTCCATGTGCTCGGCGAGCTCCATGGCATTGACCGCGAGCTCAATATCCATGTTGCCCTTGACCTTGCGCCGGCCGCCGACGTCGACGTACTCCTTGCTCGGCTTGGTGACGACGGTGAAGCCGTTATAAGTCAAGCCAGTCGATCAGCGGACGGATCGAGGAGAACTCTTGGTCCTGGTTAGTCGCGGTGTAGTAGAACGCGCGCAGAAGCGTACCGCGGCTCTGAAACTCGCTCAGCAGGCGTTTGTAATCTATATCGAAGCCGAGCGTCTTGGTGGTCGCATAGAGATTGGCTCCGTCGATGAAAAGCGCAATCCTGTTGGGAGACATTTGTAATCTCGGAAGCACGAAGTGCCATGCTGCGGGGGATATGAACTCGCCAATGAGGCGGCACTTCCAAAGCTTTCATCAAAGCCGGACATCTGATGCTATACCGGGGTCCTTTAACCTTCAAACAGTTTTGCTCCGACCAAAATTAATTCGTAACTCCGCAAGGCGAGGAAAATTCCAACTGGCGGCATTGAGGGGCATGTCCGCGACTTGTGGATTGGGTCAGCGCTTTCGACTATTCTCGACTGGGCGGCAGTGCGAGAAAACAGGAACATCGCAATGCTGGTCCGCGTTGGGGACCACCAGAATACGTCGTTGGAGGCCGCCCCATGAACAAAGCAATGCTGAACAGACCAATCGCATGCGCCGCCCTGGTGCTCGCCCTGGCCATTGTTCCTGCCACCGCTCAGCAGGCTGGGCGAACGCAGGTCGGCACCCTGACCTGCAACATTTCTCCGGGCGTTGGCATGATTGTCGTGGGACAGCGGCAACTGAGCTGCATCTATGCATCGGCGAGAGGCAGGGCGCGCGAGGCTTATGAAGGCACCGTCAGTACGCTTGGGCTCGACATCGGCGCCACGTCCGGCGGCAAGCTGACTTGGGCCGTTTTTGCACCGACCACACTGCGCCGGGCGGCATTGGCGGGAACCTATGCGGGTGCGACCGCCGGTGGTACGGTCGGTGCCGGAGTGGGTGCCAACCTCCTGGTCGGCGGCTCGGATCGCACGGTCGCGTTGCAGCCACTGTCCGTGCAGGGTCAGACGGGCGTGAACATTACAGCGGGCGTGTCCAACATGGAGTTGCGGCCGGCCACTGCGCCTGCGCCTCGCAAGTCCCAGCGATAACATCAGTCAGCGCCAGCGGACTCTCCGTTGATGCATATCAAGGGTTGGCCACCCTTGAGTGCTTCGTGCTAGGGGCTGGAGGCGGACAGGATGGCGCAGCGGACACTTGTGATCGTAGTCGACGACGATGCGGGCCTTCTGAAGAGCGTGGCGCGGCTGTTGGCGCGCCACGGCATCGAGAGCCGTACTTTCGCCTCGGCCGAAGCATTGCTTGAGAGCGACAGCGTGCAGACGGCAAGCTGCTTGCTGCTGGACATTCACCTAGGCGGCACGGTTGGTGGTCAGATCGGCTACCGCATGCAGTCGGGGCAGTGGGTGTACGGCATCGAAGGTCAAGGCAACTGGGCTGACTTCTCGGGCGACAACGTCAGCGCGATCCCGGGATTTGGGACTCGCAATCGTTCGCGGATCGACTCGTTCGGTCTGATCACCGGTCAGGTCGGCTACGCCTGGAACAATACTCTGTTCTACGTCAAGGGCGGCGCCGCGGTCGTCAGCGACAAGTATGATGTATTCGATCTTCCGACCGGTGCGCTCTTCTCGTCGGCTCGTGAAACCCGTTGGGGCGGCACGGTAGGCGCGGGCCTCGAATATGGTTTTGCACCGAATTGTCGGTTGGCGTCGAGTACAATGACATCTTCCTGGGTGATCGCACGATCGAGCTCACGACGCCGATTGGAGCTTTCGCGGGAGCGACCGCATCCGCCAAGACGTTGATATGGGCTTGGTCCGCGTAAACTATCGCTGGGGCGGTCCGAGCATCGCGAAATACTGAGCGCGCCTCGATTCAATAACGAAGGGCCGGCTTTTTAAGCCGGCCTTTTTTGTTGTGGAGACCGAGATGACGAAAAGATTGAGTCCCGTCGCACCCTCGCAGTTAACCGGCGAGTTGAACGAGGCATTCCAGTCGGCCGAAGCTCGCACGATCTGCAGAGCAATTGGGAAGGCGCTAGATCACTTCAACATTTCAGAAGTCGCTAGAGAAGCCGGTCTGCAACGAACGAGCATTTATCGAGCATTTGGGGACGAACAGCAGCTTCCACACTTTTCAACTGTTCTTGGTGTGCTCACGGCCATGGGATTGGAGATGAGAGTAGCCCCCCGCCGACGTCGAAAGCAACCGCCTAGCTTCTGAGGCATAAGCATCGTTGCCGTTAAAGAGACCCAAGCAGCCGATTACGCCAAAGGCGACAGACTTCCGTTTGCCTTGGTAAGCCGGCGTGCGTGTGCCAGATCTGTTGCCACCGTTCATACCTCCCGCGACATTGCCGGATGGGTCCGGTTCTTGACTTTGATCCAATGCTTTTGCCGTCCACCGCGGTGAGGGAGCTAGCGTTGGATCACTCCGCCGCTTTCAGACCCGGTTCGGTCAGCTCATAACGCCAGCCGTGCTTCACGAGCCAGCCACCTTCGACCATCTTGCGCGCCAAACCCGTCGAGCACGCAGATTGATTGCCTCCCGGGTGATACAGCCGTCCTCGCGCTCGACCAAAAAGCCATGCACCCGGGCCAGCCGAAGGGCCTTGCACATCGCAGGAAATATGATGACGGACTCCTCGCTCATTTCTGCCAAGCGACGGAACGAACTAAGGCTCCTGAGAGGCGAAGGCCGCGCCTAAACGAAACCACCGCCATGCTCACGCTGCGCGTGATTGCTCGCCAATTACTACACCGTTCCATGAAGGCGGGCAGCGCATCGGTCGCATCCGCCAGTGGCCGGATTTCGTGTATCGAAGCGAGTGCGCATGCCGCCAGCAAAGCGGCAGCAACGCGCAAATTATCGCTTCCTAGTAGCTCGGCGCGCGCGAACTACTGCGCATCGTCGGTGTGGAAAAGTCGATCGAAAGGTCCGCCGGTTCACGCTAACAGGTGCTCGCCGGAGCCAACTCCAATCAAATGCGCCGCCGGGCAAACAATACCTTGTCCCGGCGGCGATAGGTTTAGTCCAGCCCCGAGAGGGATCAACAAAATCCCGGATACTGATACTACGAATAGAAGCGCGCGAAGTTTCAGTGCACCTCTCCGTGCATTGCAATTCAAGGGCGCCGGTTCACACTGGCGGGGCCGGCCATCGTGCAGCAGAATGCCAAGCCCAAGGCTCTAGCGGATTCAGTATCTATTCTCGTGGATCAAGCGCCTAGTGCATCCATCACCGGCCCATCACGGCCTCTATCGGTGACTGAGAGCCCCGTGCTCCCGCCAAGATATGCGGAGCCATTTATGCCCAAGCTCACCACATCGCTAACAGATCGCCTCACCCAAATGGCGAGCGCCGCTCGCAGCCGGGCAGAGGCAACACCTCCGGGCCCCAAGCGGGAAGCTTTGCTAAAAGCCGCGCGCCTGAGTGAGAACGCCTTGCACATTCAGCAATGGCTGAGCTCCCCCGGCCTCCGTCCTCCAACGTAAGCCCCCACTTGATGAGCATGCCGTCTCATGTGGCGGCCTCATTGTAAGCGACGGTTCACGCTGGCGGGCCTCTGTGCTAGCGCCACGGTGCCGTGCCGATCGTGCGGAACGTCGCGGCGTCGGTCGCAGGAGCAGCCTCTTAGCCGTTCCTGCGACCTTCACTTTCGCGGCTCCGGCGCTCTGATCCGCAATTGGATCGGCAGCCGGGAGCATAGGGGCTGGAAGCCAGAGATGCCATGTTTCGCTCTAGTGTGACAAGGCGCTACCGGTAGTTGTCCGGAGTCCATTTTCGGAACGGGGTGTTCTACTGTGAGAACACCGGCGCGATTTAAGTACCAAGCAATTTCAAGTTGACCCGGATGGCCGCAGTGGGGCTGGAACCACGCTGCGGCCTTTCGCTTGAGCGAACCCAATTCTTTTTTGATCCATATTTAACGGCGCAGTTTTTTCCGGGGGACGATTTGTGAGCATCCAAACCATAGTGGCTACTATATTGGAGCGCGAGCTGGCCGCGCGCGGCGTGCAATCATTGAGGCATTCCGATTGTATGGAGATCGTGGAAAATCTGCTCGGGCGCTTGAAGGAGCTGGACGGAGAATTAGCCGCACGCGAGCAAAACTAGACGCTCCCTCCATCGAAGTAGAGACGGCCCCGGCTTCAGTGGGGCTGGAAGGATGGGCCGGGGCCGCTCCGCCAGCTCCAACGAGAGAGCTAGCAAGACTTCCAAGCCTTCCTCCGCGCGTTCGTTCCTCGCTCTCCCGCTCACGCATTCGGAAATTCAGCAAGTTCGCTCGTGCGCAGAGACGGAACGGCCTGACCCGCGAACCGTTGGAACTTGGCCTTGGGCTTCGTTTCGCGTGCGCCTGAGGCGAATAGGGAAGGTACCTTGGACTCAGGTCTGCGCCAATCCGGGGCCGTCTTTTTAGCGATGCCTCAGCGCTCGGCGTTGCCTAAACTGTCGACGATCAGTTTCGCGACATCGGCCTCGGTCTGCTGCTTGACGATTGCAATCTCGTCCCCGAGGTCGCTGTGCCGCAGATTTATACAGTATGTGTCGAGCTGAGCTCGGTACACTTGCTTGAGACTCCGCGTGAAGGTCACGAACAGTCTCCGCAATAGCTAACAAATCGCCTGAGTCGAGCTTGCTATGGTAGAAGCTCGCCTCCATTGTGGGCGCTTGCCGTGAGCCAGTCGCCAGCAACTCGAGCGCCTGCTGCACGACATTCGGTTCAGAAGGTCTGCGGATCCCAACCTTTAATAAGTTCGCCGAGGGAATTCTCAGCGTCATTTTATCGCGCTTAAAATCTATGACATGGAGCTCAACTTCGATACCGGCGACTTCTTGCTTCTCGATTGCGAGAATTTGGCCAACACCATGCGATGAATGAACCACGAATTCTCGGACCTGGAAGGCCGAGCTCCCAGTAGGTGGCGCCGTCTGCCTTTGCTCCCGGCGTTGTCCAGCTCTTTTCCGAGGTGCGGCTTCGGCGCCGTAAGTATTTTTGAATCCCTCGTAGATCAGTTTTTCTGCAGCGGAAGGCGGACTGTCAACCTGTGATGAGAAACTCTCGTAGTACCTACCAAAATATTCTCGATCCTTTTTGTAGTTCCAGATCCAATTCCATGAGTAGATGATGCCTTAGTGAGCCGTCGGGCGACGCACCCGCAAAGAGCGCTTTGTGTATCAAGCTTTGGATAAGCTTGTACCGTGGTTATCGCCTTGTGGCTTGTTCCGCTGCTTGTCATCACGATAGAAATTCATCAACGTAATTGTTGACCGCTGCAACAATGGTCGATGCGCGGATTGGCCCATCCACAGTGGCGGGTTCTCCAGCGCGCGTCGGGCTACGGAGACCCCTTTCAACATGATTCTTGAAGCGCGACCTTAGCCAGCTGATCGCGCCAAGTCTCCGGTCAGGCGAAATCCCGGGCGATAGTCCGTCGACGGAAAGTAGACCGTCTACGCATCGCCTGGCTGAAACAACTTGTCGGAAGGCCGTCGTCGGACGGTCTTTGTTTCAGAGGCTTGTGTGAATCGGCGGATCGCCACGTTGGCTCATGCTGACTGTAGCTCGGAGCGGCGCAAGGTTTACTTCGTGAAGGTGACACGAACAATTTGCCGTCCAAGATGGCCTATGAGCTAGAGCCGACGACAGCCGGACCGCGTCGTTTACTCGATGACCTCATCTGCGCCGGCAACGAATGCAGAGGAGAATGCGTGGCCTAGCAGTTTGGCCGCCTTCAAGTTGATAACGAGCTCCACCTTTGTAACAAGCTGGACTGGAAGATCAGAAGGCTTTTCCCCCAACAGTACCCTTCCAGTATAGAGCCCCGCGCGCCGATGCGATTGCATGAAATCTCCTCCATAGCTCATCAAACCTCCAGCAACGGGAAAGTCTCGGGTCTGTGTGATCGCGGGCACACGATACTTTGTCGCGAGATGAGCCAACTGCGAACTGCGAAAGGCAAAGTAGGGATCGGAGGTAAACACAAGTCCACTTGCCCTGTCCCTAGCCGCGGTATCGAACACCGCTTCAAACTCATCTTCCTTACTTGCGTGCAAAATATCCAATCGAACGCCCAAGGTGCCTGCAGCTGCGTGAAGCTTCTGCAATTGTGACTGTACGGTCGGACTTGTCGGGTTGGCGACAACCATCAGTTTCGTCGCCGTGGGCACCAGGTCGCACATAAGTTCAAGCCGCTTTGGCGAAACGTCGACACTCAGGCTCGAAACTCCCGTGATGTTTCCGCCCGGCCGCGACAAGCTATCGACCACCCGTAGCTGGACGGGGTCGCCGCCCATCTCAAAAACGATTGTCTTGGTCGAACTCACAGCCTTTGCGGCGAGTGCCACGGGGGCGCCCCCAGGTGCCACGATGACATCCACATTGCGGGCGACCAGTTCGGCTGCCAACGCAGGCAATCGAGAATACTCACCGAGGGCCCATCGATAGTCGATTCTTACATTGCGGTCCTCGACAAAGCCGGCTTCTGCAAGCCCCTGCCGAAAAGCCTGGAGTCTGGTGGCAAAGAGCTCGGGCGATTCCGGACAAAGATAGCCAATGACGGGCACAGAAGGTTTCTGCGCAAACGATTTAGTTGCCCACGTCGCAACACCTACCATCAGAAGCAGGACATCACGCCGCTTGGCACGTCTTCGTAGCATTACCGCTCTGGAGTTGGTGCACCTCATGGCTACGATCCCGCGCCGTCGGCCGATTGCCAGAGCATAGCCTGAATGCCCAAACAGTCCTCGACGAGATTGTGCAGGCATCCGGCGGTCAGGCTCTGCTACAGACAGCTGAAGGATATCCTGAAGATCGGAATAGCTTCGTCGAATCCTTTGATTTTGCGGTCCCCAAGCTCCTCAAGGGGCCGCTTGCCCTTGGCAGCTGATGCGACTTCGGCGTCGATCAGAATTTCCTTGTCTGCGGCAGATGCGCACAGTCGGGCAGCGAGATTCACAACACTGCCAATGGCGGTGTAGTCGAGCCGGTCCTTGTAGCCGATCCGGCCGACTGTGGCGGGCCCGCTAGCAAGGCCGACTCCGAAACCAACGTGGTAGCCATGCGATCGCCAGCCGGCGATCAGGGCTTGCACGTTCTTTTGCATGTCAATGGCGAGATCGATTGCTCTTAAGGCAGGCTCTTCGATGGGGACAGGTGCGTTCACCAGGACCATCAGTCCGTCTCCAGAGAAGTTAATCAGCGTTGCTTCAAATTCCGCAATGACCCTGCCGAGGGTTTCATAGTACTCCGACAGTACGCTCATGACCTCCTCAGGCGCAGCTCCTGCTGAAAACGCGGTGAAACCTCTCAGATCGCAGAACACAACGACGACTTCCGTACGGCGGCCGTCCAGCACACTGTCGTCGCCAGCTCTATCGACGAGATCGGCGACCTGGGGGGCAAGGAAACGCTTGAGCTTGGTTATGCGCTCCTGGTGCTGTTGTGCCTGCTCCAACTCGGAAGCCATTCGGTTGAAACTGTTCGCGAGGCGCTGGAACTCATCCCGGGTGTGGATCGAGATGCGGTAGTCAAAGGACCCGGCACCAATCCTCTCCGTGCCTTCCTCGAGCAATTTAATCGGCACCGTCATCCGGTCCGCCAGTACATAGGCCAGAATGCCTGCGAGTATGCTGCTCATTGCCAGAAGCATGACCGTCCTCCATAGGGCGGCATAGAGCGGCGCGTAAGCTTCAGATAGGGGCTGCTCGACCACGACTGTCCAATCGAGGCCCTGTACGGGAGCCGCGCTAGCAGCAACATAGTGCCCCTGTGCATCCCGGCTCGTTGCGAAACCCCGTCCCGGCCCTATAGCGTCCCGTATAGCGCGGAAAGGTTCGGAGGTTGCTTCTTCTGCCCCGCGCAGAACGAGGCTGATGTCGGGGTGGGCGACTAGACGGCCCGATCGGTCCAGAACGAAGGCGTAGCCGGTTTTTCCAATTTTGATCGCGGAGATCACGTCCCAAATCAGCTTGAGGTTGACTTCGGCGACGACAGCGCCGACAGCCGGTCGATTGCCGACAATCGACACCGTCAGGTACGGTTCGGAGCCTCGATTGTAGCTGACCTCGCTAAACCAGACCTGAGCTACCCGGGCACCGACCAAGGCGGGATCGGCTGATCGATCGGCGCGGCTCTCAATTCGATTAAGGCCGATCCGCGAGATGTAGAGACGCTCCAGACCATTGCCGTCGAGGAGCGTAAGACTAGTAATGGCGGGCGCCTGTCGAAGGAGGCGCAACGCGTCGGTTCGCCGGCGTTCGTCGGGCTCCTCAGTCCACGGAAGCTGAACCAGCCATCCAAGCTGAGTTGTGACACCGTGGATGAAATCGTGTATTTCGGCAGCCGCAGATGCCGATTGGAGACCAAGCCACTGATCAAGCCTATCGCGCTGATCGCGATAGCCGAACCATCCTTCGATAACGCCGTTGAAGGCCAGCGGGATAGCGACAGCCACGAAAAGCGCGAGCAAATATTTATGAAAGAGGCTGCGAAACCGATCTTGAGGAATCATGATCCGGTCTCCTGTACAATCAAAATAGATACTATGGACTAGAATAACATGTCGCTCTCCCCCCAGCGGAGTTCATTCAAACTTTAAATTCGCAACACCAGGGTCTCTCCTGACACACTGGCCGTCACAGCCGATTGGGCGGCGTCCGGGTACTGAACAGGCGCACAGCGTCCGTCGTGCATTGCCAGTCGATCATCCGCACCAAAGAGACAAAACACGACTTGATGCATTCTGGCCGTTAGCTCGAAGGGCCGCCAGGCCATCGCAACGTCGCCTCTCGGGCATAGATCGGACATGAGAAAGCTCGTCTAGAATCGCCGTTTGTGACCCCTTAGCTGACCTTCCGTGAGGTGCAGCTGCGATGTGCTATTTGAGGCAAGGCAGACATCCAGATCGCTGACGGATAGCGTTTCATACGAAACGGCGTCAGTTGGCCAACTGATAAGATAATACGCAAAAGCTTATCAGTTGGGCGCTGGACGGGAGGTGGATGCCTGATTCGCCCGAATAGCAGACCGCAGCTAAAACCGCTGGAATGTCACTTAGGGGGCCAGAAGCCGAAACAGAGTTTGCCCGATGGTGCCAATCAGTTGAGAGCTTATCAAGCGCTATGCGATGCGCGTGCTACGGCTCATCTTCTTGATGTGACGATGCAAACAGCAAGGAGTCCAGCGGGCACAGGAGATTGCGGCCTGCCACGCCCGCCCGCAGAAGGCGATCTAACCTGTTGCGCGCGGGAGCATGCCCGTTGCCGCAATCTCTGCCGAAAGCTCTTCGATCGTCTTGCGTTGCTCCATGGCGGCTTTTCGGATCAGCGCAAAGGCGGCAGGTTCGGCAAGCGCATGCGAATGCATCACCTGGAGAACGGCGGCAAGTACGACACGACGTGACCGCAAGCGCTGCTCGAGTTTGACGATCTGTTGCTTCAATTCGCTTGTGCGTTCGTTTCGCTCGAATGCCATGACGAGCGCTGCATAGATGCCGGCCGATCGCAGCGGCTTGATGAGGAACGAAGCTGGGTCGAGCTCGAACACCAACTTCAGGCGGCTTGGGGTCTCGGTGCCGACCAGTGCGATGACAGGTGACCGCGCCAGGTACGCGCATTGCGTCGGCTGCAGCAAGGGTAGGAACTCGTCATCGATCAGCGACAGGTCCGGTGCGAAGCCGACGGGCTCACCCGGCATCCATGCGACACCCGCGATCCCGAGACGCTCGAACTGCCGTCGCACGATGGTTGCATCGCGTTCGTCCTTGATGGCAACGAGCGCCTTGCGTCCGCGCAGCGAAAACGAAGACGGTCTGCTCATTTCACAACCCGCAAATGCGGCGCGTTCGGCAATGCGCCGCCCACCGAGATCTCCCTCGAAGGGCTGACCGTAACGTCGAGCTGCGTCAGGTAAGGATCAGGCTTAACGGGCGCGTCGGCTTCCCAGAAGATATCAAATTGGCCGTGCGGATTGGATACGGCCAACCGCGGTGTAAGGACGCAGTGATTGTTGCCGCCGTCGATCCAGACCGGCCCTTGCGGCGAATTGTAGCGATAGCCTGCCGCGGCGCGCCGCACCTCGGCGATGTCGGATGTGCCCGCGCGCTGCAGCGCGCGCGCCAGCAAATAGACCGCAACATAGGCGGATTGCCCGTCGACGGAGGGGCTGCTGTCGTCACCATACCGCGCCTTCCAGCGCGCGACGAACGCGCGGTTCTCCGGCAGGCGGATGCTCTCGAAATAGGCCGACGACGTGATGCAGCCGGCCGATGCCGGTCCGATGATCGCGAGTTCCGGCTCGCAGAGGCTGCAGCTCAACATGGGAATCGCCAGACCCGCGGCCTTGGTGCCGGCGTGAAAGGCGCGGATGAAGTCGTAGCTCGAGCTTCCGACCAACGTATTGAACACGACTGGCGGTTTGCGACGAACGATCTCGTCGACAATGTGATCGACGGCACTTTCGCCGAGTTCGAGCAGCCGTTCGGCGAGGATTTGGCCATCTGCCGCGCTGACCAGTTCACGGGTGACGCGATTTGTCTCCCAAGTCCAAACGTAGTTGGAGCCGACGCAGAAGATCTCCCGTGACAGATTGTCGAGCACGTATTGGACGAGCGGCAAGACGTTGTGATTTGGAGAAGCGCCGACATAAATCACGTTGTCGGAGCACTCGAAGCCTTCATAGCGCGCAGGATACCAGAGTAGGCGATCGGTGCGCTCCACGATGGGCAGCACTTGTTTGCGCGATGCCGACGTGTAGCAGCCGATGATGTGCTCGACGCGGACGTTGCGGATGAGGTCGTCGCAGACCGTATGATACTCCGAGATGACGCCGTGGGGATCGCGTATATGGGGAGCGATCGAGAAATCAAACTCCGCCTGATTGTTGATCTCGTCGACCGCCATTATGGCGCTCTTGAGGATCTCGCGGCCCATGGCCTGATAGGGCCCGGACTGCGAGCAGATGATGCCAACGGGAACAGACGATTTTGTCATTGCCGACTTTCGGTGGTGCGACGCGACAATGAAATCATCATCGGGGATGGCAGTGCAAGTAGCCTGCCGGTTTGCTGCGCAGCACTATCGAAATTTAGGCAGAGAGCATCGTTGACAATGCGATAGGCAGTTACTTAGACTTTTCTCCTAGGGGTTACCTGCCGAACCTTGCGTGCGCCGATCTGGCCGATGACGTCCAGCTCTTTGCACTAAGTGCTTCGTTCGATTGTGGACCCTAAGCGATAGATCATAGCCGCGGCATTTGAGCCATTCGTCGCCTCATTCGGGAGGGACGGGTGGCTTTTTTCGTTTGCCGCCGGGGAAGCTGGCGATGCGTCCGCGTCGCCCGTGAGGATAGCGCATGCGTGAAGACGACCGTGTGTCACATCGAGTGGGAGGGTGATAGGCGATGGCGACAACAGATCTCCACTATCTAGGACTCGTTGACGTCGGGCGGAAGATCCAGGCGAAGGAGCTATCGCCGGTCCAAGCGACCAAAGCGATGCTCGGGCGGATCGAGCAGCTCGACGGCAAGCTCAAGAGCTTTGCTTATGTAATGGCCGACTCGGCGCTCGCCGAAGCGGCGGCGGCCGAGAAGGAAATCGCTTCCGGCAAGATCAGGGGGCCGCTGCACGGCGTGCCGGTGGCGGTGAAGGACCTCTGCTGGGCGAAGGGCGCGCCCGCCGCGCACGGCATGACCATCCATCGCGACTTTCGTCCAACCGAGGACGCAACTGTCGTGGCGCGGTTGAAGGAAGCCGGCGCAATCATTCTCGGCAAGCTGCAGCAGACCGAAGGCGCTTACGCCGATCATCACCCGAAGATCGACCCGCCGAAAAATCCGTGGAACGCGGATCTCTGGCCCGGCGCGTCCTCGAGCGGCTCTGGCGTCGCCACCGCGGCAGGGCTCTGCTTCGGCTCGCTCGGCACCGATACCGGCGGATCGATCCGTTTTCCGTCCGCGGCCAACGGCATCACCGGGCTCAAGCCGACCTGGGGACGAGTCAGTCGGTACGGCGCGTTCGAGCTTGCGGCAACGCTGGATCATATCGGCCCGATGGCAAGGAGCGCGGTCGACTGCGGCGCGATCCTCGGCGTGATCGCGGGTCAGGACCCCAAGGACACGACGTCGGTCCCGCTGCCCGTGCCCGACTATCTCGCTGGTCTCTCCGGCGACCTGCGTGGCGTGACGATCGGCGTCGACCGGCGCTGGACCAGCGAAGGCGCCGACGGCGATGCGGCCATGGTGTTGACTGAGGGGTTGCGTGTGGCGGCCGACCTCGGCGCGAAGATCAAGGAGGTCACGTTTCCCGATCCGAAGGCGGTGATCGACGATTGGTTCCCGCTCTGCGGCATCGAGGTGGCCGTCGCGCACGAGGACACTTATCCCGCACGCAAGGACGAGTACGGCCCGGCGCTCGCGAGCCTGCTCGATCTCGGCCGGCAGCAGTCCGGCATGGACTATCAAAAGATCGTGCTTCGCCGCGAGGCGTTTCGCGGCGCCGTCCGCCTTCTGTTCGAGTCGGTCGATCTCCTCGCGGTGCCGGCGCAGGCATTCGCGGCGCCAACCCTCGCCAAGATGGCGGCCCTCGGCGAGGACGCTTCTCTCATCGCTGGATTACTCCGCTTCACGTGTCCGTTCGACATGACGGGAAGCCCGACCGTGACGCTGCCCGGCGGCTTCACCGCAAATGGCGGTCCGGTCGGCTTCCAGTTCGTCGGCCGTCACTTCGATGAGGCCGGCCTCGTTCGCGCAGGCGATGCGTTCCAGCGCGTCACCGACTGGCACAAGCGTCATCCCCCGATCTGAGCTGAGGAGCCGATCACATGTCCGAAGACTGGTTGAAGAAATCCATTATGGCTGAACGCGCAGTCGCCAAGGGTGCGATCGGCGCGACGCATAGTCTGACCATCGAGCAACAAGGTGGCTTCCACTACGTCTACGGTCCCTATGCCAACCCGACCTTGTCCATCGATCCGGGCGGGGTGGTCGTCGTCCAGACGGAAGACGCCTTCGGCGGCGTGCTCACCAAGGAGAGCGACAGCCCCACGGCCAAACTGAACTTCCCCTATCTCAACCCGCAATGCGGACCGATTGCCGTCAAAGGCGCCAAGAAGGGCGATTGCCTTGCAATCTATATCCGCGATGTCGAGACGCGGGGTGAACAGCCGGCCGGAACGACCTGCATTATTCCGGAGTTCGGGGGGTTGGTTGGAACAAGCTCGACGGCGCTGCTCAATCCGCCGCTGCCGGAGCGTGTGAAAAAGCTGCATGTCGACAGGAACGGCGTGCGCTGGAACGATAAGATCACGCTGCCCTACGAGCCGTTCATCGGCACAATCGGCGTCTCTCCGGAGATCGAGGCGATCTCGTCGTTGCAACCCGACTACCACGGCGGCAACATGGATCTGCCCGATGTCGCTCCCGGAGCGATCATCTATTTCCCGGTGCATACCGAGGGCGGGATGCTTTACGTCGGCGACTGCCATGCGACGCAGGGCGACGGTGAGCTCTCAGGCGTGGCGCTGGAGCAGCGCGCAACCGTCACGTTGCAGGTCGACCTGATCAAGAACTGGAGCTTCGCCTGGCCGCGGCTCGAGACGAAGGACTTCATCATGACGATCGGCAGCGCGCGTCCGCTTGAGGACGCGGCGCGTATCGCCTATCGCGAACTCGTGCGGTGGATGGCGGCCGATTACGGCTTCGACGAGATCGACGCCTACATGCTGCTCAGCCAAGCCGGCCGCATGCGGCTCGGCAACATGGTCGATCCAAAATACACGATGGGGGCATCGATCCTGAAGAATTACCTCAAGCCATGACATCCAGACGCTTTCAGAACAGGAGATAGCACGATGAATTCGGGACGTAAGCTCAGAATGGTCTTGCTTGGCGCCATGCTCGGTACAGTGGCAGGCGCGAGTGTTGGTCGGGCGGCGGAACCGCCGTTGAAGGTAGGTCTGCTCGAGGACGTGTCCGGCGACCTCGCCTTCATGGGAATGCCAAAGCTGCATGGATCGCAGCTGGCAGTCGAGGAGATCAACAAAAGCGGTGGCATCCTGGGGCGACAGATCGAGCTGATTCACCTTGATCCGCAGGGCGACAATGCGCGCTATCAGGAGTTCGGCCGTCGACTGCTCAACCGCGACAAGGTCGACGTTCTGATCGGGGGCATCACCTCGGCTTCTCGCGAGGCGCTACGTCCCATCGTCGATCGCACCTCGACACCGTACTTCTACACCAATCAGTATGAAGGCGGCGTCTGTGACGCCAGCATGATTAGCATGGGCGCAGTGCCGGAGCAGCAATTCTCAACATTGATTCCATGGATGGTCGAGAAATTCGGAAAGAAGGTCTATGTCATCGCCGCTGATTACAATTTCGGTCAAATCTCGGCCGAGTGGAACCGCAAGATCATGAAGGATCTCGGCGGCGAGGTCGTAGGCGAGGAGTTCATCCCGCTCGGCGTGTCGCAGTTCGCGCAGACGATCCAGAACATCCAGAAAGCGAAGCCGGATTGGCTACTCACGATCAATGTCGGCGCTGCGCAGGATTCATTCTTCGAGCAGGCGGCTGCGGCCAACCTCAATCTGCCGATGGGATCGTCGATCAAGGTCATGCTCGGCTTCGAGCACAAGCGGTTCAAGCCGCCTGCGCTTAACAACATGCATGCGACTGCGAATTGGTTCGAGGAGATCGACACGCCGGAAGCGACCGAGTTCAAGCAGCGCTGGCATGCGAAATTCCCTGACGAACTCTACATCAACGACATGGGCTACAATGCCTATAATGCGCTCTATATGTACAAGGCGCTGGTTGAGAGAGCGAAGTCGATCAAGCTCGACGACATGCGCAAGGTGATCGCGACCGGCGATGCATGCATCGACGCTCCCGAAGGCAAGGTGTGCATCGATCCGAAGAGCCAGCACACCTCGCACCGCATGCGTCTGATCTCGGTCGGGCCGAAGCATGAGGTGAAGGTTGAGAAGGACTATGGGACGATCCAGCCGTACTGGCTTAGCGAAATCGGTTGCGATCTCACCAAGAGGAACGACAAGGACCAATACACGCCGAGCCATCTCCCGAAGAAATCGTGATGCCTGACGGGCACGGATTTTGCTCGTATTGAGAGTTGCGTTCTGGACAGGGCCGGCGCCGCAACGATGCGGCGCCGGGATCGACAGAGGGACCAAGATGTCGGCTGAAGTATTCTCGGTATTCTATCAGTTCGCCGACGTGTTCGCGTTCCTCATTCTCTCGGCTGCAGGTCTTGCCATCGTGTTCGGTATGATGGGCGTCATCAACATGGCGCATGGCGAGTTCATCATGTGCGGCGCTTATGTCACCGTCGGCCTTGTGAATCTGGGCGTTCCGCTCGCAATTGCGCAGATCCTGGCCGCGCTCACGGCGGGGCTCATCGGTGTCCTCGTCGAGTTCCTGGTCGTGCGGCGCTTCTACAAGCGGCCGCTGGACTCGCTGCTCGCGACCTGGGGCCTTAGTCTGATCGTAACGCAATCGATGCTTCTGACCGTAGGCTCTGCGGTGCGGGGCATCGGAACGCCCGAGGGAAGTTTTGCGATCGGTGGCTATACGTTTTCGACCTATCGTTTGGTGCTGTTCGCGTGCGCGGTAGCGGTGCTGGCTGGTCTTTACATCATCTTCATGAAGACGCGATTCGGCGTGATCTCGCGCGCGACGATGCAGAATGCGGCCATGGCGAAGGCGCTGGGCGCGCGCACTGGCCGCATCTATGCGATCAGTTTCGGAATCGGCACTGGTCTCGCCGGGCTTTGCGGGGCCCTTTACGCACCAACCATGACGCTGATCCCGACCATGGGAGCGACCTTCGTGGTCGAAAGCTTTGTCACAGTCGTGATCGGAGGGGCGAACGTGCTGCTCGGAACAGCGCCAGCGGCCGTGTTGCTGGCCATGATCCGGATGGCGCTGAACGCGAGCTACGGCCAGATCATCGGGCAGATTGGCATGCTAGTCGCTGTTATTTTGATCATTCGGGTTCTGCCCGAGGGACTCTCCAGTGTTCTAGTTCGTCGTGGGCGCTAAAGGGGATCGTGATGTTGAAGCTGCTGGAAGGTCCGCAGACGCTCGGACGTGGCAAGGTCTTCTGGTCCAGCTTCCTTGTCGTGCTCGCGGGCGCGCTGACATATCCGCTGTTCGCTGATTCCTACGACGTTGGCAATTTCGCCTACTTTCTGATCTGGATCTTCATGGCGCTCGGCCTATGCTTGATGTGGGGTTATGGCGGCATGCTATCGTTCGGCCAGACCTTGTTCTTCGGCATCGCCGGCTACGGGTATGGCGTGCTCGCGATCAACATGGGCGGCGGCACAGCAACGATCGTCGCGCTGATGCTCTCCGTTGTCCTAGCGATGGTGGCGGCGGGCATCCTCGGCTATTTCATGATTTGGGGCGGTATCAGCGGCATCTTCTTCGGTATTGTGACGTTGTCCGCGACCCTCGTGCTCGCCTTCTTCCTTGGCCAAACTGCAGGGCCGGAGTGGCACATAGGCTCGGCTCGGCTCAACGGCTTCAACGGCATGAAGGGCATGGACCCGCTGACCGTGGGCGACTTGTTTATCGAGGGATCGACGCTGTACTACGTCATGATCGCGTTGATCGTGATCGTCTACCTCGCGCTGCGCATGCTGGTGAATTCGGGCATAGGCAACGTCATCGTGGCAACGCGGGAAAACCCGCAGCGTGCCGAGATGCTAGGTTACGATGTCCGAAAATATCAGCTGCTGACTTTTGTGATTGGCAGCGGCCTCGCGGGCCTCAGCGGCGCGTTGTACACGTCATGGGGGCAGTTCATCACGCCGTCCAGCATCGGTCTGCCTGCTGCGGCGATGCCTATCATATGGGTGGCTTTCTCCGGACGGAGCGATCTGACCGCGACGCTGGTCGGATCGTTCCTGCTGCTGTTCGGCTTTCAGACCATCACGGTCTACAGCCAGCAGGCCGCACTCGTGTTGATGGGGGCGCTGCTGCTCGCCACGGTGATGCTGGCGCCGCAGGGTTTTGTGCTCGGCATCGGCAAGCTTGCTGCCGACTGGTGGAGCGGGCGTCGGCGGCGCAAAGAGAGCGCCGTCATGGCGGAGGCTGGTCGCTTGCAATCGGAAGAGACCTGATCATGGCGCTGGTTGAAGTCAAAGGCGTATCCAAGCGTTTTGGCGGATTGACCGCAGTCTCCGACGTCGACCTAACGGTCAACGCCGGCGAGGTCCACTGCCTGATCGGACCAAATGGCGCCGGTAAGAGCACATTGTTCAAGCTGATCGTGGGTCTTTACCCGCCGAGCCAAGGCAGCATACTGTTCGATACCGTCGACATCACGGCTGAACGTCCATATGCGCGCGTGCAGCGGGGCATGAGCATCAAGATGCAGGCTCCGAGCGTGTTCAAGGAGCTGCCGGTTCGGCAAAACATCCGGATTGCGCTCCAGGGGCGATTATCCGGTGCGGAACGCATCGCCGAGGAGGATCGCCTGCTGACTCTGCTCAACCTCGGGCCGGACAGCGAGAAGCTCGCGGGTGCGCTGTCGCATGGCCAGCAGCAATGGCTCGAGATCGGGATGGCGCTGGCGCTGAAGCCTCAGCTCTTGCTGCTGGACGAGCCGACCGCCGGCATGTCTCCGGATGAAACGTTCAAGACCGGCGAGTTGATCAAGTCGTTCAATGCCGAAGGCATGACGGTGCTTGTGGTCGAGCATGACATGGCCTTCGTGCGTCAGGTTGCCCAGCGCGTCACGGTGTTGCATCTCGGCAAGATTTTCGCGCGCGGCGATCTCAAAGGCATTTTGCAGGACGAAAAGGTCGCGCAAATCTATCTCGGTAAGACCCATGCTCACTAAACCCAATCCCACTGACCAGATTCTCGACGTATCGGAATTGTGGGCGGGATACGGTGCGACGCCGATCCTGCAGGGCGTCACCATGTCGGTCTCGCGCGGCGAGATCGTCGGCGTGATCGGCCGTAACGGTGTAGGCAAATCGACTCTGATGCGGTGCCTGATCGGTTTGCTGCAGACCTGGCGTGGCACGATCAGCTTCATGGGGCAGGACATCACAAGGCTCGAAGCCGACGCGCGGGCGAGGGCAGGCTTCGGCTACATCCCGCAGGGACGCGATGTCTTTCCGCAGATGACTGTCGAGGAAAACCTGCAGGTGGGAGAGTTGATTGGCGGTCCCGGTGGCAAGAAGCTGCCTGAACTCGTCTATGAGTATTTTCCGAGACTGAAAGAACGCCGGCGGCAGGCCGCAGGCACCATGTCGGGCGGCGAGCAGCAACAGCTCGCCATAGGCCGTGCGCTGATCGGCAATCCGTCCTTGATGATCCTGGACGAGCCGTCCGAGGGTGTCCAGCCCTCGATCGTCCAGCACATCTGCGAGGCGCTGAGGTCGTTTCGGAACGAGCTCGGCACCACGATTATCTTCGTGGAGCAAAATCTCGACACGATCCTGGCGATCGCCGAGCGTTGTTACATCATGGAGAAGGGCAAGATCACGCAATCGCTGGCAGGCGGCGAGGTCAACGAGGACAATGTTCGCGAGCAGCTCCTACTCTGAATGGCCACATGGCATGTTTTCAAGTCGTCAATAGGGAGGGAATGGACATGGATCTGGGACTCAAGGGAGCGAAGGTTCTCGTCACCGGCAGCACCAAGGGCATCGGCAGGGCGATCGCCGACACGTTTGCGGCCGAAGGCGCCAATGTCGGCATCTGCGCGCGCAACCAGGCCGACGTCGACAACGCGGTCACCGCGATCAAGGCGAAGGGCGTCGCCGCGTTCGGCAGCTCGGTCGACGTTTCCAACGGCCCGGCGCTCAAGGCCTGGGTGGAGGATATGGCCTCCAGGCTCGGCGGCGTCGACGTCGTCGTCGCCAATGTCAGCGCGTTGTCGATCGGGCAGGACGAGGAGAGCTGGGAGAAGGAGTTCTCCACCGACATGATGGGCACTGTGCGGCTGGTCAATGCGGCGATGCCGTTTCTGGAGAAGAGCAAGGCCGCCGCGATCGTCACCATCTCCAGCGTGTCGGGCCGCGAGGTCGATTTCGCTAGCGGTCCCTACGGCACGTTCAAGGCCGCGATCATTCACTACACGCAAGGACTCGCCTTCCAGCTTGCCGGCAAAGGCATCCGCGCCAATTCGGTGTCGCCGGGCAACACCTATTTCGAGGGCGGTGTCTGGAATCAGATCAAGGACGGCAATCCCGAGCTGTACAAGAGCGCATTGGCGCTGAACCCTACCGGCCGCATGGGCACGCCACAGGAGATGGCGAACGGCGCGGTGTTCCTCGCCAGCAAGGCGGCGAGCTTCATCACGGGAACCAACCTCGTGGTCGATGGGGCCCTCACGCGCGGCGTGCAGTTCTAAGCATCGAGAGCCCAATGGTCACCGGACCGCGTCGGCTGCGGCGCAGGTGGCCTAAGCCGCTTTCGACAACAAGAAGGCTGTCAAATGTCAGCAGATCCAATTCACTACAAATCGATTATCGAGCTCTCCGATCTGTCCCGCCGGGGCGAGCTGCTGCCCTCGAAGGTAACCGAGGCCATGGTGAGCCGGATCGACAAGCTCGATGGAAAGTTCCACAGCTACGCACTCGTTCTCGCTGAGCGCGCCATGGCGCAAGCGAAGCTCTGTGACGCCGAGCTAGCGAAAGGCATCTGGCGCGGACCGCTGCACGGCGTGCCGATCGGATTGAAGGATCTCTGCTACACGACCTTTGCGCCGACCGCGGGCGGCACGACGATGCACGCCAAATTTATCCCGCCCTTCAACGCGACCATCGTGGACCGGCTCGAGCATGCCGGCGCCATCATACTCGGCAAGCTGAAGATGACTGAGGGCGCCTACACCAGTCATCATCCGAACGACGAGGCACCTCTCAATCCCTGGGGCGTCGACTACTGGGTCGGCTCTTCCTCAAGTGGATCGGGCGCGGCAACCTCGGCGGGCCTATGCTTCGGTTCGATTGGCACTGATACTGGCGGCTCGATCCGGTTTCCGTCCGCAACCTGCGGACTGACAGGAATCAAGCCTACCTGGGGACGTGTCAGCCGTCACGGCGTGTTTCCGCTGGCGGACTCGCTCGACCATGTCGGGCCGATGTGCCGGAGCGCGGCCGATGCCGCCGCTATGCTTGGCGTCATCGCGGGCGCCGATGTGAATGATTCCACGGCCCTGCAGGCGCCGGTGCCGAACTATCTGGCCGGTATCGGTGACGGCATCCGGGGCGTACGGATCGGCGTGGACCGCAGCTACATCCAGGACGGGATCGATTCGCAGGTGGTCGCTGCGTTGCTGGAAGCCGAACGCACGCTGGCCGCGCTCGGTGCCGATATCCGCGAGGTCAAGTTCCCGGCCTACGAGAAGCTTGTCAGCATGTGGATCCCGATGTGCTCGATCGAAACGGCGGAGGCGCACCTGGAGACCTATCCGTCGCGAAAATCGGAATACGGCCCCGATCTGGCGCAGCTGATCGAGCAGGGCAGGTCGATGAGCGGTGTCGAAATCGCGCAGATCCATCATGAGCGACTGAAGTTTTGCGGCAGTCTCGCCGCCTTGTTCGGCGATATCGACCTGCTGCTGATCCCGACAATGCCTGTGCCGATCCCAACGCTGACCAAGATGGGCGAATACGGTGCCGATCCGAACGTGCTGCTCAGTATCCTCCGCTTCACCGCAGTGTTCGACTTCTCGGGCAGCCCCACAATCACACTGCCGAACGGGATGGCGTCCGACGGCCTGCCGCTCAGCATGCAGTTGGTGGGTCCGCATCTGTCCGAGGATGTGCTTGCCCGCGCTGGTCATGCCTTCCAGTCGGTGACGGACTGGCACACCCGGCGCGCGCCCATTGAATGAACGGTGTCACGGAACAGCAAGACGCGCGCGCAATCTCCTAGCCTGCGGAGTCGCCTGGAAGATAGGGCTCATTTAGCGAGTCCGAGACGAAGTGGGGTTGGTGAGCGCAGCAGTCAGTCGGCAACCGATATGGCTTGTCGCAAATGGAGCAGTTTCGCGAACTGATAAGGAAATTGCTGAAACCTTATCAGTGCGCACGGCGAGCAGGGAGTCACGCTTGTGAACGGCCCTCTCTGGGGGGAAGCGGGCATTCGCCCGAAGGCTGATTTCAGCCAGGTGCGGCCTTCAATCGTCCGCAGGAGCACCGGGCTTCGCTACTGCACTTGCAAACAGCACTTTCGCAGTTGCTGACACACCCGTGGTACCGGGGCAGGCTGAGAAATCAAGTTGCCCTGGAAGTCCTTGGCTGCACGGACTGAGATGGAAAAGAAAGCCGAGGGCAGCGGCTGCTTTGAACTCGATGACGCCAAGGGCAAGGACGGGCAGTACGACAGCAAGCTCGAGAAGACTTTGAGACGATCGCGATGCCGCGACCAAGCCTGACGAAGCCTGTTCCGCGGTCTAGCAATGCGGATTTTCTGGAGCGGCTGTAACCCTGTCGGCAAACGCTCTGCACGTGGGGCGCGTTGTCAGGTCGGCCGCCGCCAAGTTGCCTCATTAGATCGGAGAATTCTAACCGGCGCCATTTCAAGCCGGAGGCATCATGCTGAGAATGATGTTGTTGGGCCTCCTCATCCCACTGGGTGTGGGAGTGCTTGCTGCAATGGAACTCAAAACTCCAGCGAGGAGTGTAGCAGTGCCTGTCCCGCCCGTTGCCGAGATAGCCGCAGGCGTTTCCGAGCCACGCGGTGCGTTGGCCAAGGCTGAGTTGCGCCCTTGTGCGCCCCAGCTCCCTCCGTAGCGGGTCCTCGGCTCGTCACGTCGGCCGGTCATCGCCGCTCGCGGGGACGTTGAAGCCCCGGGCAGCAAGTTCCAGCTCGAGCTCAGTGATCCGCTCGAAGATGCGAGCAGCAATCGCCTCGGACTCTTCGGCGGTTAATGATCGAATGCCCCTCGAAGATAGCTCGTCCCTGAGAACCTTCGCCACGAGTAAGGTGGATCGCCATTGGATTAAATCCTAAAATGACGATCCAATCGCAACCGAAGGGCGAACGCAAGGTGGGTAGCCCACCGGCATTGGATCGATCTCTTCATCAAGGTCAGCGCTTGGTTAGCTTTTTAGGAGGAAGCCCACCATCCGTCGGGGAATGATTCCAGCAAAGTCCAATCGACTTGGTTGTCATTGTCAGGGGGGCCGATAGCTTTTGCATTCCGGCTTAGTGGCGCGTGGCGACGGAGGCGAACAGACATAGCGCACCGTTCACGACGTCGAACGCGGCGCGAAGCAGGATGTGTCAAGCGTATTGGGGGCACACCGCGGGCGCGGCGCTCTGCTTCTTCGACCAGACCTCGAAGATCTTCCAATTCTGAGAGCTGAGACGTGAGTTCGCTAAGTCGTTCGGCGTAAAGGATTGCGCGAGAGCCTCGCATAAATGTCCTCCCCAGCACAAAAAAGCACTATCAGGATGGCGTCAGAGCATATAGCGCGAGTAGTAAAAGTAGGACACTACCACCGGTAAATTGCAGATTTCAATACGTCAGGCTCACTGCCTCAGGACCGCGTCCACTCCCTTGCCAGCCCGTCAATGATCTTGACCTATTTGCCGAAAGCTTGGTTGAGCGTTCGCAGCCAAAAAGGGACCTGGGTGTTTAAGCCAGCGTAGAAGTTGCGCCAACCTTTCAAGTTGCACTAAGCTCATCCGATTAGATCCGAATTGTTTTTGTGGAGTAGCGTCATGTCGAGTGCGATTGAGTTGATTGTGGACGGCTACGCGAGTCTGAAAGACCGCCAGTCGCTTGAGGAGCTGAGGGTGCACCGCCGGCGCCTTGCCGGAGACCTGAAAGCCTGGGCGGGCTTTGACTGCAGGTTGTCGATTGCGCAGATCGAGCAGGACATCGAGGCCATCGAGGCGGGCCTGGAGACGTTGTCGGGGCCGGTCGGCGGTTAAGCTAAGGCGCCATCCGATGGCGGCGAGCGCGCAGGGAGGGCAAGTGCTGCGATCTTTCGTCAGGCTGCCCTCATGGTGGTTTGGCCATGCTCGTCCGCGCTCTGCCTGACGTGTGAGGAGATCATCGGTAAGCTTCGCGCCGCCGGCTATTCGCACATCCAGGAACTACCAGCCGGAAGATAAAGACCTACAAGGCCGTCCAGGAAGGCACCGCGCGCTTGCTAATCGTCGACAGCACCGGCCACATCGCAGAGGTGGCGAGATAGCTAGACGGGCAGAGGAAGCCAGACGTCTTTACTGGACAGCGTACCGGTTGGCGTCGCAATCTCCATATCGACGACGCGAAGCGGGCCATGACTTTCGTAAACGTAGCGAAGGCGCCAGACCGGACCAAGTTCCGGCGAAATGGCGAAGTCGTCCAACGCACGTGTGATGTTGTGAACGGCATCCCGTCGCCCGATCGGTGCGGAGAACATCGTCTCTATCAGCAGGGCCAGGCTCATGCCGCCGACCAGCATGGCGCGTGCAGCTTCGTCGCCGTGAGAAAGCCGGAGGGCGGTCACGATGACGGCAATTGCGTCGGGATTCTTCAGAGCCAAGGCAGGTTCGCTTCGCCAGCAAAAACATGATGCCGGATGCTACCCCTTTCATGCAAGCGACGTCGAGCCGACACCAAGATATCTCAAGTAACAAACAGGCCCACCGCGAGCCGCGCTTGCGGAATGCGGGCGCCGCCTTCAGGATCTAGTCGTGTGGGTCGTTTCCCCTCGGCTCCTGCAAGATTTTTGGCATGTGTCCACGCGCTTCACGATCACGCGGGGCGGGGCGTTCGGACGGGTCGCGGCCGAGCTTGGACTGCAGCTCGACGAGGTCGGTGAAGACGTCGGCCTGGCGGCGCAGCTCGTCGGCGATCATCGGCGGCTGGCTCGCGATCGTGGAAATCACGGTGACCCGCACGCCGCGGCGCTGAACGGCCTCGACCAGGGAGCGGAAGTCGCCGTCACCCGAGAACAGCACCATCTGGTCGATGTGCTCGGCGAGCTCCATCGCGTTCACGGCGAGCTCGATGTCCATGTTGCCCTTGACCTTGCGGCGGCCGGAGGCGTCGATGAACTCCTTGGTCGCCTTGGTGACGACGGTGTAGCCGTTGTAGTCAAGCCAGTCGATCAGCGGCCGGATCGAGGAGTACTCCTGATCCTCGATGATGGCGGTGTAGTAGAACGCCCTCAGCAGCGTCCCGCGACTCTGAAACTCCTTCAGCAGGCGCTTGTAATCGATGTCGAAGCCCAGAGTTTTCGCCGTCGCGTAGAGATTGGCTCCATCGATGAAGAGCGCGATCTTGTCAGTCGGGATTGGTGACATTCAGTTCACGCTTTCCGTGAAACAGCGCAGAGTGGGAAATGCGACACCAAGTCGGTCGCATTCTAGATAGATCGCTAGCGAAGATCTTAGAGTACAGACGGATGCTTTAAGCTTCAACTATTTTTCGGCCGGACTCAGAACCCTGACTTTAGGCGAAAGTTAGGGTGCCGGATCTGTAAAGTCTCCTGTCAAATTTTAGGTGTCCATTCCCAGGGTGCTCGCGCCATGACCGTTGGCGATTTTGCTCTCTTTGATCTTTGGATTCATCGGCGCGGCCGCGGCTGGCGGTGGTCTGTTTCAGGTCCACGCGGAAACGTTCTATTTGTCGGGAGCGAGAGAAGCCGGCCCGCAGCGCAATACATGGCTGCTCGGGCCATCTTCCAGTTGCTGCTGACCGCCCCTTATCTCGATCGAAGCAGATCCAACGTTGCGTCGGCGCCTTATACTCTACCTGAATGCGAGGAAGGAATTTCAGGGGCTAGTGACTCGGAGTTGGGCCGCGAAGGCCCCTAGGCTGGCCCTCTTTGAACATCACGCGGCGCCCTTCAGCGAAAACGCAATGCTCACAGTGCTTGATCGCCCAGGCTACGGACACGTGACGGTGCATGGCTTCCGCTCGACGTTTGCGACCTGGGCGGAGGAATGCACCGATTATCCCGACGGCGTCCGCGAGGCCGCGCTGGCCCACAAGTACAAGAGCGAGACCACCGCCGCCGATCAGAGGGGCCAAAAGCTGGAAAAGCAGCGGGCTCTGATGAAGAATTGGGCCGCATTTCTCACGGGCAGCAATGTGATCCATTTAGATGACCGGAGGGCAGGATAGCGCGCAAGACCGGCACCGTTGTCGAAATCAGCATCCGCACCACTGGCACAACGGTGCGCAGGCCGATCGCCCCCATGAAACACCAAGGAATGGGCCGAGCATGAGGTTCGCCGGTTGGTCAAGCTGGCCAAGCAGGGCGTTGGCGTAGGGTAAGCAGCCGGGACCGGCGAAGTGGCCCGCCGCTACCACTAGTACAACGTTCAATCGGGGTTCGCCGGTTAGGCACGTTCTGAAGCAGGAGTCGCGGAGCGTTGCACATCTGCAACCCGCACAGCTCTTCGGGGTAGTAAGCTGGTCTCAGAATGACCGAAACATATTTCGTTCTTACTTCCACAAAATCAGTGAGGCGAAAAGTGTTTGATGTCTATCTCAATTGGAAGCGTGACTTGCTCATTCTAAGCGCAGACTCCGCGATACCCGGGGCTTACTCTGCGGATCAGTGGCGCAAGAGCAGACGAAGAATTCTCAAAGTAAGCGACGAGGTTAGGTCAACCGTCCAGCGACAGGGGTATTACGTTCGTCGCTTGCGCGTCACGAAAGAGGGGTCGATTTAGTTCGGAAGCATGGGGCCGGATCCTGGGCTGATTGTCGGCCACGAGCAGACGAGAGACCACTAGGAAAACGAACGTTTCGCAGCGTACCCCCTGCCGTTTCGAAGCGCACTCCGTGAAACAAGGGAAAGATCGTCGGCGCGAAACCAGCGCGCCGTAAGTCCCGCCGGATGCGGCCGAGCGTTCCAGGACTTTCCCTAAAGGGCAGATTGGGCGCTCCACCTCCGTCGCGCCACTCGCCCAGCTTCTTCAACGATTCTTTTGTCCCCAAATGGGGATTGCGACGCTGCCCAATTTTCATTCAGGGTTGCGTTGCTCGAACTGTACAACAGGGACGATGGGAGGTCACCCAAGCGAAGCACCACAAAAGCAAGCCTACCCGCATCACGGAAACCTTGAAATAGGGAGCGGAAATCATGGCACTCATCAATGGAACGGCAGGCGACGATATCCTTCCTGGAACGGCAGCCGACGACGAGATCAACGGACTGGCAGGCAACGATACGATCACCGGGTTGGACGGCAACGACGTCGTGAATGGAGGTGCGGGTGACGACAACATCGATGGCGGCGCTGGCAACGACACTCTGAATGGCAATGCCGGTGTGGATACGATCGCCGGGGGCGACGGCGACGATACTATCAGCGGCGGCGCCGGGGACGACAATCTCTCGGGCAATGCTGGCCTCGACACGATCCACGGCAACGCAGGCAACGACACGATTGACGGCGGCTTGGGGAACGATCAACTTTTTGGCGATGCGGGCGACGACTCCATACACGGCGGAGATGGTGATGATGCCATCCACGGTGGCGCCGGAGCCGACACCCTTTGGGGAGACGCAGGCAACGATACGCTAAATGGCGATGCCGGCAATGACACCTTGAACGGCGGTCTCGGGAACGACACGTTGAACGGAGGTATCGGCGACGATATCATCAACGGCAACGAGGGAAATGACACACTGAACGGCGGCCTCGGAAATGACACGCTTAGTGGCGGCGCCGATGATGACGTCTTGAATGGGGGCGCCGGCAGTGACACGCTGAACGGCGACGCTGGTAACGACACCTTGCATGGGGACGCCGGAGCCGACCTTATGGATGGGGGTGCCGGTAACGACACGATGTTCGGAGACGCCGGAGACGACACTATGTTGGGCGGAGCCGGAGATGACACCATGAATGGTGGTGACGGCGCGGACGAGCTCAGTGGCGGCACGGGCAATGATACGCTGAACGGCGATGGTGGCGACGATACGCTTGCTGGCGGTGACAACAACGATACTCTAAACGGCGGCGACGGAGCCGACACGCTCGCGGGCGGAAATGGCAACGATACTCTCGCCGGCGGCGCAGGCGATGACGAGCTGAATGGCGGTAACGGCAACGACGTCCTCAGCGGGGGTACGGGAGACGACGTGCTGACAGGTGGTGCGGGCGCCGATACCTATAATTTCGGTGACAACACCACCACCAACTTCGGTAATGACGAGATAACAGATTTCAGTCTCACCGATGGTGATCTGATACACGTCGATGCTGCACCGGGATTCGATCCAAACTCGGTCGTAGTCAGCGACGATGGCACCAATACCGTGCTCGACTTCGGCTTCGGAACGATTCAACTCGACGGCGTCACGGGAGGCGCAACGCCATTCACAACGGTCGAGGATATCAATGTGGCCGCGGGAGCCACGGTCATCGAAGTCGTGTGAGGCACTTTCGGCGGGGCGGCTACCGATCCGCCCCGCCGCTCTGTAATAGTCAGTCGGTAAAGTTGCCTGCCGGTCATGTATTTGCGTCCGCCTGAGAACCCAGCCACTGGTAAGAGATCGCTGCTCGGATTGATCCCGGGGCGGTCCGCAATCGTGTGGGTCGTGGCCTTCAGCATCTCAGTGAACCTACTGCTTTTGGTCGTTCCCTTGTATTCGATCGAGGTGTTCGATCGAGTGATCAGCAGCGGTAGCGTTGAAACGCTTGTCGGCCTTACGATGATTGCTGCAGCGGCCCTAGTCTTTAGCGGCGCTTTCGATATCTTGCGTAGCCGACTCCTCAGTCGGTTCGCAGTCGGCTTCGAGCGGTGCGTCGCACCAATTGTTCTCGAAGGCACCATCGTGGAGGCGGCAAGTCGCGGCGATGGGAGGACGCACGATCTCGTCAAGGTCCGCGAGCTAAGGACCTTTCTGTCAAGCGGCACCGTTATAACGCTCATCGATGCGCCTTTTCTCCCTGCTTTCATCTTCATTCTATTCTTCCTCCACGCCTGGTATGGCGCCATCGCTCTGGTCGGGACGGCAATTCTGCTTGTGATGGGCATCATCAGCCGGCGGATCGCGCGCACCGAGACAGCCGACGCCTCGGGAGCGGCCCTGCGGACGCAGGCCGCCCTGGATGGGATCGTCCGGAATGCCAGCCTCGTGCGCGCGATGGGGTGGACTCTCGGCGCAGTTCGCGAATTCATGCGGCTCAACGATCACGCACTGTCGCCCGTTGTGCGAGCCAGTGAACGTATCTGTGCGATTGGCGTTGCCGCGCGCATGATCAGAACAACCCTGCAGATTGCCGCGATCGGAGCGGGCGCTTGGCTGGTGCTCCAAAATGAAGTGCTGTCCGGCAGCCTGATTGCTAGTTCACTGCTGGTCGCGCGCACCCTCCAGCCCATGGAAAGCCTGATCTCGGCATGGCGCGCGCTCGCATCTGCGCAGGAAGCTTGGACACAAGTCCAGGCCGCCGCCGCGCCGGTGTTGGCGCGGAAGAGAAAGACCTTGCTTCCGATGCCGTCCGGCCGGCTGGTCATCGATCGCGTAGCTTACCGGCCCGCCGGAACCAAACGCCCCATTCTCGCAGGTATAAACTTTGAGTGCCGACCCTCACAAATTGTAGTTGTCATAGGTCCGACGGGGGCTGGGAAATCGACCCTGCTGCGGCTGATGGCGGCCCTCGAGCCGCCGAGTAGCGGCACGATCCGACTGGATCACGCCGCTCTCCACAACTGGGATTCCGATCAACTCGGCAAGTTCATCGGATATCTTCCCCAAGACGTACAGCTCGTTGGCGGTACCGTCGCAGAAGCGATCGCCGGATTCGACGAAAGCGCGCTCGACGAAGACATCACCTCGGCAGCGATGCTCGCGCAAGCGCATGACATGATCTTGTCCCTGCCATGTGGCTATCAGACCGAGATCGGGCGCGACGGCAGCAAGCTCTCAGGTGGCCAGCGCCAGCGGATCGGTCTTGCGCGAGCCTTCTACGGCGACCGCAAGTTGATGCTGCTGGACGAGCCGAACGCCAACCTCGACCCAGAGGGTGAGGAAGCGCTCTGCTCTGCGGCTTTGGAAGTCAAAGCGCGGGGCGCAACGCTGGTCATCGTGACGCACAGACCCCGCCTCCTGACGATCGCAGATGCCGTATTGCTGCTCAGAGATGGCATGCAGCTCGCGTTTGGTCCGCCGAGCAAGGTTCTGCCGCTCCGTCTGTCTGACGTCACACCGATACAAAAGTCGACCGACGTCCACCGCGAAGCAGAGCCCCGCGTGCTTAGGACCGGAGGAGCAGGTCGATGACGTCGCAAGACCAAGGTCGCAACATCGTCATGTCCCGCCAAGTGGTGACCGGCGATCGGTGGGCAACGTTCAGCGAACCACGCTCCGACATGCGGCGCATCGTGACGTGGGGGTGTGTGTTGCTCATTCTGCAGTTCTGCTGCATCGGCGTCTGGGCGACCACCGTTCCGCTCCGCAGCGCGGTCGTGGCGTCCGGCTTCATCAAGGTGCACTCGAAGCGCAAAGCCGTACAGCATCTACAGGGAGGTATCATAAAGTCTATCCAGGTCAGGGAAAATGATCGTGTCCAGGCGGGTCAAGTTATTGCGCGGCTCGACACCACGCAGATCGAGGCAATGCTTGGCTCGCTCGAGACGAAATTATTCGCGGACCTTGCGATGGAAGCGCGATTGACCGCCGAACAGGCCGGCAAAAAAACAATACGATTTCCGGACGAACTGCGAACGAGCTCTGCTGCGGCCGCGGGCGTTGCCGTACAAACCCAGCAGGCGGAATTTGCGGCGCGGTTGACCGCGATCGAGGGCGAGCGAAAGCAGATCGATCAGCAGATGCTGCAATCTGAAGACACTATTCGTGGACTGGAAGGCGACACAAATGGGGCAGAGCAGCAACTTGCCCTTCTGAAGGAAGAAATCGCGGACACGAGCTCCTTGCTCGCGAAGGGCCTCGCGCGTAAGCCGCGTTTACTGGCTCTGCAACGTAGTCAGGCTGAAACGGAAGGGCAGATCGCCCGCAATGCAGCATCAATCTCGCAGGCACGAACAAAGATCGCCGAATTGGACTATCGGCGTCGGCAGTTGGAGTTGAACCAGAAGCAAGACATCGCAAAGCAGTTGCATGCCACCAGCGAAGAGATTGGAGATCTTCGACATCGAATTGCCGCGTTGCGCGATCAGCTTGTTCGATCCGAGTTGCGTGCACCTGAAAGTGGAAAAGTCGTCGGCCTCAACAGCAGGGACCTCAGTGCCGTGCTTGCACCCAGGGAAACTCTTCTGGAAATCGTCCCCCTCCAAGACCGGCTTGTCATCGAGGCAACGCTGAAGCCGACGGATCGGCAAGAGGTTTACGTGGGACAGACGGCACGCGTGCGCGTCCTCGCGTTGAACATCCGGCGAATACCGATGCTAGACGCGAAGGTCGTTGCGGTTGCCGCAGATGCTCTGAATGACCCGAAGACGGGCGCGGCCACGTACATGGCGGAACTCGAGCTAACTACCACAACGCAGACGGCTTACTACCTTTCGTCGTTGTTGCCCGGAATGCCCGTCGAGGTGTTCGTCGAGACGGGAGAAAGAACTTTTGCGGAGTATTTGCTGCAGCCTATGGTGCTGCGGATCCACCGCGCCTTCAGGGAGAGTTAAGCTGCTGCCGCAAAGCCGGCTGCATTGATATTGCGGGAGGAGCGATTGCACGGGAATGGCAAGGTACTGCCCCACTGGCAGAACAGAGCTGGTTTTTTCCACGCGGCGGGCGCACGTTCGGCGATTGATGCCGAAGGCCGGGTTGAACAGTCGGCGGTGCCTGCTGACCAGAGCGTCGGCCATACGACGATGGAGTGTTTTGGTAGGGGGATTGCGAAGCTCCTCGAATGCCGCAGCTGCTACGTTGCGGCGGCGGCACGCCGGGCTTCTTGCCAGGAACTGCTACAGGTGCGGATCGGGCAGGCGGCCATCGATCCCTCGTGCACGGCCATGGTGGCGCGAATTGTCGGCAAGGGCGCTAGTAAAGGTTGTACGCTTCTCGAACCCGTCCATATGCGTACTACCTTCGTGCGAAGGCTAATAGGACCCGAACCGGATCTGAAAGGTCATTCTGTGATAGGAAGGTTCGCCCCTTGCGATGATGTGACGGTCGTCTTTATCGCAGGATGGCGTTCAGCGGGACTTACTCGGGCAGAGGTTCCGTGCTTGGTGCGTGCAGTGCGTGCGATCTGGGAGACTGCAAACGATCTGGTAGGATTCCAGCAGCGCCAAGAAGATGCAGCGGCCTGGCTTGGAGTTTTGGGATTTCCCGCCCTCGTCGTTGACGAAGATCTTCTTGTTCACGAAACCAACGACAGCGGGCAATCGCTATTGGCCAAGGGCGAACTCCTCAAGGCGAATGGTAACCGGTTGGCGGGGCGTAGCAGTTCGGTGACGGCTGCCTTGAGGGACGCGATTCGCGAATCGTTGAGTTCGGGCGCCGATCGGGAGTGGCTGGGGACAACCGTGCCTCTTTCAACCGAGCGCGAGCGGTTTGCCTTTGCCAGAATTGGAACTGCGCCGCCGCCTTGCGATAGCGGAAAAGCGCTTGTCATCGTGCCGCAGTTCGATGAGGTGGCGGGAGCGCACCGTATTGCCGCCGCTTTCGGCTTGAATTTCGCGGAAGAGCGGATTGTCACTCGGATCCTTCAAGGCAAGTGTCCACGACAGATCGGTGCTGAGCTCCGGCTGACTGAAGCAACAGTGAGAACCTACACCAAGCGCATCATGCTCAAAATGGGAATCAACCGGCAATCCGAGTTCTTTGTGCTTCATCATCTCACGCAATCGCCGTTCGGCTCTGGTCTGCGCGAGAAGTCGGTCCGCCACCTTGGGTCCGCCTCTCGGTTGAGCGGATAGGTGCAATGCTTGGACAGGCTTGATCGACGACTTCAAGATTTATGTGCGAAGCATTCATGATGACAACAACGCGTCCGCTCGCAGGAAGCTCATTTCCTCTTTCGTCTGTGATTGGGATGCTCGTGTTCGCAGTCACTGGAATTGCCCTTGCCGAACCCATCCAACTGGGGATGCCGATCGCCTGCGAGCCCGGCAGGACGTGCTACATTCAGAATTATACGGATCGGGACCCCTCACCGGCAGCAAGGGACTACCAGTGCGGCACGCTGACATACGAGGGACACAACGGAACTGATTTTCGACTCCCGTCGCTGCAGGCGCAACGCCATGGCGTTGACGTTCTCGCATCTGCAAATGGGCGCGTCATCCGAACTCGGGAAAATCTGCCGGACGGCGCGTTCCACAAGGCCGCCCGCGAGGCTGTGCGTGATGTCGAATGTGGCAATGGCGTTTTGATCGAACACGCGCACCGCTGGGAAACGCAGTATTGTCACTTGGCAACGGGCAGTCTTCAAGTGAAGCCCGGTGATTCGGTAACACGAGGGCAGCCGCTCGGCCGAGTAGGTCTGTCGGGTTTGACCGAGTATCCTCACCTCCACTTCACGGTACGGCACAACGGTTCGATCATCGATCCTTTCGCCTTCGGCTCGAGCCCGGAATCCTGCGGCGGAGGAGAGATGCTCTGGGATCCCGCATTGCAGGCGCGGCTTCGCTATCAGGAGCGCTCCGTTCTGAATACGGGCTTTGCGAGTGCCCCGGTGACGATGGAATTCATCGAGGATGGAAGAGCCGACGCGGAATTGCCTTCGGCGACCTCGGCGGCCATTGTCGCTTTTGTCCGCATCATCGGCTTGAAATCGGGCGACTTGCAGCGACTTGTCGTCAGCAATCCCTCCGGCAACGTGATCGCCCAAGATAACGCTGCGCCCGTCGAGCACAATAAGGCTCAAGCTTTTCTGTTCACGGGTCGAAAACGCCCCGCCAATGGCTGGGATCTGGGCACCTACAAAGCGGAATACACCGTTGAGCACGCCGGCCAAGTGGTGCTGAGAGAGTTATGGGAACTTCAGGTTCGATCGCATTGATCCAGGATCTTTTCGGCTGGCTGCTCATCCAACGATCTCGGTCGACGCCCGCGGTCGTTGCGGGGGATATGGCGAAGCAGCAGTAAAAAGCCCTAGCATACGCGGTGCAGGTCGCCGACCTCTGGCATTTGATAGAGCTGCTCTTGCTCATAAGAGAGTTCAACCAAGTGAAGCTCTCGCTCTGTTTGATCCAAATCATGATCGGAAGCGCCTGGAGTATGGGACAATCCGAAGGCGTGATCTATCGAAGAGGGTGACTGCGCAAGACGAGGTGGGTCTAGGACGGGGCCGAAACCATGGCGGACCTACTCCGTGCGGATGCCGCGGATCTGGCCCTTATGAGCAGGCGATCGAGCGACCCGCAAAAGCGCGCACTTTTCGAACGCTTGGCAGATGAGCTCGCCATAGAGGCTCTCGAACTCAAGCAGGTGGTGAAGCTGCAAAGCCGGCGCTCCGGTCACAGCGACATGGATAAAGTCGTGCCCCTCCACGTCCGTCCAGATCGTCGCTGACCCGATCCCGCTTCCCTTTTTGGGCCACCGCCTCAACTAGTGGCCTCTCGTTCACAGCTGGCGGTCTTCATGCGACAAAGCCTCGTGGTCTGTCCGGATCTCGGTCTACAGGCCAAACTCCATCGGCTGCCCCGCCGGCCGGGGCGCTGCTTCGTCCCATTAGGCGGCTTGGCCCAGGGCGACGTCACGATTGCCCAGAAAATTGCTCTCGAAATCGAGGATAGCCTCGCGTCGAGCGTCGCCAACAGCTCCCCGGGGCCGATCGGCTCGCGCCTACTCTGTCGTCGTCCCTTAGAGGGTACGGGCTCGCGCGTACGCCTTTTCCCGAGTTAGATTTCGCGGAGCGTCGATTAGGAAATCATCCAACTTCCGGCCACCTCGAAGCTGCGGCCGCAGCCACCGAGGCAGTCTGCCGCGGCCGGACCATGTCTCCGCCGGGTTCTTTGGGTTGCTATATTTGGGGCGAACGGGAGGGTATGGACGGCGCTTACGATCGAACCGTACAGCTTTCTCGGCCAGTCCAATTTTGTGGAGCCGCTCCTCCAACCGTGCTTTTTGCACCAGAATTTTCTGGCTGAGCGTGGCGGCGACCTGTTGGTGAAGCATCCAAAGCTCGTCCAGGGAAAGCGAATTGAAATGCTCGGTGTTCATCGCTCGATCCGATTCTTGGGAGAAGGCCCAGGCAGACAACTCGGGAATGAAGGAGCAGACAAGCCATGAGTTAAATAGCCGTCGTACAATCCACATTTAAATGAGGCCGTAGAACGGGAGAAAGGCGCGATGGCGGTAATATCGTGACGGAGCATTTAATTTGGTGCGAGGCGAATCCTCACTCCGGCCCCGCACACCGGCATCGTATCATCCACAACCTACCGCTCGACCAGTCGTCACATTGCCATTGCCATTGCGAAGGTGAGCGCAAACACCGCAGCGGGTGATCAACCGGGCGGCCGCGTCACGGATCGCGAGCGGGACCGACGCCCAATGCAACGCATGTGGCTCGATTCAATCGAACGCGCTGCCGCGTTTTGCAACTGAAGAGTGTTGGATGGCCTGTTAACTAGGATGGCCAGGAGCACAATTAATCCATCACGTTGCCAGATTTAAGCCGCATGGGGGCCCATGTCGCCGCGAAGGCTCGTGCCGAGTAGGGGGCGCAACACCGGGAGTTTTCGATGTCCCGTCATTTGCGATTTTACTCTGCCGGTTTAGTCCTTGTCGGAGTTCTTGCCGCGACACCAGCGTGCTCCGACCCTTTTACCGATTTGTTCAATATTGCTCCGCGCGAGCCCGCTGCAACCTCATCGGTGCAGCCGGAATGCTTGCCGCGGCCCGGCAACTCGCCTGGCCCACGCCAGCACTGGGTCTATCGGCGGGACGGCCACCGCAAATGCTGGTTCCTAGCCGAAGGCACCGCGACGGTGCGAAAGCCAGCTCACGGTCGTGTGGCCGGCCGCGCCACTAGTCTCGCCGAGAACGAGGCCGCGCAGCAAAGGTCGAACCCGATGATCGATGCGCGCGTGGAGTTGTTACCCTCTCCGCCCGTTGATCGGGCTCCGCCCATGCCGCCAGCAGGCGAACTCAAGGTGGTTGATGCCGCTCCTTTTTCCGAGGCGAGTAAGCCGGCCCTGATGCCGGCGCGACCCGTCGCGGATCTTCCTACCAGCCAGCTCACGCCCGAGCACTCCGTGCCGCCTCACGTAGATGTGCAGAAGCTTCGCGCGGCCGTGCGAGCCGACTCACCTGCAGCTATCCCGATGGCCGCGCACAATGAAGTGCGCGACGAGCCGCGCAGCTGGACGGTAACCTCGTTAGGTGTGCTGCTGATGACGCTGGGGGGCTTTTCGATTTTAAGCTCGAACCGCACGGTTCGGCAGACGGTAAAATTACGCCACCGATGCGCGTACACAGGACGGGTTAGTGAGGCGGCCCCGCGATCGATGAGTTCACGCCGGTACATTGCCACACGTACAAAGGTTCCGCGCGACTGCACTCATTTCGGTGCTGCCTTAGACGGACATTCGATTCACATGACGGTACCCCTTTTGGATGGGACTGCCATCATGCGGATACAAAGCGTTTCGTGGTGGACTGCGGCAAGTGATCTGCGCAGCAAAGCCTGACCGTATTGACGAGCAAGCGGCGAGACGTCGAGCTAGCAAATGTATGGCGAGCACGGCGGAAGGCGATCAAATCGTTGCTACTTTTCAAGGTGCAACATCGAACGGAAATCGGTGCAACCGCCCTGTCTGGAATAGACGGCCGCCCGACTTGTTCACGACTCCGCCCAGGAACCGTTGCGCCTTATCGACCTGTTCAGGATGTCCACAGCTAAAGTCCAGGGCAGCGTTCGCTCGCTGCTCGCGCGGTTCATATCCTCAAATGCATTCGCCAGCTCTTCTGTACGGGGCGAATAAGGACGTCGTGCGCTACCACACTGGCCTTCATCGTGACATTTCCCGGTCCGCCGTTCGGCGGAAGCTGGCTCGCTCGATGAAGCCACGCGCGCCGCTTCAAGGTCGCCTGGGAGAACTCCAAGGCGAAACATCGGCCAAGCTGATCGATATCGCTTCGCTGATCGGCGTCTTTCGGTAGCTCCAAGTTGCTCGGCGAGCTTTCCTTTCAAGCAAGCAACACTCTCCGCCCTCCGCTTCTGAGATTGCCACATCCGCCGCTGAGATGAAAAAGGCCGCAGGATCAGCTCATCTCCTGCGGCCTTTATTTTCCCGGGAAAATTGAGTGCTTACGGAATGGACACTTCCAGCCCCGGCTGTTGGCGATGATTCCAGAACCCGGTTTTGCGGGTTGAGTCCCAAAACATCTGTTCCGAAGCGGAACATGGAAGGCTGTTGCGCCTGCGCAACGTCTTGCCGTGAGGCGGAAGAGGGCGGGTGCATACCCGAAGCTCTGCCGTGTTTCATCGAGAGTCCGACCCAGTATTCTTGCGGGCGGTTGAGACGTTGGAATCGGTGTAGATTCGGGGAAATGGTGAAAATGCAAGTGCACCATCAACCGAAGCAACAAGCTCGGCCGACGGGGAGGGAAGCATGGTAGCAGCTCTGCAGATAAACTTTGCGCTGTGGGGAATGATTGTTTGTGCCGCCTACGAGTTTCTGCAACTAGTCGAACTATTTTAGAACAGCAGCCAGCCCCCGACTGCAATCACCGTCTTGGCGGTAACGTACAGCCACGCCAGCGTTGTGATAGCTGAAGAAGGGCTACCGGTAGAACCATGAAGTGTGCCTTTGTGGGAGGAGAGTGAGCTGAGTAACATCGTCCTCGGTGTCTCTATCCCGTGTACCAATTCGCGGATAGGTGCGAGCGGGCATGGGGCGCCCCATTTCAACCCCGTGGCCACGGGTCTATGGGGGCGGCCGCTTTAATTATCAGGGCGACCACCGTGATCGATTTACCGGTGCTGCTGAACCTCCACAACGTGGAAATCGGCCAATGCGCCATGGCTCGGACTGGAGGTGAACCTCATCAACACCAGGAAACCTGAACAAGAATGCAGGGCCTCTTCTGGCCCTTTGCTATGGTGGTCTTCGTGGCCGAAAACTGAGGCTACCGTCATTCGCTCCCAACTGGGCCCTGGAGAAATCGGCATTTTGTCGAGCATCTCCAAAGGAGAGATGTGCCACATAATTATTGTATTACTCGTGCGTCAGCTTGCCGGCGGAAATCATCCCCCGCGTCCGCAACGGCGCAATTTGCGCCGCGAAGGTCTATGCGGGTTAGAGCACGGTGCAAGGGGTTGGGGGTGTCCGGATCTTCAGAATCAATCGTTTCTTAGCGACCGCGGCTTTCCCGTTTCACGCACATCTGCAAATCAGAATATGGGTCTAGATTGCTAGGCAATCGCGAGCACGCTCCGCACGAGTTGCGCGACCTGATAATTGCTCTGGCCGCAGCACTTGGGCGGTCGAAATTCAGCGGGTGCCCTTTGGATCGCACCGCGATCACTGCTCGGCTGTGACTGCGAACCTGTTGTGTTGCAGTTGAGGGCGCAGCTGCTGAAGGCGATTGAGGCACCGAACCTGAAGCGGGATTAGCCGCGAGTATGGTAGCATCGTTGTTCCCGTTGTTCTTACGGAGCCTGCGCGGCCTTTATTTGCGCCAATATTACGATATGTTGCCTGCATGTCCGACCACAAGAATGGTCCGCCCAGTTCAGAATTGTCTCTCATCAAGGATGGCGTCGCACCGGGTTGTCGCATCGTGTTGGCCGAGGCGGCTGGTCGAAGATTGTCCGGCAAGTTCGGCGTTGTCCTTGGGCTAGGCGCCACGCGCAACCAGGTACGTGTGCTCTTAGACGGCTCCAAACAGCCGCTCACACTTCACATTCGGTATTTGGATCTACTTGACTCGGGGCATGCCGATTGAATCAGCGTGCCGTCTATCGCGTTCGCGCGCCGGCCGGCCAGCCATTCTTTTGTCGGAAACCCCGCACTAGTTTTGGTTTTTGAATAATGGAGAGGTCAAGTGGCTTTGGGGACTGTGAAGTGGTTCAACCCGACGAAGGGTTACGGGTTCATTCAACCTAACAACGGCGGCAAGGACGTCTTCGTCCATATCTCAGCGGTTGAGAAGGCTGGTTACACCTCCTTGACAGAGGGAGCTAAGGTTATCTTCGATGTCGTGAATAACCGCGGAAAAGACTCGGCTGAAAATCTACGGATGGGGTGAGCCCTCCAAACGCGCCCAACTCGGTTGTGGCCGGGCGCGCCTTCGCTACTCACCGCTCTGTCCGCATGAAGGGGCTGCGCTCTGAGACCAAACGAAGGTCGGGGTCGGCGGCCACCGTCATGGACGCCTCGATCCGCAGGGGGGTCTCTGGGGGACGCTCAGCTAGCATTACCCAAGCGATGACTCCGACTGCAAAAAGGAATGCCACTATCCAAGGATACCGCATTGCGTGCTCGCTAGTCTGGTATCAAGGTCCCGATCAGGTTGAGCAGCGCTTGCTGCTCAGGACCGTTACGCTGTCCCGTAGGAAGTTGCCGATTTCAATGTACGAGGTCCGTCCTCCTGAGTTGGCATTCGGCCGATGCTTCACGACTGGCGTGCTCGAAGGTGGTTGCCGCGACAAATACCAGATATCGCCATTGCTGCTTTCATACAGAACCCGATCGCTCATAGCGACGTAATAGCGCCCGCTGTCTTCGGTTCCTGTTGGACATCATGCTAACTACGGACTGCGGAAGATCCTGCGGTAGCGCCTGCGCCGGGGCCAGGGTCTGCCGGGCCCAACGCGGCCCGATCTGCCTTAATTGGAACCTCTTCCGCCATAGGCGTGTTCATCGGCGAATAACCCGCTAGGAGTCGCCGATGAACAAATGCTTTTGTCGCTCGGGACAGCAAGATCTCAGTTGCCAACGCAACTGCGAAGGATAAGCAAAGCGAAACGTTCCTCAAGAAGGCAATCGAGGGCAATTTCGCTGAAGTGAGCATGGGAGAGCTGGCGCAGCAGAACGGCCAGAGCGATGCCGTCAAGTCGTTCGGCAGAATGCTCTCCACAGACCACGCTGCCGCCAATCAGAAGCCCTTAAATGCTGCCCAAGCATTGGGAATGAACCCACCGAGCGGGCCGAATGCGAAGCAAAAAGCCGACCATGACAAGCTGGCAAGAATGTCCGGCGCAGGGTTCGACAAGATGTTCGCTACCCACATGGTCGCAGACCACTAGAAGGACATCGCCGAGTACAAGAAGGCATCTAAAACTAAGGATGCTGCCGGTGAATATGCCTCCGGCCAGATTGATACGTTGCAAAAGCACCTGGAAGCCGCAGAATCGTTGAAGGCCGGTAGTTGATCCGACGCCTTTATGGAGAGGCGCTAAGACTACCTGCGCCGGCTGACGAGCGTTTTAGATGATGTCGGGGCGGACCAGCTGATAATTCGCGACCGGTACATCGAGTATGCGTTCGGCGGGAATGACGCGCTCGCGCTTGCAGAGGCCGAAATCTTCGCCCGCGCTCATGGCTGCACGTTTCATTACAATCGCATTGAGCAAGAAGGCGTGTTCACCAGGTCGTACCCCGCCGGTGGCCGGGCTTAAGGTTTTAGGAACGACCGCGCAGATTCAGTCTGCTTCTTTAAGCTGGAATAGCGCGATTCGACTGATGCCTGGCTACGGCCGAGTTTTGCTGCAATGTCTGTGAATGACGCTCCGCTCGCCCGCATCCGTAAAAGCATTTCGTCGTCCTTTGCGGACCAAATCGTCGAACTCTTTGGAGCTCCGGTTCGGCCCATTTCCACCCGCTGCCGATCAGATAAAGTAGGATCGCCATCAGGCAAATTATGGCGGCTGGCATCCCGAAAACAACCGCTTACAGGTTGGGCAGTCGTACAGGCGCACGCCGCATCGGCAGTGTTACCACTGTGTCCCCAGCAGGAGGGCCTCACCGCCCGTTTGGCGCTGCGGTCAAGAACGCCAAGATGGCGGATGCCGGGGGGAGGACCCCCAGCCCACCCTTTGCGCAAATGCGCGTCCGCACGGGTCACATCTCGGCAGTTGAGAAAGCCGGCTTGAGCAGCCTCAGCGAGGGAGCCAAGGTCAGCTTTGACGTCGTGAACAATCGTGGAAAGGACTCTGCGGAAAATCTGCGCGTGGGGTGATCGTTTAATCGCGATGCGACGGTAGGAACCACACGAAACGGCCGCAGCGGCGAACCACTGCGGCCAGCCGGGTTAAAATGAAAGCGTGAAATATTGATTCCAGCCCCGGCGAGATAAGCCTACAGCGACGGCTCACCTCCGCAATGTCGTCGATGTCACACTTATGGGAAACTTAAATGTCAGTCTTGCTGACTGAGGGAGGGCCCGCCGGGGCTGGCAATAGCGAGCCCTCAACCTCTAGCACGAGGCCACCAGATTCAGCGGCCTCATCGCAAGACGGATAATCTGCACTCAAGCGTGTCAGATTGATGTCAAACCAATATCGAAATTCGGCAGGTCGCTTCCATCGAGTGTGAGGCAGCGAGCCTTCATTATCGCTGATGGCCCAGACCTATTCCCAAGTACAGCGCCTTTTGACGGAGCGCGCCAACGCTGCGCTTGGTCACCTTGGATATTTTGATGACAGGCGTACGCGCCTTTGAGTGCGCTTTAAGTTCCTTGATGTCGGCCTTAGTCCACTCGCGGCGAATAATTTTCTTTGCTTTCTTGGCCAACGTGGCGCTCCTTCGATGTTGAGGGCGCGGTCTAACAACGTAGCGCGCAGTTCGCAAGCCGCGCACTCACCCTCACGCGCAACTAAGTTTAAGCGCGACAGGAGTGGCGCGCATGTTCAGGGTTGTAGCTGCGGCTTGGCGGACCCTAACTCCTCCCGAAGTTGGAATGGCAATCCATCCGCTTTTTCCAAGAACAACCAATCCAGTGTAAGGCCAGGAATCTTTTGCACTAGCAGAATGCCGATGCTTTTTGACAACGGGAAGCCACGTTCGAAATTGTTCCAATGGGGGATTTCAATCCCGATCCGCTTACGAAAACGCCGTTTGCGTCCCGGCAACGGCTTTACGCACGAGCTTAAGCCTTTCGGCGACGTTTTCGTTACTCAATGGATTTTCGGGCATCGATTGCTAACCTTGGACGCCGCGGCGAGGGGAATCTGAAACTGTCTCAGGGTGGGTGCCGATTTGCTTCAAGAGATGGCCCACTGCAGCGCCAGTCTCAGGTAGGAGAAAAAGTAGCGATCAACGAATAGGCCGAGCGGCGGCCATGCGATGATGCCGATGCCGAGTAAGATTATGATGCCTGAACCGATCAGCATCTCTTTGATTTCGCGGTGCATCGCGTCAGTTTAGGCAATTCTCCGCTATCCCGTCCATTCCCTCAGGGTCAGCGCAAGTCAACACCCTTCAAGGGTACGTCGCCTCGACGGTTGCGATCGTCCAGCTTGCGCGCGCGCAACACGACGCCGCACTGCCGAGGAAGGTTGTTGACGCGGTGAATGATGACCGACCCGCGATCGTTTAAAGCCGACGGCGTTTTGCTTCCGGAGCCTCAACCAGTTTGGTATCCCAGGACAGGCGACAAGCTCCTCCACATTTCCGGAGACCTATGACGAGGTGCCGCGGTGCGCGCAGGGTATCGTTACCTTCGCAGAATTAGACGAGCGTCGCCGCCGAGAAGCTGGCGGGTAGTCAAAGGGTGCATCGACGACCAGCGCCGCGATCGTCGGTCGGTTAGGGCGCCGGCACAATCACCCCATCCGTTTGATGGCATCTCACTGAAGTTCGCTTGTTCGCACGTATGCGAAAGCGAGGGCGTCCTCGGGCTGTCCGTTCATACGAGCAGAGCGGAACCAGCTCGCGTATCGCGCGACAGACGCTATTGAACCCACTTCTGACATTGTATTTTTGGGAGCTATGGCTTTAGGCTTGCCAGCAACGTCTTAGTGGAGTTGCGCTTATGGGAAGGAACGCAGGTAACCATTTCTGTCGCGCGGCCGTGGCGTGCGGTTTTGCTTGTGCGCTGCTCAATTGCGAGGACACGAAAGAGGCCAGCCGCGTCGGCCTATCGTGCGTCGGGACGTACTCCGATCTCGCTAATGAGCAGAATTATGGCCGAAAACTGTCCCCACAGGTGACATCGTATGAGATAGGATTGCTCATCCACGGAGCCAGGTTCGTCCGCTTCAGTAGCTAGTTGGGAAACTTAAGACGCCCTGGGTGCACTGAGGACACGACGATGAGCCATGACGTAAGAGCTTGGCTTGAGCATCTCGGACTCGGGCGATATGCCGAAACGTTCGCACAGAGCGGCGTCGATTTTGATCTGCTGCCCGATCTCAGTAACAGCGATCTGAAAGATCTCGGGATTGCAAGGCTAGGAGACCGCAAGCGTCTGCTCAGGGCGATCGCCACGCTCATGCGGACCAAGCCCTTAGCGGCAATTCCGGCTCCGAGCACATCCGAGGCGGAACGTCGTCAGCTGACCGTGATGTTCTGCGATCTCGTCGATTCTACCGCTCTTTCCAGCACTGTCGATCCCGAACAGCTGAGAGAACTACTGCTCGCCTATCAAGCAGCTTGCGTCGCCGTCATTGACCGCTACGACGGCCATCTCGCGAAATACCTTGGAGACGGTCTGCTGGTCTATTTCGGTCTTCCGCGTGCGCATGAGGATGACGCCCAACGTGCGGTGAGTGCCGGGCTGGATATTGTCGAGGCGGTCGTGCTGCTGAATCGAGACTTGTCCAAGAAATTCGGTATCGAGCTCAGTGTCCGCCTTGCCGTGCACACCGGGCTCGTGGTGGCAGGCGAGATGGGTGCGGGTGGCGCACGCGAGGAAATGGCGATTGTCGGTGAAACACCGAATGTTGCTGCGCGGCTACAGTCACTGGCCGCCCCCAATACCTTAGTGATCAGCTCCAGCACACAGCGGCTGGTCGCTGGCTTTTTCACCTACGAAGACATTGGTGTCCACCAGCTGAAAGGCGTCGCCCGTCCTGTGCAGGCGTGGCGAGTGACCGGCGAGCGTCTGACCGAGAGTCGTTTTGAGGCGCTGCATCCTGGCGGGCCATTCCCGCTGATCGGTCGCGAGGAAGAGGTCAATTTATTGCTGCGCCGCTGGGAGCAGGCGAAGCAAGGTGACGGCCAGGTCGTATTGCTCTGTGGGGAGCCTGGCATCGGCAAGTCGCGGATTGCCGAGGCGCTCATCGAGCGAATAGCGGACCTGCCGCATGCACGGTTGCGGTGCCAATGCTCGGCATATTTCGCGACCAGCGCGCTATATCCCTTCGCGCGCCAGTTGATACAGGCGGCCGGGTTCCTGCCAACTGATCCGCCGGCGATTAAATTGAACAAGCTCGAGCAGATGTTGACCGAATCTGGACAGGCAGTGCCCGAGAACGCTTCGCTGTTTGCAGGTTTGCTATCGATCCCTGTTGCTTCGCACTATCCGAAGCTGGAGCTGTCGGCAGAGAGCCTTAAGCAGAGAACGGCGACAGCATTGGTCGATCGAATGCTTGGGTTGGCGACCCGGAAGCCGGTGCTGATCGTGGTGGAAGACGCGCATTGGATCGATGCTTCAAGCGCAGACTTAATAATGGCCGCGATGGATCGTGTGCAGGAATCTCGGGTCCTGATCCTGATTACCTACCGACCCGACTACGTACCGCCATGGAGCGGCCGCCCCCATCTAACCATGCTTACGCTCAATCGGCTAAGCCGAGCGCAGGCAGCTGACATGGTTGGTGCGTTTGCTGCTACCGAAGCGCTGCCGGCGGAAATAATTCAACAGATCGTTGAAAAAGCGGACGGCGTGCCGCTTTTCATCGAGGAGCTGACCAAAGCGGTACTCGAGGCCGGCTTGGCCGACGGCGAAACTACTTGCGGGCGTGCCGGGCGACTGCAGCTCTCGGTTCCGGTGACACTGCAGGACGCCCTGGTTGCGCGGCTGGACCGGACAGCCGGGACGAAGGAAGTCGCGCAAGTGGCGGCGGTGCTGGGCCGCGAATTCAGCGAGGCCCTCCTGACAGCTGTCTTGCCACCGAAGCGAGACGCACTGACCGCAGCCTTGGATGCGTTGGTTCACGCGGGACTACTGTTCCGCCGCGGCTTGCCCCCTCAAAACAGCTACGTCTTTAAGCACGCGCTGGTGCAGGACGCCGCCTATGGAACCCTGCTCTTCACCTCCAGACAGCAACTGCATGCGCGGACCGCCGACGTACTTGAGCAGCAATTCCCGGAGATTGCAGAAGCGGAGCCCGAACTGCTGGCACACCACTACGCGGCCGCCGGCATATACGATCGCGCGATCGCCTATTGGCAGCGGTCCGGGACGCGTGCGCGCGAACGCTCCAATTACGTCGAGGCTGAGCACGCCTTGACCGCGGCGGTTGCACTTGTGCCGCAACTGCCCGACCAGGCGCGGAAGCGTACTGAGCTTGACCTGCAGATGTCGCTCGGCGCGGTGTATCGCGCCCTCCGTGGCTCGGGCTCACTGCAGACTGAGATCAGCTATAGGCGTGCCCGCGCACTATGTGAGGAGATTGGCGACGCCGATCGGCTCTTGGAAGTCATGTATGGTCAGTTTGTCGGTGCGTTCAATCGGCCGAAGCTTCATGATGCCGAGCTCTATGCGAGCGAGTTCATGGAGGTTGCGCAGATTGACCAGAATGCTTCAGCGCTGAAGGTGGCAGAGTATTTGATTGGCAGCACAGCATTTTTGCTGGGTGATCTTGTTCGCGGTCGCCAACATTTGGAAGAGTCGCTGCGCATCGATAACGTAGACCATGGGCGCGTCAATCGTTACTCGCACGGCCAGTATCCCACTTGGCCACTGACATACTTGGCATGGACCATGTTCGTGCTTGGATTTCCGGACCAGGGGCACGCTTTAGCCGCAGAAGCCATTGCGGCTTCAAGGAAGGGTTCAGAGTTCTACTATGCAATGGCACTTAGCAACGGTTGCTATCTGCATCATATGTGCGGAGATTGTGCGGCCGTGGAGGCGAACGTTGCTAGGCTGCTCGATCTTGCGGCGAAGAAAGGGGTCGTGTACCGCGCGCAGATGCGCCTTTTCGAAGGCTGGACACGGGCTTGTCGCGGCGCACCCGAAGGTGGGATAGAGCTGATGCGTGACGCGCTGGCTAAACTCGTCGCGACGGAGCAGAAGGTCGAGCATCCCTACAAGAGATCAATCCTGGCCGAGATTTGTCTGCAAGCCGGTCGGTGGTCGGAAGCGGAGGAACAGCTCGGCGAGGGACTACGCCTGGTGCGGGCCACGGACGAACGCTGGTATGAGGCGGAGTTACACCGGCTTGCCGCCGAACTTGCGCTTGCAAAAGGGGACAAGGTGAATGCCGAGGTAAAATTCCGGCGAGCGCTCACGCTTGCGACGGCGCAGTCGGCGCGGATGTGGGAGCTACGCGCGGCGAAGGGACTTGCCCGGCTATGGCGCGAAGCTGGCAAGATCGACGAGGCGCGTGCCCTACTGGCGCCGGTGCTCGGCAGCTTCACCGAAGGTTTCGACACGCGCGATCTCATCGAGGGCAGGGCACTCCTCGATGAGCTGGCCTGATGCACAAGAGCCAGTTTGGGCGACCGGCGCCAGCTTCTCATGGTCTAGGGCCGTAGCTGGCCCATCAGCGAAGTCGCGGCATGCCTCGGTTAGGCCCGCTCGGTGGGGTTTGGCGGACCAGTGTTGCTCACATTGTGTTCCCATTTTCGCCCGAAGCGGACTACCTTCTAAACGCATCAAGTCATGTTGCCTGGCATGAAGCATCGGACACGCGGATGGCCGTCGATGTAGTGCCTCCAGACCATTGTGCGGCCGAAACGGTTGGGTTGTGTGATGACCGCGCCATCAGGTACGATCACCCATTCGTCGTCAATGAGGACGCGGTAACGCCCACGACTGGACTCCCAATCCGCGTCGGACACTATGTATCCGTCGGCATCGGTACAGCACTTTCCAAATTCGCTCTGCAAGCTTTCGAACCATGACTTCAGCGGAGAGTGGTCGTATCGGCCATCATCACGTGCGAGTGCTGGCGTCAGTAGCAACGCTGAGCCAAACAACAACGCCGCAAGTTTCGCTGGAAACATCTCTTTGCCTCCGCGATATCACCGGCCGATCGGCTGGCTTGGTGCGGCTAAGGCTGTCAACCATTAATCCGTTGCGGCTGCCGCTGGTGAGCGACGATAGCTACAATCGCTCCATGTTGTGATGGGCGGCCCTTCATCGCCACTGCCCTTTGACGTGAGTCCCGCAATTCAAGCCAAGGTTCAAAAGAACGGCACCTCAACTAAAGGTCAGTGCAGCTGCTTCTTTGGTCTAGCCGCCATCGGCGCGGCTTCCTCTGAGCGAGGGCATTCGCTAAGTGATCGAACTCCGTTGCCGTAAGCATGATTCGTCCGCACGCCACCCAACGGGGATCGGGCAACCGCAAGCGGAGAATAACACCTCGAAAAGCGTGCTTATTTTCGGCAACCCCTGACGAAATCACCTGTACTTTTCATTGCCGAATGAACGCGGTGGCAAGCGGCCGTCTCGGCACGACGTAAAATCGCGCTTCGCATGTCACGCAGATCAGGTGCTCCGCGAATCTATGCGCAGCCCGGATCGCAATTTCGATCCGCAATCCGAACACTTTCCGGCGTTTACTGCCCCAGGAACTCTGAACGTCAGACGCCGAACGAACGCGTGATGTGCTTTGCCATCGCGATAGCCTCGTCAGTATACTTGCCATTTGATATTGATGATCCCACAGGCTCAGAAAAGACAGCGCGAAAGCAGCAATCATGCAACCTTTTAGCATCGGCCTCCCGTGAAGGGACTGCCAACCGAGCAGGCCCGGTTGATAGCAACCAGATGCGTGTCGCCGCGACGATAACAATAAACTCAACGTCGGCAACGATCCATTAAATTTCCCTAAAGCAGAACTCTAGAGAGGCAGCCGCGCCACCTTTTCGGGCCGATAATCTCCAAGGACGTACTCCGCCGAACCATTGCGGTTTCCAGCTTGGCGGCGTGCTCCTGCCGATCGGACGTTTCGCGAGCTTGGAAACGAGGCTGCTGGCCATTAGCCTTCTGCGGGTCATCAGACGCGAGAGCGCCGCGAACACTCACATACATCATGGTGAGCTGTCGTTCGTGAAAAAGCTCGATGGTGAAGATCCCTTTAGAAGGTCGGTCACTAGAATTGACGTAAGCGGCGACAGCAGTTAAACGCGCGTCCGCCTCAGTTGCAACAAGAGGTTCGAATATTGATTCGCTCGGTAATCCAGCGTTCCTCGGCTCGCCCAACGATTTCTTAGAACTCACACCTTGGATCAGCCGATGATGGGGGTGCAAGGGCGCTTGGTCTCATCCAGGCGCCCTTGTGCTGAGCTCGTCCTAAGCTCCGCGCCAGACGCGCAACACGCCTTCGCGAAAGCCGCCAACGAGCTGATCAGATGCGTCCGGTGGCAGAATTTGGCTGAGATCACCAAACGACCCGCTCACCATGGTGCAAGCTCATGCGCCGAGGCATGCTCTGCCCAGCGGCGACCCAACTCCAAACCTCCTTGCCGATCTGCCTCTGCGTTCATCGTCTTGGACTATCTCCGCGTCGGTGGCCCCGGCGAAGCTGATGCCGCGCCGAGGCCTGTACGTTCTCGCCAATCTTGGAAGCTTGGGGGCCGGAAAGATCGGCAAGGCGCGCCCCAGACAAGCAGAAACTCAGGATTTGACTAGTGCACCTTGTGCCAATGCATGAACCCCGACGTCGCTCGCGGCGAGTGCCTGAAGGAATAGAGCGGAAGTTTCAGGCTAATTACATCATAATTCAGGACAGTGATCCCTCAGCCATGCTCTACTGGGAGCGGCTCAATTGCGAACGCGGTGCCATCCATATGGTGGCAACATGGCGTTTCAAGACACTTTTCGAAATTCTCCTTCAAGGCTGCCTCAGGAGAAGCCAATGGGGTTGCGAAACCTTCGAAATGTCGTCGGCCTCACGATGCTTCTTGCCGGAGCCACCCCGGCGACTGTGTCCACCTGTCGTGGAGACGACGCTTGGCCAGTGCGCATTGTGAAGATCATTGTACCGTTTGCCGCAGGCTCCGCCAACGATGTAAGCGCGCGTTTCTATGCTGACGGTTTGAGTAGGCGTTGGGGCAAGCCCGTCATCGTCGAGAACCGGCCCGGCGCCGATGCCGTCGTCGGTGGCGGCGCGTTTGCAAACGCCAGGGACGATCACACCCTTCTTTATGGGACCGCCTCGATGGTCACCGTGAGCCCGCTATTGCAGGACTCACTTCCCTACGATTCGTCCCGGGACATGGTACCGATCGCCTCGACGGCTAGTTCCATCCTGGTCATCGCGGTCCACGACCGCCTCCCAGTGCGCTCGCTACAGGAGCTGGCCGAACTGGCCCGAGCGAAGCCCGGTGAATTGTCGTGGAGTTCGGGTCCGAGCCTGCCACACTTCGTGTTCGCGGCAATGCTGGCGCGGCACGGGCTCAAGCAGATCTACATCCCCTATCGGGACGCCTCGGCCCAGCAGGCGGATTTTGGCGAGGGACGCATCCAAATCCTTTCCCACGCCCTGCTGTCGGTGAGAGCTTCCGTCGTTGCCGGCAAGGCGCGGATACTTGCCGTCACGAGTCCTGGACGCCAACCAAGCTTGCCCGACGTGCCGACGGTTGCTGAGTCCGGCTTTGCTGAAATGGAAATTGAGGGTCTTGCAGGTCTGTTCGGCTGGCGCGACATGCCGGCAGCATTGCGCGACAAGATTGCCGAGGACGTGAAGGCGGTGGCCGCCGATCCCTCGGTCCGCTCACGAATTGAGGCAAGTGGCGCACAAGTCCTCGGCAGCACGCCCCGTGAGTTTTCCGCGGCCATTGAACGGCAGCGAACGGGCATCGAGCAGATCAGCCGCGTGGTCGATTTGAAAAATGTAGCAAGGTAGTGCGGCCTCGGGATACGGGGGAGGTTCAAATGAAGCTTCGGGCCGCCATCGTCGGTGGAGGAATAGGCGGTCTTTCCGCAGCATGTGCCCTGCGTCGAAGGGGCATCGACGTCATGGTTTTCGAGCAGACCGATGCGCTGGGCGAGATCGGTGCCGGCCTGTCGATCTTTCCGAACGCGCTGCGGCAACTCGAGCGAATGGGGCTGGGACCGGCTCTGGCCAAGATCGGTGCCAAGATCGGCGATGCATCACAATACTGCCGCTCCGACGGCACCAGGGTCGGCTCTGTTGTCACGACCGACTCCAGCGGCTGGAATGGCATGTATGGCATGCACAGAGCCGATTTGCTGAATGTGCTCGCGGCAAGCATTCCCCGAGAATCCATTCAAGCCGGCTATCGCTGCATCGGATTCGAGCAGAGCGTGGTCGCAGCGCGATTGAAATTCGCGAATGGGGAAACCATCGAAGCCGATGTCGTGATCGCTGCGGACGGCATACATTCTGCCTTGCAGAAGTATGTGGTTGAGCCGACGCTACCGGAATATTCCGGTGTCCGCTCCTATCGCGGTTTGATTGCCAGCGACAAACTTCCGGGATGGCGAGAGGCAGCCCATCAGGTTTGGATGGGGGACGGAAAGCACTTCATTGTATTTCCGGTGCGCGCTGGCCGGATGCTGAACTATGTCGGCTTTGTCCCTAGCGCCGACGCCAAGGCCGAATCCTGGTCCGCGATCGGAGACCGCGACGAGCTCGCGTCGTCCTTCATCGGATGGGACGCGCCTGTCGTGAGACTGCTTGAAGCGGTGCAGAGCTGCTTTTGGTGGGGCTTGTATGACCGCAAGCCGCTGCAATCGTGGACGAATGGGCGGCTCGCGCTATTGGGTGACGCCGCCCACGCCATGCTTCCGCATTTGGGGCAGGGCGGCAACCAGGCGATCGAAGACGGCATCGCTCTGGCTGTCCTTCTTGAGGGACGAGATGCGGTCGAGGTGCCGGCCATTTTGCCGCAGTACGAAAAAATGCGCCGTGTCCGGACTGACGTCATTCAGGCCGAGGCACGGAAAAATGGACTGCGTTTTGATTCGAAATATGAAGACCTCGAACAACGCGATCGCGAGGTCGCAAACTCCTCCGCATTCCGCAGATGGCTGTTCGACTATGATGTTGAGAACGCCGCCATTGACCAGCGCGCGCGCAGTCAAGATTTGCCGGCTCGTCGCTGATTGCTGCGATGCAGAGCGTCGCTGCCAGCTTCTACTTCTGACGAACGCAGCTTATGGCGCACATCGGACATCTGCATGTCTAATTCCGTCAGCGAACCGCGTTCACTGACCTAGCTTTTTGATGCAAATCGGTTGGCCATTAGGGACAGGGGTGCAATCCCAATCCGGACCGAAGCCGTTATTCGGCTTAGAAGTTGGAAACCAATAGAAGCTGAAAGCGATAAGGCACAGCAGAACGACGATGAATAGAATACCCATCACATCACCGCGCCTTGGATACGGCAGGGGCCATGTCATGACAGTGTCTCAGCCTCCGTCGCGCTTTTCGCATGCAATCTGCAGCGCTACGACGACAACCTGTAGGCGAAGCCGTCTTTCACGTCACTTAAACGCTTGATTCGAATCGATTATCGGCGACCGTCGCCTGTCGGCCCGCCATTGCTTCGACAATCCCCGTCACCAACCTTCGAAAAGAGATCATTTTACCCCGCCAGCCTGTGGTCCCATCCTACGGAGAGACAATCGAGTAGCAATACATTTGCCGCGGTGCATGAGTCCGGTAGTGGCCCTTAGCCGAAGGTCAATTGAGCGCGTGTCATGTCGGCTGTCAGGGGCAAACCGGACGTCGATCCAACTTGACGTCCACCGCTGCTTTTGACCCGGATGTATGGTCCGGCCGCGCGTTGCAAGAGGTTTCGTCAACCTGGCAGATGCGGTCTTGCATCAATGTATCCGGCCTCTGATTGGAGCGTGTTGTGCTCCGGGCCATCATGGATATCAGCGCGCATTCGAGCTAACTAGCGGACAGGCCTCGAACGGGCCATTCGGGTCACCAGTGTTCGCATGCGCCGGGAAGACCGGTCCTCCATCGTTGTCTCATTCCTCTCGCAGGCCTCGGCGGGTAAGGGATGTTGGTTACGTCATCGATCGCACCTCACTTCGTGCTGTTCCCTAGTTCGTGCCTGGCGGTCGTTCCTTTGTCCCGGCCTGCGCGCGCAGACGCGCCGCGCACAAGGGCCGTCAAGGCCGGCCGTCGTGCTGTCCTGACGTCTTGCTCTACCGCGGTCAGGCCGCGCCTTGACGGCCCCGAGCACGGTGCGAGGATCAGGCAGCTCGGGACGCCGTCTCTTCCGTGTTGACGCACTCGAAGGCGCGTCCCTTGTTGAGAAACGCCCAGGCGATCCGGGCGAGCTTGTTGGCGAGCGCAATCGCCAGCACGTTGTGGTGCAATCGTTTCTTGGCGGCTTCGATCCAAGATTTGAGGCCATAGCGCTCCCAACCCTTGACCTTGACCAGCACAACCCACGCGGCCTGCACAAACAGCGCGCGCAGGTAGCGATTGCCGCGCCTTGATGTCTTGCCGAGGATCGTGCGGTCGCCGGTCGATATCTGCTTCGGCACCAGTCCAAGCCAGGCGCCGAAGTCGCGGCCTTTCGAGAACACGTCTCCAGTGCCGATCGCAGCCACCATCGCGCTCGAGAGATGATCGGGCCAATGCCGGGCACCGTCATCAGTCGCTCGCAGCCTTTGTCTTGACGGGCCAATGCTTCGTTTTCGCTGGAGAGGTCCTCGATACGGTCATCCAGCCGGCGCCAGTCGCCCGCCAGTTTCTCGATGATGCGCAACATGCGAGGCGAGAGCACATCGGTGCGCGTCGCGAGGATAGCCGGCAACTCGGACCTCAGGGAGCGCAGGCCTTGCCGCACGGCGATGCCCCGCTCCAGCAGGAACGCATGGATCTGATTGATGACGCCGGTGCGCTGACCGACTAATCGCTCGCGCACGCGGTGCAGAGGCTGCAGGTCGAGCTGGTCGGCGGTCTTGGTTGTGACGAACTTCATGGTCGGGCGTTGGACCGCCTCGGCGATGGCTGCCGCATCTCGGAAGTCATTCTTCTGTCCGTTCGAATAGGGGCGCACGTATTTCGCCGGCATCAAGCGGGCGTCGTGGCCAAGCATTTGCAGCTTGCGACTGAGGTGATGCGCGCCGACGCAGGCCTCCATGCCGATCAAGCACGGCGGCAGGTTGGCGAGCAGCGTTTGCATCTGGCCGCGCGACCACTTCTGCCGCAGCACGATGCCGCCGCGCTGATTCTGACCAATGATGTGGAACGAGTTCTTGCCGATATCGATGCCGATGACGGCGGGCGAAGCGTCGAGTTTCTGAGACATGGCGTGCTCCTTGTCTTGGGCGCCCCTTGCCAGCTTCTCGTACTGGCAGGGCCGCAGCACGGCCGGACCATTCCATTAGCGGACATCGGGTCGCAGCGTGCTGGTCAACTGACTGTTTCTTTCCACCCGTCGTCGCAAGGTGCTAGGGTTGAGGCGCCGATGAAGTGTTCCCTCAGGGGGATATATGCGACGGCGCGATTTCATCACGCTTTTCAGCTGCACGGCCGCGACGTGGTCGCTTGCGGCCCGCGCGCAGCAATCGGCGAAGATGAAGCGGATGGCCTTCGTTCAGTCGGCGAGCAACGTCAGCAGAATGACCGTGAGCGGTCCACCGTGGTACGGCGCGTTTTTCGACGAGCTAGGTCGTCTTGGCTACGTTGAGGGCAAAAACCTCGGAGTGGAGAGGTACTCTGGGGAAGGGCGAACCGATCGCTATCCCGCACTTGCGCGCGATGTCGTCAGCACAAATCCCGACTTGATCTTAGCGGTGGGGGGTCGTCTATCGTTGGACTTTAAGATGGCGACGACGACATCCCGATTGTGACGATAGTCATCGATCCGGTTGCTTTGGGACTTGTAGCAAACATCGGGCGGCCGGGCGGCAACATCACAGGCGTTACTATCGCCGGAGGCGCTAGACATTATTGGGAAACGTATGGGGCTGCTGGTCGAGGCGATGCAGAAGCTGTCCACCGTCGGTTACCTTGCATCACGACCATTCTGGGAGGATGCGAGAGGTGCGGCGGCGCGGGAGGCGGCTAAACGAGCGGGCATTGCGTTGTCACCGGCTATATTGGGCAACGCCTTTAACGAGGCAGAGTATGAGCGCGTCTTCAGGTCGCTGAACAAGATCGAACGGATGCGCTCATGATATCTGAAGAACCTGAGCACGCTGCCTATATCGCGATGATTGTTGAACTGGCGGCGAAGAGCCGGATCCCAACAATCTATCCGCTCCGCGAATTTGCCGACGCTGGTGGACTGATGGCTTACTCGATCAACCAGGTGGACGTCTATCGCCGCCTCGCCAGCCTTGTCGCTATGATTCTAAAAGGCGCCCAATCCCGGAGACATCCCTTTTTACCAGCCTACCAAATTCGAGTTGGTCATAAATCTCAAAGCCGCGAAAGCGCTCGGCCTCCAAATGCCAGCGATGCTGCTCGGCCGTGCCGATGAGGTAATCGAGTGATGTCGCCTCTTGGCCCGAATCCGAAGCCCGGCGAGCTTTCATGTTGTCCGGTTATCGGGATAGACCGGAAGCGGTTAGCCGAGCGCCCGACCGACGCGATTGACCAGTTGCTGACGTCGGTGAGACCTTCGTTTGCCCTTCAGCGATCGCAGTTGTTAAGATCATCCGATATGTTTGAGCGATCTAACCACCTTGTCTCACACCATCGAGAAATTGCTTCTTTTCGCCAGGCGCATATCCCTGACAAGCGCCGAAATACGGTTAAGGTTTGTCGCAGTCCGGGGTGCCGGACCGGTCTTGGAGCGGCTGGCGAAGTGGCGCGTAGGCAAAGCTCGAGGCGGAGCCCGGTGCGAACGTGCCCTGATTGGAGCGAACCACAGCGTGCCGGTGGGCGTGGTGCGCCGGCGCCGCGTTCGCAACGCCGCACAGGGCGATCAAAAGGCACAAGGCCAAAATGGGACGCATTGCATTTTCGCCAAGCGAGAACCAGGCCTAGCTTAGCTATGAATCGGGTTGCGCCGTTCCAACGAGTGCGGCTTCTCGATTAGTCAAATCGGCGGCATCACTCGCGCGGGACCTCTACTTCATCATGGTTAGGCAAATCCTAAGACCGGTCCGGCGCCCGCGAGAACGCGATGGTCTCAAACGATTTGAGAACGGCCTGCGGCGGGCTGGTTTCCGCAATGAGACGATCTGAGCAATTTCCGCAGTTGGCCCTTACCCGAAGGTGAATTGAGCGCATGTCATGTCGGCTGTCAGGGCCAAACCGGACGCCGATCCAACTTGGCGTCCACCGCTGCTTTTGACCCCGGACGTCCATTCAGCATCACTGCAACAACTTGTAAGCGCCATGAACTCAGTCAGCAACCTTGACCAACGCAAAGCCACAAAACTCTGCTAGGTTCGAGCATCCGGGCGTTTGGCCCGTGCGGGGAGGCAATGGTGACAGACTCTGAAGTCTCCAGCGACCGACCGAATAAACCAGTATCCGATAGTGACCCACTGAACGAAACGCCATCCGACGACGAGCCTCCGGACCAACCGGCATCGGCTCGCGCTTTAAGGGTCGCCTCCGGGTGCGAATGCGATTGATTGGCGGGGCGCTTGCTTCGATCGCGGCTATCGGTGCGATCGCGGGTGGCCTCGTCGGCTATTGGACTGTGTGGAAGACGCTTCGCACCGACGTGTTTCCGGACAAGCAACAGACGCAGAGGGAAGCTACGGCCCGGCCCGACATTGCTCCCCGCTTGTCACTTGTCATTCTGCCGTTCGCAAACGTCAGCAATGATCTGGAGCAGGACTATTTCGCCGACGGCATCACGACCGACCTGACGACCGACCTCGCGCAAATGCCCGGCGCGTTCGTTATCGGACGCGGAACGGCGTTTACATACAAGAACAAGCAGATCGACTTCAGGACGCTCGGCAAGGACCTTGGCATCCGCTGGGCGGTCCAGGGCGCGGTGCGGCGCAACGGGGATCAGGTTCGGGTCAACGTATCACTTACGGATATCGCGAGCGCTCGGGACGTCTGGTCCGATCGTTTCGACGGCGACCGTACGAACCTCGCCGCCTTGCAGGACCAGATCACGGCGCGGCTCGCTCGTTCGCTTAACATCGAACTGATCCAAGCCGAAAGCCGTCGCAGCGAAGTGGACCGATCGAGAAATCCAGACGCTACGGACTTCACGATGCGCGGCTGGGCAAAGCTCTATGGGCCGCAGTCGAAGGTCCAAAATGGCCAGGCAAAGGACCTATTCGATAACGCGCTGCGCCTCGATCCGGACAACGTCGAGGCCATGATTGGCAAAGCGCGGTGTCTAGCCGCTGGTGTGAACAACCGATGGTCTACGTCCGTTGTTGAAGACAAAAAACAGGCGATCGACCTCATCGACAGAGTTCTGTCCAAAAGCCCGGCAAGCGCGAGTGCTCATACGACCAAGGGAACCATTCTTCTATTTGGACGTCCTGAGGAGGCATTGGCTGAATACGATGCCGCGCTCGAAATTGATCCAAATAATCCAGCTGCCTACGCTGCTAAAGCAATTGCACTCGTCGCCTCCGGGCGCGCGCGCGAAGCCTTCTCTCCGGTCCAGTTGGCTCTCCGTCTTAGTCCCAGAGATCCTTTTGCTTTCCAATGGCACTTCTGGCTCTGCCATGCACACTTGCACCTGCACCAATATGGAGAAGCTATCGAGGAATGCGGGCGCTCGGTCAATTTGAACAACTCGCACATGTACGCTTATGTCGATCTGACTTCGGCTTATGGAGCCACGGGGCAATTGGAACAGGCACAGCGGAGCTTGACTGAATTGAACAAACTGCGACCAGACTTCACGATCCATTGGTACCGTGATCTTGTTTACTCAATGTCAACGAACCCGCAGTTTCGTCAAGAGATCGACGACATTCTCGATGGGCTGAGGAAGGGAGGGGTTCGGGAATAGCAAGCAAGCCTATTCGCTTGCTGGGTCGACGGCCTCTTCACACCTCGAATGTCAGCTGTTGGGCCGATTTTGCAAGGTCGGCTGTTACGTTAGCTCCGGCCAACACCGACGCGAATGGACCCGACCGGAAATGTTCATTCGCGGCGGATGTGCCCGCCCAAAAATTTCGAGTGGATCAGCTCTACTGACGCACCTTTGCTTGCTGAGCTCCGCCTGCGACACCGTGCTACTCTTTGTTTGGTCTGTAACTCTTGCTGGAGCGTTGCTCAGGGCATAGCCTGCTCGCTCGCATAAGTTCTCTGCGCCATCATAAAGGGAGGGAACGATGGCTATTAATCGTGTACTCATCGCATCGTTTTTGCTGGTTGCCATTCTGACCAGCTCGAGCGTCGTTGCTCAGAGCGTGCCGCCGGAAGGTTCGGTCTCAGTCATATTCACCGCTACGCCGATTCCAGCGCCCAAGCCAATGTCCATCGGCGGCGGCAAAGAGTTTGTTTTTATCAACCAAGCCATGGCAGCCTCGAACGAGGCTGGAAACCCTGTACTCAACAACATGGGTGGACGCTGCCAGCTGAGCCGCCTTACGGATTCGTCGGCAAAGACGGCGGAGATTCACGGATACTGTACTTACGTCGACAAGGACGGCGATCAGTTGTTCGAGCAGTGCGACTGGATGCCTGGATCCCCCAACAATTGCAACATCACTGGTGGAACGGGGAAATTTGAAGGTCTCCAGGCTGCGCTCGTCGTCACCATAGACCCACTTAAGAGCAACTTCGAAGGCGTCAGTCAGGTCATTGGCCACAAGAAGGGAACGTACAAGTTCGCTAAGACGAACTGAGCCAACCAAGCTTGGGCAGCTACATACGTTCGAAACCGATGCCCGGATAATCGCTTGGCCTGGAGCATCTACGCGATGATCCGCGGCTGAGGCAATTCTGATAGTACCACGAGTTTTGGCTGCCCCTGGCAGGTGCCGCCGCTGCTTGGCCGCGCGGGAGCCGAGCGGAAGCCGCTCGACTGCCGAACGACAGACGCGATGACCCAAAGCTGATATCGAGCGACGCAGGCCACTCGTGGAAACGTGAACTCCTTCACTCGCAATCTGCCGGTCATCCCACGCTAGTTTGAAAGGCTGGGTTGTTCTCAAGAGGAGGAAGCTGAAATGCGTGAACCAAACGTCGAAAAATTGAACGCGCTGGTAGGAAAGCTGGTCGGCGACCTTAGCATCTCGCTTGGCGGTGCAAGCATACTGCTCGGCGATCGCCTCGGGCTCTACAAGGCGATGGCGGATGGTGCCGTGATCACTCCGTCCGAGCTTGCGAAGAAGACCGGACTGCATGAGCGTTACTTGCGCGAATGGCTGTCCGGGCAGGCCGCCTCAGGATACATCGACTACCATCCGGAAAAAAATGCATTCTCACTTTCGGCGGAGCAGGCCATGGCTTTCGCCGAAGAGGGGTCGCCAGTCTTCTTTGCGGGCGCATTCGATGTCGTGCGGACGCGTACCCCACGGCCATGCCTACACTCGCACCGTCCTGATCGATGGGGCCGGTCGGGCGATCTCCGAACATTGGACCATCGATGGCGCCGGACACGCGTGGTCAGGCGGCAGCCCCGCCGGGTCCTACACTGATCCGCAAGGGCCGGATGCGACGAGGGAAATGCTGCGCTTCTTCCTCGAGCATTCGCTCGGTGGGTAGTCTGGCTTCACAGGGCGCTCAGGTTGTCCTCGAGCACGTCGCCGAGCGTCCGGACCGCTTGGCGGCGCCGAAGCCGGCCTCTATCCGCCAGCGCTGGGCGCGACCCGCGAGAAACAGGTCGCATAGATCAACGGGACTTTGGGATAATCCGCTCGGCAACGTTCGGTATGTGCCATCCGTCGATGTCTCCGGGCGGCTTGACGTCCGTGATGAGAACGTCGGCGATAAAGCGGTTCTTCGGAGAGCGCAACGCGCGGAGGCCTGATCGTTCTCAGACTGACGCCGTTGAGCATAGGTCTGGAAGATCGCCAGCTAGACGTTTGTTGGTTGGAGTTGCTACCTAAAATCATCCTCGACAGCGCAGACCGTCCGATTGATCTCAGTTCATGCGGGACTCCAACAATGCACAGGGCTTGGAACGCCACGTCACAAAGCCTGTTGTCCTTTCAGAAATGTTTGTTGTGGTCGCCCCCCATTTTCTTGGAGTGTCAGATGAGCAAACGCAAGCCGGCGACAGCGCCGAAGCGCGCCCGGAATCCGAAAATGGCCGCGCGGGCCCAACAGAACAAGCAGGCCATTGTTCGAAGCCCGAAACAGGATTTACTTCGCTCTGTTGCGGCAGTCTCGATTGAACCGCCCCTTGGCCTTTATGATGACTCTAAACACGAGGTTCCTTTCATTGAGCCTCGGGTGGATGCCTTACCGGATGACCTCAGTCCGAGAATCACGGATAGCGATCCAACGAAAGGCGTTGCTTTAGCGACGGCAAACATGCAGGCGTATCAATCGAAGCTTCTTGAGATAGCCGCGGCCAACGCGCAATTTGCTTTTGAATTCGGCCTCAGACTTGCGACGATCAAGTCACCGACTGAATTTTTTGGCGTCATTACGGAGTTTACAAACAGACGGCTCGATATGGTCGGGCTGCATTCGAAAGAACTGGCGGCTTATCCGTTCTGGCGCATCGACCCGCCCCAAGAGCTCACCGCTCTGTCGGGACGATAACTGCGCCGTATCCGCTGCGGCAAAGGATGGAAGCGACCGCGGATCACGCACGCGCGGTTGCTTGCTTTCGGCTGGGCAGCGCGGCTCACAACGAGGGAGCCGAATCAGCATCGGCCTTAAGCGGCCTCGGTGCCGCCAATCCGAGGTACCCGCCATAGCGCATATAGGTTGACACCATGTCCACAACAGAAGCCGTGCTGATGATCGTTTTGGCAGGACTTGTCGTTTTGATCCTCGGCAACATCGCGTTTCAGGTGGCAGCGGAGCGAAAGAATCCCCCGATCGGCGTCTTTACCGAGTGCGACGGAGTGCGCCTTCACTATATTGAACGGGGCGATACCGCCGCCCCTTGCGTGGTCCTGTTTCACGGGAACGGCAGCATGATTCAGGATCTCATCCTAAGCGGTTTGGTCGACCGCCTGGCCCAAGACTATCGCGTCGTTTGCTTCGACCGGCCAGGATTTGGCTACAGCGACCGTCCGCGCACGCGCATCTGGACGGCCACAACGCAAGCTTCCTTGTTCGCGAAGGCTCTTGATCAGCTTGGAGTGCGCAATCCCGTGGTGCTCGGCCACTCCTGGGGAACGCTGGTGGCAATCGCGCTGGCGCTGCGAAGCGGTTATGCCGTGAGTGGGCTCGTGCTTGTGTCCGGCTACTATTTTCCAACCTTTCGGATGGATTTTTGGCTCATGTCAGGTCCGGCACTGCCGCTGCTCGGGGATCTGATGCGCTACACTATCTCGCCGATCATATCGTGGGCTATTACGCCGAAGCTGATGCGCACGCTGTTCGCGCCGCGTGCCATTCCGCCGAAATTCAAGAATGAATTTCCGTTCTCGTTGGCTCTCCGGCCCAAGCAGTTGAGGGCGGCCGCCGAGGAGAGCGCGTTCCTTATTCCAGCTGCCGCGCAGTTGCAGCTCCAGTATCAGGGCATCCGGTCTCCCGTTAGGATCCTGCATGGAAAGGGTGACCGGCTCATCGAGGCCGACCAGTCGCGCCGCCTGCACGAGGTGTTGCCCAGCTCGGTGCTGCATCTGGTCGAGGATGCCGGTCACATGGTTACCTATGCAGATGCTGCGGGAATAGCGGATGCCGTGGCGGCGCTGGCGCTCACCGCGCCGGTGAGGACCGCATAGGCTGTCTTGTTGTGATGCCGGTGTCCGGAAATGGCCAATTTCAGACCTCCCCTTCGATTCGGAGATTGTCGCGTCTCAGCGTCATTTTTCGTCACTGCGCCCATCAGGTCGCGAAGCTTTTGCGAGGCGCCAAGCGGTTGATGTGCCCGTTGAGCAGCCGACTTAATTTGAATTGATCATCAATCTTAGAACTGCAAAAGCGCTCGGTGTCGAAATGCCGCCCGGGATCTCCTGTGCCAACAACACGATCGAATGAGGTGGTGACTTCCGTTTTGGCCCAAATGCGAAGTGCACGATCTCCGCTAGTTAGGTCGCTATGGGGGCAAAAGCGGACGTTGCACACATTCCGCGGGCGATCTTACTGCGCTAGAAATCCGAAGGCGACAACCAGTGCCACCATGCTCGCGAAAATCAGCATTGCTGGGAGGCATTTTCGGGTCATTGGCCTCGTCGACTGGCGCACAGCCGATTGACCCGGTTGAGGTCCAGGCGGTCTCTGGGACCGCACGAGTTTGCCCTCTGTCGTAGGCGTCCGAGCCTTTAGTTCCGGCGCAGCGCCTATGCCTCCCATCTCGCTGTAATAAGCGCTGTAGACCTCGCGAACGGCTAGAGCCGTGGACTCGGCCTCGCTCATTGTCTCGAGCCGGGTTTGATAATTTGTCAGAAACCTTCGGGCGCTGGACGGCAGGTCATCGAAAGCACCCAGCTTGGCCATCATGAGCCAGGTGGCAAAATCCGCCTCAGCCTTCGTGCGCGCTCTCTTGGCGATACTGGCGTTGGAGCTAGACGACATGGTGGTCCGATTGGTTTGAACCCCGCCGCGAAGCTGTCCATCGACACCCGGCCGGCGGGGGCAGGCAATTGGAAATCCAGGCACAGTACCGGGAGAGTTCAAACGCGAACCTTGCCAACCAGTCGGCTCCTGGCCAGGTTGAATGGGCGGTAGCTATCATAACTCGTGGTCCGCGGATATCCACTCCTCCAAACTGTGGGCGCTAAACCCTCGCGAAGACGTTCATTTTTCGCAAGCCTTGGACAACTCTAGAAATAACTACGGCAAGGAACTACGGTAACTCGGCCAAATCGCGATACGTCCAAATCGAGATCGTGATGCCTCTATGGGCATCCGCCGGCAAGGATGTGAACCTTTTCGTCCTGCTGGGCTCTCGCGACTTCGACAGGCATAGTGTCCTTTTCGCACGCCTCGCGCCGCTCAACTGCGAATACTTTCTGCACACGCCGGATTCAATTGCTAGCTTCTAAAATCTTTCTTGCAGTCGCTCTTCGTCGCGTTCGTGCTCGGAAGGTCGATCCCTCGCGGATTTGGGAGAGCTGCCATCCTGCACGCAGGACGCAAGTGAAATCAAGATTTCAGGCCTCGCTCGGCGTCACCGATCTCGCAATTTCGCCGACGTGAACGGGCGGGGGAGCAGTTGGATCATCGCGGCCAACTGGGCTCAGGCCATGGGGGGAAAGGGCGTCGATGAGCTGCAGCGGCGCCTTGATGCTGTGACGTACCGGTCGGCACTATCAAGACCTACAAAGCCGGCACGTAGGGCAGGGGCTCCGGCTAATCGTCGAAGCACGGTTGCATTGCAGAGCATGGTTAGACGGGCAGCCGAAGCCAAAGGTCGTTGCTGGACAGCGTACCGGTTGGCGTGGCTATCTCCATATCACGACTCGAAATGAGCCGGGCTGATCATCATACAGGTAACGAAGATGCCGGACCGGGCCAAGTTCTGGTGTAATGGCGAAGTCATCTAAGGCACTCGCGACGTATCGAACGGCATCGCGATGTGCTATCGGCGCGGAGAACATCGTGTCCATCAGCGTGGCGAGGCTCATACCTTCCTGGAGCATGGTTCGCGCGACTTCGTCTCCGTGCACGAGCCTAGACGAAGCGCTCGTCGTAACGGAGATATAGCGTCTCGAAGAACGGCCGGCTGACTGGGATCGTGACCCGCTTCGCCGTCGGCGCGATATCGTGCTCGAACAGCCGGCGCAGCCAATTTTGCGGCTAGGAAAGACGGAGAGGTACGTCAGGGTCAAGTTGATGACCTCCATGCCAATGGCAACAGCTCTAACGTCCTAGTACTAGCCGGACGCAAAGCGTTCTGATTTCATTAGTTTGGCGTAGTTGCTCAGCGCTCGGGGGATCAATGGAGCCGAGAGTCTCGGTACTAAATTTCGCTTCCAATTCTGAGGCCATGCAGTTGCAAATCTGCAAGCAAGCGTCCGTCGAAAAGCCACCATGCTGCGCGCAACCGTTTTGGCACGCTGAGAGAAACTGCGGTCGCCATTCTGCGGCCGTGGCGATTGTTATCAAATTGATAGCAGCTATCGTCAGAGCTGGAAGAAACGCGGGCATTGCTTCGCTTCCCTTTTTTTGTTTACTGAGGGGCTGCTCTAATTCGACTCCATCTTTTTCGCCTCTAGCAAATCGAGCTACTTGCGTACTTGCCCCCTGAAGCGGAACCACAAATGACCCATCAATGATAGGGCTATGGCGGTCAGAATTATCGGGAGCCAGATCGACGTGGTTATGAAGAACAAGGATATGATGACCACGCGTCCAAAGACCGACTCGCTGACCGGATTCTTAAGGCGAGCGAAATAGACGTAGATAATAAAAATGGTGGCCGGCACCATCCACGCGGCGAGAAGCACCAGTAACAGGTCAACAAGTTGGCTGGCATAATGGTGCATGAGCGCACCTCCTGACAGCGTCGGCGCGAATTGCTGTCACCGCCGCGAGAGATGCGGTGATTGTCGACGACAAGCGGTCTTTGTTCGCGTTGGTGGGCATCTGCACGCTCGGGATCGCTGTCACGGTCGGTGCCCAAACTCATGCGAACTCGCAGCCTTCGACTCGCCTGAGCTAGGGCCTCTCAACGCGCACTCGTTGAGATGGCTCGGGCAAGGCCTCGTCCAATGCAATCATAACCATCGGCGGTGTTGTGCAATCCGTCCCACGTTACAAGCGCGCTTTGCGCAACCCCGGCACTGACCGAGTTTCGCATCAGAGCAAAACGAGAGAACAGCCCGACCCGTTCCTGTTTTGCGACATCGATTATGATGTCCTCCATTGTCGAATAGCCAACTGAGGCGAGCACCTGTGGCGCATATTGCAGATCCATCAACACGACATCGGCAGACCCCGCCTTAAGAGCGTAAGGCTACGGTCTAACGCCCCCGCGCGAATGAAAGAGGGGGCCACCGAGGCGCCCTAGTCGTCCCAGGTGAGCTTCTGGCAATCGGTGCACTTGAAGGCACGGACTGTTTTGCCAGAGCGACGTGGAGGAAGCTATCTACCCGCAATAGACGGCCATTGCAGTGCGGGCAGCTTTCGAACTGCGGGGGGGTGGTCTTGGCGTAAAACCAGGGTGAATCACATCCCTTCCGCCCCACCGCTTGTCCACTCAAACGTAGGACGGATCTCTCGCGGCACGCAAAGTCCAAGCCGTTTGCGGTCGAAGCGGCGGCAGCTTCACGATTTGAACGTGCGGTGGGCAGGGGAGTGGACGAACGTTTCTTTGATTGGCTCCACTCGGGACATGGATTGCTGGAGCTAGCTCAAACTTGCCCATGATGGATTGGAGCGAGAGCGCAAGTTTTTCAGATAATTAGAAGGCCGCGTGTGCACGACGTGTGCACCGGGAGATCCAGAAAAATCCATTAGGCGCAAGCCTGCAGAGCCCGCCCTTTCATGCCCAATGAAACAGCCTTGACGTTCGGAAGCTTTTGACGCGAAGCAGGCCTGCGAACGATGCTACTTGCCTTCGTTCCAGATATCGGTGGCGAGCTTCCAATCATTTCCGACCTTTTCCCAAACCACGACATATTTTCCAGTCACTTCCTGTGGTGTCGGTCCCTTGGTCTTCAGCACGAAGGTGCCGATCTCGCGTACCGCCATAGGGCCAAGTGGCTTAACGTCAACGGTGGTAAGTTTCGGATCGCCCACTTGCTCCGCCATGCCTTTCCACATTGTCTCGATGGCTGCTCGGCCCTGCACCATCGCAGAGCCGGGCGGGAATGCAGTCGCATCCGTGCTGTAGAGTGACCCAATTCCAGAGAAGTCGCCCTTGTTGAACATTTCAATCCATTTGGCGTTGATCGCTTCAATTTCGGCCTTCTGAGCCGATGCTAGGCCGGTCAACGAAATCACGAATGCGATCATCAGTGCTATGCTGCGCATGATCATCTCCAATTCTGATGTAGATACGAATGCGTGCGGCAATTGTCCTGACGTCGAGTGGATGCGCTGAACGCCGCATCCCAGACCGCGTTTGGCGCAACAGCAACTCCGGAGGACTACCGTCAACAACATTGACAGATAAGAACAAGGCCGCACCGGGTGCGATCGAGCGACGAGGTTGATTGCTCGTTATCGAACGTTCACCGATAGAGTGACAGGCCGCAAGCCACCGCTCCGACAAAGAGCGTTCCAATGTTGCTGAACGTCGTACTTCGACTGAAAGGGAGAAGTGCCACTCTTGATGGTGCCTGATCGCATTCTGCCCTTGAGGCGCGGTCAATACTCCGACAAGGGATCGCCTTGTAGCGATGTCATGGAAGCCCGCGCCTCACCTCGTGGAGATGGTAGCCGAGCATCAAGCGGCCGCCCCGGCGCATCTTGTGGCGGGCAGTCTTACAGGCGCACACCGGTCGTAGCAAACGCCTGAGCGACGGGTTCCTGCACCTGATCCAAGAGCGCCATTGCTGCAAATGCGATCACGAGAGCTGCAGCGCAACCGAGCAGAAAAGCCTTCATGTGCAAACTCCATCATTTACAAGCCGCACGCATCCTAATGCCAGTTTCCCGCGAGCTACTGTGGCGAACGATTCAGGCTCGCCCGCAGTTGCTGCCGGATCTAGGGGCTGTTAAAAACCGGATCGATCGAAAATGCATCGCTCATCAACCCCAGCGATTGAAGGTCGGCGCTATGCAAGTCCACTTCCAATATGACGAGGAGCAGCATGAGCACGACAACCGTAAAAGCGAGCAGAGGCGAGGCTTCTCGGGTAGCTGGCTCTGGAGCGATCAAGAACACGCGCATGGCGCGTAGCCATGAGATCATCCGCAGCAATGGCCTCGATTGCCCCAGCATGCCTTCTTCCTTGACATGACGAGCAAAAACCAAGGCTAGGACTCGCGCTGCCGCGATTCAAGGGAAGATTGCGGGCGGTGGGCGAACTGACGCAGTGCGCGTCGAGGAACGGATACCGATCCTTCCTCGTTGAAGCTTGCGCCCCAGAAGGAGGGTCTGGCCGTGAAGGCACTGACATCCATACTATGCTTGGCAGCGGTCGTGGCCTTCGATAGTGCGCTCGCCCAATCCCGTCAGACAGGGGCGCCTGCGCCACAGACGGTTCCCGAAGAGAAGGGCCAGCCGCAGCCACAGGGCTGGACCGGCCCGGTTAATACGGGTTCGGGCGGCGCGCCCGCCGAGAGTCCGCAGGGCCAGAGCCCGCCCGGGATGCAGGCGGCGCCCGAGGGCTCGTCCAAGAAAGTCGTTGCGCCGGAGAAGTAAGCGCGGTGCCGCGGACACTTATTTCGGGCATTCTTGACTGCATAGAGTGACCATGGCTGGCAGTGATTGATGCGATGGGTTTCGTGCGCCCGGGTTGCCGCAACCCTCCTGGAGATTGTTGCTGCGTCAGCGGCGCACGCGCAGCTTGCGGGTCACGGCGGCCCCGTCCGTGCGCTTGCCGTTTCGGCTGATGGCGACAGCCTGTTGTCGGGCAGCTTCGACACTTCCGTCATCCGCTGGTCGCTTAAGACCAACGCGGCGGGCGAGGTGCTAAGGTATCATGCGGACGCCGTTAACGCCGTTGCTTTCCTGCAGGACGGCCGCATGGTCACCGCAGGGTCCGACGCCCGGCTGGCGGTATGGACAGCCGGCCGCCAACAGCCTGATCAAGTCCTCGAGGGGCATACCGCTCCCGTCGTGGCAATCGCCGTGGCGTCGGACGGATCGAGCCTCGCCTCGGCCTCTTGGGACCATAGCGTGCGCCTTTGGTCGTTGGCTGATGGCGCCGCCCGGGTGTTCGAGGGTCACGCGCAGAATGTGAACGGTGTGGCCTTCGCTCCAGACGGCATGTCGCTCGTTAGCGTCGGTTATGATCGTGCGTTGCGCATCTGGCGCTTGCCCGAGGGCCGGCCTGAGACGGTGGAATTGCCAGCGCCATTGAACGCCGCCGCCATCGCGCCTGATGGCGAGATCGTCGCGGCAGGGGCTGACGGCAAGCTGCGCATGCTGACGAGGGACGGAGAGCTGGAGGGCCAGGTGGCCGCGGGCTTGGCACCGATCGTCGCTTTGGCGCTTTCCGATGATGGGATGCTGATCGCCGCCGCATGCATCGACGGCACGGTTGCCATTGTGCAGCGCAAGTCGCGGAGTGTGTTGCGGACACTTGTGGGACCGGGTTTCCCCTTCTGGTCCGTCGTGTTCCTGCATGATGCGGCAACGCTCGTGACTGGAGGTGCGGACGGAAAGATCCGGCGCTGGAACGTGCATACCGGTGAGCCGGTCGGCTCGAATCTGTTCGGGACATCAGCGGATCCGCTGGCCGCTTATGCGGGCGATCACGGCGCCGATGTTTTTCGCGCTTGCGTTGCCTGCCACACGCTGTCGAACAAGGAGCCGCAACGTGCAGGGCCAACGCTTGCCGGATTGTTCGGACGGAAAATCGCCTCGCTCTCGGGCTATCGGTTTTCCGAGGCGCTCAAGACGATGGATATCGTCTGGAGCCCCGAGACCGTCGCAAAGCTGTTTGAAGTCGGGCCCAACGCCTACACGCCGGGAACGAAGATGCCGGAGCAGCGCATCGGATCGGCCGAAGACCGCCGGGCGTTGACCGACTTCCTGGCCCGGGCGACCTCGCAATAGGCGAGGCCCTAACCTGGACGAGGGACGTCGCGCCTACGTCTTGCTGTCCGGCCGGCGCAAATAATCCTCGGTGGTTCGGGGCGGCGCGCGTTCGGGCACGCCCTCAAACGGATCGAACCGCTGTTCGCTCATCACGATCACACGGCAATCCGCGCACATCCTGACGGCGTCGAGGCGCTTGGTGCCGGCCGGATACATCCAATGCCGGCCCTCGAGCTTGGCCGCTATGCGATCGATCGTGCTCTTGACGCCGAACGGCGCGCCGCAGCGGATGCAAAGGGCAGGCTCTTCCTCCTTGATCACAACCGCCGGCGCGCGGCCAGCGCGGAAATCGATCTGGGGCCTCAGCGTGATGACCTTCTCGGGACAGGTGCTCTGGCAGAGACCGCATTGCACGCAGGCATCCTCGACGAATTTGAGCACTGGGCGGTCGGGATCGTCGCGGAGCGCGCCCGTCGGGCAGACGGAAACGCAGGACAGGCACAGCGTGCATCCATCGGTATCAACACTCACCGCTCCAATCGGAGCGCCCTGAGGCAAGGCAATGACGTCGACCGGCTTCGGTGCGAGCCGATGCAGTTCGCTCAGCGCGAATCGAAGCAGGTCGCGCCGCTTGCCGACGGTCTTGAAGGTCGCAGGCGTGTTCACCGCAGCAAGCCGCTCGATGCCCCCCAGTTGCTCCAGCATTGAATCCGGATCGTCAGTTTCGATCGCAGTAACCCGGCGCCCGCCAAATCCGAGGCCCGAAAGGATGGCCTCTGCCATGTTGATCGTTTGGGTCAGTCCAGTCACGTCATGTCGCGGCTTGCCGCGGAGCAAAAACCGGAACGCGGTCGCTCCGTAGGCAAATGCGCCGATGACGGCCTCAAGCCCGATCTGCGTCACCTCATTGACGGCCAGAGGGATGACATGGGCAGGTAGGCCATCCCCGTGCCGCGCCAGCGCGTCGATCAACGGCGTGCCGTGTTGGCGGTCGTGCAGCAACAGGACGGGGTTCGATCCACCTGCCTGATGATAGGCGAGCAGCATGGCGCGGATGGTCTGAAGCTGGGTGTCCGCGGGCGGCAACGCGTAGGACGCGGCGCCCGTCGGACAGGCGGCGGCGCATTGGCCGCAGCCGGCGCAAATCTCGGCATCGACGGCAACATGATTGCCGGCTGGCGTGATCGCATTCGTGGGACACAGATCAAGACAGCGATGACAGCCGGTCAGATTCGAGCGCGAATGGGCGCAAAGATCGGGCGTGAACTCGACGTATTTAGGCTTATCGAAACGCCCGACGAGATCACGCGCGCTCAGGGCGGCGCCGAGCATGGCGCCCCGGTCCTTGGGATCGGCCCGCAGATAACCGTCGCGCAGATCATGCGCCTGAAACAGCGGTCTCTCACTCGATAGGTCAAGGATGATGTCGCAACGCGAGGTGGCGCCGTTGCGTGGAGTTTCAAAGACGTAGTGATCGCGCGAGGAGGGATGCGGGCGAGCGTAGTCGTCGATGGTGAGCTCGAACGCGCCAAAATGTCCTCTGGCGTTACGGATGGTTCCCTTGACGACCGGGAAGGGTGTTGCCACAGGCAGGATGTTCTCGCCCGGCTGCCTCAGCATCACGGTCACATCGAGGTGATCCGAAAGCAGCAATCCGGTTTCGATCGCTGCCTCATCTCGGCCGTAGATCAGGATGACGCCGTCGCTGGCGAGCGTGACAAGCGGATAATCGGGCGCCTGCACGGCGCTGGCCGCGAGCAGCGCTGCCATTTTGGGGCCTGCTTGCGCGCCCTCGGTCGACCAGCCTGCCGTCTCGCGAATGTTCACGAAAGCAATCGGCGCGGAACGACCGCCGGCTTGCTCCGCAAACAAGGATTGCTGATATGTGCAGGCAACGGTCAGAGGGCTCTCTGCCTTTGCGCATGCGCGAAAGTGGTCGAGCTCGGCGCCGCACAGGTGACGAAAACTCTTGATGTCGCCATTGCCGCACCCGCGCTTGATTGCGGTCACGTCAAGCCGCATCGTGTCTTCACACGAGCAAATCAGGATGGTCTTCGCTGGCTGCTCCAGGTTCATCCCTCCGAGAAGGCGACGAATGACGGACTCGCGCTAATCCTTTGCCTCGTATAGATATTGTCAATCGGGAAAAAGGAGAAAGTGGAGGAAGGCCTGCGGTCGATCCCAACCAGCCACACTTCCATGGCGGAACAGATCCAATTGCCGCCGCCCTTTACCTTGGTCCGGTTGCGCGAGAGCGGAGACGCGTTCGCCCATGCATGCCGCATTGCACCCGAAAGCGGTGCCGGCACGCTGGTCTATGTAGGACGGTTCGACCTCGCCGAGTTCGCGGTGGTGCTGGAGCCGGCCGAGCCGCTGACCACCGCACGCCGCGCCTTTTACGCCGGCATGGTTGCTCTGACGGACGCCCTGCGCGCCTATGCGCCGCCCGCCAAGAAGGTTGTGGTCGGTTGGCCCGATGCGGTGACGATCGACGGTGGGCTGGTCGGAGGGGGACGGCTTGGCTGGCCCGCACCCGCGGACGAGGATGAGCCGGGCTGGCTCGTATTCGGGGCCATGATCCGGACAGTCATGATGCACGATGGTGATCCCGGTGTTCGCCCGCTCGCCTCGGCCCTGGATGAGGAAGGGTTCGGCGAGGCCGGCGCAGTGCAGATGACAGAGAGCTTTGCGCGGCACCTGATGCGGGCGATCGACAGCTGGCAGGCCGATGGATTTGACGGCGTCGCGCGCGAATATCTCAGCCGCATCCCTCGCGAGCGGCAAACTGTTCGACGCATCGATGATTGCGGCGATCTGCTCACGCGCCGCATAGGTAGTGATAAGACCGAGCGGGCAGACCTCGTGAATGCCTTGGCCTCGCCATCCTGGCTCGATCCGACGCTTGGAGGACCGAAGCGTTGAAAAAGACCGTCAAACTTCTACGCACCGTCGCGCTGGATCCCTCCGACACCTTCGTGTTCGAGGTGCCGGCAACGCCAGGCGAATGGGCTGTCTCCGGCGCGTTCCGCTTCTGCGACCAGGATCCGGCGAAGCTGAGCGGCAAGGCACGCGCCGCCTTCCGCGGCGGCTTTCTCGGTGTGCAGTCCTGGGGATGGTCGACGCTGGCGCAGATCGCTCCGGCGACCGAGGACGATTGCCAGGTGCTGATCGAACTCCTTGCGAGGCAACTCGTTGATCGGTTCGGCGCACCGGACATGGCAATTGCCAGGACCGCTGCAGAAGAGGAAGTCTCCTTTGCGCAGTCCCTTTGCACGCACCCGATCAGCTCGCTCATTGCGGTCCACCGTTCGGCGGGCGATGGCGAAGTCCGTGAGGGCTTCCGCAAGCTGAAACTGAGGGAAGGGCAGCGGCACGGCAAGGCGTTTTCGTTCATGGAAATCGAGGATGATGTCAAATCCGACAGCGATCTTAACTATTCTGATGGGACCCAGGAGTCGCTCCTCCGATGAGTGATTTCTGGATCGCATGCGGCCATCATCTGCTCGATCGCGACGAGAGCGGCAGGCTTCGTGTCACCGACGAATTCTTGAAGGCTTATTTTGCCCGTCCCGAGTTGATGCCGCCGAAGGACGCGTGCGCGGTCGAACGAAGACTGCACCGTGAGATGCTTGCTGATCCGCGCCGAGCGGTCGCAGCCGAAGAGCTCGCTGCGATCGCCGATGAGGACGCGCGGGAGAACTGGCGCTTCGTGGTGGCATTTCGCGATCTCATGTTGCGGCACCCGACGCTCGAAGCTGCGTATCTCGCGGTCCTGCGTTCGTCGTCAAACGACCTGCCGCCGCTGTTCATCAATCAGCTCGTGCATGTGATTTTGCGCAATGCGCTCGACGGCAACGAGGATGTGTTGGTGCTGCGCGCCGCCGAGCTGTTCTTCCGACCGCAACGGATCCTTCCGCATGAACAGGCCTTGCTGCTTGGCGATGAGGAGGTTGTCGGCGGTCGTAGCCCGACCCCTATCTTGTCGCTGATCTCGATGCTGGGCACCAAGGCTGACGCTCAGCTCGATGTGTTAAGCGACGAAAATACCGAGAACTATTGGAAACGCAGTGACCAGTTCGATATGGCCTTCGATTTCACCGCAGGCGGGCGAGGCCCTCGCGCGCTGGCACAGGCAATGACCCGCTGGGTCTCCCATCTGCTCGGGATCGATGTTGCTATTGAACCGCTGACGGAAGTGCGCGAGGTAAAGCTGGCCTGGTATGTCGGGTTGGACGCTGACGCCACCAAGATGGGCGATCGGCTTTGGCACGACGAGGAGCTGGACGGACCCAGCGCGGAGCGAGTTCTTTCGTTGTTTCGCTTGACCTTTGCGGATCCTCAGCTCGCCATAGAGACCTTGCGGGGTGAACCGGTCTATCTGATCCTGGCTATGACAGCCGATCAGAAGCTCCGCATGAAACCGCAGAACCTGTTGAGGGGACTCCCGATCAGGCGCTTGGAAGCCATCTCATGAGCGCTGCCCTGCCACTCCAGCGTATCCCTGTCGGTATCATCGTCGAACGGCGCAAGGCGGATTCGCCCTGGGCCGATTTCATCTGGCGGAGCACTGCCGTGTTGCCTGACAAACTGGACACGGAGGCCTGGACAATCTTGCGCGAACAGGGCGGCACGACCTGGTTCTATGCCGGCAGCGCATCGGTTGACCTGTACGTATCGGAAACCGCGCGCTATTGCGACAATGTCGCCTCCGGCACACCGAGCCTCTGGGTGGTCTTGAGCCCATCCGAGGGAGTCTGGCCTTATGCGATCGCCGCCGCGACCGCTGATCCCGCGGAAGGAGAGGGGTTTACCGAAGCCGCTGACAATCTGGTTGAAGCCGTACCGATGCCTGAGCTAGTGCGCGCGGTGATTGAAAGCTTCATCGCCGAACACCACGTCGAGAGAGAGTTCGTCAAACGCGAGCGACGGCGCGCCGATCCCGAGGCTTTGGCGCGTCGGCAGCACTAAGGCGGGCAAGAATGACCGAGGAAGAGTTTCTCGCACGCTGGTCACGCCGCAAGCGCGAGTCAAAATCGAATGCTCCGCCGGCGGAGAGAGCCAGGCCCGCGGGTGAAGCCGCGGTGCAATCCCCCGCGGCTCAGGCCGAACCGGACCTGGATCTCGGCAGCTTGCCATCGATCGACGCGATCGCGGCGGGTACCGACATCACCGCGTTCCTGCGCAAAGGTATTGCGCCGGAATTGATGCAAGCGGCTCTTCGCCGCGCCTGGACGGCCGACCCGGCGATCCGCGATTTCGTGGGGCTCGCCGAGAATGCCTGGGACTTCAACGATCCGAATGCTATGCCGGGCTTCGGACCGCTCGATTGCTCCCAGACGGAGCTGGCAGCCTGGGTCGACCGAATCGTCGGGGGTCTGCGTGACGCCGCAGAGGCACAGCCGGACACGCCGCCGCAATTGCAGGGGGCCTCGGACGTTCCGAATGGGGATGTTGTGCACTCGGCGGTGCTTACCGAGACGCCCGACGAAGCCATCCCGACGATCGCGGCTCCCGTTGCATCGCAACGGGCAACGGAGCCTGATACTCCTCCGCGCCGCGTACATGGCGGTGCCCTGCCTGAATAGTGTTCTACCAAAGGCTATAGCCTCAACCTATTGAGCGGCGATTGACCGCCTCCTGAACCAGGTCTAGGCTTTGCTAGCACTTTGTTGCGCAAGTAAAATTGGTCACTAGAGGGTCTCAGGCAACGGAGGTCCATGTGCGTGACGCCGGGCTTGATCGCGCCATTGACGCCGCAGGCGGCGTGGCCCAGCTTGCGCGCAAAATCCGCATCAGCCAGCCCTCGGTTTCGAACTGGAGCAAGATACCCGCTCAGCGGGTGATTGCGGTGGAAGCTGCAACAGGTGTTCCCCGGGCCGAACTGCGGCCTGATCTCTATCCTGATCACAATCACGAACCCACGAGATTGCAAGACAGCATCGATCCGATCGATGTCGCGCGAGCGCAGGAATATGCCCTTCTCGCCGCCTTGCTTGCGGCTGCGCCATCCAAGAGCTTGCTCGATCGGCTTACGGGCTTGAGTGGAGACGGCACGCCACTCGGTCAGGTTCACGCCGGCTTGGCGGATGCCGCTTCGCACACGACCGCAGCTCAGGTCGAACGCGAATATTTCGATCTTTTTGTTGGCCTCGGCCGCGGCGAGTTGCTGCCCTACGCCTCCTACTATTTGACCGGCTTTCTCAACGAACGGCCGCTGTCACGCTTGCGGACTGATCTTGCGGCACTCGGCATAATGGGCGCCGAGGGTAATTTCGAACCCGAGGATCATGCCGCCATCCTCTGCAAAATCATGGCCGGAATGGCTGATGGCCGCTTGGAAGCGCCGTTCGTTGCGCAGCGTGCGTTGTTCGAGAAGCACGTCTCGTCCTGGATGGGGCGTCTGTTTGCCGACATGGAGCGGGCCGCGAGCGCAAGGTTTTACCGCGCGGTCGGCACATTCGGCCGCCTGTTTATCGAGATCGAGAGGCAAGGATTTTCGTTCGCGAACTGACCATGCGCAGGCTGGTCCGGGTGAGATGCGATGAGCGATGAAAAGAAAGCGATCGTCGGACGGCGCGACTTCCTCCGCAAAGTTGGCATCGGCACGGTAGGCGCTGGCGCCACGCTGGCGACGCCACTCGTCGGCTCCGCGCAGGCCGACAGCGAGAATAACGATGAGAAGCGTAAGGCGCGCTACAAGGAATCCGATCACGTGAAGGCCTATTACCGCGTCAATCGCTATCCCGCTTAAGGGAGGCTGCCCGTGCTTATCAAGCGAACACAAGAGCATTCCGGATCCGGCCGCCGCGGCTCGGTCGCGGACACCATGGCAAGGCAGACCGGCGGTCTCGATCGCCGCACCTTCCTGCGCCGGTCCGGTGTTGCGGGTGGCGCGCTCGCGGCACTCGGGACCATGCCGATTTCCGGCGTGCGCAAGGCGGAAGCGGCCGTGGCGGGCCCGCTGACCGCCGGGGCCACCGTCAAGAAAAGCATCTGTACGCATTGTTCGGTCGGATGCACCGTGACCGCGGAGGTGTTGAACGGGGTCTGGATCGGCCAGGAGCCGAGCTGGGATTCCCCCATCAATCGAGGATCTCATTGCGCGAAGGGAGCTTCCGTACGCGAGCTGGTGCACAGCGAGCGGCGTTTGCGCTATCCGATGAAGCTCCTAAACGGGCAATGGACGCGCGTCTCCTGGGAGTCTGCGGTCAACGAGATCGGCGACAAGATCATCGAAGTTCGCGAAAAATCGGGGCCCGATTCCGTATATTGGCTCGGCTCGGCCAAAATGACCAATGAGGGCGCATATTTGTTCCGCAAGCTCGGGGCGTTCTGGGGCACCAACAACACCGACCATCAGGCACGCATCTGCCATTCGACCACCGTCACCGGCGTCGCCAATACCTGGGGCTACGGCGCGATGACCAATAGCTACAACGATATTCGCAATGCCAAGACTCAGATGATCATGGGCGGCAATCCGGCCGAGGCGCATCCGGTTTCGTTGCAGCATCTGCTCGAAGGCAAGGAGCTGCAAAAGGCCAACTTCATCGTCATCGACCCACGCATGACGCGCACCGCAGCGCACGCCACGGAATATGTGCGGATGCGTCCGGGCACCGACATTCCAGTGCTCTACGGCATGATGTGGCACATTCTCCAGAACGGCTGGGAGGACAAGGAGTTCATCAGGCAGCGTGTCTACGGGTTCGACGATCTCCGCAAGGAGGTGGAGAAATGGAATCCGGAAGAGGTCGAGCGCGTCGCCGGCATCCCCGGCGAACAGCTCAAGCGGGTCGCGAAGATGTTCGCCACCGAGAAGCCGTCGACGTTGATCTGGGCCATGGGCCAGACTCAGAAGACCGTCGGCACCGCCAATGTGAGGGCGAGCTGCATCCTGCTGCTGTTGACCGGCAATGTGGGCGGGCCCGGCATGGGTGCCAACATCTTCCGCGGCCACGACAATGTGCAGGGCGCGACTGATGTCGGGCTCGATATTGTGACGTTGCCGTTCTACTACGGTCTCGCCGAAGGTGCGTGGAAGCACTGGTCGCGGGTTTGGGACGTTGATTACGAGTTCTTGAAGTCGCGCTTCGATTCCAAGCAGATCATGGAGACTCCCGGCATTCCGCTGACTCGCTGGTTCGAGGCGGTGACGCTGCCGAAAGATCAGGTCGCTCAGAAGGACAACGTACGGGCAGTGTTCGTTCAGGGGCACGCCAGCAACAGCATCACGCGCATTCCGGAGTCTCTCAACGGCCTGAAGGCGCTAGACCTGCTTGTCATTGCCGACCCGCATCCCACGACGTGGGCGTCATTGGCGGTCGAGGCCGGCCGCAAGGATGGCGTCTACATTCTTCCCGTGGCCACGCAATTCGAGTGCAAGGGATCGCGCGTCGCCTCGAACCGCTCGCTGCAATGGGGCGAGCAGATCGTCAAACCGATCTTCGAATCCAAGGACGATCTCGAGGTCATTTATCTTGTGGCCAAGAAACTCGGATTCGCAGACCAGATGTTCAAGAAAATCAAGGTCGAGAACAATCTGCCTGAAGCAGAGGATGTGCTGCGCGAAATGAATCGCGGCAGCTGGTCGACCGGCTATTGCGGGCAATCGCCTGAGCGGCTCAAGGCGCACATGAAGAACCAGGCGAAGTTCGACATGCTGACGATGCGTGCCCCAAAGGACGATCCCGAGGTCGGCGGTGATTATTATGGCCTGCCGTGGCCGTGCTGGGGCTCACCGGACGTCCGGCATCCGGGCACGCCGCTGCTCTACAACACCAATCTCGCGGTGATGGATGGCGGCGGCACGTTCCGGCCGCGCTTCGGTATCGAACGCGAGGAGAAGCTGCCAGACGGGTCCACGCGCAAGGTCAGCCTGCTGGCCGACAAATCGTACTCTAAGGATTCCGAGATCCAGGACGGCTATCCCGAATTCACGCTGGCGAGCCTGAAGAAGCTTGGCTGGGATACGGATCTCACCGAAGCGGAGATGGCCACGATCATGAAGATCAATCCGACCAATCCGGATTCGGTGTCCTGGTCGCTCGATCTCTCAGGGGGCATCCAGCGGGTCGCGCTCAAACACGGCTGCGTGCCGTACGGCAACGGCAAGGCACGCATGAACGCCTTCGGCCTTCCCGATCCGATTCCGGTCCATCGTGAGCCGATCTACACGCCACGTGTCGATCTTGTCGAGAAATATCCGACGACGCCCGATGCCAAGCAGTTTCGCATGCCCAACATCGGCTTCTCGGTGCAGAAGGCTGCTGTGGAGAAGAGGATTGCCAAGCAGTTCCCGCTCATCCTCTCGTCGGGCCGTCTGGTCGAGTATGAGGGAGGTGGGGAGGAGACGCGTACCAATCCGTGGCTTGCCGAACTACAGCAGGACATGTTCATCGAAATCAACCCGGCCGATGCTGCTGATCGCGGCGTCAAGGATGGCGGCTGGGTCTGGGTCACCGGTGCAGAGAACAATTCCAGAGCGAGGATGAAAGCGCTCGTCACCGAGCGTGTCGGCAAGGGCGTCGCCTGGATGCCCTTCCATTTCGGCGGCTGGCTGGCAGGGAAGGATCTTCGCAGCGCCTATCCGAAGGGGACCGATCCGATCGTTCTCGGCGAAAGCGCGAACACCATCACGACCTACGGATATGATCCCGCGACGGGCATGCAGGAACCGAAGGTCACTCTTTGCCAAATCGCGGCGGCATAAGGAGCAACGACGATGGCCCGTATGAAATTCCTCTGCGACGCCGACCGTTGCATCGAGTGCAATGCCTGCGTCACCGCCTGCAAGAACGAGCATGAGGTGCCCTGGGGTATCAACCGGCGCCGCGTGGTCACCATAAATGATGGCAAGCCAGGCGAGCGTTCGATCTCGATGGCCTGTATGCACTGCACCGACGCGCCCTGCGCAGCCGTGTGCCCCGTGAACTGTTTCTACACCACCGCAGATGGCGTGGTGCTGCACTCCAAGGACCTCTGCATCGGCTGCGGCTATTGCTTCTACGCCTGTCCGTTCGGCGCGCCGCAATATCCCAAGGTCGGGAACTTCGGCTCACGCGGCAAGATGGACAAATGCACCTACTGCGCCGGCGGGCCCGAGGCCGATGGCAGCAAGGAGGAATACGAGAAGTACGGCGCGAACCGGCTGGCGGAGGGCAAGTTGCCGCTGTGTGCCGAAATGTGTTCGACGAAGTCATTGCTCGCCGGCGACGGGGAGATCATCGCCCAGATCTACAAGGAACGCGTGATGAAGCGCGGCTACGGCTCCGGCGCGTGGGGCTGGAAGACCGCGTATCGCGAGACGATCGAGTCCTGACGCGGACGACAGTCAAGGACGCGATACCGGGAGGCGCAGATGGCGTCATTTGGAAGACTCATTCGCCTGGCATTTGGCGCATGCGCGCTGCTTCTGGTGATCATGGCGGCTCCAGCGAGCACCCAGCAGGTCAACCCGACCGCAAGCTCCGTCAAGGAGCAGCAGTTGCTGCAGGAACTGAACCGAATCCAGGGCCGTGTCAGCATTCCGGATCAGAGATCGGGCGTGCTTGAGCAGCCACAGGGACGCGAATGGCGGGAGTTTCGCAATGTCACGCTGCGCTGGATCGGCGGCGTCGCGATTATCGGCATGCTGGCTTTGCTCGTGATCTTCTATCTCACCCGTGGCATGGTGCGGCTTGAAAGCGGGCGATCGGGGCGCACCATCGTGCGCTTCACGCTGTTTGAGCGCTTCGTGCATTGGATGACAGCGACCTGCTTCATCATCCTCGCCATCTCGGGTCTGAACATCACCTTCGGGCGGCCGTTGTTATTGCCGTTGATCGGTTTTGAAGCGTTCTCCGAATGGTCACAATGGGCGAAGTATGCCCACAACTATCTGAGTTTCCCGTTCACCGTCGGCGTCGTCCTGATCTTCCTGATGTGGATCGCGGGAAATCTCCCGAACAAGGTGGACGTCGCCTGGATCAAGCGGGGAGGGGGCATTGTCGGCCATGATCATCCACCGGCCTATCGCTTCAACGCCGGCCAGAAGATGATTTACTGGATCGTCGTAATCGGGGGCGGCCTCGTTGCGGCGACGGGATACGAGCTGATGTTCCCGTTCTACATCAGCGGCATTGAAGGCATGCAGATGGCCCAGATCATCCACTCCGTGGTGGCCGTGCTATTCGTGGCCGCAATGATAGCGCATATCTACATCGGCACGATCGGGATGGAGGGGGCTTTCGAGGCCATGGGTTCGGGTGAGGTCGACCTCAACTGGGCACGCGAACATCATAGCCTCTGGCTCGACGAACAGAGTGGGCGAACCGGGCCGAACGATCAAAAGCCGCAACCAGTGACCGCTGCGGCGGAATGAGGGGGAGCGGCTGAAGAGGGCCGGTCAGGTGTGCGCTATTGCGTGCGCCCTCTGGCAAACAGAACGGACCGGTCCTCGATCTCCTGCTCGGCCAGCGTGCTCGCCTGGGCTGTCTGCAGCTCTGGAATGTTTGGCATGCCACTCTGTGCAGAATGAAGAAGTGCATGCGGTCTGAGCACGCTGGTCGCCGCACCGATGACGAGCAGGGCCGTGACGAGCGAAAGCATAAGGCGTTTCATTCGACATCTCCGTCCGGTGTTGTATCCGCCAAGACGGAGTAAGCTCTAATTCGTCCCGGTGATGTGAGCCGCCTCACATCCTCCAAGCCTTTTTCGTGTTCCGACAACTGAATGAAGGTCGGGCAGTCCTCGCTGGTTTGCGCCGCCAATCGAGATGTTATGGGCCGCGCGCGTATTCCGGAGCTTTGAATGACCGAAGGTCCAAGAATGGAAGACACCTGCGAGTTACGGATTGGCATCGCCATCTCGTAGTGCCTTTCACGACACCTGGAAGGTCGCAATCATGTCGGACGGACAGCAAGGTGCGGGGCGCTCCGAGACGATCGAAGCTATCGCGGGCCGGCTGCGCACCGTACTCAAGGTCGTCCAGGACCTCGCCGAACTTCCGGATCACGGTTGCGTCTCCGAAGTGGCCCGTCGCCTCATCCCCGCTGCGGCAAGGCCACCGCGCTGAGAATGCCCGGGCTTTCGCGAAAGCGCCTCGGCCTATATCACAGCCGCGTACTCGGGTGAGCAGGGTCGCGTCCCTCCGCCATTCCGCTGCCCGCAGTAACCTTGAACCTACTGCCGCCCTACGGGGACCGCGGGTCGCGTCGTCCGCGGCGCTCCATCGCTGATGATGCCGAGAACAACATTACCAGGGCTTCAGCCAGGAACGGAGCCATCGTCCTCGGGTTGACTCCGGAAGACAACATCCAGGAGGTTAACATGGCTATGGAAGATCGCGAGACGTTCAGCTTGATCGGAAGCGACAAGGTCGAGGGCACGAACGTGTACGGGGCCGACGGGAAAAAGGTGGGCTACATCGAGCGCGTCATGATCGACAAGGTCAGCGGCAAGGTGTCGTACGCGGTGCTCAGCTTCGGGGGTCTGCTCGGCATTGGCGACGATCACTATCCGTTGCCATGGCAGGGGCTGAAATACGACACCAACCTCGACGGCTACGTCACCGGCATCACCCAGGACCAGCTCCGCGGCGCCCCGAAATACTCCGACGAGAGCAGTTGGAATTGGAGCGATCCCGCGACCACGCGCTCCGTGAATGCCTACTACGGTGTGCCGGTGGCTTGAGGCGCACGACATTCGCGGGCCGACGCACTCGCCGTTGCGCGAGACGACAGCATCGGTCGTCGAGGTGAGTAATGCCCTTCGTGTTCTGGTCGTCGAGGATGAAGCTCTGATCTGCAGCTTGATCGATGACGCCTTGGTCGATGGCGGTCGAGGGGCCTGCCTGGTCAATTCGGGGGAGGCGGCCGCGCGGGACGACGAACCGGCCGCGCAAGTAGCCGGCGGAAACCGAGGCCCGTAACTCCTCGACCTGCGCCTCGGAGGAAGCCGTTCGCGACAATGAGCGCCTTGACCGCCTCCCGGGCGTCTCGACATCAGGCAGCAATGGCCTGGTCGGCGGCGGCGCCACGCCGAACGGTGCCGGTCGGATGGCTCCTGATCCCGATTCACCAGCCCGTCTACCTAAGTATGGTCACTTCATACCTGCGCGCGATGGCACCGACCAAGGGCTACTGTTATCGATACATCGAGAGTGGAAAGCAACGGAACCGGCCCTGCGAGTCGGCAGTTGCGGGACGAGACCGGCGGCGTAGCGCCCGCCGGCCCTTCTCCCGATCTAGCGGGGCTTCGCCGCTCAACTCATGCTTACCGCTGTACTTTGGTGCAGAGAGTCCGTCATGAGAAACATCGCCGATCTCCTAGTGCGGTTCTGGCAGGGAAGCCAGCGCGCGTCCAATACTCAGGTGGCGGCTATGGCTGAAAACCAAGATCGATCCAGCATGGCTGATTTTGTCCGGATCCTGCAAGCCTACGATGAAGCCGAGTAGGGCAGGAGTTAGGGGCGAGCGCGTCAGTTCGTGATGCGGACGTCCGAGCAAACCAAAGCCAAGACCTCACACCGGACCGCGTCCAGGTGTTTATATCCACCACATCCGTTCAGGGTTAAACTGCGACAAGAGCAGAGGACTCTGATTTGCAGCCGGTCAATCCAATCCCAGTATAGGTGCGCGAGCGATCATCAGCCAGAAGATAACCAGCACGGCTGCGAGCGCCGGAAATCCGAAGGCGAACCACCATCGAAAGAGTTGGTAATACCGGGCAGACAGCTTGGCATTGGTCTCGACCGCGCGGACGGCAAGATCGCGCATTTGCATCTGCATCCACACTACGGTAGCCAGAACGCGCCGATCAGGGTAGCGTTATGTCGAGTGCCATTGAGTTGATCGTTGATGGCTTTGCTCAACTGAAGGACCGGCGATCGCTTGAGGATCTCCGGATGCACCGGAGACGTTTGGCTGTCGATCTGAAGGCCAGAACTGGCTTCGACTACCGGCTTTCAATAACACAGATCGAAGAGGATATTGTTGCTATCGAAGCGGGCTTGAATACGCTTTCGGGTCCGATTGGTGGCTGACCAGAGTTGCTGCCAGCCAGCTAAGCCGCAACTCATTGGTAACGGTACGTTAGCGCGCCCGCTGTACAGTCTCTCCGTCCGGATAACTCAACCCTCGGGCGACGCAATGAAAGGCCTAGCTCACGGACTGAGCTAGGGCTTTTCTTTGTCCGTGGGCTGTGGTCGGCGGGCTGTGCAGCAGTGCCTGTACGCAGTGCAGTGTTGGCGAGCTGGCGTCCGTTTTTATCCAAGCAAATGGCAAGAAGGCCCAAATGACAGCCAGAGACAGGGGCGCGCAGGAACCGACTTGAGCGGAGCAGTGTCATTGAAGTGAGCCGTTGACCTTGCACCCACGGACGAGCCCCCATCAGACCGGCACCCCACGAACGAAGGCATCAGTCATGCTCGTGCATGCCAAGCTCATCGCCGGCCGAGGGGGCTCAGCCGACGCCGCCGGCACGCGAACTCAAGGTGGCCGATGCCGCTTCTGTTTTCGATGCGGGCACGCCGGCCCCCATGCCGGCGCGACCCGTCGCGGATCTTCCTATCACCCAGCTCACGCCCCAGCACTCCGTGCCGCCCCAAGTTGACGTGGAGAAGCTTGCCGCGGCCGCGCGAGCCGACTCACCTCCAGCTATCCCGATGGCCGCGCACAATGAAGAGGTGCGCGACGAGCCGCGCAGCTGGACGGTAACCTCGTTAGGTGTGCTGCTGATGACGCTGGGGGCTTTTCGATTTTAAGCTCGAACCGCACGGTTCGGCAGACGGTAAAGCTACGCCACCGATGCGCGTACACTGAGCGGGTTAGTTGACGCAGCCCCGCGATCGATGAGTTCACGCCGTTATAGCCGAGTTGCCACACGTACAAAGGTTCCGCGCGCCTGCACTCAGTTCGGAGCTGCCTTAGACGGACATTCGATTAACATGACGATCCCTTTTTGGATGGGACTTCCATCATGCGGGTACAAAGTGTTCGTGGTGGACTGCGGCAAGTGATCTGCGCAGCAACGCTTGACTGTATTGACGAGCAAGCGGCGAGACGTCGAGCCTAGCAAATGTATGGCGAGCACGACGTGCAGCTTTGGGAAGGCGATCGGCTTCCTCAGATGCACTCGCCAGCTCTTCTGTACCGGGCGAATAAGGACGTCTGCGGCTACCGCACTGGCCTGCATCGTAACCGCTTCCGGGTCCGCCGTTCGGGGAAGCTGGCTCGCTCGATGAAGCCAAGCGCGCCGCTTCAAGGTCGCCTGGGAGAACTCCAACGCGAAACATCGGCCAAGCTGATCGATATCGCTTCACTGATCGGCGTCGTCGGTAGCTCCAAGCTGCTCCGGACGCTTTTCCTTTCAAGCAAGCCCGCTCCTGAGATTACAACATCCGCCGCTGAGATGAAAAAGGCCGCAGGATCAGCTCATCTCCTGCGGCCTTTATTTTCCCGGGAAAATTGAGTGCTTACGTAATGGACACTTCCAGCCCCGGCTGTTGGCGATGATTGCAGAACCTGGTTTGCGGGTTGAGTCAAAACATCTGTTCCGAATAGGAACCCGGAGGCTGTTGCGCGAGCGCAACGCCTTGCCGTGATGCGGAAGAGGGCGGGCCTTGAGCGGTATTCATCGAGAGTCCGCCCCAGTATTCTTGCGGGGCGGTTGAGACGTTCGAATCGATAAGATTCGGAGAAATGGTGAAAATGCAAGTCCACCAGCAACCGTAGCACCAAGCACGGCCGACAGGGAGGGAAGCATGGTTGCAGCTCTGCAGATACACTTTGCGCTGTGGGGAATGATTGTTTGCGCCGTCCGCGAGTTTCTGCACCTGGCCGAACTAGTTTAGAACAGCAGAAGCCTCCAACTAACCATTCCGAAACGTTTGTGGGCGATGGTACGAGCACCGGTCTTAACTGCGAGTGCGCCGGTGCAAAATGGGGCCCTAGCGCATTCAAGCAGCGCTAGGGCGTTTTCGTCGAGCCGTGACTCGGACCAGAGCGAACAGCTCGGGTTCACGCCACTCTATTTTTATCGCTCGCGATCTCGTACTTTTCACTACACCGGAAATCACCGCGCTTTACGAGGTCGACCTCTTGAAGGGGCGATAACAGTGAAGCAGGGCGTATTCGTTGGTATTTGGCGCAGGTGAGCGGACGCAAACGTTCGCGCCAACCGGTAGATGGACCAACTGGCCATCCATCAGCATGTAGCTGCAGCTGTCGATCTTCTTGGTTTGTCTGCGGGACCATCATCGGCCGCCCCGGCTGAAACTAGCGAAGCAAGAGCGATGCCGGCGATTATGAGAGTACGCATTGGCTCCCTTTCCATTCGAACGCGGTACGAAATGTCTGGCGCGGGCCTAGTGCCCGCAACCGATGTCGGTTGTTAGCCACCGCGACCGACATTGGAGGAAGCATTATCCAGCCATCGCCGCGTTGCGTCGTCACTCCATCCGGGGACCGCGAAGCGCGCCCGAGAATTGACATCCGGGCTCGGACGTTCCGCCGCGGGTTGGCGCGCCCGAGAGTGACGCACCTTTGCAGCGTCGGCCGAGGTGCACAGGAGCATCAAGAAACTCACCGCCAAAACCGAGCGCATAGTTCAGCTCCAATTCCGCAACCGCCCCTATCTGATACTCCGACTGTTCCCTCACAATCTGTGCCGGCTTCACAACTACGAGAAGGAGGCGAAAGCGCGCGAGCTACTGCGCGTCGCGGGTGAGGAAACGGATATCGCTAATTCCGATCCGGGCAAGCCAGGCAGAGTACGGTTGGATGCCTCGGCCTCACACCGCAAGGCTCCGCCGGCTCTTGAGGCCGGCGGTTCTCACGGCGTGGAGGCTAATCTTCCAAGGTTAGATAGTGCAGCGATGTCGAGGGATTCAAATTGCCAACGGGCAAGGTCCTTGGCCCATCCTTCAAAAGCTCCTCCACCAGGAACTGAGCTGGCTCTTGTCCGATATGAAACCATGGTCTAGCCTCATTTGAGACTGGAATCGTAGATCAATATCTCTCCCGCGCTAGAGCGGGAGGACTGCGAGACGTGGCGAACGAGCGGCGACGTAGCGTCTATGCTGCGCAGATATTGGTCGACGGCAGTCCTGTGCGGTGCAAGGTCCGCCACCTCACGGATTCCTCTGCGATCGTCCAAATCGATAACGCGCCTTTCGTGCCCGCGGCATTTGGGCTGCGCGTTCCAGGTGCTGGCTTGGATATTGATTGCTCCGTTGTATGGCGTGATGAGCGACGTCTCGCTGTGAAGTTTCTGAACTGACCCACGTCTTTGTTGACGCGCGTCCCTAGCTTCAAGTGGGACCGTATTGAAGCCGCTGCATGCTTGCCTCAGCTGAGTTGCATCTTGGCTTTCACAAACCGCGCGCCCGCGCGATCCAACGCGGCATCGCCGCAAGGCGTGAAGCCATGCGTGTGAGGGCATGCTGTAGGCCGGTATGGGGAGGGCGTGGCAGTTTTCGGACGCAATCCGCCGTCGCAGACCGGTCGGTCCCAGTTTTACGCGCGTCTGCAAATCAAATGTTGAGGGGGTGTTGGCGCCTTAAGTCGATTGCCGTCGGGCAGTTGCGGTGCCGAGCCGGTTGCCTATCAAGCCGACCACAGCGGCTAAGATGATTACGACCACCAGTGGCGCGAAACCGAGTGCTCCGTCTCCGAGCGCAAGCCCAACTCCGAGACTCAAAATCCCACGGTCGCCCCGCTCAACCCTCGGACGTTCGACCAAAACACTTCCGGTTGCTCCTTTCCGAATTCAACAAATTGGCAATATTGTTCCCGCCATTCCACCGTTGCCTTCGGGTGCTCAGCGAGACGCCCAGTAACGACGCCTTGACCATTGTGTTCGTTATCAACGCTCTGTCCGCATGAAGGGGCCGCGCTCTGAGACCAAACGAAGGTCGGGGTCGGCGGCCACCGTCATGGACGCCTCGATCCGCAGGGGGTCTCTGGGGGACCCTAAGCTAGCATTGCCCAGGCAATGACTCCGACTGCAAAAAGGGGTGCCACTATCCAAGGATATCGCATTGCGTGCTCGCTAGTTTGGTATCAAGGTCCAGATCAGGTTGAGCAGCGCTTGCTGCTCAGGACCGTTAGCGCTGTCCAGTAGGAATTTGCCGATTTCAATGTACGAGGTCCGTCCTCCTGAGTTGGCATTCGGCCGATGCTACACGACTGGCGTGCTCGAAGGTGGTTGCGCGACAAATACCAGATGTCGCCATTGCTGCTTTCATACAGAACCCGATCGCTCATAGCGACGTAATAGCACCCGCTGTCTTCGGTTCCTTGGACATCATGCTAACTCGGACTGCGGAAGATCCTGCGGTAGCGCCTGCGCCGGGGCCACTGGAGGGGTCTGCCGGGCCCAACGCGGCCCGATCTGCCTTAATTGGAACCTCTTCCGCCATGGGCGTGTTCATCGGCGAATAACCTGCTAGGAGTGGTCGATGAACAGAATGCTTTTGTCGCTCGGGACAGCAACCTTGATGGCGATCTCTGTTGCCAACGCAACTGCGAAGGATAAGCAAAGCGAAACGTTCCTCAAGAAGGCAATCGAGGGCAATTTCGCTGAAGTGCGCATGGGAGAGCTGGCGCAGCAGAACGGCCAGAGCGATGCCGTCAAGTCGTTCGGCAGAATGCTCTCCACAGACCACGCTGCGGCCAATCAGAAGGCCTTAAATGCTGCCCAAGCATTGGGAATGAACCCACCCAGCGGGCCGAATGCGAAGCAAAAAGCCGACCATGACAAGATGGCAAGAATGTCCGGCGCAGGGTTCGACAAGATGTTCGCTACCCACATGGTCGCAGACCACCAGAAGGACATCGCCGAGTACAAGAAGGCATCTAAAACTAAGGATGCTGCCGGTGAATATGCCTCCGGCCAGATTGATACGTTGCAAAAGCACCTGGACGCCGCAAAATCGTTGAAGGCCGGTAGTTGATCCGACGCCTTCATGGAGGCGCGAAGACTACCTGCTGCGGCTGGCGAGCGTTTTAGATGATGCCGGGGCGGACCAGCAGGTGATAATTCGCGACCGGTACATCGAGTATGCGTTCGGCGGGAATGACGCGCTCGCGCTTGCAGAGGCTTAAATCTTCGCCGCGCTCATGGCTGCACATTTCATTACAATCGCATTGAGCAACAAGGCGTGTTCACCAGGTCGTATCCCGCCGGTGGCCGGGCTTAAGGTTTTAGGAACGACCGCGCAGATTCAATCTGCTTCTTTAAGCTGGAATAGCGAGATTCGACTGATGCCTGGCTACGGCCGAGTTTTGCTGCAATCTCTGTAAATGACGCTCCGCTCGCCCGCATCCGTAAAAGCATTTCGTCGTCCTCTGCGGACCAAATCGTCGAACTTTTTGGAGCCCCGGCTCGGACCATTTCCACCCCGCTGCCGATTTTTTCGCGATCAGATAAAGTAGGATCGCGATCAGGCAATTTATGGCGGCTGCATCCCGAAAACAACCGCTTACAGGTTGGGCAGTCGTCCAGGCGCACGCCGCATCGACAGTGTTACCACTGTGTCACCAGCAGGAGGGCCTCACCGCGCGTTTGGGCTGCGGTCAAGGACGCCAAGATGGAGCATTCCGGGGGGAGGGCCCCAGCCCACCCTTTGCGCAAATGCGCGTCCGCACCAGCTGCAGGCCGTGATCGACTTCAATTATGTCCCGACTGTCAATCGCGCCGGTGGAACTTAATAGCCCCTTGATCTTTGCGTTAGGCGCCGAAGTGAATAGGCAAACGATGCTCCGCTGGCTTAGCTCAGATCGTCAAAAGATCCGAATCGATCGAAAGCAGCTTGAAGCGAGAGCTCGCCGCCTGCTGCAGAGTTACCTGACGGCCAATGAGTGGCAAAAACACCAATACTATCAGGCAATCGCCGGCGCGGCTTCAGCATGTCAGCCTGGTATTGATGATCCGCGCTTAAGTAACGAGAAGCTTGCTGAATTAACCGCTCAGGCGGCGACAAAAGTCGTCCAAGTACGTAATCGGAAAGCAAAGGATGCGCACGATCATTCAGCTGTACTGATCACCGATGCATACGCAACGGTCGCAATCGCCTTTCGACGAGCGGCTTCAGCCTACTCTGCTGACAAGGAAATGGAGCAGCTGGGAACCGCCGCAGTACACCTGGTCACGATAGCGAATTCATTTATGAATGCTGAATTGAAGCGATCGCCAACAGAAATATGACTGCGGCTTCGGCAATCCGACGTCCCTCTTCGCTCTGGCGTATACTTTGCGCAAACCCTTTCTCCTAAGCTGCCTGTAAGGCTTGCTTGCACCGTCACCAACAAGAAAAGGCGGGCGGCATGTCGATTGCATTTCGAATCTTTGTTCTCTTGTCCTGTGCTTACGCCGGTTGGGAAACCCCAAGCGTTCATTCGGCGAATTGCGAGAGCCTCAGCAGCAAGGGCGTTCTCCAACCGGATAAGTAAGGAATGAACAAGACAACCCGCCACCTTGAACGTCCGCAACCAAGCCAAGTTCGGCGTGCCGACCTCGCGCCGGCCACCGGTTATGCGATGCTCGTCGATGGTCGTTTCAAGACCGAATTTCTTGATCAGGACGCCGCGACTCAAGCGGCCCTTGAACTGTTGGCCAAGTATCCCATGCTGAAGATCGAGATCTACGATGCAGCATCGAAGTCACGGACGCCCGCGAAATGGCCGCTGCGTCGCAGCATGCGTGATAACCATGTCTTCTGTTTTAATCTACCTTTAGCTTTTTACTAACAATCCAGGTCGCAAGGTCGTTGCCAAACGGAGGCGGCCTATGCCTTTGATGAAATATTTCGCATTCGTCGGCAGCGCTCTCGTCCTGTTGCTGATCGCAATCGGCTGGTGCTTCCCGCAGCAGGCGATGGGCCCCGGTTATAGTGACGTAGAGCGACCGTCCATAAGGATCAGCTCAGCCGAGCGGGCACCTGAACGGGTAATAATCGATGCCAGCTTGCCGACCATTGTGGCTCCGTCGAACATCAGTCCTTCTACATCGATGACGTCGGTGCAATCTGCTTGGCCTCTGCAGAGCGCATTGTCTGAACTCGACGTTGCCCCGAAACCGGTCACTCCGAAATCAGGCGGCGAGGTTTTGAAGCGGAAGCATGCTGCAAAAGGCGCATCTGGGAAAACGGTCCCTAACGATCGAGCAGCGAAACCGTTGAATATTATTCCCGTACCCGCAACGGGAGCGCAAATTGCCGCGCCTGATACGAGAATGTCGTTACTGGAAACACTCAAGGAGCGGCTAGGGCAGACGTTTTTCAAGCTGAACTGATGACGGTGCCGACTATGGGACCTCGACGGCGCCATTCACGGCGGAGGCGCACCCGGCTCGATTGGACCGACCTAATAGATAGACTCTGAAGATAGCATCCGACGGCAGCAAATCGGCCCCCCGCGTCGCCGGCGCGGCTGGAGCAAGCCCGCACAAAACGGCTTTAGTTCGAAAAGTCGAATAGCACCACGTCATCAGGTTCGCGGAAGCAGCAAAACCCCGCCCGCGTAAGCCCGCTTATTTGGAAGGGCGCCTTGTCCTAGAGCGGCTGAGATAGACGTCTCGATGGGCGATCGGCGGGCGATCGACGGCGAGGGACGCATTACGCCGACTTCGATACTACGAATCGTGGAAAGACGGCCCCGGATCGGGCGCTTGCGTTAAGCGGTGGCCGCTTTAGATCGCCGGCAAGCCGTTGCGGATTCAGCAGAATGCGCTAGGCAGGTTCTCCGTCCTGCTCACAAGGAGGCCTCTGACCGCGTGAACAGTGGAGGGAAGGTAAACCCTCGGCCGCAGGTCTCGGCTCCTGAGGTCGCTTTTTGAGAGCCGCCACCTTCGACCTGATTCACATAGTGAAATGCAGATGCGGGTGAAGGCGTCCGGAATCGGAGCTGCCGTTTTGTTCCTGATCACGATGAGCTCTGACGCGTATGCCGCACGGCAACACAGGCCCGGAGACTGGATCTCCTGCTCGGAGTCAGATACTACGTTGCAAGGTATTCAGCAGCGCTGGCTGAAATGTATGCCCGTAGTCAGGGTGCCACCAACGTCCAGATAGAGGGGGCGCGGCGTTGCTTGTCTTCGAACGAGACGGCCGAAACAGGGTAACAGCGATCCTACAGCGAATGAGAAGGGCCAATGAAGCCGCAGCTGTGGTCGCTTAGTGTTATGCAAAAGGCGGCGGTTTCGCCGCCAGCAGGCTTCAACTAAACCGGAGCCATATCATCGACTGGTTAGCTTTCGCACGGGAAGCCTATTTTATGATGTAGAGAGCGCGGGTGCTACGGCTCCTTGCAACGGAGCCGGCAGCTTCCGCGAAGATCACACGATTGTTTTTAGATACAGACTGGGGTCGAAATATTTGCTTGCCGGCGTGAACTCCTTGATGCCTGCATTGGCCATGAAGAAATCCGTAGACTGCTGCAGCCAGTTGGTGACCGTCCCGTCTGAATACATGCGCTTCCAATCCTTGGACGTGAACATCTTCTGCGCCTTGAATGACTCGTTGATGTCGGCCAGCGGTGTTTGGCTATAGTGGCCCTTCTGCAGTTTATCCATCGCTTCGGTGCTGTTCGCGATGATGTAGTCATTGGCATCCGCCCAACCACGGATGAGCTTCGCCAGCGTTTCCTTGTTTGGCTCGTAATAATCGTTGGCCGCCGCCCAGCCGCCGATGATAGCGGCCTTGGGATAGTAGGCTGATGCATCGGCGAGCTTTACCGCGCCTGGCACCTTGTCGCGAACCGTGACGTTGAAGGGTACCCAAAGAGCAACGGCCGGTACCGCGCCGGAGATAAAGGCGGTCACGGCGGCTGGCATAGTCTGGTTGACGAGTTCGATCTCCTTCGGATCGACCTTGTTGGCGCGAAGCGCGGTATCCAGGAACACGTGGGCAGTGGTGCCGGTCGCGGTCGCGATCCGCTTGCCCTTGAGGTCCTCAAACGACTTGATGCCCTGGTCGCCGCGAACCCAGAGCTGTGCGGTCGCGACCTCAATGTCGTTGACCAGGAACACCTTGCCCTGACCCCGAGCCGGGAAGTTCGAGAGCACGGCGCCGGTTGCGAGCACGTCGAGGCTGCCGCCGATCAGCGCCTGGAAGATCTCCAGGCCGGTGTTGAACTGTCGCAGCTCGAGATCGAGGCCCTGTTTTTCGAAGGAACCGCGATCCATGCCGGTCCAGATCTGGCCATCGACGGCGACAGTGTGAAGATAGCCGACGCGGACCTTCGTTTTCGGTTGCGCGATCGCCGGTGCCGAGGCCGTGAAGGTGCCAAGCGCAAGGCCCGCCGTCGTGCTCAGAAATTGTCTGCGATCCATGGTGTATCCTCCATTTTGCTTGTTATTCCGAGAATGATGCCGCACGCATTTGCGCCTGCTGGGCGCGATACTCGTCCATCACCAGTTGCCTGATGTAGCTTCGCAGCTCGCCGAATTCGGGCCGCTCCTGGATCGATTCATCGCGCGGATAGGCGAACGGCACGTCGATGATCTCCCTGATCCGTGCCGGCCGCGCGGTCACCACCACGATGCGGGAGGCGAGATAGATCGCCTCTTCCACGGAGTGGGTGATGAGCATGACCGTCTTGCCTTCGGTCTCCAGCACCTTGAGCAGCAGGTTCTGCATGTTGGAGCGTGTCTGGGCGTCGAGCGCGCCGAAGGGCTCATCCATCAGCAGGAATTGCGGCTTGACCGCATAGGCCCGTGCAATCGCGAGCCGTTGCCGCATGCCGCCGGACAGATGTTTCGGATAGGAGTTGGCGAAGTCGGACAGGCCCATCAAGCCAAGATAGTGATCGCAGATCGCGTCGCGCTCGGCGGTCGGAACACGGTTGGCGTTGAGCGTCAGGCCGAAGGCGATGTTCTGCTTCACGGTCAACCACGGGAATACGCCATATTCCTGGAAGATGACACCGCGCTCGGGGCCGGGACCCGCGACGGGACGTCCGTCGAACAGGACCTTGCCAGTCGTCGGCTTCTGGAAGCCCGCGAGCATGCTCATCATCGTGGTCTTGCCGCAGCCGGACGGGCCGATCACGGCAATGAAGTCGCCGTCGTTGATGTCGTAGCTGATGTCCTCGACGACATTGAGGCGGCCCTTCGCAGTCTCAAAGGACAACGAAACGTTTTCGAATCGCGCACGCTTCGTCATGCGACGACCCGATCCTGCCACACCAGCAACCGCGCCGTGATCCTGCGCAGGATCATGTCCATGATCAGGGCGATCAGGCCGATGCAGATGATGCCGACATAAATGACATCGAGCAGGAAATAGGTCGAGGCATTCTGGATCATCGCACCAAGTCCGCGCTGGGCCGCGATCAGCTCAGATGCCACCAGAGTCGCCCAGGCCACACCCAATGCCACCCGCAGCGCGGTGAGGATATGCGGCACGGTGAGGGGAATGATGACCTTGCGGAAGATTTCCGCCTGATTGGCGCCGAGCGTCTGCGCTACGCGGATGTAGAGAGGCGTGATCTGCGAGACGCCCTCATACATCACGATCACGCCGGAGAAGAATGAGGCGTAGACCAGGATGACGAGTTTCGCGACCTCGTCCACGCCGAAATAGACAATCACGAGCGGGATCAGGGCGATTGGTGGCAGCGCGCGGAAAAAGTTGATCATCGGGTCGGCGAAGGTGCGGGCCGGGCGATACCAGCCGAGCAGGAAGCCAACGGGCACCGCTGCAAGACTCCCGAGCGCGACGCCGAAGAAGACGCGTCTGGTGGAGGCGAAGATGTCGACGAGAAGGCCTTCCCTCGTGAGAAGCTCGAAGAATTTCGCGGCAACCTGGTGCGGGGCGGGGATCAGCGAGACATTGACGAAGCCGCTCCAGCGCACCGTGTACCAGAGCAGGATTGCACCGATCCACGGTATCAATCCGAGACTAAAGCGTCTCACGCCAGCTCCGTTCATTCGACGCGTCCACCCAGATTGCGGTTGATGTTTTTAGAACTCATATTATAAATAGGATGACCAGACAAGAGCGCCTTTGGTCATAGGCATCGCAGGCCTTCCCGCATGACATCGCCGCCCTTCACCATTCGCAGCGTCCAGGCTTTCGGCTATCGCTATCCGTTGACGACACACGTCATCACCTCGTTCGGGCGGATGGCGGATCGGCCAGCCGTTTTCGTTCGAGTCGAGGATACGGACGGTCACCTAGGTTGGGGCGAGGTGTGGTGCAATTTTCCAGCGCCGGGCGCCGAACATCGTGTTCGGCTGGTCAACGAGGTGCTCGCGCCGGCCCTTGTCGGATTTAAGGCGCAGGAGCCGCCGGCCGCTTTCGAGCGCCTGACGCAGGGAACCTCGGTGCTCGCGCTGCAATCCGGCGAGGCGGGTCCGTTTGCGCAGTCGATCGCCGGCATCGATCTTGCTGTCTGGGATCTCTATGCGCGCCGCCAGAACGTTGCGCTGTGGAAGTTGCTCGGCGGATCCCGGAGCAAGATCAAGGTGTACGCCAGCGGCATCAATCCGGCCGGATCAGAGCTGGCCGCGGAAGCGGCCCTCGCACGCGGCTACCGCGACCTGAAGCTGAAGGTAGGTTTTGATCCGGTGGCCGACCGCGCCAATCTGGCAGCCCTGCGGCGGCTTGTCGGCGAGGGCCTGCTCGCCGCCGACGTCAACCAGGGCTGGACCATCGCGCAGGCGCTTGAGCTTGCTCCGCAGCTGGAGGCGTTCGGCCTTGGCTGGCTCGAGGAGCCGATCCGCGCCGACCGCCCGCGGCAGGAGTGGAAGCAACTCCGCCAGATAATCAGCTTTCCGCTCGCGGCCGGCGAGAACATCGCCAGCCACGCCGGATTTGCCGAGGTGCTGGGTGAGCCGGTTCTCGGCGTGGTCCAGCCGGACATCGCGAAATGGGGTGGACTCTCGGCTTGCGCGGGCATCGCCCGCGATATCCTGCAGTCAGGCAAGATGTTCTGTCCGCACTATCTTGGTGCCGGCATCGGACTTCTCGCATCGGCCCATCTTCTGGCCGGCATCGGCGGCGACGGGCTGCTGGAAGTCGATTGCAATGAGAACCCGCTGCGCGATCGCTTCTGTGGCCCCGTGTTAGATGTCCGGGACGGCGCGATCGAACTCGGCGACGGGCCAGGTCTTGGGCTCAAGCCTGACCTTGCGTCGATCGAACAGTACCGGACCGCCTGATGTCATCGCCCGGCTACGACTACATCATCGTCGGCGCGGGCTCGGCCGGCTGCGTGGTCGCAAACCGGCTGTCGGCCGATCCCGCCTGCCGCGTGCTGCTGCTGGAAGCCGGTGGATCGGACCGGAATTTTTGGCTCAGGCTTCCGGTCGGGTACTATCGGACCATCTACAACGAACGTTTCTCGCGCCTGTTCAGGACCGAGCCGTCGGAAGGCAGCGGCGGGCGCGCCATCGTCTGGCCGCGCGGCCGTGTGCTCGGAGGGTCCTCGTCGATTAACGGCCTGATCTTCATCCGCGGCCAGCACGAGGATTTCGACGACTGGGAACGCTTTGGCGCCGATGGCTGGAGCTATCGTGACGTCCTGCCGTATTTCCGGCGCTACGAACGCTACCGCGGCGGCGAGAGCCAGTTTCACGGCGGGCTTGGGGAGTTCGAGGTCTCAGATCTCCGCAACGACAATCGAGCATCTAGGGCCTGGGTCGAGGCGGGTGTGCAGTTTGGTCTGCCATCCAATCCCGACTTCAACGGCGCAACCACGCTCGGCGTCGGCACTTACCAGCTCGGCATTGGGCGTCACTGGCGGACCAGCTCCGCCTCCGCCTTTCTTCGTCCGATTGCTGCCAGGCCCAATCTCACTATCATCACCCATGCGCAGGTCAGTAAGGTCACATTCGCAGGCCCCGTTGCGAACGGCGTCGAATGGATCAGGAAGGGGCAGGTGCACCGCGCCAGGGCCGAGCGTGAAGTCATCCTGTCCAGTGGCGCGCTGCAGTCGCCGCAGATCCTCCAGCTCTCCGGCGTCGGTCCGGCGGGTCTCCTGCGCAAGCTCGGCATTCCCGTTGTTGCGGATGCTCCGGAAGTTGGCGCCAATCTTCAGGATCACTATCAGGCCCGGCTGATCGTCCGCCTGAAGGAGCGGATCTCGCTCAACGATCAGGTCCGAAATCCCGTCGAGCTTGCGAAGATGGGCCTGCAATGGATCCTGGCAGGCAGCGGTCCGTTGACGGTCGGCGCAGGGCAGGTGGGCGGTGCAGCCTGCACCGAATACGCCGTCGGCGGCCGGCCGGACGTGCAGTTCAACGTGATGCCACTGTCGGTCGACAAGCCCGGTGAGCCCCTTCACACCTATTCCGGATTTACGGCTTCGGTCTGGCAATGCCACGGAAAGTCGCGCGGCCAGCTTGCGATCAGCTCGACCGATCCATTCGAGCAGCCGCGGATCGTGCCCAACTATTTCGCCGAAGAAATCGATCGCAAGACCATCGTTGCGGGCCTGAAGATCCTGCGCGAGATCTATCAACAGAAGGTGTTTCGTCCGCTGTGGGACGTCGAGGTGGTGCCGGGAGACGCAGCAAGAGACGACGCCGGGCTGTGGGATTTTGCGCGCAATACGGGTGGCACGGTGTTCCACTGTGTCGGGACCTGCCGTATGGGTCGGGACGAGCGAGCGGTGCTCGATCCGCAGCTGCGCGTGCGCGGCGTCGAGCGGCTCCGCGTGATCGACGCCTCGGTGATGCCGCAGATCACTTCGGCCAACACCAATGCAGCCAGCTTGATGATCGGCGAGCGTGGCGCTGCGCTGGTCATGGCCTGATGGCGCGGCCCTGAATCGGGAGGACGAGATGGAATTGAGTTCCGACAGTCACGTCCCCAAATACGCGCAGATCGCCGACATCTTCCGCCAGCGGATCGCGCGCGGCACCTGGACCCATGGCTTTCGCCTGCCAGCCAACGAGGACCTTGCGTCCGAGTTCGGCGTGTCGCGCGTCACGATCCGTCAGGCGGTCGAGCTGCTTGCCCGCGACGGCGTCATCGAGGCCCAGCAGGGACGAGGCACGTTTGTCACGGGCACCGTGCGGCAGGATCGCTGGCTCAAGGTCGAGACTACGCTGTCCGATCTTGCGGACATGTACCGCGACACCTCGCCGGAGATCATCAACATCTCGGAGAGCCGCAGTAATGCGCCGCTGCTTGCCGAAGACGGCATGCCGGCCGAGAAATACGTCTTCATGCGCCGCCTGCACTCACGCCGGAAGCTGCCTTACTGCGTGATTTCCATCTATCTCGACGAGAAGATCTTTCGCAGGTCGCCAAAGCGTTTCCGCAATGAGACCGTGATCCCGATCCTCAACGATCTCAGGGATCCCGCGATCGCCAGCGCCCGTCAGACGCTGACGATCGGCACCGCGGATCTTGAGGCGGCGCGGCTGCTGCGCGTGCCTCTGAACTCGCCCGTGGCCGAAGTCCGTCGTGTCTTCACAACGAGCGACCGCACCGTGATCTATCTCGGCGAGGTCACCTATCGCGGCGATTTCGTGCGAATCGACATGGACCTGCGGCCGTAGCGCCTATTCCGCAAGAGCGCGGAGCGGCTTTCGGGCAAGGCCACGCGCAAACCCGGACTTTGACCGTCTACCGGGAAAACATTTCCTGGTTCCGGCGCTCGAGTTCTTCGCCATAGGTCCGCAGCACGTGGGATTCGCTGAGCGTGCCGATCGCTGTGCGACTGTCGCCGGGGTCAACGACTGCAAGGACGTCTGCCTCGCTCCGCTCGAAGGCTTTCAGGATCTCCCGAACCGACGTCGTCGGAAGCAGGCATTCATCCTGTTGCTGCGCCAGCGATCCGATCGGCTCGTCGTCCCGGTTGGCGGCCGAATGCAGCGTCGCGGCGGGCATAAGTGTCGTCGGGGTCGCGCAGTACGACCTGGCGTACCAGTGCCGGCGAAAACAGCCTTTGCGCCTCGGCGATCGGCATCGTCGTCGGGGCGTTCTCGAAGTCCGTGCGCATCAGGGAGGCCGCGCTCATTTGCCTGGCCCAGCCGATGTCCTGCGGGCCACGGATGACCTCGCCACGCAAATGGAAGCGCCATGTCGCAAAGCTGTAGCCGAAAAGCTCGCGGACAATGAGCGCGCAAACGGATGATGCGACGACCGCACCAACGGTGACGGAGAAGTCGCCGGTGATTTCGAGCGCGAGACAGACCATGCTGAACGGCGCGCCCAGTACGCCGGTGCCCAGTGCAGCCAGCGCGGCAATGGCAGCGGTGCCCGGTTGCAGGGCGAGCGTAGGAAGGAGGCCGGTCAGCACGATGCTGTAGAGTTGCCCGATCAACGCGCCGAGCAGCAGCGAAGCGAAGAAAAGTCCGCCACGAAACCCAGAACCGAGCGAGATGGCTGAGGCCAGGATCTTGAACACGATGGTCGTGGTGAGCAGGAGCCAGGTCGGATTGCTGACAAGCAGGATCTGCATCGCGCCGTGGCCGGCGCCCAGCACGGTCGGCGTCAGCAGCGCAAGACCGCCGAGCAGCAAGCCTCCGAGGATCGGCCGCATAAATCCCTTGAATACCGCGATGCGCTGAAAGCACCGCTCTGAGAACGCGACTGCGAGCATGACGAGGATGCTGACGAAAGCGCAGATGACGCCGATCAGCACGGTTTGCCCAATCAGCTCGACGGACACCGGCGAGGGGAAGCCGGGCACCATCAGGAACGATTGGTGCGTCAATTGCCGCGCGACCAGCCACGCAGTAACAGCGCTTGCGGTAACGGGAACGAGTGCGGCGGAGGTATACGCGCCCAGCACGACCTCGAAGGCGTAGAAGGCGCCAGCCAGAGGTGCCGAGAACGCGGCGCTGATCGCGCCGGCGGCGCCGCAGGCGACCAGGAGCCGCATGTCGTTACGCCGGGCGGCCAGGCGCTGGCCGATATGAGAGCCGAACATCGCGCAGATCTGAGTGTAGCCAGCTTCCAGTCCGACCGATCCACCGAACCCGTTGGAGAGCAGGGTCTGGACCGAGATTAGCAAGCTGCCGCGAAACGATACCCGGCCGCCATAGAGCGCGTTGGCCTCGATGGCATCGGCGAGCTGCTGGCCCTTCACGCGCCGGGCGAAGTACAGCCCGATCAGCGCGAGGACCAGGCCACCGAGCATCGGGATCAGCAGCGTTCGTTGCCAGGAAATCACCCCAGTGGCGCTGAGATGTGCGTCGAAGGGAATATCGAACAGCAGCGCATGTGAAACCTGGCTGAGGCCCGAGATTGTGGCGACGAGAACGCCGCTGAGCAGTCCGACGACAATGGCGACCAGCACAAGGCCGGTCTCGCGATTGCGCACGAAGTTGCGCAGAAAGAGCGGCAGCAAACGGGTGCCAGGAGCTTGAGCCGGCTTAGCGGCATGTGGGGCTGGCGCCATGCTATGCCGGATCCCGCGGCGGTTCAGCGCGCACGACACGGAAGCCGATGTTACTCGATGACGAATCGGGTGAATTGGAACTTCGCGCCGCGACGCGGTAGCGGTTGCAGTAGGATGCGTGGCAAAGGAAGGATCCGCCGCGCATCGAGCGGTTCGGGGCTAGTTCGCGGGTCAAGGGATCGTGAGATGTTGTGAGGCGGTGATAACTCGGCGAAAAATAGTCCTCACACCATTCCCAGACATTTCCGGCGACATTGTGCAGGCCATATCCGTTCGGCGCAAAGGCGTGGACGGGCGACGTGCCGAGATAGCCGTCGTCCAGAGTGTTGTGGCTTGGAAAATCGCCCTGCCAGATGTTGCAGCGGTGCTCGCCGCCGGGCTGAAGCTCATTGCCCCATGGATAGGTCGCGCTGTCGAGGCCGCCACGCGCGGCCATCTCCCATTCCGCTTCGGTCGGAAGCCGCGTGCCCGACCACGCACAATAGGCCTGAGCGTCATTCCAGGAGATATGGACGACCGGATGATCGAGCCGGTCCAGAATGTTGCTCGACGGGCCCTCCGGTTGCGCCCAGTAAGCATGCAACACCCGAATCCACCAGGGCGTTTCGCGAACGCGCGCCGTTTGCGCGGTGCGCGTCTCTTCCGGCAGGAGCCCCTCGAAGACGAAACTCCAGCCGTAGCGTTCGGCTTCGGTTGTGTAGCCTGTGGCACGGACGAAGTCGCCGAACTGCAGGTTGCTTACGGCGTGGCAGGCAATAGCGAACGGCGACAGCGTGACGGGCCGCACCGGGCCTTCGCCATCTTCAACGAAGCCCCGGTCGGCAGATCCCATGTGGAAGGTCCCCCCAATCGGTGAGCTCCAGCGGCGCGGAATCGCAGTTGAACTCGGAACGATCACCGGTTGTGCATCATCGGCCGACGCCGGGCCTTTGCCGGTGGCGCCTTGCGAGCAGCAATGCGAACGGTCCTTCGTCATGTCCTACGTCTGCTTTTCTTCCTCCCAGAAGGCCGTGCCGCCCTCGGCCTTCATCAGTTCGAGAATCTTCTCGCGCGGGATCACGCCGCAGCGATTGGCCCATTGCTGATACTGCGCCGCCATCTCGCGGACGCGATCCGGATGCTGCGCAGCCAGATCGTTCATCTCGGTGCGATCGGTTTCCATGTCGTAGAGTTCCCAGGGGCCGGGATATTTCCGCACCAGCTTCCACTTGCCGGTACGCACAGCCGCATTGCCTTCGTGCTCCCAGAACAGCGGGCCCCGATTGCCATAAGCCGCTCCGAATGATGGCACCAGGCTCTCGCCCTCGCAGGGCAAAATAGTGTTGCCGTTGTATTCACTGGGGTAGGTAGCACCGGTGACGTCGAGAATGGTCGCCATCACATCGGTGAGCTGGCTTGGATTGTGCCGCAGGCCGCCCTTTTCGGAGATGCCGCGCGGCCAATGCACAATGAACGGCGTGGCGATACCGCCCTCGTGAACCCAGTGCTTGTAGAGCCGGAACGGGGTGTTGGAGAGATTGGCCCAGGCGGTGCCGTAGCTCTGGTAGGTGTCCTCGCCGCCGGGCATAAGGCTTGGATCGTTGCCGAAACGCACCGGCCTGCCGTCGCGAGTCTTTGCCTGCGCGATCATGAGTTGGTCGACCAGCTCCTTCGCAGTGACGCCTTCCGGAATGTCCTCGGCGCAGGCGCCGTTGTCCGAGAGGAAGATGATCAGCGTGTTGTCCATCTGGCCGGTTTCTTCCAGCGCCTTCAGGATACGCCCGATGCCCTGGTCCATCCGGTCGATCTGGGCTGCGTACACCTCCATGCAGCGCAGCGTCCATTCGCGCTGCTCGGCGTCGGTCCACGCGGGCTGGGTTGGATCGCGGTCGGTCAGGCGCCAGTTCGGATGGATGATGCCGTCCTCGACGAGGCGCTTTAGGCGCTCCTCGCGCAGCTTGTCCCAGCCGACGTCAAATCGGCCCCTGTATTTTGCTATGTCCTCGTCATGGGCGTGGAGCGGCCAGTGCGGGGCAGTGTAGGCGACGTACTGAAAGAAAGGCGCGTCGGGCTTTTCCGCCCTGTGCTGACGAATGAAGGCGGCCGCCTGATCGCTGATCGCATCCGTATAGAAGAAGGACGGATCCTTGACGGCCTCGTATTCAATATTGTCGTTGCCGCGGGTCAGCGTATTCGGGTGATAAAAGCTACCAGCGCCGATGATCGTGCCATAGAAATGGTCGAAGCCGCGCTGCATCGGCCAGGCGTCGGTCGGCTCGGTGAGGCTGCTGGCAATATGCCACTTGCCGCTGAGATAGCTCGTGTAGTTCCTGCTCTTGAGCGCTTCAGCGATCGTCACGCAGCTCTTGTTCAGATTGCCGGCATAGCCTTCCGGACCGTTGCTGTAGGTGAGGATGCCGATGCCGGTCTGGTGCGGATGCAGGCCGGTGAGCAGCGAGGCGCGAGACGGGCTGCAGCGCGCGGTGTTGTAGAACTGTGAGTAGCGCAGCCCGTTCGCCGCAAGACGATCGAGGTTCGGCGTCTGGATCTCGCCGCCGTAACAGCCAATGTCCGAAAAGCCCATGTCGTCGTTGAGGATGAGCAGGATGTTGGGGCTATCAGGAGTCTTTGCGCCATTCGGCATGTTTGTGTCCTCGTTATTGACGTGTGGCGTCTTAGTGGCGGCGCGTCAGGCTGATGCTGAGGCGGAAATAGTTTGGCAGGTAGACCGCGCGCAGAAGCTCCAGCGCCCGTCCGTCCTTTCCGAAGGTGACGCGCTCGATCGCAAGCAGGGGGGACCCGACCTTCACGCCGAGCAGTTTTGCGCTGCCGGTGTCGGCAAGATCGGCGCTGATGGTCTGCTGTGCGTCCTTAATGGCGAAGCCGAGTTCGTCCTCGAAAACGCGATACATAATGATCGATATCAGATCCCGCTTCTCGAGCTCGAGACCGATGTCCGGCGGATAGAAGGCGTGCTCGATCGCGATTGGCGTCTCATCTGCGAGCCGCAGACGCTTGAGTTGCCAGACGGCGCGCTCGCGCAGCTGATCGCGAACGGCGGCGTCGTGGCGATTGGTCATACCTTGCTGCAAAATCCTGGCGCCGGCATGGTAGCCGGCGTCCCGGATGGTCTCCGAAAAGCCCATGAGGCGGCCGACCCAGTTCTCGGGCTGGTTCGAGCGCAGGAATGTGCCGCGGCCGCGTGAGCGGTCGAACATGCCTTCGTTCACCAACGGCGCAATGGCATTGCGGATGGTGATGCGGCTGACGCTGAAATGACGGCCGAGCTCGGCCTCGGTCATCAGACGGCCAGTTGCGTCAATCAGCTTGCCGTCGCGAACCTGACTGCGAATGGACTCGCGAATCTGGACGTGCAGGGGCGTCGAGCCTTCCGCGACGACATCGCTGCCGAGCGGAGCGGGTTTCTTCTTGCGGGTTTGAACAGCCATGGTGTCAGAGCCGCATACGGGTCGTGGGATCAAACAAGTGAATGTCCTGGGGACGGGCGGTGATCGAGATGGTCTCGCCTTCGCCGGGAATGTTGCCGTCGCTGACCCGCATGCGGATCATGGTGCCGGCGCAGTCGAGATCGAGCACGGCGGTATCTCCGAGGTCCTCGATCAGGTCGACGCGCGCGCCGAGTCCGCCCTCAGTCATGCGCAGGGCGCCAGGTCGAAGCCCGACCACCACATCACGCTCGCCCGCGGTTGTGGCCGTCGTCTTGAGACGATGCCCGGCAATGATCACGTCGCCGTCGACATAGCGGGCGGGCACGAGGTTCATCGGGGGATTGCCGATGAAGCCAGCAATGTCGATCGAGTTCGGACGCGCGAACACCTCCGCGGGCGTGCCGATCTGCTGGATCTCACCTGACATGAACACCGCCATGCGGTCGGCCAGCGTCATGGCCTCTTCCTGGTCATGAGTGACGTAGACCGCGGTGACGCCCAGCGAGCGCTGCAACTTCTTTAACTCGGCCCGGGTCTCCAGCCGGAGTTTCGCATCGAGATTGGACAGGGGCTCGTCGAGCAGGAACAGGCGAGCCTTGCGCACAATGGCGCGAGCGAGTGCGCAGCGCTGCTGCTGACCGCCCGAGAGCTGGCCCGGCTTCCGGTCTAAAAGGTGGTCGATCTTCACTTTTCTTGCCGCTTCTTGCACGGCGGACGCAATCTCGGCCTTTGGCAGCCTGGCCATCTCAAGCGGGAAGGCGATGTTCTCTGCGACCGTCATGTGCGGATAGAGCGCGTAGCTTTGAAATACCATGGCGATGTCACGATCGCGCGCGTCAGTCGAGGTGACGTCCTTGTCGTCGATCAGCACGCGGCCGGCGGACGGCGCATCCAGGCCGGCGAGAATGCGCAGTGTGGTGCTCTTGCCCGAACCAGAGGGGCCGAGCAGCGCGAAGAACTCGCCCGGCTTGATGTCGAAATTGATGCCCTTGAGCGCGGCGAACTCGCCGTGCATCTTGACGATGTTGCGAAAACTGACCTGACCCTGGCCGCTCATCGGCGCCCTCCGCCTTTGACTGCACCGACCGTCAGGCCCTTAACGATATGCTTCTGTGCGACCACGCCGAGCACGACGACAGGCAGCATGGCAAGGACCGAGACCGCTGCGAGCTTGGCCCACAGCGTCTGCTCGACGGAGACAAAATTGAACATGGCTACCGTGACCGGCCGCACTGTGTTGCCGCTGAGCACAACGGCGAACAGGAATTCATTCCACGCATTGAGGAACACAAACACGACGGTTACTGCGATGCCGCCGCGGACCTGCGGAATGATGATGCGCCACAGCGTCTTGAGCCTGCTGGCGCCGTCGAGATAGGCGGCTTCCTCCATCTCGAAGGGAATGTCCTCGAAATAGGAGACCAGTAGCCAGATCGCGAACGGCAGGGAGAACGACAGATAAATCAGGATGATGCCCTGATAGGTGTCGATCCAGCCGATGTTCCGCAGCACCAGGAAGTAGGGGATGATGATGCCGACTGGTGGCAGCATCTGGGTTGCCAATACGTAGAAGCCCGCGAACTTCTTGCCGCGAAAGCGCAGGCGCGCCAGCGCATAGGCCGCGGGCACCGCCATCAACATGGTGGCGATAGTAGTGCCGACCGAGATGATGGCACTCGAAAGGAGGTTCGGGAGGATCGATCCGGAGCCTAACAGTACGTCGCGATAGGCCTCCAACGTCGGCGAGAAAACCAGCTTGGGCGGATAGGCGAGCACGTCGGAATCGGTCTTGAGCGAATTCAGCACGCTCCAGATGATCGGGAACGCCCAGGCCAGCAGGAAGACCATGGAAATCGCGAGCAGGGCGATGGCGCGGAGGCGCTTTGCCGTCACTTCGCCCTCCGCAGGGCAAACAGGATGCCGGAGATGATGATGGTCACGATCAGCAGTGCCACCGCCAGCGCCGCACCGTACCCGATTGACAACTCAGTGAAGGATTTCCTGTAGGCATAGAGATTGAGGATCTCGGTCGCGGTTCCGGGGCCACCGCCGGTGACGGTGAAGATCGCAGCAAACGCGGTCAGCGCCACCATCGTCCGCATGATGATGACCATGACGATCGCGGGCCGCAGCAAGGGCAGTGTGATGCGGCGGAAGCGCTGCCAGGCCGAGGCCCGATCGAGCCGCGCGGCCTCATAGATGTCCTCGGGGAGTGAGGCCAGCGAAGCCAGCAGCACCATGAACGCGAACGGCGTCCATTGCCAGGTATGGATTGCGATCACCGAGACCATCGCAAGCCTGGGATCGCCGAGCCAGTTCTTGCTGCCGAGACCGGCGTTGATGGCGAGGAAGTCGACGATGCCGAATTCCGGTGCCAGCATGAAAGTGCGCCAGATCATGCCGACCACGGCCGGCGACAGCACCACGGGCAAAATGGCGATGACCCTGAACCAGCCCTGGCCGCGCTTCATGTCCATGACTAGCAAGGCGAGCGCCAGGCCGATGATGACCTGAAGCGCGACGGTCGAGCCGGTGTAGACGAGGCTCACCAGCAGCGAGGTCCAGAAGCGCTCGTCGGAGAACAGCACCTGGTAGTTCTCGAATCCGACGAAGCCATTGGTGAACGGCATCGCCAGATCCATCCGGAACGTGCTGGTATAGACCAGGAAGAGCAGCGGGAACGTCGTCGTGGCGAGCAGGGCGAGAAACGCCGGTGCAAGCAGGGCCGCTGCGAACCGGCGCTCGCGCTGCGCCAAGACCCGACCGAAATCGCTGCGAGGCACCTCGCTCGCGATCTCGACTGATGTCACCACTGTCGTAGCCATAGATCAGCCGCGCATCATCGGTTCGATACGGCGCTGCGCATCGTCGAGTGCGGCCTTGACTGTGGCCTGGCCGGAGAGGGCCGACTGGATCGCGGTCGCCATGGTGTCGCCGATCGCCGGCCATTGCGGTACGCGCGGACGCCAGTCGACGTCGGTGTCCTCCTGCAGGGCGCCCATCGTGGCTTCGACGAAATTCTCACCAAAGCCGTTCATCAGCTTGATGTAGTCGGGATCCTTCCAGACTGAGGTGCGGTTGACGCCGGAGCGCTTGGTCGGACCTGCAAAACGATGCGCGGTGCGGGCCTGGGTTTCGGCGCTCGCGGCCCACTGGATAAAAAGCCAGGTCGCCTTTCGCTTCTTTTCCGGCAGCGCGGAATTGATCGGAAAACCCCAATTCCAGATCGAGGTGGTGCGCTTGCCCGATGGGCCCTTCGGCCAGCGCGCATAGGCGACCTTGCCGATGACTTTGGACTTCTCGGGATTGTTGACGACCGAGGCCGACGAATGTGCGTCGATGTAGCTGGCGACGGTGCCTTGCGAGAAGGCGTCGGCGATATCCGGCCAGTTCCAGTTCGCCGCCGCCGTCGGCGCGTACTTCTTCATGATGTCGATATACCAGGCGAGCGCCGCCTCGGCCTCGGGGCCATTGACGGTGAGCTTGCCGCCCTTCATCCAGTCGCCGCCAAACTCTCGGAAAATCGACGGATAGATGTACATGTTCTGGCCGGCACCGGCGACGCCGCGCAACGCTGCGCCCCAGACGCGATCGTTCGGCGTGTTCAGCGCCGCGGCGTTCGTCATGTAGGCTTCCAGCGTGTCGGCCGGCTTCAGGCCTTTCGCTTCGTAGAGGTCCTTCCGGTAGACTTGGATGGTGACCTCGCCGTCATAGGGCATGCCGTAGAGCTTGCCGTCGATGCCGTTGGCGCTGCGCCAGGCCGGAATGATGTCGTCGAGCTTGAACCAGGCCTGATCGGTCAGCGATTTGTCGTTCAGATAAGTGTCGAGCGGCTCAACCCACTTGTTCGCGGCGTAGAGCGCATAATACATCGGATCCGCGGCGTGGGTCGCGTAGGTGCCGGTTTTCGAGGTCAGGTCGATGACGCTCTTCTGCCGGATCTGCGCCGGCGGAATTTTTTCGAAACGGACGTCGATGCCGGTGAGCGCCTTGAACTGCGGCGCCAGCGTGATGAGGTTTTCGAAATAGCTCGCCGGGATCACCGCGACGGTGATGGTCTCGCCGGAGACCTGCTGCCAGTCGATCTGCGCGGATTTGTAAGGCGCAAGGTCAATGTCCTGCGCGGACGCGTGCCGCAAAATTCCGGGTCCAAACGTCGCCAGCGCAGCAGCCGCGGTTCCGGTTTTGAGTAGCGTTCGTCGTGTCGGCCTGAATGACGTCATACTGTCCTCCCGAAATCCGGATTTTTCCTCCGGTTAGTCAGAACATTTGCCGAAATGTTATAACAAGTCAACCGCGGCAAGGCTGCCGCTGGTCATTGACATTGGAACGTCATCTTGCGCCGCTCGGAACTCCGGCGCTCGCTTCCTGACCAGAGATAGTTCGAACCCGACGATGCGCCGCTTGACGTATCCGTCGATGTCCAGCTCGCGCGACGTCAGCCTGCGAGAAACCCGCCATGCACAGCAACGACGGTACCGGTCGCATATTGCGACGCCGGCATGCAGAGGAACGCGACGGCGCCGGCAATATCTTCCGGCCGTCCCCACCGATTGAACGCGGTGCGGTCGGCGATCCGCTGGTAATGCGCGAGATCAGTCCGGCCGGCGGCGTTGATCGCGGTCTCGATATAGCCGGGCGCCAACCGCGTTGACACGAATGCCCTCTTCGGCCCACTTCAAGGCCAGTGCCTTGGTCAACATCACGACGCCCCCTTACTGGGGCAATAGGCCGGGATGCGCGGCAGCGCGAAACCACGTTCATCGAGGCGATGTTGACGATCGATCCGTTCGACTCCGCAAACAGCGCGCGAAAAGCCATGCAGGTCCGGAAGGTGCCGGTGAGATTGACGTCGAGAAATCTTCACGAAAGTCTCGATCTCGAATTCCTTGTCGCGGGCGAGAATCCCGGCGCAATTTGACGAGCGAGTCGACCCGCTTGTGCTTGTTGGCGAAGAATTTGACGGCCGCATCCTCGGTGACGTCGAGCGTCCCGAGCGTGAAGCCAGCGCGCGGCTTGAGGAGTGTGCGGGCGAGATCGGCATCGTTGGCGCCGGTTGCGGTCATCGTCGCGCCGAGATCGCAAAACTGGTTGCTGATTGCTGCGCCGATCGCCGGCGCCGCCGATTACGATCGCATGAAAGCGGGGGGCGAGAGCGAAATTCAAACTCATCGGGACTGTCTCACTTCAGGGATTTTGGAGGCGGCGCCGTCGACTCGCGGACCGCCAGTGAAAAATCGATCTCGCGGTGCATGATGGCCTGCTCGCCGGCGCGGCTGCGCACTAGATATTCGCCGGCTCGTTGCCAGGTTTCTCCAGTCGGAACGTGAATCGTGGTCAGGCTCGGTCGCAGATGGCGGCTCCAGTCGAGATCGTCGAACCCAACGACCGACAGATCGCGTGGTACCGAAAAGCCGCTGCCCCTCTTTCATCATCTCGACACATATGTCATTATAGCAGTACAAATGTATATACTGGCCTCTCGGCCGGGCGAGGGAGGGCTGCCCATGGGAAGGAAAGTCGCATTCATTGCGGCCTTGTTCGGTGCGTTGGCATTGGCTGGTCCGGCGCAGGCGCGGGTCGAGGTCCAGTGGTGGCACGCCATGAGCGGCGTCCTCGGCGACCGGCTCAATGAGCTGGTCGAGAAGTTCAACGCCTCGCAGGACAAGTACACGGTCGTCGCGGTTGCCAAGGGAAACTATGACGAGGTGACCAACGGGGTGATCGCCGCCTATCGCGCCAAGCGGCCGCCGGAGATGGTGCAGATCGCCGAGCGCGGTTACATGACCATGCTGCTGTCAGGGGCCATCGTTCCCGTGCAGGATCTGGTGGAGCAGAAGGGTTACAAGATCGACTTTTCGGACTTCATCAAGCCCGTGGCGAGCTTCTGGAGCTACAAGGGGCGGATGTCGGCGATGCCCTTCAACTCGTCGACGCCAATCTTCTGGTACAACAAGGATCACTTCCGGAAGGCCGGTTTCGACAAGCCGGCCGAGACCTGGCAGGAGCTGGAGAAGCAGCTCTACGCCATCAAGTCCGAGGGGATCAGCGAATGCGGCACGGTGCTGCCCGGCGATTTCTACTGGAGCCTGCTCGAGAACTATAGCGCCATCAACAATCAGCCCTACGGTACGCTGGCGAACGGCTTCGACGGGCTCGGCACCGAGTTCGTGTACAACAAGACGAAGGTTGTGTCGCAAGTCGCGCGGCTCAAGAAATGGCTCGATGACGGCGTGATGCAGATCGCGGGCCAGGGCTTCAGTCCCGAGCAATTGTTCACGTCGGGCCGGTGTTCGACCTTCGTCAACTCGACCGCATCGCACGGCAACATCGAGCGCAACGCGACCATCAGCTGGAGCGCCACTTTCCTGCCGCACGAAAGCGACATCAATCCGCCTCTCAACAGCACCATCGGAGGCGGCGCCATCTGGGTCATGAAGGGTCACACGCCGGAGCGCTACGAGGCCGTCGCGGCTTTTCTGGATTTCGTCGCCCAGCCGGAAACCCAGGTCTGGTGGCACGGCGCGACCGGTTATGTTCCGGCGACGAATCGCGCCTATGCGCTCGCGCGGGAGCGGGGTTATTACAAGGATCATCCGACCAGGGAGATCGCGGTGCTGCAGCTCTCGCGGGGCACGCCGAACGAGAACTCGCGCGGCTTCCGCTTCGGCAACTTCGTGCAGACGATGCTGGCTCAGCGCCAGGAGGTCGAGGCTGTGTTCGCCGGCCAGAAGCAGCCGCAGCAGGCCATGGATGACGCGATCAAGCGGGGTAACGAGATCCTGCGGCAGTTCGAGAAGCTGAATGCCGGAAAGACTCCGGAAACCGAGCGTCCATGACGCTGCGCCTGTCCGTCCCGTGGCGTGACGCGCGCGCCCCCGTGCTTTTGCGAAGGCACGGGAGCGGCGGGTCCAAGGCCCTGCCGGCGGCGGCCGCCGGCAGCTCGCGCAGGTCGGGAAAGACGCGGCGGCGCGAGGAGGCCGGACTGAAGCGCGCCAATTTCGGCGATGGTCCGGGCCTGCCGACGCTGCTGTTGCTGCCGCAACTGCTGATCCTGCTGTTCTTCTTCTTCATTCCGTCGCTGCGGGCGCTGATGCAATCCGTCCTGCTCAGCGATCCCTTCGGCAATAACGTCCAGTTCGTCTGGTTCGATAATTTCAAGGCGCTGCTTGCGAGCAGCGACTACCGCCAGTCGATCGCGGTGACGTTCTGGTTCACGGTGGCGCAGAACGTGCTGACATTGGGCAGCGCGCTCGTGCTGGCCTTTGCCACGGACAGGATCGTGCGTGGTCGCTCGGCCTATCGCACGATCATCTTGTTGCCCTATGCCATAGCGCCCGCGATCGCCGGCATCCTGTGGGCCTTCCTGTTCAATCCGGCGGTCGGCCCGCTCGCGCAGGTGCTGCACAGTTTCGGCATCGCATGGGACCCCAACCTCAATCCGACCGATGCGCTGATCCTGGTGACGCTCGCCGCGTCCTGGAAGCACATCTGCTACGACTACATCTTCCTGGTCGTGGGATTGCTCGCGGTGCCGGTCTCGCTGATGGAGGCCGCCGCCGTGGACGGCGCCGGACCGATCCGCCGCTTCGTCTCAATCGCGCTGCCGATGCTCGGGCCCACCATCTTCTTCCTCACGGTGATGAACTTCATCTATGGCTTCTTCGAAACCTTCGCCATCATCGATGCCGTGACGAAAGGCGGGCCGGCCGGTGCGACCAATATCCTGGTCTACAAGGTCTTCGTCGACGGCTTCGTCAATCTCGATCTCGGCTCTTCGGCAGCACAATCGGTTCTCTTGATGAGCTTTGCGCTGATCTGCACGCTGCTGCAATTCCGCTACTTCGACCGCAAGGTCAATTACGGGGTCTAGCCGCATGGTCGAGCGCTCGCCGGTCCTCAACATGGTCTGCCACGCGATCCTGATCGCGGGCGCGCTGATGGTCTGCGTACCCCTGTACTTCGCGTTCGTCGCCGGCTCGCTCACGGTGGCCGAGGTGCAGAAGGTGCCGTTGCCGTGGCTGCCGGGAAGCCAGTTCTTCGACAATCTGCAGCTGGCCTGGAGCAAGGGCAATTTCAGCCGCACCTTCGCCAATTCGATCATCGTGGCGCTCGGCATCACGGCCGGCAAGATCGCGGTGTCGTTGCTCTCGGCCTTCGCCATCACCTACTTCCGCTTCCGCTACCGAATGCTCGCATTCTGGCTCATCTTCATGTCGCTGATGCTGCCGATCGAGGTTCGGATCGTGCCGACCTTCGAAGCCGTGGCCAATGCGGCGCTGCCGCTGCAATGGCTCCTGGAGACCCTGCATGTCGCGGAGATCTGGACCTGGATCAGCGGGCATGAGGTCGCGATCGCGCTCGAATGGAACATGGTCAACACCTATCCCGGGCTGATCCTGCCGCTGATCGCCTCGGCCACTGCCACGTTCCTGTTTCGCCAATTCTTCCTGACCATCCCGGAGGAGCTGTGCGAGGCGGCGCGGCTGGACGGCGCCTCGCCGCTGCACTTCTTCTGGAGCATCCTGCTGCCGCTGTCCGTCCCGAACATGGTGGCGCTCACCATCATCCTGTTCCTGTTCGGCTGGAATCAGTATCTCTGGCCCCTGCTGTTCACGACCGACAAGGACATGGCAACAGCGGTCATCGCGTTGAAGGGCCTGATCCCGCGCTCCGACAGCGAGCCGGCCTGGAATATTGCCATGAGCGGTGCGCTCCTCACGATGTTGCCGCCGGTACTGGTCGTTCTGCTGTTGCAACGCTGGTTCATCAAGGGTCTTGTCGACAGCAGCAAATAGGGATTGATCATGGTTTTCATCGCCGGGCATCGCGGCGGACGCAATCTTTGGCCGGAGAACAGCCTGATGGGCTTCCGCAATCTGTGCAGGGAAGGGGTCGACGCAGTCGAGTTCGACGTGCATCAGAGCAGGGATGGCGGGCTTGTCGTGATCCATGATCCGCTGCTCGATCGCACCACTTTCGAGACGGGACCGGTCGGCGCGCGCAGCCTGCGACAATTGACGGCAACGCGTCTGCGTGATGCCGGCGATGAGTGCATTCCGACCTTGGACGAGGTGCTCGATGTGTACAGCGAGACCACGCTCGAGCTGCATATCGAGATCAAGACGGATGCGTTCGGTAATCCCTATTCAGGCCTGGAGGCGCGGCTGATCGATCATATCAAGCGCCGGGGTCTGGAGCGGCGTGCCGTCATCACCTGCTTCGTGCCGGGGGTGATCGAGACCGTGCGCCGGCTGTGGCCGGAAGCGCGGGTGCTCGTTTCGCTCGACCGCCGTTCGGCAGAGATGGTGGGCGGAATTGAGCCCGCACTGGCGCAATTGGCCGCTATTCCCGGCTGCATCGTCGCGGTCGAAAAATCGTTGCTGGGGCTAGCGCTACCGCTCGCTACCAAGGTGCTTGGTCCCGGGCGTCTCGGTGCGTGGGTGGCCAACGAGCCCGAGGACATTACCTATTGGCTCGCACAGCCGGTGCGGCAGATCACGACAGATCGGCCGGATCTCGCCGTGAGCATTCGTCGCAGGCTCGAAACGATGCTGGCGCGCCCATGATTCCCCGCCGTCGCTTTCTTGTGGGATCGCTGGCGAGCGTCGCCTTGGCTGCGCCGGCCGGGTTCGTGCGCGCAGTGCCGGTCTCATTCAGCGCAGATCCCTTCACGCTCGGTGTTGCCTCGGGGTGCCCGCGGGAGGATCGCGTCATCCTGTGGACCCGCCTAGCGCCGCAGCCGCTTGAGGGTGGCGGCATGCAGGACGCGTCAGTGGAGGTCGAATGGCAGATTGCGGAGGATGAGGCCTTCTCGCGCATCGTCGCCCGCGGCGTCGTGCAGGCGACGGCAGAGCTTGCCCATTCCGTGCATGCCGAGGCGGTGGGGCTCCGGCCGGACCGCGTCTACTGGTACCGCTTCCGTGCCGGTCCGGCGCTCAGCCCGGCCGGACGCACCCGAACCGCGCCCGCCGGGTCGGCGCGGGCTTTCCGTTTTGCCTTCGCGTCCTGCCAGCAATACGAGCAGGGCTATTTTACTGCCTACCGCGACATGGCCGTACGCGATCTCGACCTCGTGGTGCATCTCGGCGACTACATCTATGAGAAATCCTGGGGATCGCACCACGTCCGCCAGCACGGCGTCGGAATTCCGACGACGCTCGAGGAATTCCGCAACCGCTACGCGCTCTACAAGGGCGATCCCGATCTGCAGGCGGCGCACGCCGCCTTTCCCTGGCTTTCGGTCTGGGACGATCACGAGGTGATGGATGACTATACCAATGATCGCTCCTACACCGTGCACGACGCCGGTCAGTTCCTGAAGATCCGCGCGGCCGCCTATCAGGCCTATTACGAGCACATGCCGCTGCCGCTTTCGGCGCGCCCGCGCGGCGCGAACGCCACGATCTATGAGCACTATCGCTTCGGCGAGATGCTCGACGTGCTCCTGCTCGACGACCGGCAATATCGCTCGGCATCTGCGTGTGTCGGAAGTGGGCGGCCGACCTGGGTGACGGACTGTGCAGGCCGGACCGACGAAGCGCGGACGATGTTGGGTCGGGAACAGGAGCAATGGCTCGATGCGCGCCTGCGCGACTGTCGCGGCCGCTGGACCATCGTCGCGCAGCAGACCTTGATGGCGCAGGACAAGCGCGAAGCAGACGACGGCGCGCGTTTCTGGATGGATGGTTGGGACGGCTATCCCAATGCCCGCCGCCGTCTGCTTGATTCGCTTATGGCGCGTCGCCGGCGCAATCCGATCGTGATCGGCGGCGACCGCCACGCCTTCTTTAGCGCCGATCTCAAGCGTGATGACGCCCGCCCGGATGGCCCGACCATTGCGACCGAGTTCGTCGGCACGTCGATCAGCTCGGACGGGCCAAGCGAAGCCAGCGTCCGCAAGGCGCTGGCGGAGAACCCGCATCTGGTCTATGCGCGTGGCGACAAGCGCGGCTATGCGACCGTCGAGCTCGACACCCGGCATGCACCGTGGGATTCGAAGCGCTCGACGACGTCAAGGACGCCGCGAGCGCCGTGCGCCGGCTGACGAGCTTTGTGGTCGAGGACGGCGTGCCGGGCGCGAAGACCGCATGACGACATCCGCATGCTGCAGATTTGACGGCCAACGAAAGATCGCCTCAAATGCTTCGACATCTGATTGTGCCTTGAGGCCGCTGCGGGGGGCTGCGCCGTGACTGATCAAACCATCCTGCGGGTCGCCTGGCTCTACTACATGGAGAACCTGACCCAGGCCGAGATCGGCGAGCGGCTCGGGCTGACCCGCGCCCGCGTCAACCGCATGCTGTCGGATGCGCGGCAGACCGGCATCGTCAACATCCGTCTCAACTCCGCCTTTGCGAGCTGCACGGAGCTGGAGCACCGCTTGCGCCGGGAATGCGGCCTCGAGGATGCCGTCGTCATCCCGAGCCCGGAGAATCCCGAGCAGGTCGGCAGCCTGATCGGCATGGCGGCCGGCGCGTATCTGTCCAAATTCCTCGAACAGAAGCGTCCGCGCATTATCGGCATCGGATGGGGGGCGACCTTGCGCGAGACCATCCGTTACGTCACGCCGGCGGACTATCCCGATCTCTCCATCGTCTCCATGATGGGCGGCCTGTCGCGCGGACTCGAGCTCAACACCTTCGAGATCGCCGGTGAGCTCGCGCACCGGCTGCACGCCCAGTGCAGCTATCTGGCCGCACCGATTTTCGTCAGCAGCCGGCGCTCGCGCGACACCTTTTTGGCCCAGGAGGTCTATCAGGAGGTGCTGAACAGCGTCGAGAAGATCGATCTCGCGCTATTGAGCATGGGAGACATGACGCCCCGGTCGCTGTTGATGCGGCATGGGCTGCCGCCGGACGTGCGCGCCGAGCATCTGCGGGCGGCTGGCGCCGTCGGCGACGTCCTGGCGCAATTTCTCGACAAGACCGGCCGGCCCATCGATCACAACATCAACAGCCGCGCCATTGCCATGCCGCTCGACAAGCTAGCCCGCGTGCCGACGTCGATGCTGATCGCCGGAGGGCTCAACAAGGCGCCGATCATCGCTGCGGTGCTGCGCGGCCGGATCGGCAAGGTGTTGGTGACCGACGAGAGCACCGCCATCGCGGCGCTGAAGCTGATCGACAAGCAGAAATAGCCGTCCTTTCCGCTACAGCTATGACATCCGCCGTGGGGCACCCCTGTCCACGCGCGGCCGACGTGCGCCGAAAGGCGTGCAAAAGCATTTGTCACCTCGTTGTTACATATGTAATATGCCGGAGACAATTGCTCAGAAGGATGGCGTCGACATGCGCGCTGCGGTGCTCCAGGACATTCGTGATATCCGCGTCCTCGATATTCCCGAGCCGAAGCCGGTCGCGGAGGACGAGCTCATCATCCGCGTCAAGGCTGTCGGCGTCTGCGGCAGCGATCTGCACTCCTATCTTGAGGGCGGAACGACCGGTCCGACGCAAGTCAGGCCGTTCGTCCTGGGTCATGAATTCTCGGGTGTCCTCACGCCGGACTCGGCGCGCAAGGCGGGGTTCTCGGCCGACGCGCTGGTGGCGGTCGATCCGTCCATTCCCTGCGGCCGTTGCGAGTGGTGTCACCGCGGGCACACCAATCTTTGCCCCAATGTGAAATTCCTCGGTTACGCGCCTCACAACGGCGCCATGGCCGAATTCGTCTGCGTGCCCAAATCGGCTGTGCATCTGGTGCCCGACAGCATTGATCCCGCCAGCGCAGCGATCCTGGAGACGCTTGGGGTCGCGATCCATGCCATGGATCTGGCGCGTCCGCGGCTGCTGGAAAGTGTGGCGGTGCTCGGATGCGGGCCGGTGGGACTGCTGCTGGTGCAACTGGCGCGGCTCGCAGGCAGCGGCAAGATCATCGCGATCGACCCGGTCGAGCAGCGTACCGCACTGGCCTGCGACCTCGGTGCGGACGTGGCATGCCGCAGCTACGCCGAGGTCGGCGAGGCCACCGAAGGCCGCGGCGTCGATCTGGTGATCGAGGCGACCGACTCCTCGCACGGCTTCGAGCATGCGGCGCGTTGCGCCCGTATCGGCGGCCGGGCGGTTCTCGTCGGCATCCCCGAGAACAATCAGTACATCCTCAGCGGCGCGGAATCGCGCCGGAAGGGCCTGTCGATCAAGTTTTCGCGCCGCATGCCGGAGGTCTATCCGCGGGCCATTGCCCTTACGCAGTCGGGGAAGATCAAGCTGGCGCCGCTGGCCACGCATCGCTTCTCGCTCGACCAGACGCCCGCCGCATTCGAGCAGCAGGTCGCGCGGCGCGATGGCATCATCAAGGCGATCATCTGCCCGTAGACGGAGCGTCATCTCGTCAAGAGCCTGGTGCAGTGGAGCAGGCACAGAAGCAGGACCGGTCGTGATGGCGAAATCGTCGAAGTTGGTCGTCGCCCGAAAAGGGCGCGTGCTGATGGTGAGACGCAAGCGCGACGGGCTCTGGATGTTTCCCGGCGGCCGCAGGCGGGCAGGCGAGAGCGACAGGAGCTGCCTTCGTCGCGAGATCAAGGAGGAGCTTCCCAAGCTGAAGCTCGGGCCGTTGAAACTCTGGAAGGAAGTCAAAGCGAGGAAGAGCCGGACCGGCCGGCGGATGAGCGATGCGATCTTCCTGGCCAAGAAGGTGTCGGGGCGCCTGAAAGTCGGCGACAAGAAGGAGATCGACCGGGCGGTCTGGCGCAAGCCGCGCGGCGCCAGACTGACGCCGACCTCGCGCTACATCCGCGACAAGCTGTTTCCAAGGCGCGGCCGCCGCTAGGTCGCTTGCGCCAGACGATGAGCGAAGGTTCGTCGTCCGGAACTGCTCGTCATTGCAGCGCCTGGCGGAGGAGAACGAGCAACTCCTCGTGGATCAATCCGTTTGAAGCGATCTTGTCGAGATCGTCGTTGCGGCACGGCCGCCCCGTCAGTGTCGTGACCTTTCCGCCGCCGGCCCACACCATCGGCATCGCGGCCGCGTGCGAGACGATGTCGGCTTTCAGGGAGACAAAGCCGTCCAGGCGACCCGAGGCGACCATCGTCGTCTCGAAGGCGCCGGAGACGACGATACGTACGCCGCGCACCACTTTGCCGAGCAGTTCGATCACCCGCGTCGTCCGCTGGACCTCGTCGGGCGAGAAATGCGAGGTCAGAATCACCGAGATCACCGCATCCGACAGTGAACGTGTCGTGGAGACGCGTGCCGGCAAGCCGTCGATCGTCGCGCCTTCCCCCGCGAGATAGCGCGCTGTCAGTCCGATCTTGGGCGCGTTGATCAGGCCAAGCTTCGTCTCGTCGTCGACCTCGTAGGCGACCGTCACGGAAAACCACGGCAGCCCCCGGGCGTAGTTGATCGTGCCGTCGAGCGGATCGATGATCCAGCGCGCAGCATTGTCCCCGGGGCTCGCGCCGCTCTCCTCGGCGAGGATGCCGGCCTCCGGCGTCAGCGCCTTCAAGCCCGCGACCACGATCGCTTCGGAGGCGAGATCCGCCTCGGTGACGATGTCGAGATGGTCCTTGCGCTCCGTGCGCAGCGGCGTGGATTGCATCGCGACCAGCTTGGCCGCCGCCTCGCCGACGACGGCCTCTGCGCGCCTCAGCAGTGCCGGAAGGCCGTCGCCCCGGTCCGTTCCCGGATGGTCTTGGTCGGCCGCGATCTCGAATGGGCGACCGTAGTCTCCGACCGGAACGAGGTGGCTGGTGATGCCCATGTCTGGCCGCCAGCAGTGCAAGGCAAATCCCGGCGGCTCCATGATGAAGCGATTGCTGTGGCCGGGCCGCAGGTCGAGCGCAACCTGATGCGCCGTGCTTGGCGCCACATAGCCCGCGGTTCCCGCATAGCGCGCGGTGATCGAGCGGTGATAGTGACCGCACAGCACGCGTTCGATTTCGGGATGGTCTTTGATGATTGCGTCGAGCGCGCCGGCCCCGAGGAGGCGCAGCTCGTCCATCCCGTCGGCTCCGACCAGGAACGGCGGGTGATGAATGACGATAGCCGTCGGCTGGCCGCGCCCGGTCGCGAGCGCGTCGCGCAGCCATTGTTGCCGGACCGCGCAGAAGGTGCCGTGGATCTTTCCGGCCTCGACGCTGTCGAGGAAGATCAGCCGGACCGGAAAATCGTCCACGACAAAGTTGACGAAGCCATCGGACGGAAGATAGCGGTGGCGAGGACGTAGCGAAGATATCAGTTGCTCGCGGCGGTCGTGGTTGCCGGGGATGACGAACACCGGCATCGGCAGCCTGGCCAGGCCGGCGGCGACGATCTCGTATTCCTCGTCGAGCCCGCCGTCGGTCAGATCGCCGCTGATCACGACGCAATCGGGCCGCGGCTCGAGCCTCAGCACGGCGTCGATGGCGCCGTGAAACATCGCGTTGGTATCGACGTCGCCGTAAGCGAGTTTGCCGGGCGGCCGGACGTGCAGATCGCTCAGCTGGGCAATGATGAACACAGAATTCCGCCTCCGAAGGGAACAGTAGCGGCCAGCGCCAGGCCGCTTGCCGCAATCGATCGCCCGCTGCCTACGAGCTCTTCATCAGGGCGTTGCTTTCCTTGACCATGCGATCGAGTCCGGCCTCGGCGGTCGTCTCCCCGCGCATGACGGCATGGATGATCTCGCGCTGTGTGCGCCAGATCTTCACGGACTGTCCGCCTGGATAACCCTGCCACGGCTTCGCGCGCTCGATCTGCTGCGATACGGTGCGGAAGTTCGGGTTCTTGTCGTAAAACGGCGCCAGGAATTCGGGCCCCGAGGCGCGCAAATTGGTCGGCATATAGCCCGTGGTCTCGACCACGATCTTCTGCGCTTCCGGGCCGCTCACGAACTTCAGGAACTCCCAGGCCGCCCGCTGCTTGACCGGATCTTTCGCGGTGATGATTGCCGCGTTGCCGCCCGTGGGCAGTCCACCCTTCTGCTTGTTGTCGATCGGGAAAGTGCTGGTGCGCAAAGTGAACTTGTCGCCGATCAGGTCCGTGACCTGGCGCAACCGGGCCGGTGTGTCGGCGAAAATGCCGATCTTCCCGGCGATGAACTGCTGGCGCGACGAGTCCCAATCGATCAGCGGCATCTTGGCATCGGCCACGAACCGCCGGCAATGGGTCAGGGCCTTCAGCCCGGCGTCGTTGCCGAATCCGGCAGTGGTTTCCGACGCATCGAGCATCTGGCCACCACCTTGCAGGATCAGCGAACGGAACAGCCAATCGTCGGGCCAGTCGTGGATGTTGTAGGCGATGCCGGCGACGTCGGAGCCCTTGCTCTTGATGCTGACGGCGAGGGCGATCATGTCCGTCCAGTTGTCGGGCATCTTGTCGGGATCGCCGCCCGCTTCCTTCACGAGCTGCGCGTTGAAATAGATGATCGGCAGCGAGGCGTTGAACGCGAGGCCGTAGATCTTGCCGTCGACCGCCCCGAGCGCCAGGATCCCGTCGGAATAATTGGCCTTGCGCCAGGCGGCGTCCTCCTTCTGCAGCATCGGAGCAACCTCGGTGATCTGGTTGCGTTTCACCAGCGTGCGCACCAGCTCGGCGAGCAGGTGGTACCCGGAATAGTAGACGTCCGGCAGCTGGTTGGTGACGGCCTGCCGCAGCATGGTCTGATGACCTTCGTCATAGCTCGCTGCCGGCGCCCGGAACTGGATCTTGATGCTCGACTGCCGCTTCATGAACTCCTGGGCGATCGGCTCATGGAATTTCGCGAAGGCGGGAAAGGCATAAAGCACATCCAGCGTCACGTCCTGCGCATAGGCCGACCGTGTCAGAAACGGACTTGAAAGCGCAGTGGTCCCGACGGCAGCGGCGCTCTTCAGGAGGTCTCGGCGATGCAGCATGACGTTGTCTCCCTGGCAGTGGTTGAAGTCATTTGATTCCGGTCATCGTGATGCCAGCGATGAAATGCCGCCGCGCGATCAGGAAGGCGATGACGAGCGGCGCCGTGATGATGGTGGCGCCGGCAGCGAGCGCGCCGTAATTCGAGCCCAACTCGGAATCGGCGAAGTACATCATGCCGAGCGGCGGCGTTGCGAGCTTGGTGTCGGAGACGACGATGAGCGGCCAGTACAGGTCGTTCCAGTGCGCCACGACAGAGAAGATCGAAAACGCCGCGATTGCCGGCCAGGCGCTCGGCACCACGATGCGCCACACGATCTCGAACTCGCCGACACCGTCCAGCCGCGCGGCCTGGATGATCTCGTCCGGATAGGACTTGAAGAACTGGCGGAACAGGAAGATCGCGAACACTGACAGGAAGAACGGCATCATCATTGACAGGTAAGTGTTGAGGATGCCGAGCTCGGCGAACGCGATGTAGAGCGGGAGCGAAGGCGCCTGGACCGGAATGCAGAGTCCGAGCAGGACCAGCGAAAACAGGATCGGCCGTCCCGGAAACCTCAGCTTGGCGAGCGCATAGGCGCATGGGATCGCGACCAGCAGCTGGACGACGAGGATGCCGCCGCAGACGATGAGACCATTGAGTAGGAAGCGCAGCAGCGGCGCGGTGCTCAAGGCGGATTCGAAGTTCTGCCATCCGTAGAACTGGCGCGGCCAGAGCCGGAACGTCGCCTCGAAGATCTCGCCCGGCGGCTTGATCGCGCTCGTCAACATGAACACGAAGGGCAGCAGCATGAAGACGGCGCCGCCGATCAGCACTGCGTGGACGAGCGCAAGCGACACGAGGCGCCGCATCCGGACCGCGACCGGCGCAGGCGGGCGGGCGATCGTGGCCGATATGCGCATCAATAGTGCACCCGTCGGTCGAGGATGAAGGTCTGCAGCACCGAAAACACCAGGGTGAACGCGAGGAAGACGAGCGTGAGCGTCGCCGCATAGCTCATGTGAAAGTACTGAAACCCCTCCAGATAGATGGCATAGAGCAGCACCTCCGATGCGCCTCCGGGGCCGCCACGCGTCATCACCGCAACCGTGTCGAAGATCTTGAACGCCGTGATGAACGTCGTCACGGTCACGAACATCGTCGTCGGACCAAGCATTGGCCACGTCACTTTCAAGAAGCGGTCGATGGGATGGCTCGCGCCGTCGACGGCGACGGCTTCGTAGAGGTCGCGGGGGATCGCCGAGAGACCGGCAAGGAACAGCACCATGTTGAAGCCGACGAGCTGCCAGATGCCGATCGCGGCGAGCGTCGGTATGACGAGGCGCGGCTCGCTCAGGAACGCTGTCTCGGCGAAACCCAGCCCCTTGAGGGTCTGATTGATCAGTCCCAGGGTCGGGTGCAGCAGGAACTGCCACATCGTGGCCATCGCGATGAGCGTCGAGGTGACCGGGAGAAAATAAATAACCTCATAGAAGCTGCGCGTGCGCTGGCGCTGGTGGATCAGGATCGCGACAAGCAGTGAGATCAGGACGCCGCCGGGCACGACAATCGCCACATAGAGCAACGTGTTAGTCACCGAGCGCCGAATCACGGGATCTTGCAGCGCCGCGCTGAAGTTCTTGAGACCGACGAACGAGAAATCGAGCGCGCCCAACTCGTAGTTGGTTAAACTCAGGAAGGCGAGAGCAGCCAGCGGCAGCAGATTCGTGAGGACCAGCAGGATGAAGGCCGGCGCCGCAAAGCCCACGCCCGCGAACCGCTCGCCCCATTTCTGGCGGCCGGCTGGCGGCGCCAGGTCGAGCGGAGTGACTTGAGCCGCGACCGCGTTCATCGGACCTCGCTCCCGCGGCGCACATCGCGGCTGGCCGCCGTACGGCTTTCCACCTCGATGCGCCGGCCGTTGTGGTCGAACACGTGACAATCCCGCGGCTCAAAGGCGAGCGTGACCTCGCCCTCGGCAATCGGCATGTTGTTGTCGACCCGGCAGAGCACCGCGACCTCCGGAGAGGCCACGAGGTCGAAGTGAAGGATGCTTTCCGAGCCGAGATTTTCGCGGCGCCGGAATCTGCACGTGACGACGCACGGTCCACCCCCGATCCGCATCGCTTCCGGGCGCACGCCGACCGTCAGTTCCGGCGCCGGCGCGTTGCGAACATCGATCGGCAGCATCCGGCCGAGCAGCTCGACCTGGCCGCTGGGCCCAACGCGGGCCGGAAATAGATTAATCGCAGGACTGCCAATGAACTGCGCGACCGCGGTCGTAGCTGGCCGTTCATAGACATCGGCGGGGGTGCCGAGTTGAAGTATGTCGCCGTGATCCATCACGGCGAGGCGATCGGACATCGTCATCGCCTCGATCTGGTCGTGTGTCACGTAGATCATCGTGACGCCCAGACGCGCGTGCAACTCGGTCAGCTCGCCGCGCATGTGCACGCGCAGCTTGGCGTCGAGGTTCGACAAGGGCTCGTCCATCAGGAAAGCCTGCGGATGACGCACCATTGCGCGGCCGAGCGCGACGCGCTGCCGTTGGCCGCCTGAAAGCTGTCCGGGGCGGCGGCGAATGAAAGTTTCGATGCGAAGCTGCTCGGCGACGACCCGCACCTCACGCGCGATCTCGTCCATGACGCGCCTGCGCCGGGGCGACAAATGACGCATCAAGGGCAGGCGTTCGAATAGGTTGAGGCGCGTCATGGTGAGCGGCAGCGCGATGTTGTCGAACACCGACATGTGGGGATAGAGCGCGTAATTCTGGAACACCATGGCGATTCTGCGCTCGTGAGGGCGCAAATGGTCGACCGCGGTCCCGCCGATCGAGACCGAGCCGCGATCCTGCGATTCGAGGCCGGCGATGATGCGCAGGAGCGTCGACTTGCCACATCCGGAGGGACCCACCAGCGTCAGAAACTCGCCGTCCGCAATATCGAGATCGATGTCGTTGAGGACGACCGTGTCGCCGAAAGCCTTATGGATGCCGCGCAATGTGAGGCCGGCCATCGCGATCACGCCTTAGCTTCGCGCGGCGGGTAGACCTCGTGCACCACGTCGTCGATCCAGTAATCGGTAAGGCCGGGTACCGCACGAATGCTCACGTCGATGTTTTCGCCGTCGATGTCGTAGATCACGGCTCCGAGCCGCGCGACGCCGCCCATCGGCGGCGCCAATTTCTCACCGACCAGGAAGCCGGCCGCCGGCCCCCAAACGTAGTGCGTGCCGTTCAGCCGAATTTCGTGCCAGCGATGCAGATGTCCGCTTGCCACGATCTCGACCCGATAGCGATGCAGCAAATCGAGAAGGGCCCGGCGCGGCTCCGGCTTGACTGACCAGTAACCAGTGTCGGCCTCGGTCGGTGACTCGATGAAGAGTGGCCGGTGCGTGAACCAGGCAATGCGACGCCCCGCAGCATCGGCCATCGCGGCCTCGAGCCATTGGGTTTGCTGCGCCTCCTGGGGGCCGCCGCCGAAGATCATCGAATTGAGCCCGATCAGGCGCCAGCCGCCTACATCGCGTAGCCAGCGGTCGTCACCGAAGTGGCGGTGAAAGCGATCGAGCCGCTCGTCATCCACCGGCTGGTGGGGATTGCCAACTTCGCCGATGTCGTGATTGCCCGGTACCGCCACGACCGGAACGCCCAGCGAGGCCAGTTGGGCGGCGCAATATGCCGCGTCGGTCTCCTGATCGGCCGCATCGACCGTTACGTCGCCGGTATGTATGACGAGATCTGGCCTGTGTTGCGCGATCCAGCGTGCAAGGGGCGCCCAGTTTGCCTCGAAGTGCTGCTTGGTCGGGCTGAGATGCGTATCGGAAATCTGAACAACTCGGACCATGACGCCTCTGCTATGGCTCGCGTGTCACGCCGTGCGTCGGTCGCGCAGCGGTCTCGCTCGAATCGAACGCGCTGCTCCTCGCAGCGCGGACTTGGCGGTGATTGCAATCGTGGGATCTGAGGTTTTTGGCGCTCTCCCTCCCTTGGTGAAGTCGCTAAGCGGATTGAATGTTTTTCGAAACTATACATATGAATGACGATGGTGACAAATGTAATTTCAAGCCGGAATCTCAGAGTCGTTTCGATCACTGCACTGAGGTTTGGCCCTGCCAAACTACCTCGCAGCGGCAACGAGCGAGCATCTCGATGAGGACAACCTGCTCAGGGCACCCAGATGCCGTTCCTTTTGGCCGCATGCGAGGGAGCGTTGGCGCCAAGCGCGGGCCGCGACCGGCCATGAGCTTGGGATGTCGGAGGTTTGCTGTCTGCCAATGTATCGCAAGACACTGAGCTTCAGATTGATCCTTGTCCAAGTTGAGCATATTCGCGAACGCAACCTGAACCGGATCGAAGTTCGCACGCGCGTCTTTCGTGTCGCTAGTTGTCGGTGCGTCGCGACGTTGATCGGGAAGCCGCCTTGAGCACAATGAAGGCCAAGGATGGCTTGACATCGTTCGTTCACCCCTCGCCACTTCATCGCAATCGACTGAAAACATCCGGCAATGAAACCTTAGTATCCGCCATCGCTCTGATTGAGACCACCGCCGCTTGAGCTTCGTTCGGCATGGATATCGACATTGTGGTCGCGATAGTCGATCTTGGTATAATGCGCAGGAGGTCGAGCGCAATTTGGCAAGCGCTCACCACCACGGTGCCAGCCCACACGTCCATAAGCGTCACTATCTACCACAGTCCGATTGCGGCACCTCGCGGAACACACTCGCGATGATCCGGCAGAGCAGCATCGAGCCAACGATCATCGAGTATCTCAAGACGCGACCATCGCGCGAGACGCTGAAAGAACTGATCGCCTCGATGGGAATTTCGGTGCGCGAGAAAGGGACGCCGTACGAGAATATTCCCGGGACGAGACCTCCGCTCGCCGCACGTCGCCTCGAAAATCCTCGAAGCCGCGACTCGCGGCGAGACTTCAATGGGGTGATCTCAAGCAAGTCGGTCGGAGAGCACTGAGTGAGGTGCCCACGATGTGGCGGCCGGACCGTCAGCCGAGCGGCGCCCAGCCGGCTTCGGGCAGACCGAGCTCGGCGATCGGCGACGAACTCGTGATCGAAGCTCGGCTGAGTGCGAAGGACCGCCATGAGACTTCCCAAGAAGTCGCGCTCCGCCGGGTGAGTTCGATGACCTACGGAATGAGTTCGTCCGGCTCTGCCGTGGTGGTGCGCCGCCGCGGCGGACTGTGGGTCTCGCTGCCCTCGCTGGAGGGCCCCCGCTCAGACAAGTCCCGGCGGATGTTGGCTTGCAGCTCCACCAGATCGATGAAGACCTCCGCGCGGCGGCGGAGCTCGTCGGCGATCATCGGTGGGCGGCTGATCGTGGTGGAGACCACCAGGACGCGGACGCCGCGGCGCTGCACAGCCTCGACCAGCGTGCGGAAAGCGCCGTCGCCGGAAAACAGGGTCAGCTCGTCGATCCGCCCGGCGAGTTCCATGGCGTCGACCGCCAGCTCGACGTGCATGTCGCCCTTGACCTTGCGGCGTCCGGAGGCGTCGACGTATTCCTTGGTCGCTTTCGTGACGACGGTGTAGCCGTTGTGGCCGAGCCAGTCGACCAGCGGCCGGATCCAGGAGAATTCCTGATCCTCGACAACGGCGGTGTAGTAGTACGCGCGGAGCAGGGTCCCGCGGTTCTGGAATTCACTGAGGCGCTTGTAGTCGATGTCGAGCCCGAGCGACCTGGCGGTGGCGTAGAGATTGGGGCCATCGATGAAGAGCGCAATCCTGGTGGACGTGGACGACATTCCGGCGCGGCTCGAATTGGTGCGGGCAGGCGTTTCTGCACGGGCTCTGGTTTAGCGAAGCAAATGAAGTTGAGGAAATCTGAGGCGGTTTGCATCGCTGGTCGCACGACCGCCACCGGCTCAGGCTCTGCGCATCGCGTAGCGTCGAAGTTACGTAGAATGCGTCAGGGCCAGCGCTTCAGAGCGCGGCTCAACGAAAGGCCCAACGGCCAAATCCATTGCAGCCGACTTTTGCAACAAAATCGGCCAGTAGGCGACGTCGCAGTAGACCCGATATGAACAAAGGCCGCCGCGGCAACGGGTCAATCGCGTCCTTTTCCGCATGCCGTACTGGTCCGATCTACCTCTATGAACGGACAGGTCAGACCGCCCTCAGCATGTCTTAAACGGGCCACAAGCGTCGATTTTGGCGCTCGGCTGCTAACTTCCGGTCTGCTCTTGTGAGCCGACATGTAGGGCACGGCGTCGATGGACCGGTGGACCAAAACCGGAAGTGACACGCCTTATTCAATCACCTCGTCCGCGCGCGCGAGGACGTTCGCCGGGATTTCGATACCGAGCGATTTCGCCGTCTTGAGATTGATGACAAGCAGGTATTTGGTGGGCTGCTCGATAGGAAGCTCGGCCGTTTTGGCGCCCTTCAGAATTCGGTCGACATAGCGAGCCCCAATTCGAGCCAAAGCAAGAAAGTCCGGCCCATAGGAAATCAATCCACCCGCTCGCGCAAAGTCGAGGTCGAAGGAGATTGATGGTAAGCCGGCCTGTACCGCGAGATCGGGTACACGATTCGATGGAAAGGAAAATATCGGGTCGCTAAATATGTCCAGTGCCTCTGCTCTCTGAGCTTTTGCAGCGGCAATGGCGCGAGGCACTTCCCCTGCTTCTCGCAAATCAAACACGTCTAACTGAAAGCCGAGCTTAGCTGCCGCAGCTGGTGTCTCCGGAAACACCAGCCGATGCATCTCGTTTAAGCTGTTGAGGAAAACTGCTACGCGCTTGGCCTGTGGCAAAACTTCTCGAAGAATACCAAGAAACTTGCCACCAAAATCGATCCGGTCCATCGTTGCGACGCCTGTCAGGTTACCGCCAGGCTGGGCTAGGCTTGACGCGAGTCCCATACCGACCGGATCGGCGACCAAGACTATTACAATTGGGATGTCGGAAGTGGCGTTCTTTGCAGCCCGCGCGGCGTGAGGGGTGAACGCGACGATGAGATCGGGTTTCGACCGCACGAGGTCGGACGCAAGCGCCGGAAGCTGGTCGAGGTGATAATCCGGGTCCTTCCGCTCGATCGTGATGTTGGTGCCCTCCACCCAACCGATTTTTTTAAGCTCGTCCAAAAACGCCTCATCAAAGGAGACCTTGCAGGCGGGCGCGCAAAGCATCCCGATTCGCGCCATTCTTCGCAGCGATTGAGCTGTGGCTGTCGACGCGAAGGAAAGCAGCACAACCAGAACGGCGGATACTGTAACGGCAAACCGTCTCATGCGATCCCCGTATCGTTGCAAAGGCGATCGGGTCGACAGGCCGAGCGTCTGTCCGGCAAGTGCGACTAATAGCAGCTGCGAAATGATGAAGCGATCACAAATGAACGCTATGGGGTCACAATGCGAAGAACTCAACGTGAGCAAATCTGGTCCGTCATGCCTCGTTGAGGGGACCTCGTGGAGGGGGCCGCCACATAGGCGATGGGCCACCCCGCAGGAGCAGCATCATCGCCTCCGCACTCGACGCCAATAGGTCGTGGCCGCGCCTTACTGCGACCAGCGCAGGACAAGTCAGCGACGCTGACTTGCGTATTCAGTTGGTCGCAGTGTGAAGTTGCTGACACTGGGGCCGATCTTCTGGCCCTAGCAAACTGAGGCATTATGCCTCTTGGGCGAAACACCCATTTCTAGGACGCGTCCAGCCTCGTAGAATGTGGTTGCCCTTGAAGCGGGATGTGCCGAAGTCACCGTTCGGGACGAACGAGCAGTTCTAGCGCTGTCGGCAGGTGCGCTACCCTCAGAGACCGCCCCCTTTTCGGTTTCACACCACGATTTCACATTCCACACGCGCGCAGCTTTTGCGGCGGCTTGTTGCAGTAACCCAGGGAGAAAAGCGATGAGCAAGATCGATCGAAGGTCTGCATTGGGATTCGGGTTGGCGGCGGCTACGGCGGCCATGATAAATCCGGCCGCCGCTCAAACTACGGGCTATAAGGACACAACTCCGTGGCTAGGTGTGGTGGTGCGTGAATATGATGGCGAGACACCATCACTGATCCCCGGTTTTAAGACCGTCTCGATGCGCGATATCATCATGCAGCCGGGATCGAAGACCATGGGTCCCCCGATGATGAATGCCATGGTCTGCCATATCACCGAAGGAGAGCTTCGGCTTGCGCAGGACGAAAAGACCTTTACCGGCAAGAAGAATTTTGTCTGGACCTGCAACAAGGACACAAAGGAGCAGGCGTTCAATGATGGGAACGTGGTCGCGGTCATGTGGATCACGGACCTGAAGGCTTGAGGCTCGCTTATTCCGTAAGAATGATTGTAGCAGCGAATGGTGCACGCGACGGCGCGCCATTCGCGTGCGGGACCGCTACGCGCCGATCGCGTCGGTTTGCGCTGTGACGGTGACTTCCGGGTTGCGCCGAATTTCTGGATATGTCGCTGCGCCAACCGACGCGATGAGCGATGACCGGACAACTTCTCGACCAATGAGACCGCTCTCGCCGCTGCAAACACTTGCGCGATCGCTCGCACTTCGGATTAGATGGGTCGCGTGGCTCACTGTCCAGTTTTGAAGGAGGTGTTTCATGAAATACATGCTCGAATATACAGTCCGCACTGCCGGCCTTTCCTTTGAGCAAAACTTTGCAGGATCGCAATCGCTTCTTGCTGCGTTCAGCAAGTGGAAGCCGGATGAAGAGAAGGGGCTGACGATACACGCGTTCGTAGCGAACCTGGCGGGACGAGGGGGCTATGTTTTGGTCGAAGCCAACGACCCAAAAGCCATCACCGCCTTCGTGGCAAAGTACAACTTCTGGAATGACATTGATGTCGTTCCGGTCGTCGATATCAGCGAGTCAGTGCCGATAAACGCGAGTTCACTGGAATGGGCGAGACAAGCGTCCAAGGGCTAGTTGGCGGATGATCTTGAAATCGACGAGCGCTCCGACCATTAGTCGGGGCGTCCCAATTCAAAGACGGAACATGAAAAGTGAGAGGCCGATGTCTGAATTGGGTCCAAAACGCGAAGAACTCAACTTGAGCAAATCCGGTCCACCTTGCCTCAATAAGCGGACCTCGTGGAGCGATGCTGCCACTTCGCGGAAGGGCCAGCAGCGGAGATCACCTCACCATTGATAGCGAGCGACACCCTTGCCGGCGTAACTGCGCGTGACGCTGGAGAACTCGCCCTCAAAGGTGCTCGCGAGGGAGAAGCCCTTCAGCCAGCTCCACTCGATGGAGGCGGTGGTGAGCGCTGCGTCACGGGCTGATGCCGCGCCGTTCACGATGAAGGTCGCGCCAGGTAGCGTCTGGAACGTCGCGGCGATGCTGCGGTCGGGATTGAAGTCATGCGCCCATGCCGCCCGTCCGCGCAGCGTGAGGATTGCGTCACCGATCGCGTAGGATTTATCGCTACGCACGCCGAGTTCGCTGCGCGACGCCGTGATGCTCTTCGAGGCATAACTCAAGGCAAAGATGCCTGCGCCGGAGACGATAGTTTCGGCGTAATTGGGCAGATCAAATGTCGTGAATTGTCCGGCGGCATAGGGTGTGACACCCATCCACGGCGTGACGTAGCGATAACCGCCCTCGATGCGGCCTGAAAACGCGTTGGCGTTGAAACGCGCCCGAAGCTGGTCGAGGCCAGCGACGGTCACGTTGCGATCGGTGGTGATATCCTGCCAGCCATAGGCCAGCGCAGCCGAAATATACGCCGCTCCCGCGCGATGACGAAGGAAGGCGCCGGCCTGGAATAGATCCGAGCTGCCATGGCCGAGATTGTTGGCGATAACAAAACTGGTGCCGCCGCCGGCCAAGGCAAAGCCGGCCAGCGTATTCGGCGACAGACGGTAGTCGGCGCCGACGGCCGTGCCATACACGCGGCTGGTCGCGGTATTTGACCCCAGGCGCGCATTGCCATCCGCGGTCTGCGCACCGCCGAAGCCGGCGGCCCACACGCTCCAGCGGCCTGCGAACGGATCGACGACGCGCGGCGGAACTTTACCGTACACCGCGGCATAAGCATCGCGTTCCGAGCCGCGGCTCGCTGTGGTGGGGTAGCTTACCGCATCACGCTCTTCGGCAAACTGCGAGGCAGTTGCGACATCCGAATTGCCGCGCCCGCCCACAAACGGGTCGGTGAGCAGTCCGATGAACTGATCCATCGCATTGAAGGAAACCTGCTGCGTGCCGGTCGCGGCTTCGCCAGAGATTTGCATCATTCCCGCCGAACCCAGCGCGCCGAACGCCACGGGCATGCTGCCAGTGGTGTTGAAGTAACCGATCAGCCCGTTGCCGACGGCCTGCTGATTGCCGGTCAGTCCGGGATTGGACCCTCCGCCCGCTGGCGTGAAGCTCAGTGTCAGATCCAGATAGGCGTGCGTTGCATCGTAGCTTAGCGACGGTGTGAAATTGGACGACGGGTTAGTACTGGCAAGCCCAGCGAACGTGCCGCTGATGCCGCCCGCGGCGCTCACAATGGTGGAGCGTTTAACGTAGTTGCTGCCGCCATAGGTTGCGAATACCGTTCCATCGAGGGTCGCGCTGCCTGAGACGTTGGTAAAGGCGGCGACGGCGGGCCTAACCTGCACCAGATAGGCCGCACCGGACTGGAAGGCGAGGTTGCCGCTCACTGTTATCGACGAACCTGGCGTGCCGTTACCCGGCGCGAATGTGCCGCCACTTGCGATCATGGTGTTGCCTACCAGGCCGGTGCCGGTCAGCGCGGCGCCTGTGTTGACTGTGACCAGGCTGGAGGACGCGATCGAGCCCACGACATCCAGCGCGCCTCCCGTAACTGTGGTCGGGCCGCTATAGGTGTTCACGGACGTGAGGACCAGCCGGCCTCCGCCGATCTTCTCCAGCGGCCGCGGCCCATTGAGCTCGGAAACAACGCCTTCCTGCGTTGCTGTGCCGGCAAGCACCTGCAACTGGGTGTGACTGGAATTGATCTGAATGGGGTTGGTTATCGTAATGCCGTTTGCATAGTCCAGCACCGAGCCGGTGGTCGTGACCGCACCGGTGCCGAGTGCCGCGTTGTTCTCCAGCCGCAACGTTCCGCCCGCAATGGTGGTGCCGCCGGAATAGGTGCTCGCACGTTCTGGCTGCGCAGTGAAGCATCCGGAGCCTATGGAAGCGCCGTGATCTCGTCGTCCCGCACTCCCAGCGCCAGCAGCTTCTGGCGCGCGATACCGAAGCGCATCTCGGTCTGCGCCGCCGCGTTACGAGAGCGGATATACTGCTGCTCCGGAACGGCTCGTCCTTCCCACAGCGATTTGTCCCGCGCCGTCAGGTCCTGCTGCAGGTCGTTGGATAGCCGGGCAGCCAGGTACTCGCTCTTGGCGTCCGCTACCTCCCGGCTCTCGAGGACGGCCAAGACCTCGTCCTTGACCACGTCGTCTCCGATGTTCTTCCGCAGCTCCGCAACGGTCCCGGACAGCTTGACCGAAATGTGCGCGACGCGTGCGGCATCGGGCACGATTGTGCCAGGCACGGCAAGGCGCTTGGCCACGGTCGCCACGCCGACGCTCCGCTGTTCGATCTGCGCGAGTTCGATCCGTTCTTCGTTCATCGTCAGCGACCTGGCGGACGGCTCGGGTGCGGTGGGCTTTGCTGCGACTGCCGGTCGGGTCTGCGAACCTATCCCGAGCGTGCGCTGAACTCCGGTCGACAGACCTGGCGCGAGGGCGAAGATTGCGGCGCCTGCCAGAAATGCGATGACTATGATGGTTGGCTTGTTTGCCATGATGTTTTTCCGATGCGAAGCCGACGGCGTGAGCCGCCCGTCCTCATGGGTGCATGACCGCACTCGAAGTCGTCGATGGCCGCTTCGGTCGCCCGGCGGCAGCCGTTCGACCGCCGCCCTCAGGCTCGGGGCGGCCTGAACAAGGGCAGGTCCGCAACTCCGGCGAGCGGGCGAACATGCTCCAAGGACGGCACGACACGAACCGCATCGTCTGGAGTCAGCGCCGACGCGGGGCGCTGCGTCGTGACGTGCGAAAGACACTGGCCGCAGTGAGGCGGCAACCGTTGCTCCGGAGGATCCGAACCTGTGTCTGGAGCCGAAGTGGTGGAAGCGATGATCGTCGGTCCGTCGCTTGCGAAGGGAAGATCGCAGCAGGCACAGTGCAGCAACGAAAGCAGCAGCCCGACCGTCAACATCAGGACCAGCGGCAACCGTGACCACCGGTTGCCGCGCTCCTCCTGAGCCGATCCGGGAGGTGCGCTTTTCATCCACCTACCGGAGCGTGTCTGGTATTCCCAAGCGTCAACTCCGACGCGGCATGCCTGACGACGAGAAAAGCGCCTTGGAGGGCGAGACAAGCCATGACGACCGCCACGATGATGTCGGGCCAGCCGGTGCCGGTCCCAAAGACGCCAGCGGCCGCGAGCAGCACCGCGAGGTTTCCGAAGACATCGTTGCGGGTGCAGATCCACGCCGACCGCATGTTGGAGTCACCGCCGCGATGGGCCCAGAGCAATCCGAACGAAACGGCATTAGCCGCGAGAGCCAAGATGCCGATCGTGCCCATCGTGATCGCTTCGGGCCGGGTGCCGGAATAGAGGTGCCAGATCGCGACTCCCAATACCCAGAGACCGAAAAGACCCATTGAAACGCCCTTGACGATCGCGGCGCCGGCGCGATGGCGCAACGACATGCCCACCACAAAGAGGCTGATCCCATAATTCGCCGCATCACCCAGGAAGTCGAGCGCGTCGGCCAGGAGCGACGCCGAGCCCGCGTGCAGGCCGGCGCCGATCTCTACGGCGAACATCGACGCGTTGATTGCCAGAACCGCCCACAGCACACGGCGATATGCCCTGTTTGTCGCCGAAGGCTCGTTGTGATGGTGCCGCAGCAGGCCGCGCTCATGGTTTGGTCCTTCTCAATCGTCCGGAAGAGGGTTATAGACCCTCTAGTCACTAGAGGTTCAAGTGGGAACTGGCCATGCTTTCCATCGGCGCGCTGGCGAAGGAGGCCGGGGTTAAGGTTCCGACCATCCGGTACTACGAACAGATCGGCCTCCTCGAGGCGCCCTCGCGTACCGAAGGCCAGCAGCGCCGCTATGGCGCAGAAACTGTACGCCGGCTGAATTTTATTCGTCACTCCCGCGAACTTGGGTTTGAGATCGATGACATCCGGGAACTACTCTCGCTGAGCGCACAGCCCAGTGGACCGTGCGAAGACGCCGACAAGATCGCAGCCCGCCACCTCGACGCGGTCGATCTGCGTATCAGGCAACTGACCTTGCTCCGGAACGAGCTCAAAAGGATGCTCGATGAATGTCGCGGCGGCTCTGTAGCCGAATGTCGGGTCATCGACAGCTTGAGCGCACGCCCTGATTAGCTGGGCGTCTTTGGGGGCGGCCAGGCACGACACTGATGGCGTTCCAGGCCCGCCATCAGACTGTTCGGCGGCCGTAAAAGTCAAGCCCGCCGTCGGACGTGGGGAACCCGGCCACCCCGCAAAGCCCCGCTGGGCGGCGTCACCTGAGCGAGGGAGAGGCCGAACGGTGCGGAAGGCTGCGGCCCCCCGCACAAGCCTCTGGATCGCGTTCCTGGCCAAACGCGGTGCCAAGGCCGTCTGCAGTGACGAACCCTCGGCGGTGGGGCTAAAACCATCGGCAGAGGGTGTGAACCTTAAGGGCGTTGCCTTCCGGGCTGGCGAACATGTGAAGGCGGCGACCTTCCAAAGTCCCGCCCCCGGTGGGATGGTTCGGTCATGAATCTGCGGCGACTGCTCAGAGTTGCGTTCGCGGTCTTGGTGACCGCCGGCTTGGCGTTGGCGCCCTTGGCGGCGCCGGCCGCCGCCGCGCAAGTGCATGCGGACGGCATGAGCGACATGTCCATGTCGGCCGACATGCCCTGTTGCCCCGATGAGCAGAAGGGCAAGGACTGCCAGGACTGCCCGCTGGTTGCGATCTGCGTCCTGAAGACGGCCCAGGCGGGACCCTCCGACTCTGCCGCCCTCCTGCTGCGGCACGCGATCCGGTCTACCCACCTGGTCGCGCAAGACCTGGTCGGCGACGGTCTGACCCGTCCACCTCCCGACCAACCTCCTCGAATCCTGGCCTGAACGGCGCTTGACGCCGATCGCGTCCGTGCGCCTCGCGCGCGCGGATGACGCACGCCGCTTTAGCGGCGAATTTAGGATATCGAGGACACAGAACATGAAGACGTCTACCTTCGCGCGCGCCGTCCAGGCGGCGTTGATCGCTGCCGCCATCGCCAGCACAAGCGCGGCCGCATTGGCCGACATCAAGGACTACAAGTTCGAGCTCGTCGACCAGTCGGTCCAGGCCGGGCCTGACAAGATCGTCACCGTGAGGCTGGTGAACACCAAGACCGGCAAACCTGTGCCGGATGCGGTGATCTTCGCCAGCCGTCTGGACATGGCTCCGGACGGCATGCAGGAGATGGCGACCAAGGTCACGCCCATGTCGGGGGCGGAGCCCGGCACGTACCGCTTCAAGGCGACCTTCGGCATGGCGGGGCGCTGGCAGCTTTCGCTCGGAGCCAAGGTTCAGGGCGAGACCGGCACCGTCGAGAACAAGCTCGTCATCACGGCGCAGAAGTGACCCGCCCCATCGCAGTAAGCCTGACAGCCGCGTTGATCGCGGCGGCGGGCATCGCGTTCGTCTTCGCCGGCCCGCAGTGGCCGACGGCGCGAACCGCCGCCGTGATCGGTCCCGCTGCGGCCGAGGAGAGCGGCGCCCCGATCTACTACCGGGATCCGGACGGCAAGCCGTCGTACTCGCTGGTGCCGAGAAAGACCCCGGATGGCCGGGATTTCCGCGCGGTGCCCGCAGGCGCCGACATCAGCTTCGACGATGACCAGGCGGAAACCCCGCCGCCGGCGACAACGGCGGCCGGCGCCTCCGGAGAGCGCAAGATCAAATACTACCGCAATCCCATGGGCCTGCCGGACACATCGCCGACGCCGAAGAAGGATGCGATGGGGATGGACTACATCCCCGTCTATGAGGGCGACGACAGCGACGACGGATCGATCAAACTCTCGCCCGGCAAGATCCAGCGGACCGGCGTCAAGTCGGAGCCCGCAGCGATGCGTGTGATCCGGACCGTCGTCAGGGCGCCGGGCACGATCGCGCTCGACGAGCGGCGGATCTCCGTCGTCGCGATGCGGGCGGAAAGCTTCATCCTGAAGGTGGCCGACGTCACGACCGGATCTCACGTGATCAAGGGGCAGCCGCTGATGGAGGTCTACAGCCCATCCGTCTCCTCTGCTGCCGCCGAGTACCTCACCACCATCACCTCGAAGACGACCAGCGGCGACGTTCAGTATGGGCGTGGATCGCGCCAGCGCCTGATGAACCTGGACGTGCCCGATGCTGCGATCTCGGCCATCGAGAAGAGCCGGACCGTGCCGACGTCGATCGGATGGACTTCGCCGCGCGACGGCATCGTGCTGGAGCGCAACGCCATCGAGGGAATGCGCGTCGAGCCAGGCGGCGTCCTGTTCCGGATCGCTGACCACTCCTGTGTTTGGGCCCTGATCGATATCGCCGAACGCGACCTCGGCATGATCGCCAAGGGCCAGCCGGTCACGGTGAAAGCGCGGAGCTTTCCGGGACGGGAGTTCACGGGGAAGGTCGAGGTCATCTACCCGGAGATCAACAAGGAGACCCGGACCGCGCGCGTCCGGATCGAACTGCAGAATCCGGACCTGATCCTGCTGCACGACATGTACGTCGATGCCGACATCGACACGGGAAGCGGCGAGGCGGTTCTCACGGTGCCCGAGAGTGCCGTGATGGACGCCGGCGCCCGGCAGGCTGTTTTCGTCGACAAGGGGCAGGGTCGACTGGAGCCGCGCGAGGTCGAGCTCGGCAATCGTGGCGGCGGGTTCGTGGAGGTCCGGCAAGGCCTCGCGGCGGGCGAGGCCGTGGTGGTCTCGGCGAATTTTCTGATCGATGCCGAAAGCAATCTGAAGGCCGCCCTGAAGGGCTTTGCCGAGGGGGCGCAGCAATGATCGCGCGCCTCATCGCCTGGTCCGCCCGCAACCTGCTGCTGGTGCTGTTCGGGACGGGCTTCGCCGCCGCTGCGGGGCTCTACGCGCTTCTGCATCTGCCGCTCGATGCCATCCCGGATCTCTCGGACACCCAGGTCATCGTCTACACGGAGTACCCGGGCCAGGCCCCGCAGGTGATCGAGGACCAGGTCACCTATCCGCTGACGACGGCGATGCTGACCGTGCCGAAATCGAAAGTCGTCCGCGGCTTTTCATTCTTCGGCGTCTCCTTCGTCTACGTCATCTTCGAGGACGGCACCGACATCTACTGGGCGCGCTCGCGCGTGCTGGAATTCCTCAACGGCGCCAGCGCGCGCCTGCCTGCCGGCGTGAGCCCCACGATCGGCCCCGACGCGACCGGCGTCGGCTGGGTCTACCAGTACGCGATCATATCGAAGGAACTGAACCTCGCCGATACCCGCACCATCCAGGACTGGAATCTGAAGTTCGCACTGGCGAAGGCCGAGGGTGTCGCCGAGGTTGCGAGCGTCGGCGGCTTCGTCAAGCAGTACAACGTGATCCTCGATCCGCAACGCATGCGCGACCGCGGCATCACCATGCAGAAGATGCGCGATGCTATCCGCGCCAGCAACGCCGACGTCGGCGGGCGGACCGTCGAACTGTCCGAGTTCGAGTACGTCATCCGCGGCAAGGGCTACATCAAGTCGATCAACGACCTCGGCGACATCGTGCTGAAGACGAACAACGGGACGCCGGTGCTGCTGCGCGACGTCGCGCGTGTCGAACTGGGCCCCGACGAGCGGCGCGGCATCACGGAGCTGAACGGCGAGGGCGAGGTCGCCAGCGGCATCGTGCTGCAGCGCTTCGGCCTCAATGCGCTGGAGGTGATTGAGAACGTCAAGAAGCGCTTCCGGGAGATCGCCTCCAGCCTTCCGAAGTCGGTCGAGATCGTGCCGGTCTACGATCGCTCCAACCTCATCTACGCGGCCATCGATACGCTCAAGCACACGCTGTTCGAGGAAAGCGTCGTGGTCGCGCTGGTCTGCATCGTGTTCCTGCTGCACGTCCGTAGCGCCCTTGTCGCGATCCTGATGCTGCCCATCGGGGTCTTGATGGCGTTCGGCGCCATGAAGCTGCTGGGCTTAGGCTCCAACATCATGAGCCTCGGCGGGATCGCGATCGCGATCGGCGCCATGGTCGATGCGGCCATCGTCATGATCGAGAACGCCCACAAGCACCTCGAACGCGCCGAGCCGGGAAAGCCCAGGATCGACGTCCTGATCGCCGCCGCCTCGGAGGTGGGGCCTGCACTTTTCTTCAGCCTGCTGATCATCACGGTGTCGTTCATGCCGATCTTCACGCTGGAATCGCAGGAGGGGCGGCTGTTCAGCCCGCTGGCGTTCACGAAGACGTTCTCGATGGCGGCCGCCGCGCTCCTGTCGGTGACGCTGGTCCCGGCTCTGATGGTGATCTTCGTGCGCGGGCGGATCGTTCCGGAGCACAGGAATCCGATCAACCGCCTCCTGATCTGGATCTACCGCCCGGTGATCAAGGGCGTCATGCGCGCCAAGACGCTGGTGGTCGTGCTCGCGCTCGCCATTCTGGCCGTGAGCATCTGGCCGGCGCGGCAGCTCGGCACCGAGTTCATGCCGAACCTGAACGAAGGCACGCTGCTCTACATGCCGACGACACTTCCGGGGATCTCGGTGACGAAGGCCGGCGAACTGATGCAGACCCAGGACCGGATCATCCGTTCCTTTCCGGAAGTGGCCTCGGTCTACGGCAAGGCGGGGCGCGCAGCGACGGCAACCGATCCGGCACCGTCCGAGATGTTTGAGACGGTGGTCAACCTCAAGCCCAAGGAGGAGTGGCGGCCCGGCATGACCATCGACGGACTGATCGCCGAAATGGACAAGGCACTACAGTTTCCCGGGGTCTCCAACGCCTGGACCATGCCGATCAAGGCCCGCATCGACATGCTGTCCACGGGCATACGAACGCCGATCGGCGTCAAGGTGATCGGGACCGACCTGGTCGAGATCGACAAGCTCGCCAAGCAGATCGAGCAGGTCCTCAAGGTCGTGGCGGGCACCTCATCGGCCTACGCCGAGCGTGGCATCGGCGGTTACTATCTGGAAGTCACCCCCGACCGTGCCGCGCTGGCGCGCTACGGCATCATGGTCCAGGACGTTCAGGACACGATTGCGACTGCGCTCGGCGGCCAGACCGTGAGCACGACCGTGGAAGGGCGGCAGCGGTTCACCGTGAACATGCGCTACCCACGTGATTTGCGCGACAATCCGCAGGCCATCGCCAACGATGTGCTGGTGCCGATGCCGGCCGGCGGCGCGGTACCGCTGGGCGAGGTCGCCAAGGTCGCGCCGGCGCGCGGGCCGACCTCGATCCGGACCGAGAACGGCCAGCTCGCGACTTACATCTACGTCGACATCCGCGATCGCGACCTCGGGGGCTATGTCGCGGACGCTAAAGCCTCTGTGCAGGCCAGCATCAAGTTTCCGCCGGGCTACTACGTGATGTGGAGTGGTCAATACGAATATCTGGAGCGCGCAACCTCGCGGCTGAAGATCGTCGTGCCCGTGACGCTGCTGATCATCTTCCTGCTGCTGTACCTGAACTTCCGTTCGATTGCGGAGACGATGATCGTGATGCTCTCGCTGCCGTTCGCGCTGGTCGGGGGGCTTTGGCTGATGTGGTGGTTGAGCTTCAACCTTTCGGTGGCAGTCGCCGTTGGCTTCATCGCGCTCGCCGGCGTCGCCGCAGAGACCGGCGTCGTCATGCTGATCTATCTCAATCAGGCGCTGGCGGAGACCGCGGCCAGGCGTGCCGCCGAGGGGCGGGCCCTGACCCGCGGCGACCTCTATGACGCCATCATGGAGGGCGCGGTGGAGCGCGTACGGCCCAAGATGATGACAGTCGTCGCGATCATGGCGGGCCTGCTACCGATCATGTGGAGCACCGGGACGGGCTCGGAGATCATGCAGCGTATTGCGGTGCCGATGATCGGCGGGATGATCTCGTCGACCCTGCTCACGCTGATCGTCATCCCGGCGATATTCGGGCTGGTGAAAGGATTCGGATTGCCGCGCGAACATCGCAAGCCTCCGCCGCAGGTCCGAAAGCCGACCAAATGCCTGCAACTAGTTCCGGAGCCAGCCGAATGAGGTGAACCATGATGCAAGACATGATGTCGGGGATGATGGGGGGAATGGGAGTTCTGTGGCTGCTTGTGATCGTCGTCCTGGTCCTCGCAGCGGCTGCGCTCATCAAATATCTGAATTCGTGATGGATGAGGCCGAAATGAAGAGACTTGTAGCAGTCGCGCTTGCCACCATCTTGCTGTCACCCGCGTTCGCGGAGGGCGATCCGACGCGAGGGCAGCAGGATTTCAGGGCGTGTGCCCCGTGCCACTCGCTCCAGCCCGACCGCAACATGACCGGCCCGAGTCTGGCTGGCATTTGGGGGCGCAAGGCCGCCTCGCTGCCGAGCTTCGAGCGCTACTCCGACGCGCTGAAGTCGTCCGGCGTCGTTTGGGATGATCGCTCCCTAGATGGCTGGCTCGTCGATCCGGAAGCGATGGTGCCCGGCAACGACATGCCTTTCGCCGGGATCAAGGATTCCCGTGCCCGCGCGGACCTGCTGGCGTTCCTCAGGCAAGCGACCAAGCCGGGCGCGCAACAGCAGATGGCGCAGCAGGGCGGCATGAAGGGCATGGGCGGCGGTGGCATGATGGGAGGGATGATGGGCGGCGGCCACGATCCCGACCTCAAGAGCGTGGAGCCGGCCAAGCAGGTCAAGGCGATCACCTACTGTCACGACACCTACCGCGTCACCACTGCGGATGGAAAGACGCGCGCTTTCTGGGAACGCAATCTGCGCTTGAAGACGGATTCCGGTAAGGACGGTCCGCACCGTGGCGCGCCGGCCTTGGTGCCGGCCGGCATGATGGGCGATCGGGCGGACGTGATTTTTGCCGCACCCGATGAGATCAGCAAGACGATCGAAGGACGATGCTAGGAGATCCGGGATGGGCTTCTACAACGATGCCATCCTTCCGAAGCTTTGCGACTTTGCGATGCGCAAAAAGAATCTGGTGCCCTACCGGGAGCGGGCGATCCGTGCGGCACGGGGACGCGTACTCGAAATCGGTCTCGGATCGGGGCGCAACCTCCCGTTCTACGGGCCGTCCGTGAAGCAGGTTGTCGGACTCAAACCCGCTCCGAAGCTGCTCGAGATGGCCAGCCGCGCCAGACATGAGGACATCCCGATCGAGTTCGTGCAAGCTTCGGCAGAGGCCATTCCGCTCGATGATCGCAGCATCGATACGGTGGTGACGGCGCAACATAGATTTCGGAATATATTCCTAGCTCGCAAGCCTTATGCTTGTGAAGATCCCTCTGGCAGTTCCGAGCTTGGCTGGGCTGCCCTAAAAGTCCCTCTTAAATTGACCTGCTGAACATCTGCTGGACAAAGGAGAGGGGAACCCGGTTGCCCGGGAACTTTCCGACGTTTCGTTCATTTCACCTGTTGCGTTTATTTCGAATATCGCCTACATATAGAGCCATACAGGGGAGAAGACACGATGACGATGCCAGCCTACGCCGAAGAGCTGGGAGGTACTCGCCTGCCTTCCGCGAGCGAGAAGGCGGCAGCCAACCAGCTCCGTCAGATACTCGCGTCGCATGCGACGGGAGATGCCAAACTGCGCGTGCTCGACGATGCGCAAAAAGCTGCTGAGATCACTTTGTCACCGGCCCTGTCGAATCTCTTGATGGAATTGCTGCGGCATATCGGTCGCGGCGATGCGGTGACGCTTGTGCCTGTGCATAAGATGTTGACTACGCAGCAAGCTGCCGACATCCTGAACGTCTCGCGTCCGTTTCTGGTCTCGCTGCTTGAGAAGAACGAAATTCAGCACGTGACAGTGGGGCGTCATCGCAGGATTAAGGCAGAGGACCTATTCGCCTATAAGCGCACGCGTGATGAGAAGCGGGGCAAAGCGCTTGCGAATCTCGCTGAGCGGGACGCGGAGCACTTGTAAGCTTGTTTGCAAACCGCTTCACCGCATTCGTCGATGCGTGCTCGCTTGCAAGCGCGCTCAAAAGGAACCTGCTTCTCTCCTTGGCAGAGGCGGAATTTTTTCGTCTCCGCTGGTCGAGCCGCGTCCTGGACGAGACCGAAATTGCTATCGGAGAAATCTTGAGCGGCAAAGGCTTTAACGATGCCAAGGCGCGCGCAGAGCGGGCGCGCGCCAGCATGGAAGCTGCCTTCGAAGACGCCATGGTTGCGGATTTTGATAACTTCTTGCCGGTTGCGGCGGGTCTGCCCGATCCCAACGATCACCACGTTGTTGCTGCGGCGGCCAAGACGCAAGCCGCAATGATCGTAACGGAAAACCTTAAGGACTTTCCGGCGGCAGTTCTTTCCGACCTGAACATGGAGGCAAAATCGGCAGACGCTTTCATTGCCGATGCTATCGCACTCGACGAAGCTCGCGCCGTTGCAGCCATTCGGCGTATGCGCGAACGCTTCAAGAAGCCGGAAATGACGCCGGCCGAGCTCTTGCTCGTGATGGAGGCTGCGGGACTGATTGAGACGGTTGACGTGCTAAGGCCACACGTCGAATCCCTCTAGCTCAGTAACTAAGACGGCCCTTTTGGCAACACGATCTTGACGCAAACTCGAATTCGGATATTCCATAATGAAGGTTATGCGAATCAATAAAACCTAGAAAAATCAATGCCTTACGTGTAATTTGCGCCGCTTCACTCGAATCCAACCGCGACCGACCTTCGTTACGACGCCTTCGCCTGTCTTCGCTGTACAGTGTCCCGCTGGCGCCGCTTTCGGTCGCGCTTGCGCCGGACTGGCGGTATCGAAGGCACGGGTGACAGAGAGGTGGCCAGCGTCGGCTCCTCGACGGCGCGGACGGGAGTTAGCTCCGTTGCTTGGGCGGGTGCGGACCGCGCCTCCATAATCTCGAGAACCGAGCGCCCCTTATCTGTGACACGCCAGCCGCCGTTCATCCGCTCGATGAGACTTTGGGCCAATATATCCAAGTCGGGTACGCGGGCTGCCAATCGCTTCGTGCGTTCGGCCCAGTCCCGTCCGCTGGTCGCCGGGAGATCGCCATATCGCGCTTAAGGTCCCCCATCACGGCGAACCCATCTGGATAGCTGACCAGCACCTTGAGAACCGTCACCTGGAAGTTCACTGGCCACACCCTACCCGGCTTCCGGCGAACTTACTCCCTCGACCTCTTAGATGTATCCGGTGAACCTCTGTCGACTCACGACATTCATCCGCTGGTCTTCGTGGGGAGACTGATCTCGGTCGCATTGTGCTCGACATCATCGCAAATACAGGGGATCAACTCGTCCTGTTTGATCTCCTTACGCTTTACGATAGCAATTGGGCCAAGCGGCGGCCCTCGCCTGCATTGACGAGATAATGGCCGGTCGGCTTGCCCTTGGGTCCAAGTTCGGGCTCGAACGGGAATTGCAGCATACTGAGGGATGCGATGCTGGCGGCCAGCGCTTCGATCTCGGCGGGCGTGTGCGGCACCTCGCGCACATTCTTCGGTTTATCAAACAGATCTCCTCTCCGGTAGGCAGCCTCCTTCTTTGTCCTTGACGGTGTGGGCAAGCGCCGCCTCGCAGATCTCGCGAGCGACATTGGTGCGCTCCGACGCCCACTCCCGGAATCCCGACCGGAAACCGTGCACCGTGCAATCCACCTTCATCCGGCGGACGATCATTAACAGCGCCATATTTGACATCGGCTTATCGTTGGATCTGCCCGGGAACACGAATTCGCTGCCGGCCGCGAGAAACAAGACTTCGCTGGATTGTGCTGGACACCGATTTTGCGGAAGGGGTGTCAACCAAAGGGTGCTGTTTTTACGACTAGATTTCCGATTTTGAAGACTCAACCCACAGCCTAACCCACGCGCCGGACCATGCCTCGCTTCCGAACACGTCGCTCTTGCGCGCTCTCGTCTATCGCTGTTTGTCTTGGTTGGAATCCAGGTTCACCAGGCAGTATTCTGACGCGCCGCCCTGATCTGCAAGCCTGGCCTCAGTTTTCTTTCGCGGATCCTGTGTACGGTACCGATCGGTATCTCCTCGCGACGACAGCTGGAGCGCAATCAGGCACGTTCGGCGTGATCGATCGCCACTTCAGGAATACCCATGCTGCTCCGCCAATCTGGACACAACACAAGGCGTTGCCAACGCCGAGCGATGTCATCAATGAACCGATGCTCGGCACCTACATCGCTGAAATGGCAGGAGCAGGAGCGCACGGCCGCCGAGCTTGGCCTGGCGGCAAAGACGACTGGAGTAAGGTGGTCGACCTGCTTCTTCGTGTAACGTACAACAAGGTTTTTCGGCATAGTCCTACCTTAGGGTCAAACAGCCCTCTTCGAGGCACTACCGCGTTGGTTTGCTTCTTAGTCGCCGGCGATACTCCAACAGCATCTGGACAGAGAAGAGGAGGTGATTGGCAGCACCGTTCGACGGCTATAAATACGTTGATAGCCCAGACCCCGGGGGGATCAGTCTCCTTCACGTTCAGATAGGCCGGTCCGAGCACAGCTAAATCGGCACTTTGTATAGGCTTAATTATTTTCCGCCATTGTTTCTCTACATGCCCGATTTGTACGGTTTTTCTTTAGGGAAAAATCGGACGGGAAACTCCGGCAAATCTGGAGAAACTCGATTGGCTGGTCCGCGCCAGCTTGGGGCCACGATCATAGCGAATCGCGCACCCGCTCCAAGCCCCGGTCATCGAGTTCTCGTAGGTTGAGGGACAGTTACAGAAAGGCCTTGCGACTTCTGTTTGCGCCACTTGTCAGCTGTCGGTCGTTGGCGTGGAACCGAAATGGATGCTAGTGCGGCGCAACTTGGCCTGTAAATACGTCTACAGTGGAGTCAGTCGGAACATCTTGCAGTTGATATTTTGGGTTTGGATCGTTGTCTCGAAAAATCGACAAGTCGGTCTTCACTTGCGAGGCATCTCTTACGCAGAAGCTCTCTACCCTCTTCGCGTCGCTTGCGGGGAAAAATTGGTTTACCCTAGTCTGACCGCAAACATCGTCCGTTACCTTGAGAGGGTCTATTGCTGGGCCACTATTAGTAAACCAAATTGTGGCCGACGTGTCGGCTCGCGCAGAATGAGAGTGAGCGCAAGCAAGCACAGTGATTACAAATAGAACAAGCGCTGAAAAGAAAGGCTTGCGCTTTTGCAAGCTCGACATTTCGAACCTCCTTCAAGCAGACGGCCGTCTGGATGCAATTCCGAACGTCCTACGTTGCTAATGACAGTCGTGCGAAGTGCCAATGATTGTTTTGGCATCATTCCTGTTGAAACTGCAATACTTCGTACGAGGCGAGTCAGGCTGCATCTGAGTTCCGCACCTCTCAAAGCCCTCACTACCATCGGCACGCCAGTAGCTGCACGTTACGGTGCATCGGAGGACACGAGAGATATTGTTGATGCCGTACAAGTCAATGCCGCCGTCATCATTGATGACACACTCGAAAGACTGCGCGAAAGTGATGGTGGGCCAAAGCACAAGCACTAGAACAACTGATCGAATCATAAAGATCTCCGTTCGTGCTCACCAACTAATGAACTGCTCCATCCGAATTATATTTTGCAACCCGTGTCTCTCGTATTCTTTCATTCACAATCTATGCTCGTTTGATGTCACGTCAACCCGGCCTCGAACTGCGCAATACGTCCGGGAAGAAGCGCTCGAACCGAGCAGCTGGGCGGCTGACACTCGGAGGACCCGACGGGCGCCGGATGGGAATGAAGGGCGGACTCATGCCTTCTGGGGCCTGCATGTGCCTCTATCCTCACTTCAAGAGTTCTGCCTTAGCTGTCGAGCGAAGCTTCGTCATAAGGTCACTTTGCGCTTTGCGGACAGAGTACTCGCGCAAACTCTCTTTCACGTCGTCGAAACTGCCGATCACCTTTTTGCGTCGGTCCTCGATTTTTACGATGTGCCATCCATCGTCGGACCTGATAGGCGCCGAAATCTCGCCCTTCGACAGCTTGAATACCGCGGTCGAAAATTCAGGCGTGAGCTGGTCCTCTGTAATATAGCCAAGATCACCTTGCTGCTTGGCGTCCGGGGCGATCGACTTGGCCTTGGCGAGTTCGGCGAAGTCCTTTCCATCGTTCAGCTCTTGCACTACAGCCCTGGCTTCTTGCTCCGTACGAACGACAATATGACGAGCGCTCACTTCGTCCAATTTTCCGATCTGTTTGGACGCTTCAGCGTATGCCTTCTGCAACTCTTCCGCACTCGATGCCTTCGCCGCTGCAGCCTGCAGGAGCATCTGAGCCGACAGCTTCCGGCGCGCCATCTCTAAACGTTGCTTATAGTCGTTGCTGGCGGTGATGCCCTGCTGCTCAGCGGCCTTGTCCATTAGGACCAAGTCCGCCAGATAGGCGATGTAGTAATCTCGCTTCTCGTCATTGGAAAGCGCCGCGGGTACCGCAGCGCTCACCTCTTCTGCGGCGAGCGTGATTTCGCTCTGCCGAATTTCCACCCCGTTGATCTTTGCCACTACAGAGTCTTGGGCATAAACCGGCATCAGAAACCATAAAATGGCACCCGCAGCCGGGACAGCCCTAAACACTGCGCGCGTAACCCTTCGATCACGCAAGCCTACAGCCGTCGCCGGTTTCGCCAGCAAGGGTATCGCTGCTTCACTGTCCCACTGCTCCATTAGTTTCCTCCTAATGCGTTTCACGCCGCAGGTTTATTTACGTAGAGTTGCATTTCTTCTGTGTTGGTGTAAAGTTCGCCTTATATTATCTACGGCTGTCCGAAGATTGCTCATAAGATAGCGAGAATTGGCTCGCCTTTATCTTTGCCAACCTTCGCGCAGACGCCGCAGCCGTGCAAATGCGTCCCATGCTAGTCGCCCGGCTACGGTATCGAAGCGAGAGCAACCACCTCAGAAGAGCCTTGCTGCAGGCCGCGATGTTGCACGCGGTCGAATCGAGGTCGGCAGAAGGAGGCTACATTGTCCGAAAAGATTACGCGTCTTTTGGCAGCTCCAGTCATCGTCCTTTTTTCCGCCGGTCCAGCCCTGACATGGGAAGCAACACGCAACGGCCCTATCCTCGACAAAAACCAGATAGCTGAGGTTGTGAAGCGGCTCGCTGAGACGCATGAGTCCGGTGCCAAACCCTCGGCAGGCGGCTTGCCAAGTCGCAAGGTGAGCTATCGGCGTGGCAAAGCAGGGAAGAGCGCTGGAAGTGCCCCCAAGCCCCCCTCACCTTTGCTGCCTTCTTTGACCTCGGCTGGCACCGGTCTCTTGTTGTCCCGCAGGACAGTTGAGTATCCGCAACAATCGGGAGCGAGGCTTGCGGATGGTTGGGATTTTGTCACGAATACGAGAGTCTATAGTCAGTGCATAAATTATGGTGCCGCCGCGACCGACGGTTTTCAGCAAGCGCGAATGGACTACACCCAGGCCGTCGACACAGAAACGTTCTTCGCTTCACTAAATGTCAACACATCTGCGAATGTCTCCGGCGGCATCGGAAACTTCTCCGGAAAGGCCGAGGGTTCCTTTAACGTCGAAGCCTCTTTCAAGTTGACGTCGAAAGACGATCTCATTGTTGCGCACGCTTCCGTCGTTAACGGTGCAACATATGTCACCGCGCAAACCGAGAGGACCGCAGCAGATGGGAAATCCGACAGCGGTTCGACCAATGCAGTCAACATTGTTAATCCCGCCACAAAAGAAAATATTGCTGGCGTAAAAATAAGTGCCGGCGCTTTGAACCTTTTGAAAGATGGGGGGCGTGAGATGTTTCGCGCGGCTTGCGGCGATGGCTTCATCGCGGCGATCGGCACCGGTGCTGATTTATATCTGCTCTATCACTTTACCGACCTTGAAACCGACAAGCGACTGAAGATCTTCACATCAATGAAAGGTGGCGGGGGCGTCGGCGTATTCAATGCCGGTGGTTCAATGGACTCAACTTTGCAGCTGACTGACCTGATCGACCACAACAAGCTCGGAATCTTCTACGTTCAAAACGGCGGAAAAATAGCCGCGCTTCCGACCAAGGCCGCGGACGTCACCACACGGGTTGGAGCCCTGCCTGTGGAGGCGTTTGCCAATGGACGCCCACTTTACGTGATTGTGGTTCCGTACAGCGAGCTGTACAACTGGCCTTTCAACTTCGAGCCGACTGAGCTTGTCGATCTCCGGACGAGTCTGGTCCGATACCTTCGGCGGCTCCGGTCCGCATTCGACGAGTTGCAGGTGATCATCGCGGATTTTCGCACGAACCGCGGAAACCCTGCAGCAGCCGCATACATGCATGACAATGTTCATCGGCTGCGGGCTATCGACTATCCTGCCCTGAATGACGAGCTCGGGACTGAGATCAAGCTGGTTGAGGATGCCATTCGAACTCTCGACGCGCATTGCGTGAACAAGACTGGTTCGCGGCATGCGATGCCGTCATGCGGAGAGGCGATGGCGCCTTATCAGTCCAAACAGATCGATACCGATGATTTTCGTTTCCTTGTTCGCTTGCCTGTACCGAAGAACGCGGTCGATCCGACGTTGGTGAAGCAACTCGAAGCGCGTGAGGGCGATCTCGACGATCGCAAGTATTTCTATAGCATGCAGCTGTATTCCCACTGGATCGAACGGATCAGCGCTCAGCGCTGCGCCTTGTTTGCCGAATGTCTGGACCGGGCCAAGCGTAACGGTGCCTACAGCAACATAAAGACCAGCCTGAACATGTGAGCGGGGGAGGCAACTACATTATGCTGCGCTTGTTCAAATTGCTGCTCGCCGGCTCGCTTCTGTTGAGCTGTTTTTCCAGCCCAGGGTCCGCAGGCCTGTTCAAGGACGGAGGACTTGGAGGGTTGCTTCCGGGCAGCGGTTCGGGAATACCTTTCGCGCCACCTGGGCTGCCGCTACCGCCAATTTTTCCAATTCCCCCTATCGGTGGTCTGCCTGTCGGGCCGTTGCTGCCGCCCGGCTTTCCGGCTCCGCAAGTTAACATCCCCAAATGTCTGGATGCCTTGGCCGGGGGCGCACTTCCCCCGGGCCTGCTTGGCGGAGCCCCGGGCGGGGTTGGGCTGCCGCCAGTGGTGCTAGGCCCGGGAATTTCCTTTCCGTTCCTTGGTCCCTCACCTACCCAAATTCTGTCCGACTGCTTGAGCTCGGACGGTAGGCGCGTGCCTGCGCAACCGCCATTGGAGCGTACCAATTCGTCGAAATCAACTCCCCCGCCGGCGGCGTCGCCCACGCCCGCCATGCTCGCTGCGCGCAAACCCGTCGACCTCATATTTTACACATTCTATGAATGCCGAGTTGACTGGCATCACTACTGTGACGGCGTGGACTATCTAGCGCTGCTGGACTCCGCCGGCGTCCCGCAAAAGGATTGGCAGGTTTGCAAACCGCTTTTCAAGCTAGCTGGACAAAGCGGCGCAACGAGAGGTCCCATATTCAATCCGGGCAAATGGTATGCGCAAGACCCTATCCTTCCCGCTAACTTTCGAAGATTGCAGCTGGTCCTTCACGCCGAAGGGAACAATATTCCTCAATTTCCGGGCTTGCCCAGCCAAGGTGCGTTTATTCGTTTGGAAGATGTCGGTCTCCGATTGATCACGCAGGACGCCTCTTTTGAAGAACGAGTAGCAAGCGACTGTGACTTTCCCGCGTCACCTTGATAAATACGAGCGCGGGAGCCCCGCCTTTTAGCTCTTCGCTTCTCGCTGACTACCACCGATAACGTCTTCCACTTCGAACAGCTCTCCGCGGTGCCTGAAGAACTCAGCGAAGGGCCGCCAACGGCGCTTGCTGATCAAACTGGGCATGGTGCCGTGGAACAAAAACAAGAAACGGCTAAACACTCATCAAGATCATGTGCATTTGGAGGAAGCTGCATCCGCCATCTTGCCATTCGTTTGATCCGTTGGTATCGAAACGATGAGCCGCGCGTGATGGATTGGTGCTGGCTCCGAATGTTGTGCACCTCCTGAGAGCTTTGCTTTCTTTTGTGGCGGGGGCGCCCGCGCACGCCCTCCCCCTCTCTTTGCACAACGTTCCTCGTCGGAAAGCGGTTTGTCTCCATTGCCCGACGGGACGAGGCTTGAAGTAGGAGATCGAGAGCGACATGCTCTCGAAAACCATTTCCGCAAGCCCCAGTGAGTTGGGCGCGATGGGTGCCGGGTACTTCCCGCTCCTGCGCGGCGAATGCCACACCAGGACTCTGGGACCCGTTGATTAGTGTCCTGAAGATCAGCAGTTGCACCAATGGCATACGCGCAAATCGGTGCGCCAAGGCCCCTTTGACGGCATTGCCGTATTTTTAGCAGTGCAAACCAATTTGCGGCCGGAATTCATCTCGACTGCAAGGCGATGTGTCCACGCGCCCGACCGTAGCGCGCCGCGACGAGCCCAGTTGTCGGAGCATCACACATCCTCGGCCTCGTCGACATCAGGTTCAAGGGGCAGCGATTCTTCATCTTCCGGTTCTCGCCTGCTCCAAAGCTCTTCGAGGCGAGCATCGACGTTCGTCAACTTCCGGGCGACCCTGGCCAATGGCTCGGCCGCCATTGAAGCAAAGCCTACTGGCACTTCCACACTTCCCGACAGTGCCACGGAGACGAGCATAAGTGTCGCTATCCGCGGGATGTGCAATACTTCGACAGCCGGGCTAAGAAATCCAGCGGGCGCGATATGACCTTCATCAAAAAGATTCTTGAACCGATCTGGGTGGTCGCGCCGGGATATGCTCGGAAAAACGATCTTCGTGCGTATTGGAAGCTTTCCCAACTTCCTCCGTAGCGCGAACTTTATCGACAAAAGAGCCTCTTGCAACTCCGGCGAGCAGCCCCAACCAGACCCCCCGGGTCTGTACCATATAACCTCGCACCCTTTTCGAGCTTCGGTTGATGACGGAGCGATGGGATAGCTTTCAATAAGGTTGACTAGAAAATCAACATTCCTGCGAATGTACGATGCGCCAACAAGATTCTGTCGATCTGGCTTTGTCTTTTCAGGATTCAACAACAACCATCTCGTGAGATCGAACCTGGCCCCTCCGCTGTAAGCGTCGGTCACAGTGGTTTCTCCCGATAGGCCGGAAAAGTCGGCGAGTGCTGCTGCCGACGATTCCATCCAGTTGAGACCACGATAGGCGTCGAGCATCGCAGTCGCGAGAGACCTGAATCGAGGCATATCTACGGCTTCGATAGCAGCCAGATTGGGTCTTAACCGCGGTTCCGGGTCAAACACCAGATCCTCATCCATCCGGAAAACGAGTGAACCAAAGCGCTCGGCGACTGCTTCCGAGACGGAGTAGAGGGCGAAGCGATCAGGGTTCGAAGTTCGTCGGACCTTGCGCAGATACTCCGCAAAGTTGTCTTCGAACGCCTTTTTCGCATACGATGCTGGCAAGTCGCGCGCCATGCTTGCCGGGCGGATATCGATTAAGTTTCGGGCCGACCGCGTTCGGTCGGGTGCCGCCATGTTTTTGCTCACAAGATCGAACCACAAGCGAACGACCCAACTGTCAACGTCGACTACACGCGGCGCGCCATCCTCAGCCCCTCGAAAATATTCATGGGCAGAGAGATGTAACCGTGCTGTGTCTCCCTCAAGCGTGACAAGACCCGCGCCCTTAAGATCGGCCATCACCGTTTCTGTTTCGGCTGGCGTGAAACCAAAGTAAGTCGCAAGCCGCTGAACCGGCACGTCCTCGCAAAGTTTCAAGGTCCGAAGCACAAACTCGTCAACCACAGGCAGACGGCGGTCTCTCGTTACGTTCGCGCGGATCAGAAACCGCCGGCAAGGAATATTGAAGCCAAAGCTACGCACCCGGGTTGGCCCTAAGATACCCTCCGTCATCGAATATCTCCCACCTTCAAAACCGCGAGAGTGGCGGGGCCTGAATCGATCTCGTCGAGCACCTGCCGCATCGGCCATCGCTTTTGTACGGCGCCCCACATTGAGCGCGCACCAACTATAAAGAGCCTCTCTTTCGCGCGCGACAGGGCCACGTTGCAGCGATTAGGTATCCGCACATGCCCCTGATCACCGCGCTTATTGCTCCGGACGAGCGAGACGATCACGATCGTATTCTCCTTACCTTGGTAGGAATCGACCGTGTCGATACGCACTGTGCCGCGGAACCTCACGTCCCACGGCCGCCGAGAAAACACCTCCTCTATGCGCGCCTTTTGCGCGCTATACATGCAAATTATGCCGATCGGCGTTTCGCTCTTGGCGGCTAAAAGCGATTCGACAAGAACGCCATCAGCAGCAATGACTTCAAGTAGGCGCATAACCGCATCGACCTCCGCCTCATTGCTGAACGTTGTCTCATCCCAGGTGGCCGGCGTTTCTAAATGACGGGGCTCGTCTGAAGTATCAATCCAAGTAACGGGCGACGAGAGTGGCCCAGATAATTCGCGAGCAAACGCCTGATCCGATTCTCGGTTATCGGAAGTTATGAGTTTAACACCGTGCGGCTCATAAAACACCTTCGATACGAGATCGCATATTTCAGGCGCCATTCTGTATTGTTCCGTCAGCGTTCGGCCGTTGTCTTGCCCGTAACGCGACAGATATGCTCTTTCAAAATCGCTTCGCTCAAACTCCACGCGCGGTGTTTCTGGCATTTCTGCCGAAAGGCCCTTGAGCACAGCGCGCTCAGTCATTGGCAGCAATTGCCGATGATCGCCGACAAGCAGCACGCGTCGACCTAGCTGGATCGGCACTGCCAGCTCTCCGGGCGTGCAACGCGCCGCTTCGTCGACTATCACCCAGTCATAGGTGCTTTTTTCCATTCGTATCTTCGTCTGCCCCACTCCAACGCACGTAGCTGTGACGATCGTCCGAGTTTTGGCGAGGAATTCCTCGAAGTTGCGATAGGGAGATGCCAGTGACGCCGACCATTCTCGCGATAGTTCTATTAGCTGCCGCGCTTTCGTTAGGTCCGAGGGCGATGTTTCGGGATGACGCGCCAATAATTTATCGAATGCGGCGTCGAGTTCGGCGTCGATTTGAGTAACGTCCGCAGGACGCCCAAGAATTTTTTCAGCAGAGGAGGAAAAGGCCGCCGCGGCGGTGCGCACGGTTGCGTCTCGCCTATTTCGTTCGGCCCGAGTGAGGTTTACTGAATCTCGCTCCCCTTCAGCAAGTGTTTTCAGCCGGCGAACACGTTCGCCAAGGCTGCGGTCGACGTCGACCGCGTCGGCGACCAAGGCGCGCTTCAGACCGATCGCGCTTCCGAGAACACCGACCCGATATCGAAAAGCGTTCTCAAACCGCGACTGAAATCGCTCTTGCAGCGACGCGGTATGATAAGGCCGAATTTTCTCTGTAATACCTTTCGACCCAATGCGTAGAAGGCTGGGGCGCCGACCTCCGAGCTTTTTGAACAGATCAAGAAGGGCTTCGATCGCGTTGTTCACAGCTTCATGCGACTGGCTCGCGATCAATATTTTTCGCGCACCCTTCTCGGTCGTGAGCCAGTGCACCAGCGACGCGATGAAGTGCGTCTTGCCCGTACCAGGTGGCCCCTGCAACAAGCCAACCGGACCATGCCCGATCACATGCCGAAACGCGTTCCGCTGGCCACGGTTCAGCTTGTAGCGATCAAGCATTTCGTCGGAAACATCGTCACCAAAATCGATGGCAGCAACCGAACGTTCGGTCTCGAAGTAGCTGATAAGCGCGGGGATCGCGGCCTCGTTAGCAAGGATTCGGTCAACTGCCTTGGTCCGCCGATCAAACGACGAGCGAGATCTCCGGTCAACCAAGTTTACCCGATCGCCCGGGACAAGTCGCCGGTCTGAGTATTCAACGACCAGCCGCTGAGCGTCTGTCTGTTCGAGATTTACCTCACCAACCTTACGGCCATTTGGCAGCCTCACTTCCACGGTCGTGCCAGCATCAAAGTCGAAATCTTGTCCTTGTCGTTCATAAGCATACACCGCGACAGCGCCGCTCGGTGGTCCGATATCTTGCAGTATCTCCACTTCCGGTTGGAAGGAGGCTTCTAATTCGAGAAGTTTCCGCCAGTAGCGAGGCACGTCAAGCGTCGGCGGTCTTTCGCCCCGATCATCGTCAGGCGACGAGAATTGTAATTCGACGAGGGGCTTTATGAACGCGAGCAACTCATCCAGGCCGTCATCCAGGCCATCCGTAAGATCAATCAGAACCCTCACGGGGAGGCCGTGCTGCGAAGCGTAAGAAAGGCGAGTAAAGTTGGCGGGGGCGTAGCGCACATGTACAATCTCGCGACCGCGCATCTGTATTGTCAGTTCACGTTCGATCCCGAAGACTTTATACTCGACCGTCGAAGAATCGATTTTGTCGGCTTGCACATAGTAGCGCCCGCCGTCGGGCAAGAATGGTTCGCTACCTGCGCCTCTGAACGAAACCGTCATTCTGCGAGGGCGATCTACTTCAATGCGAAGAATTATGCTCCGCAGAACTGCGGTGACTGGATCAAGCGTGTCGAGCCGTGGGCGGGTCAGTTCGCGATCAAGTTCAGCAATGTCGTCAACTAAATTTGAGTCGTTGGTGCTCGCGAGCATGTCTCGGATGATTTTCACCGTTGCATATCGGTCAAGCTGCTCATCGGTAAGCGCATCGGCGTTTTCAGGGCACATTGCCGGCGTCCGAACGCGGCCATCACCAACATCGGACATATCGAAAAAGTCGAGCAGTCGAATATCGTTGCCCTCGTCACAAACTAAGATGTTCTTTGGCGCAACATCACCGTGCGAATGCCCCATCGCGTGGATTGCGATGATGCATTGGACCAGTCTATTTGCTAGCTTGACCGTGAACTCCGTGTCTCTCGGGAACGTCTCGTCGAGCGGGGTGCCGGGCTCAAACTTGTAGGCAACAAAAGGGCCTGTTTCTGACAGCCCTGCCCGTAGGTAACGCGGGAGCCCCGGCAAAGGACTACTGACTAGCCTTCCGACACCATCGAAAAGTCGTGTCATCGCGACGTCGCTCGCCACATTCGCGCCTCGCCTGATGCGTGGCCAGGTCTTGACGACAATTTCTTGGCTATCCTCGCTCGTGCCGACGTAAACGGTGGTGCCTTTAAGCTTTCGTTTGATTGGCCAAAGAAAGTATGGAGAATCGGCAGTCTCGTGCCGGTCTATCAGGGTCTGATCAATGTCGCCGGTTTGCGATCGGTCCACGATATCGGCAAAACCATCCGCCATGACACGAGCATCCGAATATCGGGAATTAGCATCCCTAGTCATCGCCCGCGCAAACCAGGTCGCGATATCCGGTAGAGTGACAGGCAGCATTTCCGAAGCCGCGGCCGCATCGGGTGGCAGCGGAGAGCCCGTCAATATTTGGAATGCCAGCCGTCCGAGCGCGTGGACGTCGCGTTGCTTGGCCGTGCCGGCCAGGCTCTTATCGATATCTTCTGGCAGATAGCTAACGTGGCCTCGAATGACGGACGCCCAATCACTTAGTGATTCCTCGTCGGGCAATTGGCAGGTCATCAGACCGCCGAGTGCAACGCGAGTCGGAGTAGCCGCCCACACTGATCTTGGACCCAAATCTCGATGAGCTATGCCCTGCGCATGCAGCTCCGCGACGATTTCCATCAGGGTTGCAACGGTTGTGACGCGATCATCGGTGTTGAGATCTTCAGAGGCGCGTTCGAGATAGCGGTCTAGGGTAGTGAGGCCAGCAGTCAGCCGCCTGAGTTCGAAATGTTGAGTTAGAACTTCTTCCTTTTCGTCGCCGACGGGCGCAAGAATTGCGTTGCGTTCAACGAGAGGGCTACCAAGTGCATGCAGACGGCCAATCGCGCGCATCTCACGACCGGCAATGAAGCGTCGCCGGTCGGGACTGTTCAGGCCCACGGGAAGTTTGTCGAACGCCCAAATCCGAACTAGTGCCTTGAACCGAGGGTCACTGATCTGCTCGGCGCGGTGTTCTCGCCAAACTCTATCAGGATGGGTCACGAAATCCTCGTCGACAACGCGATAGCCGTCCCACTCGGCTTCTAAAGGACCGAACATCTTCGGGTTCAGAGTGATGCGCTCGAAATCCGCCTCCAGGGCAAAGGCCTTCTGAGAATGGAGTCTTGTTCTGTTGAGCAGTGCCTGTCTGCCCGCTGCCGTAGAGATCGATATCGCTTCTTGCAGTGACCAGACGCTGGGTTGCTCGGCGGCGGCAAGATCTCGTTTCGTTGCAATACCGGTCAGCACAACGCGAGAATCTACGTAGTAATGAAAGCCGGGAATGTGCTGTTGCAGGAAAGTTTTGACCTTACGAGCCTTCTCGGCCAATCCTTGAACAGGCGAACGGAACCGTCGACGTCCGTGTTTCCATTGATCGCCGTTATGGGTCAGCTTTTCATTGAAATCTTTGAGTTCAAGAATCAGGATTCGGTCGCCCATAACTATTATGGCGTCCATTTCGATCGGCGTTTCCCCGCGAGGAAAGCACTGCAACGATGCGTAGAGTAACCAGTCGGCCGAATAGGCCTCTGCAAGGGCGCTAATGCCTGGGATTTCACGGCGGTGAATACCCGCACTGCTCAGGTATCGCACTCGACAGACCATCAAATCTCCCCCTTCGGTCAACGCGAATCGCGGCATTCGAACCGATCGTGGTCGATACCTTTGCACAGGTTGTGGTATGTCAAAAGTGCTCGCGGCAAGCCATCGCTCGTCCAGCCATCGCCGCGCGTTGCGCAGGATAGCCCCCTTCCGGCTTCTCCGGGCACCGGCTGTCCAGTTCGGTTTTCAGCACCGATCGATGGGCAGCAAACCGCGGGCCTTGCGCTTGCCCTGGCAGCCGAATATGAGTGCCGTCATACTGCGACCAGGTGAGCTTGATTAGATCGTCTTGCCGCTGGCCGGTCCATAGCGCGAGCACCGGGGCAAAGCGCAGTTCGTCCGGAGCGGCCTCGCCGAATGCCTGATGTTGGCGGCTGCCAAATGACTTCGGCCCGTTCGGCTTCGTACAGCCTCCCGCCGCGCTTGCAGGGGTTCGTTGAGATGGTGCCACGGTCATTGGCCACCGACAGCACGCGCGCGAGCACGCCCCGTGCATAATCGGCTTGGCGGTCCCCTTCGATCGGCGCAGACTCCCCGGCCCTCTTTAGTTCGGCGCGTTGCTTCGGGCTCCGCGTCGGCGCGTTGGCGATTTCATCCCGCCTTTTTGAAAAGTCCGCGCACTCCGGGTTCTTGCAGTGCCGCGATGGGCAGCGTGCCGAACCGTACTTCAATCACAGCGAGGAAACGCAGATAGTCCTATTTTGTGCGTGCGGCGAGCTTGCCGAATTCGCTGGACGATTTGAGGGGGCGACTATCCCCGATGCCTTGTCGAGGGCCAAATCGATCGCCTTGCGGTCCCAACGGCGCGTCCCTGGTAGCGGTGCCGGCGCCAATCCGGATGCGACCCACTTTGACCAGGTATTCAGCGTGACGGCGCAATAGGCCGCGGCGTCCGTTCCGGACATAAGGCGTGGTGCGGTCATCTTGACATGCGGTTCGCGCGCGTTCGATCGAATCGGCCGTGCGTAAAGGATAGCTGATCCGCTGCCCGACCGGGACCCTCTCGTTCAATAGAACTATAGACTTCTTGCCCCCCGGAGTTGTAAAGAGAGCCTATTAATTGAGCAAAGTAGGGGGCTACGTGACTGAAAAATCAAAAATTGTGCTTTCGCTTGGCGCTGCACTTGCGTCGCTCGCGGGAATGTCGGGCGCCGAGGCCAAGGCGGTAGTTGCCGATGAACGGACCTCCGTAGCCACCGAAGTCACTGCTGATAAGCCTCGGCCCAATGCCTATTATCAAGCAGGAGAAGACCTTCTCGGGTTTGTCATGACGAAGCAGGCCGACGGCACCATCGTCGCGGGACATAGCTCGCACGCGTCGCATGCTTCACATGCCTCTCATGCCTCCAGCCGCTAAGCTTCCTGCGGCGTCTCAGGTCGAGGTAGCTGTCGATTTCGATTCAAGCATCCAAAGCTTGAACGCTTTGGATGCGGCAGCCTATCGTCTGATCGGATCGGCGACCTGCCAGGTTGACCGTGCAGGCGACCGCTATATTTGCCGCTTAGTTTCGTCTGGCAATCCGCAAAAAGGAGCCGTGCTTAGTTCGGACGAACTGAAGGAGCGGTTTCTGCACCTTGTCGCCGACGAAAACTTGCGGATTCACGTCGCTGAAAAAACCGAAGGCGTTCGGAACGTCATCCTCGCACTTGCCTTCGGGGCCCTGGCCACCAACCAAAATTAGAGTCCTGCCGGAGAACCATGGCGCGGTTTTTATCTCCTGAGACCTTCAGAGCGGCAACCGAAGATCTATCGCTGTTGCCGTTCAATTTTGAGCGCACCGGCGAGGGCCAGTATCTTGTCGCCAACATGATCGGCGATTTCATCCGCCTGACGAAGGATGAACTAAGCAGGCTTGTCGACCTTCGGGTCCGACCCGGCGACGGCCTCTACGAAAGGGCCTATGCCGCTCATCTCGTCACCGGAGCGAACCAGAAGGCGCAACGTCAGCTTCTGGCCGCCCGACTGAGAAGCCGGATGTCGTTCCTGCAGCAGATGACCCCGCTTCATATTTTCGTCGTGACGCTTCGGTGCGAACACTCTTGCCCTTATTGCCAGGTCTCGCGTCAAAGTACCGACCGCTCACGCTTCGACATGAGCGAGCAAACCGCGATGCGTGCCCTCGATATTGCGTTCGCCAGCCCGTCGGCAAGGATCAAGATTGAGTTTCAGGGTGGGGAGCCACTTCTCAATTTCCCGCTGATCAGGAAGATTGTTGCCGCTGCGAAACAACGGTCCGGCAAGAAGCTCGACTTCGTCATCGCCTCAAACCTGGCCCTGTTGGACGACACCGTTCTCGAGTTTTGCAAAGAAAATAACGTCTTGCTCTCAACTTCCCTCGATGGTCCATCCGACCTGCACAACAAAAACCGTCCCCGCCCCGGTGCAAACAGTCATGAACTAGCTGTTGCGGGAATACGGCGAGCCAGGGAGACTTTAGGTCCCGACAGGGTCGGGGCCTTGATGACTACCACGGAGGCGAGCCTGGACCGGGTCGATGAAATCATCGACGAATATCTCCAGCTGGGGCTGGATGGCATCTTCCTGCGCCCGCTTTCGCCATTCGGATTTGCGATCAAAACGAAGCAGTTCGCCAAGTACGACGCGCAGAAGTGGCTTGCGTTCTATGAGCAAGGATTGCGCCGCGTTCTGGAGATCAACCGACAGGGCACCCCGTTCCGGGAGTTCTATGCGGCGCTGCTTCTCACACGGATGCTCTCGGACCGGCCCATCGGCTACGTTGATTTGCGCAGCCCCGCGGGGGCCGGCTTGGGCGCGCTGGTCTACAACTATGACGGCAGTGTTTTCGCATCGGATGAAGGCAGGATGCTGGCCGAGACCGGTGACGACGCTTTCCGGCTCGGTCACGTCGAATGCGACAGTTACAATTCTCTCATCCTGTCGGATAAGCTGATGGGGGCGATTTCGTCGTCGCTTACCCAGTGCGCGCCCGAATGCTCGACCTGCGTGTATGAGAGCCACTGCGGGGCGGACCCCGTCTATCATCACGCGACCCAGGGTGACGCCCTGGGGATCAAGCCGCTGTCGGCATTTTGCGCTCGGCAAAAAGGCATCATGGGGCTGCTCTTGGACATTATGGAGAGTTGTCCGGAAGATGCTGCCATCCTGCGACGATGGGCCACTGCATGACCCTCCCTCTCTATGGCACAGCCTTGCAGAGCAATGGATTTTCATCGAACAAAGCCCGATCAGCCCTCAGGCTCCGGTGGATCGACAGCAACGCCGAACGTCACGTGGCTGATTTTGCGCTCGCCAGAACGCCGGACGAAGTCCAACGCGCGATAGCAGCCGATTGGCCGTCCATCTTTGCCATCTCCGACACTCCAATCGATCCACCCGGCACGTTCAAAGGACGGCTCGTCGCGGTCTCCACGAAATATGACTATTTTTCGGACGGAGACATCATCGGGTTCGATCATGTGTCGGGGAAATTCCGCACGCTGTATCGGCGGAATTCGGCGCACAATTCGTTTCTTGTCACGGAACGGTGCAACAATTATTGCCTGATGTGCTCGCAACCACCCAAAGATGTCGATGACCGATGGATCCTCAGCGAAATCAAGGAAAGTCTGCCGCTCGTCGATCCAGCGACCCGCGCCCTGACGTTCACCGGCGGAGAGACCCTGTCGGATTGGGAAGACTTTATCGCCGTCCTCAAGAAATGCCGCGATTGGCTGCCGGCAACGGCCATCCAAGTGCTGACCAATGGCCGGGCGTTCGCGGACTCGCGGATCGTCGACGCCTGGAAAGAGATCGGCCACCCGAACATGATGGCGGCCATTCCCGTCTACGCCGGGGTAGATCATATCCATGATCACGTGGTGCAGGCTAAGGGTGCGTTCGACGAGACAATCCTAGGCATCCTAAAGCTCAAGGATCGAGGACAACGCGTGGAAATCCGTGTTGTGCTGCATGCATTGACCGCGCCGATCATTGAGGACACCGGTCGGTGGATTGCCCGCAATCTGCCGTTCGTTGACCACGTCGCGTTAATGGGGCTCGAAAACACGGGCTTTGCCATCGCAAACGATGCCATGCTCTGGATGGATCCGGTGGACTACGCGGACGGGCTCGCAAAAGCCGTCGATCACTTGAGCGCCGCTGGCGTCAACGTATCAATCTATAACCTACCGAAATGTGTCCTCCCAAAGTCGAGCTGGCCGCATGCGCTCCAGTCGATCTCAGACTGGAAAAACGGGTTCGTGGAAGAATGCCAGCAATGCGACGAGAAGAATACGTGCAGCGGCTTTTTTACGACGGGACGCCCGCGGTTCAGTCGAGGTGTGCACGCGATCACTTCCAATGAGACGAATGATTGCTTGGCGGACTAGCAGGCCAGAAAAAGATCGAACATGAAGATCGGTACTGGTCTCATTGCTGCTGCGATTGTGTACGGCATCTCCGCGGCTGACGTGCACAACTTTAGGGCCTGAGAAACCACTCGTTCTACTAGTTTTTGCTCGGATTGATGATCGAACTGAAATCAACTTGGAAACGCAATGAAGCCCGACAAGCTTTCGATCTACGAACTGTTCCAGAAGGATCGCCGTTATATTGTCCCGCTTTACCAGCGGGCCTATGTGTGGAACGAGGCCGAACAATGGGAACCGCTATGGGACGATATCCAACGGCAGGCTGAAGCCTGTATAGCGAGCAAGACCGGCAGCCCTAAGCGCTCACACTTTCTCGGCGCCGTCGTGCTCAACGTGCAGAAGATTGTCGGCAGCGCCGTCGCCCGGTCCGAAATTATCGACGGGCAGCAACGTCTGACGACCCTTCAGATTTTTATTTGCGCGCTCCGGGATTTCGCGACTTCGAATTCGTCCGTCCATTCGTCGAAGATCAATCGGCTGACGCTGAATGAGGACGAAAACCCAGGCGCCGACAGCAGCTTCAAGGTATGGCCAACGAACGCCGACAGATCGACCTTTCGGCTCATACTTTCCGCAAAAACGCCCGAAGCTCTGCTAAAGGAGTGCTGCCTCACGACGCAGTCCGAGCTCCCCCGCATGATAGGAGCTTACATCTATTTCCATTCCCAAATCACGGCATTCGCGACGTCGGTCAACGATCCCGATAGCGTCGACCTTCACATCTTCGGCCTCTTCCAAGCGTTGCGGACGGGTCTTCAGCTGGTAGTCATCGAGTTGGAAGAGAACGATGATCCGCAAGTAATCTTCGAGACTCTTAACGCCCGTGGGCAGCCGTTGTTGCCTTCCGACCTAATCAGAAACACCGTTTTCCAACAGGCGGCGGCCGATCCAGAGCACGCGGCGAACGAGCATTACGCGGACGAGCTCTACGCAAAGTATTGGTACCACTTCGACAACGACCGCATCGAAACCGCCATAAAAGGCGAAACCCGATATTGGCACGTCGAAGAGCGGCAAGGACGGCTTAATAGACCACGCATCGATCTTTTCATCTTCCATTTCCTGACCATGAAGACTGGCAAAGAGCTGGCGATCGGTCAGATCTTTCAGGAGTTTCGGGATTGGCGTGACGAGTCGGACCAGGGGCTGGAAGCTTTCCTCAGCGAACTCAAAAGATTCGGCTCGATCTTTCGCTCCCTCATCTCACCTGTGGGCGACGGCCGGGCCGCGACGTTCGCACGCCGACTTCGTGCGTTGGACACAAGCACGGTCTATCCCTTTTTGCTGCATATTGTAGGCCTTCCAGCGGATCGGCTCGATCTTTCAGACAAGGAACAAGTGCTGTCCGATGTGGAAAGTTGGCTCATACGACGGATGATCTGTGGGCTCACGAACAAAAACTACAACAAGTTCTTCGTCTCCTTACTCGCGAAGGTCCAAGAGACAGAGAAGACCAACAAGGACGGTCTCGAGCCGACGAGTTCGAGGATTAAGAAGGTCGTCAGAGCCGAACTGGTCCGTTCGAACGACGTGACGGTACGCTGGCCTGGCGATGTCGAATTGAAGGCTGGATTTCTTGAAACGCCGTTGTATGTCAAATCACGACCGGACCGCGCCGTCATATTGTTGAAGGCCCTTGATGCACGTATGTATACGAGCAAGACGGAAAATGTAGTTCTACCCGAGAACTTGACGGTGGAGCATCTGCTCCCACAGAACGGCTCTTTGTCCGACTACCCGTATGCGCCACTTCCGGCGGACAAGATGGGCGACTCTCCGGATGAGCGCCGGAGAAGGCTACTCCACACGTTGGGAAATCTCACGCTTCTCACGGGACCGCTCAACTCCTCCATCAGCAACGGACCCTTCGCCGACAAGCGTCCCCAGATTGCGGCGAACAGTGCCCTGCGACTGAATGCTCGGTTTCAGGATCACTCGCTCGTCACATGGTCTGAGGATGACATCGTGAAACGCGCCGATGACCTTTTTAAGATGGCTACGTCCATATGGCCTTCGCCGATACCATGAGGTGCGCAGCTTCGCTGACCGGCGCGCGTCAGAGGACCGATTGTTTGGGCCCCCAGTCGCTCGCCCTGAAATGCTGCTGCTTCTGGCGGGGAATGCGCAAAATAGACAGCCGCGGGCTCGGGCCGCAAGGCGCGTCTGACGAGTAGGTCAACATGTTCTTGGCGTCCACTTTCGACGGTCTGCGATCATCGCAAGCGAGATCCGAGAAACGTTTCAGGTCTGGTTACACGCGTCGTATGATTGGGTGGAAATAGCCGACGAATTTCTGCTGCTGCAGGGAGCGGGGGATTACAAATGGACTGGGGCCTATTGGGACCCGAGCAACTAGCCGGGTCGCGGCGAACGCGCACGCTTGGACTTGGCGCTGCCGTGCGAAAATTCAATCAGTTGGCCGTACCCGGTCTGGGGGGTGTCTGGTTCGCCAAGCAGTTGGTCCTTGCAACACTTGGCGTGATTGTCGCCGAGCGGCTTCGGGAGACCAGCCGGAACGTCAAAACGCTGGAAGTGGCCAACGCTGTCGAAGCCCTCGCGTGCTGGGGAGCGTTTGAGAGCAACGGCTGGCGGAGAGACGCTCGTCTTCGGGGCGTGCAGAAACTCGCGGGAAAAGCCAACCTGACGTTCGCCAGACTTCGGCAGCCAAGATTTTACGTCACTCAGCCCATGCGCATGGCGACGGTGGAGGCATTGGTCGACCTTGGCTTTGTGCATCCCGGCAGCACACGCTTCAACAGCTTCAGATGCACCGAGTCCGGCCGCGACCTGGTCGAAGCGGCAACCAGCGAGTACAGGCCGTACAGATTGACCGTCGAAGATTGCCTCGTCCGCCTGGCGATCGAATCCGCGCCGATCACGGTTACACGAGACTTGCAACGAGCCTTGTCGCCGATAGAACCCTTGGCACCCCTTGCACGTGATCTTGTTCGAAGCAGGCTCTGCGAAGGAGCGGGCGCGAACAAGGACGCGGCTCGTCGAAAAAATGGCCTTGCATGGGTCGCATCCATTGATCCGGAAAAACCCACCAGTTGGAAGGTTCGACCGCCAACCATCGATGTTGATCATTGGAACGACCTTCGCCGCGGCGCGCTGTTCTTTCAGGCCCGCGATACAGCCATCGACTTGCTCATCGAAATAGAAACAGCCATCGCCCGGACAAATGCTCAGGCAATGGCCTCGAGCGCTGCTGCCGAAATTCCCGCGATGCAGAAGCAGCTCGGCAGGCTGCGCAACTCGGCCCAGCGTTTTCTGGATGAAGAGGACGATCCGACCGAAGCAAGGATAGCAACCAGTTTCTGCCGGGAATGCATCGTTGCCGACCCAGCGCAGATCATCCGCAACTCGTGACGCGAGACCGCCGGGTTCTTCAGCTCCGCAACAACAATATCGTTCCCGGTTCGGCATTCGTTGGCCGGGCGCAAGCAGAGGATGTCGAAGAAGATGCCGCGGGTCCGGGTACCGAGAATGCGAGCCGCATTCCTCTCCCCGAGGGCATTTCGTCACGGGTACAGAACCTGTATTTGTTCGAACTCGATCTCAACCACCGGCTCGGTACCTTCCTCAATCCGCTTGCTGACGAGGAAGCGGCATGAACTTCAAACCATGTTCGCTTGCTCAGCTGTTCGACCCTCCTGATGACTATCAAGGCATCTTCGGCTGGATCTGCGGCTATTCCGCGGACGCCGGCTTCCTTGAGGATGCTGCCGAACGATTTTCCGGGCTCACCAAGGCTCAACGCGAGCATCAAGGCCGGATACTGCTTGCCGTGATGCTCGATCCGGGAAACCCGCAGATTCTGCCCTCCGAAGTTCCCGCTGTCCTCCATTTGCCGATCAAGTCCTCTCCGTTGCCATTTCTTCTCCTGCACGCCAAAGTCGCCGTTCTCGGCTTCCAGGGCGCCGGCCGGTTTCTCCTTCGTGTCATCGTCACCACAGGAAACTGGACCCGGCAGACCCTCGAGGAAAGCCTGGACCTTGCTTGGCACGTCGACGTCGAGGACAGGCCGTCGGAGTCGTCCCGGCAGGACCGAACCGACCTTGCCGCGGTCTGGTCTTTTCTCACCTGGGTTCGCTTACACTTTGACACCCGTCCTCTCGACCTCGCGATCGACCCGAGCAACGAATCTGCCGGCGCAATCGAGAAGATTGCCACATGGGCAGCTCAACTCGGGACGCGCCACCGGGGATACCGCGCGCGATTTTTCGACAATCGGGAAGCATCGCTGCTGCGGCAGCTGCCTGACCTCATCGGGCACCATGCGGGTCCGACGGCCCGGAACTATCTGGCGTTGGGATCGGGATACTACGAGAGCACTCAATCAGGCGCGCCCGACGTTCCAGACAGTATAGTTACTGATCTTAAGCAACACGATCTGCTTACCACGAGCTCTGACCGAAACCTGTTCGTCAATCCACGGGCCTGCCAAGGTATCGCGAGGGGGCGTGCTGCGCTTGAAAACAAAGGCTGGAAGATCCGGCCAGCGCGCGCCCCCGAATACTTTGGCGGTGCGCCACGGGTCCTCCATGCGAAGTTTGTGTTCAGCTGCACCTCACGTGGTGGCTCGAACAACTGCTCAAGTCCGTGGATCTATCTTGGCTCGGGCAATCTCACCAACCCGGGTTTCAAGCAGAAGGCAGGCGCCAACGGAAACTTGGAGGCTGGCGTCATCCTCGCTCCCGCGAATTTGAGGTGGGAGCAGGACCGCGGTAGCGAGCCTGTGAGCATGGTCACCAATTTGCTGCCCATCCATTGGGATGATGAGAGCTTTCCTCTTCCGCCTTTGCAGCCCGGTGACGACATGCCGGAGCGCGATGTCGCCTTCGCGGCGGTGCCGGTTGCCCTGTTTCTGTGGCGAGAAACTCCCGACGGATCAATCCTCGTTCCGCAAGGCGGGCCGACAAGCCCGTTCGAGATACTCGATCCTCACGGGCGTCCCTGTCATCGCTTTGCGGACGGCAACCTGGCGTGGAATTCAGCTCGCCCGCGCCAAGTCACGATTATCTGGTCGGCGGAGGACGGCCCGCGTCGCGCAGACGTGCCCGTCATCGATCACTATGGCCGCTTCTGTGCGACCGATCTTCCGTCACTCGATCTTGAAGACGCCTGGATACAACTTGCCAATTTCCCGATGCCGCCCGACGACGAGGAACTAGCCGGCGGCGATGCGACGACCTCGATTGACGGCGTTGCGGCCAGTGGGACCGCCGCGCAGGGGCGCTCCTCCGGCTATCCAGTGCGGCGCATGATGACGCTGGTCGAAGACATTGCCCGCAAGCAGGTCAACGTCGATCAAGCCGACTGGACAGCATGGTGCAACCGCCTCGAACAAGTCCTGGTCCAATCCAAGGACAGCGCGGTTGTCACGGAATTCAGAGCAATCGGGCTGAACCCGCTTCACCCTCTTCTCCAGGCGTCTTTCCGGCCGCACTTCGCCGCTGACATTCAAACCGCCGAAGGTGTCCGCTACGCGACGGCGCTGCATCGGGTGACCGAAGCCTGGCAACTCACCGACCGACCCGCGCTCGGAGTTCTGCCGTGAAGAGCACTTTTAGAGGATGGGATGAAGTCGCGGGCCATCTCGAAGAAATTGCTTCTTCATCGCCGCCTTCGGCCGCGACGCTCAACGATGGCCAGCGCGCAAGCCTCAGAGCTATCGCTGCACGCATCGCCAGCAATGGTATTGTCGTTGCTGACGAAGTCGGCATGGGCAAAAGCCGGATTGCCGCCTATGTGGCCAACGCCGTCACGCGCAGCGGCGGACGAAGCGTAGTCCTTATCCCGCCAGGCCTCAGCTTCCAGTGGCAAGCGGAATTCCGGGCATGCGGAACCGACGTGCCGCCGGTCATTCGCAGCTTGAAAGGCTACTACGATGCCTGGGGCGAAGCCGAAGGCGACACCAAGACAATGGTGCCGTGGTTCAGGGAGTCCGTGGTGATGGTATCGCACCGGTTCTCCGACTGGCGGCTTGGATCGAATCCCCATCCTTGGCGCTGGTGGCTTCTTCCGGAAGTCTACGCAGTAGCCCGTCAACTGACCGAAGGACGGCTGCCGCGCTCCTATCGTGACGCAAATGATCACGCCGATCAGGCCAGGGTTCAACGCGTGGTCACCGCGGCGAGGTCAATGACGCAGGCGGTACCCCGCAGCGCCGGCCATCCAGCGCGCCGACTTCTCAAACAATTGCTGGAGGTGCGTTGGCCAGAACCGCTTGATCCACAGCGGTACGGACGCAACGACGTGCTGCGTAGGCTGCTCGAAAACGTCGTGGGCCTCGGAATGGGAGTTTTCGATCTGATCATCGTTGACGAAGCTCATAAGAGCCGCGACGACGAGAGCGGCCTTTCACGCGTCCTCGACAATATCGTTCTGAAAGGAAATGAAAGTCGTCGCATTGCCCTGACGGCGACACCGATCGAACTCGACGTTGCGCAATGGGAATCGACGCTCAAACGCATTTCCGTTCGCTCGGATCAGATGGAAATCATCACGACAGCGACCAGCCATTATGCCGACGCCATCCGTCGTTTGCGGCTCGGCTGGAGAGCAAGCGCGGAGTTGCGAAGCAATTACGTGGATGCATCACGAGAGTTTCAGAGCGCTCTGTCGCCTTATCTCATCCGGCGTGACAAGCGTGAAGACGAAGATGTTTTGACGTTCGCTCGCGTTAGCCGGCTGCCCATCCATGACTATCGGCGCCAGCAAGAGATAGCGGTCGAATTCGACGATCTATCCCCGGCATGGCGTCAGGCAGTCTGTGCGGCGGAAGCCCTGTCGCTGACCGACGGGGCCATCGACAACAGGACCAGACTTCTCCGCCTCACCATCGGCAACGGGCATGGCATAGCAAGCGTGATCGATGAAAATCTGCACGACGCCGAAGACGATCGGAAGCAGGACTCGTTCGAAGCCAGTCAGTCGGAACTTGCCCCGAAGACCGAAGTCCCCGTTACGGATCGAACCGCGTGGTGGATGGACACCCTTCGCCGCTCCTTTCCTGACGACCGGGAACTTCTCTTCGAGCATCCGGCCATCCTCGCTGCGGTCAAGTACATCGAACATCAGACCGAAATCGGCGAGAAGGTGCTTGTTTTTGGGCGATTCACGCGCCCGCTTCGCGCGCTCGTCAGCTTGTTGAACGCCCGGCAAATGCTGTTGCGCGTCGGCAAGGGCGAAGCCTGGCCGCAGCGAAAAGTTCATGGCGACCGGAATGCAATTTACGGCGACAGCGAGTGGCCGGCGGTCCTCGCCGCGCATTACCAGCTATCGTCGCCGGTCGATCTCGATGCGCTCGACGACGTGCTCGCCGAGCGTTATCGCAGAGACACCGAACTCCGCGCTAAAATGCGCGACACCATGATCCCGCGCATCCGCGCAGGGCTCCCGGAAGCGACAAACAACAGCACGAAATACGAAGCCATCCTGCGTGTTGTTGAACTGCAATCGCAACAAGCAGCCGACGATCCGGACGATGACGACCGTCAACTGACTCTGCTTGCGCGCGCAATTACGGCCAACACCGACAGCACCGACGCGTCCGACGCCGACATTGCGTCAGCTTTCATTGCGCTCGTGAACGCCGCTGGCGATCAGGACGATGCAGATGATGATCACTTGGACGACGAGGCTGCCCGGGATGCTTGGCGGGGCCTGGAAGAGCATCTCGGAGGAGGTTACACAAACCGTCAGGGAGGCTACGCCCGCCTGATGTACGGCGAGACCAAGCCTCAGGCCCGCCGCATGATGCAGTTGGCATTCAACCGATCCAACAGCTTCCCACGTGTCCTTGTCACCCAGTCGCTGGTTGGGCGCGAAGGCCTGAACCTGCACGAAAGCTGCCGGATCGTCGTTCTCTTGCACCCCGAGTGGAATCCAGGTGTGGTCGAGCAGCAGATCGGCAGGGTCGACCGGGTCAACTGCCGCTGGGCCATGGAGCTCAACCGAGCCATAGCGGAGGGAAAGACAGGCGCCGACCTGCCTCGCATCGAAATCCGGCCCGTCATCTTTAAGGGTACGTACGACGAGCACAATTGGAAGGTTCTGCAGGAACGGTGGGATGACCTTCGGGCACAGCTACACGGAGAAGCGATCCCTGCACGATTGAGAGCGGGCGAAGATGACGAAGGCCGGATGATCCTTGAACAGATCGCACAGTCGCGACCTGAATTTTCGCCTCTGAAACGAGAGCATGGGGATCCGCAGCAGTAAACGCGGGCCTCGTGTTGGCAACTGCGATAGCAAAGTCACCGGGACCGCCGCTTCGAGATTCGACACAGCCCAAGACAGCCACGGATTCAGAGATGGGGCATGGAATCCTCCTGCTCGTCGCTGAAGCGCGCGGGCAGCACGCTTTTCCGTGTGACAAAGAAATTTAGATAGGTGCCGGCCAACTGCGCCGGGACGACTTGCGCCCCTTCGGAATGCGCCACCTTGCAAAGAAGTGAGTTTAGAAGGCTGCGACCGAGGTGTGTTCGCTGTCAGCTTGTCGTCCTGATCTTTCGAGCAGCCTGACTTATTGCGAATAGAAATGGAGGAATGTCGGAGTAACCAGGGATCTGGTGAGTGAACACCCCTGCGGTTCAAGCAAGTCTCCGATATCGTCTCGCTTTCCTTCAACCGCGAACCGCACGGTGTGGTAAAGTATCCGCTCCTCCTTGATTGCGTGCCCGTCTTTGACACCGTGGATCAGACTCTGCAGATGCATGTCCGAGCCGGACAGGCCTATGTAGAGAAAAGTATGAGTTCGCAGGAAGGACTCGAGCAACGGCCGCCACACCGATTTCATGACGTCCAAGTATTCGGCCGTTCTCAGCACGATGTTGTCGCTGCCCTTCCGATCCGGCGCAAGCGGAAGAAATCCATGAAGGCCCATCCCGGGTTCCGCGACAAAGGCTGATTCAAATGTGGTACGAAGCGTGGTACGAAGATGCCAGACCGGCGCGGACAGTCAAAAGTAGTCCTTGCTTTAATCGTAGCGGGGAGAGGGACTCGAACCCCCGACCCCAGGATTATGATTCCTGCGCTCGCCTATCTCGTCCTTTCATCGCCTCGCGTATCGTCGCGCCGGTCTGCAACGACGCCCTGCTCTGCGCCCACGCTCCGGATTTTCGCAAGCTCCGACAACTCGCTTTTCAACATATGCCGGCGGGTTTCGACTGCGGGCATATCCTTGACGAATTGCCGAACCTGGCGAGCCAACTCGCGATCTGCTGCCGCTCCAGAAGGCTGCAGCTCCGCGGCATAGTCTAGATATCGCCGCCGAATGGCGTCCTGACGTGATTCAATCTTTTCCTCCCAGGGATGTTTGGCGGTTCTGCCGCCCCTCACCTCCGAAAGCACCTCCTTACGGGCGAGCCGATCGACATCGGGCGTGATCTTTCGCTTGCGTAAACCAAGCACCGCTCCGCGAGCGGCCTTTCGAACCCGTCCGCGGGTTCGCCTCGGCGTTGCCTCCGCCGCGATCCCGCGCAGCCGGAGCTCGCCGGCAAACCGTTCTCGCCAGGCCTGAAGATCCGCTTTGCGGGGGCTGAGGCGTCTGCCGTCATGGCCCAAAGACCGAACGGTCAAGTGCACGTGGGGATGCTTGTCATCGAGGTGCTGGACGAAGACGTAGTCGTGGTTGTCCCCGAACGTCTCGATGGCAAATGCCCGAGCTGAATCCTTGACAGCGACCGCATCGGTGCCGGCCGGCATGGACAGAATGATGTTGATCGAAAACGATCCATCCCGGCGACGCTTGTTGTCGAGACCGGCATCATCCTCCCAGCGTTGCTGCAGATCCTTTAATCCGGAACGACCCGTCAGAGCCGCACCTTGCTCCGTTTCCGCATCGAGTTCGCCGTTTCGCGTGATGTATGCCAGGTGCGACTTGAGATGCGCCACGCCCTTGGTGCGACCGGTGATCTTGACCATCACCTCTGGTGCCCGGCGAACGATGCGTTCGAGCTTTGCGCGCATCGCCGGCGTAAGGCGTCCGGGAGCGGCCGGATCGGGGATATCCCATTCGGCCCGCCGCGCGCGCCGATTGGGCGTTTTCCAGACATACGAGATCGGCGGAAGTTCGGAGGCCAGGTCGGTCGGACGCGGCGAGTGGCGCCGGCTCATCGCCGCCCATCCCAATAATCCGCGTTACCACGCAGCGCATTACGTAGTTGCGAGAGTTCTGTTTCAATGACCAATTTGGCCTCTCGAATTACTGACAGATCGGGCTCAACCGCCCTGCCCTGCAGCACACTCGTGTTTGCGGCACGCGCGATCTGGTTGACGTTGCCACCGATCCGGTTGAGCTCGCGAACGATCGCGCGAAGCGCCGCATGCTCATCTGGGGAATGCTGCACTGGCGACCCCAATCGTGAGCGCACCAGGGCAACGATCCAACCGGTTCGGGTCATGCCACGCTGATGTGACACTTCAGCGAGCTGCCGCATCTCACTCTCGCGAAACCGCACAGTCACCTTCTCCGGCCGTCCGACCGGCAACGCCAAGATGTGCGGCACTGGTGCAGCTAGGGCATCAGCAATGAGACGCCGCAGCAGCGCGGACTTGCCGCCTTGCGTAGCTGCAAAAGCGGAGAACTGTGCCGCGACTTCGTCGGGGACGCGAAGCGAGATTAGAGCCATGCACTCCAACCCCAATCGCGATGTAATACACCGCTGGCGCGAAGCCTATCCTGCACTAGAAAACGCGAATCCTTCCACCCCCTCCGTGTTGGTTCAAACCAACGGGCTCGGCATTCAAAGCTGAAGAGTTGCCCCAGATGGGATCCAACCCAGCTGACGATCGATGCGGAGAATTCCCCTTGGAATGACGCCGCCGTCGCCCCTAATCTTTGTACTCCGCGAACGCCGCGCGTCCCGATCGGCAATATTGGCACCGAATATGTGGGCCGCGGCTTTCCAGCAGCCTCCGGCCTCTCTCCAGCGCTGTGGGGGGCGCGTTCGGCCTGCGGCTGCTGCGCTAACGCGCCATCCTTCGGATGGGAAATCCGCTCCGCCGGCGCACGAACTGCACCAGCGTTTCTGAGGAGGCTGTCAAAGACAAGCTTCATGCGAAACGGATCTCTTCGATTGTGATGGTCGATGCTGGAACCTCTTCCGCGTCTTCTGCGCCATCAACCAACAGGACTGCGTGCCGTGACCCTTGAGACGCAAGTCGATCGACAATAAGACAGCCAGTGCGATCTTGGTGACGCACTCTGATCGTCAGTGATGTGCTCATTCGCCCGTTCCGATCGACCGAAGAGTCGGGGGGCTTTTCTGCGATCGCCGCCACGGGGTCTCTCTCTTTGGGTAGCAATTCCACTTGCGGTGCGATCGGGCTTCGTGCGCGTTGAGCTCCAGACGGCCCTTCTCCATCAGCGGGGGAGCCGCGGACTCCCGTCCGAACTTTGCGAGCCAATTGACGGGCCTGGGCATCGGTGAAGCTCTCCTGTGCTGCGCATAAAATCTCGATGGCGTTGGGCTGCTCACGCCAAGCCTGGTAGAGTTCATACACAGCACGGATTGATGAGCCCGCAAGCTTCGACCGGAGAAACTCCGGCATGCTCTGGACCGACGCGTAGCGAGACACCCAGTCCCTCGGCTTGCCGAGCTTGCGCGAGATGTCGGCTTGGTTATCACCCTGCTCCAAGCGGCCGGCGATAAACGCCGCAATTTCGGGAGCATTGAGGTCGTCGCGCTGGATATTCTCGATCATCTGGACATAGCGGTCCGCAGAACCAGCGGCATGAATGAAAGCCGGGATGTCACCGAGGCCAGCGCGCTTAGCAGCGCGATACCGCCTCGCACCCATGACGATCACGTATCGACCTTCCTCCGTCGCTTGCCTCAGCACGATCGGTTGCAGCACACCATGCTGACGGACCGATTCCGCAAGCTCCTCCAGCTTCTGTTCGTCGAAACTGCGACGAGGCTGGTCCGGATCTTCGTCAATATGGTCGATGGCGATGCAAGTCGGCCGTCCGATTGTGGCGGCACCATCTTCCGCCGCGTCGATGAGCTGCTTAAAGCTGAGATCAAGCGCCATGTGCCGGCTCGTCCATCTGCGCAACGATCTTGGCGAGAACATCGCGGATTTCCCGACCAGCCTCCTGCGCAGAGCGGCGCTTCAGCTTCCAGACCGGCAGGCGTTCCGCAACGGCCTCAGCGTAGCCGTCCCGTGCAACGATCTGGCCCGGGAACACATATTTACCCGCCTCGCGCAAGAGTTGCTCAAGATGGGTCCTTTGACGGGGCGATTTCGTGTTGAAGTTCGAAGGCAGCAACCCGAGGAACTTCGTATCCTGGCGGCCATAACGCCTCTGCACACCGATCACGGTCTGCATCAGCCCTTTGACGCCTTTGATCGAATAATCCTCCAGATAAATAGGGGCCAGCACATGCGAGGCCGCAACCAAGCAGCCGACACTGCGAAGTCCAAGTGACGGCGGTGTGTCGATGACGCAGGCATCGAACTGATCCGACGCGAGAGCGAGGTTGTCTTGCAGAGTCGTTATGGCGGCCGCACTGCTACGATCCAGATCAGTCAGCGAGCTATCGGCCGGCGCGAGCGTTAGGCCTTCGTCTTCCCGAGGTACGACCCGTATCCCCGGCTTGAACAGATCCGCGGCTAGCGTTGAACCGGCGTAGTGTCTCAACGTATCCGATGCATTGCTCTGCGCATCAACGTCGATCACGAGAACGCGGAGATCCGCTTCCGCCATGTACCAGGCCAAATGCACCGCGAGCGTCGTCTTGCCGACCCCGCCCTTTTGATTGTTGATGACAATGGTCTTCATCTTAAGGTCCGAAATGGGTCTATTGGCGCGAGGCGCATTTCTTCGTCCAATCATGTCGTGGCGGATGTTGGTTTGAACCAACAGCGATCGCGAATCCGACCACCGGAACGATCCCGGAATTCATCCGGCGTATCCCCTGCCAGAAGAGTCAGGTCACCCGCCATCGAGGGAAATTCTGGAACGCTTGAGCGCGTTGCTGGGACTCTGCGACGCGGTCGCGAGAGGATCGTCACGCGAAGGCGCGGAGACCGCTTGTGGGTTCCGGGAGCATTGCCGCGGCGGCGCGAGTAGAGCCGTCCCCGAAGGGGCTCGCCCAGGCAGGTTAGGCTGGAAGAGGCGTAGGAACCTTTGAACTAGGAGCCGATCTCTTGCGGGCGGCTGTTGTGATCAGGACTGGCGCAATTGCAAGCTAGGGCATTGCGACGCGCGCGTCCCGAGCGTGCCAAGCGGAGGCGCGGTTACGCTGTCGCGGACGAAAAACCGTCTTAGTCTGACAATTTTCGAGGATTACGGCTCTGCCTGTGGTGCCGGCTCTATCTGTTCCACGGCCTTGGTGTCAGACGCGCAAATTCGAAACAAGACGAAGCTCGTCCCATGACAGCTACCAATGAGATCGCCGAAAAGATCGCAGCCGAGAACGACCTAACAAAGGCTCAGGCGAAAACCATCGTCGATAGCGTGTTCAAGGCGATCGCTGATGCGGCCGTGAGCGGAGCCGAGACGAGCCTTCCCGGGTTCGGCAAGTTCAAGGTCAAGGATAGCCCCGCTCGTGAGGGCCGCGATCCGTCGACCGGCGCAACGATTGCGATCGCTGCTTCCAGGAAGCTGACTTTTACGCCTGCCAAAGCCAACGAGGACGGTCTCAACGGAGGAGCGGACCGTAACGACGGCGCATCGTAAGATGCAGGACGAGAGGGCTTATGCCCCCTCCTCGGCTGCGAGCGCTTCGTTGCGTTGGCGGATGAGTTCGGCCAGTTCGACTTCGAGCGCCTTGCGCTCCGCCGGCGTGAATACGCATCCGCGCAGCTCGGCGCGCAACTCCTCAATGGTGTCGATGGTCATGATCGCATCTCCAGTCGAAGGGAGCTGGCCCCGCCTTGCGGCGGAGCCCGCTGGCTGAACCTCAGTCCCGGTTCGGCCGGGACCAGATCAGCTGGAGACCTTCCGCACCTTCGACCTCGGTCAGGGTGGCGTAGATCGGAGCGGGGAAGCTCGGATCGTCCAGCTTGACGGAGAGGTAGTCGCGCTCGGTGTCCTTGGCGGTTTTCTGCCAGGCAGCACCCAGCTCGACGTTGCCCGAGTAGATGCGGAAGTGCGGTCCCTTGTCGGAAGGACTCTCTACACGGATCAGCTTGGCCTTGACGTTGAGGTTGAGCGTCTTGATGGCGCCGGAGAAGCCGTTGCCCGTGGAGGTGAAGGTGCCGATGGTAGCCATTGTCTCATTCCCTTGGTTTTCTCGGGCCGCGCCTATCGCGACCTCGATGGCGGTCGTGGGACCGGAGGCGATCGACCTGCACCCAAAGGGCCGGAATGAAATGGAGGGCGGCCGGCAGCGACTTTCTTGGACCGCGAGGAATGGTGCGCAGCGCCAGGGGAAGAAAGTCGAGGACGGACGTTGCAGGGACAAGATCGAGAGCCCGCGAAGCGGGATCGGCCTTCGGTCAGACCAGCCTCTATCGAGGACGCTGATGGGTGCGCCCGTCGCGAAAACACATGGACTGAAGACAGGCGGCCCTAGTCGGTCCGGCCATTCGCATCAAGGCAAGGGCGTCGCAACGAAACGTAGCTCACCTTAAGCAGGCCACCTGGACGGCGCGTCATCACCCGCAATGGAAACCGTCGCTGTCAGCAACGTCGGCGCACCTGTCGAACTCGCCATCGCAAGATCGATAACGAGGCTGGCAACGTACTCGCCATGTGGATCAACCCTGCCCTGCGCATCCATGCGGCCGAACGCTCCCGAGGCGTAAAACAGATGCGTCGCTGGTCATGCCGGCCTCCGAGTCCGGGATGATTCCGCCGGCACGCGCGATGGAACGAAGCTGGGCGTTCGGGTTGCCCCGCCACATCGTCGGAGAGGGTTGTGAGCACAATCGGCCTCTGCAGCAATCCGGCTGCCGGGCTCGATTCAACCCGAACGTTATTTGGCCGGCGGTCGCAGCGGGCTTTCCGACCACTTCCGGGCGAGGGGATCGCGCAGCGGATCGTCCTCGCAGACCACGCAGACGTAGCGCGGCCCGCCGGGCGCGAGGTCGTCGGGCACGGCCGTCATCGGCTTACCGCACTTCGGGCACAGCTTCCGGCTGAGGTAGAGCGGAGTCATGATTTTTGCCTGCCGGGACCAGCTTAGTTCCCCGTGCGCCGCGAGCACAAGTAAATCGCCGAAAATTGTCCGCATGCACCAGGCCGCTTGACGCGGAGTGCGTCTCACGTTGAAATCCGATTCTCAGTGTTGTTGCGGGGGTTGCGTCGTGGAAGAATTTTATAGGGGCTTCGCGCAGCGGGCGCGCGATTTGGCGGAGAACGCGGACCCATTCACCAAGCGGCGGCTGCTCGACCTAGCCCAGCGATACGATCTCAAGAGCAAACCGGGAGCCCCGGGCGGTCGGACTCTCCCGCCGCCGCGCGCGACGCCACCGACGGTGCTGTTTTCCGGCTCCGGCGAAGCTTAAGAGTAGTCGGAGCGCGGCCCGGTCGTCGGTTTTCTATGTGTTCATCGACCGGTCCGGGTGTCGGCCGCCCGCGGTCGCGGTGCTCCCGTTAGTACAAGCTGGCCCTCCAGCACTGAACCGCGCTGACTGCAGCGCGAGGAGTCATCGCCTGCGCCGCGCGATCTCGTCAGCGACCATGCCCTCCGCCCGCACCAGCCGCTCATGCAGGGTGTCGAACATATCGAGGATGTCATCATTGGGTTCATTCTTGCCCTGCTCGATGGCTTCGGCGACGAGCTCATCGAGGGGCGTCTCCGTCAAATGGCCTTTCTCCAGAAGCTCTTCAAAAAGACTGTCGCTGCTCGGCTGCGGTTGGATGCCACCGTCGGAGTTGCACCAGATGGTGAATGTCTGTTGTCCCAGAACGGCGTGCTCGACCATCTCCGCATCCAACGGAATCAGCGTTCCCCAGGCCTCGCCCGTCTCGTCCGCGAACCCCGCCACGTACATCCGTTGCTCCGCGGCGCCTTCATCACGAGGCTGGAAAAACCGCGTGAGGGTGATTGGAGGGTGTTTTGCCATTGACTATCTCTCCGAACGGCTTTGCGTCGACACAGCGCAGCAGCCGGGTCAGCACGCGCATCTTCGATTACGCGAAAACGGCAAGGTCTGGGAACGGCGCCTCATCGCCTCACGCCCGCTGCTTGTCTCGGCGGCGAGAATTGATCTGTGCCATCAGGATCGGGCCAAGCGAAAATTCGCCGACCTCGGCTTTCCGCGTCAGACCGCGCAGATAACCGCCAGCGGAATTGATCGCCGTCCCGCGCTGCAGGATACACGCGACGACGATGGCTGCGGGCACCTCGCCCATAACCTTTTGCGCCTCCTCCCAGGCGCTCGGACTGATCCCCAGCATCGATCGCACGACGGCCGCTGTGGCCAGGAAATCGCGCCAGTTCGAAATCCCGCCCTTCGCATAATCGACGATGTCCGGGCATGCACTCAGGACCATTCCCAATGGATACGCCCCCTCCCCGACTCGCGATGGTTGAGGCTTTGGCTCAGCTCCCGCCGTCCTGCCTTCTCGTAAGACAGGTTCAAGATCAATGAGGGCATCTGGATTTGAATTCTGTATGTGGCGCTCAGAATGGGACTCATTGGCGCTCGGATTCTTGGATTTGATGTGTGCTTCCAGAAGATTGAGCACGTCGTCTGCGAGCTGGGACAACTCGTCGGCGATCGGCTCGAGCTCCTGGCGCCTCGCCGTGCGCGGAATCTGATCGACGATCGCGCGGAAGGCAGCGTGCACGACCTGCCAATCGGCAGGCCCCTGCCCTCCCCTTCGCGTCGGGACGGCTTCCTCGATGCCGGTTGCGATCATCTTCGCGATGTCGCGCCGGCACAGTGTAATCCGCTCACGCACGAGCTTGAGTGCGCGGGCCTCGGCTTCGATATCGGCCGCCAGGCTCTCGAACTCTTCCGAGCGCACGACGAGCGGTGACAGATCGAAGCCGAACGCGAGCTCGATTTCGCCAGCATCGTCCTTCCGCGCATATCGCTTGCCATTCGGACTGTCACGTCGAACGATCAGCCCCGCGTCGACCAGCACAGCGAGGTGGCGTCGCAGCGTCGATGCCGGCATGCCGTGCGCTCGCCGAGCGAGCTGATGGTTCGAGGGGAAGACAATCAGGTCATCCTCCCCTGTCAGCGCGGTCTCGGGATGGAAGGTTAAGAGCGCGTTTAGCACCGAGAGCGCGCGCTCCGACACCCCAAGGCGCGGCCGTGCCGTGCAGATGGCGTGGAAGATCTTCCATTTGTGCACGATCTTTTCGGGAGGACGTTCGGTTGCGACCATCTGGCTTGCCACATGGGCAAGCGTCAGCGATCGCCGCCCAAAGGGCGTCGTTGGAGAGTGTGACTGCATGTCTTTGCCTCAGTTGGGCAAAGAAAATCCGCTCGCCGAAACGACGATAAAATCGCGTAGAAACTCTTGACTGCGATTCGCGAAAGTGATTCTCTGTCAGTCGCCAAACTTGAAGAGAAGGGCTTCCGGAACTCCGTTTCGGGGGCCTTTTTCTTTTGCCTTGTCTGCTCCTGGTTCGTGTTTACGGGACGAGACCGTCAGGTCTCGGTACTTTCCTGGCCACTGCTCGTCTTGGAAAAGGCGTCGAACAGGGCCGGGAGTTGGTCCACAAGAAATGCCGCGAATGTCGTCGAGACATTCTTGTCGATGGTAAGCTTCAATTCGCGCTCGGCCTGACGCACGTGCGCAATCTTATCCCCGGACACGGAAAAGACCGGCTTCTCGTCCGGCTCTTTCCGGGGCTCCCCGCGAGATGGACGGGTTGCTGCGGAGAATGCTGCAAGAAATCGTGCGTCGGTTTCGCGCTCTGCAAATTTAGGTTCGGCGACCGCCGCTCTGACACGTTTGAGTGCCGCAGAATCCTTGATCAATTCAGCGAATGACTGCCAGCGGCCTCGGCCAACTTTCGGAGCTTTCCCGATTGCTTGAATAACCTCGGCGGGAACCGACCGAGCCACGGCAAGAAGTTTCGAGGCCTCCGCCCGATCGACCGACAACGCATCTTGCACGACTGAGCGGCTATGCCCGGCATCCTCGATATGCATCGCGAAGCTGGCGCGCTCGATGAAACTCAAATCTTCGCGCGGTGCGTTCTCAAGTCCTTGCGCCACGACAAGCGCTTCATCTGTCAACGGTCGCAGAATCGCTTTGACGGAAATACCTAGTTCGCGCGTGGCGCGGACGCGGCGATGACCATAGGCGCTCTGATAGCGCCCTTTCGCTTCAGGATGTTCGCGAACGAGAATGGGCACCTCTTGGCCACGCTGTGCGATCGACTGTTTGAGCGCTTCGAACGAGCTATCATCCTGATCTCGAAAACGGTCGGCCAGCGGTGACGGATCGACGAGCGAGGGGTCGATTTCAAGTATCACAGCCCCGGATGCAATTCTTTCGCGAAGCTCCTCGTTCTCTTTCTCGACCTCAGAGAAAGAGTCTTTCAACGAGCGAACCGAGCCCGACGAGACCCGCGGCAAGGCAGCGGGCATGTTGTCAGCTGACAACGCACTTGATTGCGGGGCCGTGAAAAGGCTCTTGATCGTGTCAGTACGTTTGCTCATCGACCCCACACCTTCTTAAGAAGTTGCGCGATTTCGGCATTTACCGCGTCGACCGATTCTAATGCCCGGTCGTAGGCGCCCCGCCCTACGGCGCCGCGCTCCAGTTCATAAAGTGATTGCTTCGTGAGACCGGCATTGGCGATGGCGGTCGATTTCCACACAGTCGCCTGGAGCACATCCGAACCAAAGAGGGTGCGGAGGAGAGCCACGATTTGAGCTTCGGGCACGTCATTGGGATCGTGACGCGTGATGACGTACCGGATGAAATCGTGATCGAGTCTCCCGCCAGCTTCTTCGATGACGGACATGAGGTCGGACGTCATGAGGAGAAATTGGCTCATGGATGCGACATCGACCATCTGCGGATGGATGGTCACGAGCATAGCGGTAGCCGCGTTTAGCGCGCCCATGGTCAGGTAACCAAGTTGGGGTGGGCAGTCGATAACAACGACGTCGTATTCGTCTGCAACCTGGTCGATGGCACTGGCGACGCGGCGAAAGAACAGGTCGTGTCCGCGTTCTCGCCGCTCGACCATTGCTCGAGGCGTAGTGTGCTCAAACTCCATAAGCTCGAGATTGCCTGGAACGAGCCCTATCCCGTCAAAATAGGTCGGCCGGACAATCTCGCGCAGTGGCCGGCGATGTTCGTCATATCGGATGGCCCCGTACAGGGTTTCGTTCGCCCCAATGTCAAACTCGGGTTGGTACCCGAACATTGCTGAAAGCGAAGCTTGCGGATCGAGGTCAATCGCGAGGACCCGAAAGCCGGCAAGGGCGAGGTATTGCGACAGATACAATGCCGTCGTCGTCTTGGCGGAGCCGCCTTTGAAGTTTGCGACGGTGATGATTTGGAGCTTGTCGCCTGGGCGCCGGCGCGGAAGGAATTCCATTGCTTCGCGCGGCCGCGCAGTGGCTAAATACTCGCGCAACTCATGAATCTGACCCAGAGTGTAAGACCGTCGCCCCCCGGTTCCTGTCGCTGGGGTCGGTCCAAGCCCGTCAAGAGAGAGCTGCCGAAGGTACCCATCGGACACGCCCGCAATTCGCGCAACCTCTCCAGAGGTGAACGACCGGAGCGACTTGCTCGCCGAAGGCGGGAAAAGAGTTGTCGCGAGCGAGCGAAGCTGGCCGGAAAGAATTCCCGCGTGCCGAGTGATCCGCGCAGACGCAGTCTCGCTCATGGTAGCCGAATCTTCCGCTAAGATCGCCATTTGCCTTCTCAAGACGGTTTCTGCTCGTCAGACGCCTAGTCTCCGTCTTGAGAGATGGCCACGATTCTGTGATTTGAGCAAGAATTAAAGGGTTAACGAGTTATTAACGCTCGATGACGTGCCAAACGGCGCGCGGGCCTTTTTTTTGGTGCACCGCCCTGTTGTTGTCAGCTGACAACAACAGCTCAGCGCGAATGGGATGAGCCTCGACTATGGCGTGAGTCGGCTCGCCGTCACGAGTCCCCAGTGCGTCATTTTGTAGCTCGTCAACCGCTGCGCTGAACGGTGCTGCCACGGCTGGAGTCCGGGCGACGGGGCATGCCCCGGCTTGTAGCCTCCGTTCAATGCTCTGATCTCAGGTCATGTAGGGCAAACTCTAGAGAATCGCGCCGGCATGTAGCGTCGGCTCCTGCCCGCCATTGCCCAACGTCTAGCGCCGCGGTCCCGCGAGAAGCACCCTCCCCGCCTCGTTTACGACAACTGCCTCAGACGCCCGTGCTGAATGGCAAAACACCGTAAAGCGACGATGTCGTCTCGCTTGGATCGGAGGCGCGCCGGACCTTCCCGGGTGTTGATCGGGGGGCTGGCGCGTCACTTCGCTGCGCCGCCGCTCGCCCCAAAAGGGCAAGCAGAAGAACCGCACTGTCGCAGGGGTCCACCGGGGCCGGACGAACAGGTCGCAAGCAACCGAGCAGACACATCCCAGGTCATGCGCGCTGGCCCTTCTCTTGCACTTCCGTGTGGCCACACCGACGGATCGTCAGGCGCGACATCGACCTCAGGGCTCGGCGCTGTAACGGAGACCCTTCTGCCCTTTTCAGAGTGCCGCAGCGCGTCGATCATCGCTTCATCCCGGGCGCGTGCGATCCGACGAACGAACGGCAACGGGCCGCCACCTTGTCCGGGATGCCGTGGTGCGGATCCAATCTTAAGCGGGGAGCTCGACGCCGGGCCTTCAGATCCATCCGCGGGAACGCTCGCCGAGATCGCCCGGGTTCCAGATAGGGACGGTTTCCTCGAAAGTCCGCATCGCTACGCAAGAGCCTCCTGTTGACTCGTTTCGCCCGGCGCAACAATGGACCGGCGTGAGGGGCTAAGCAGGCGAACGCATTCAGGACCTTTGGGCGAGGTCCAGGCCGAGCTCGCGGTTGAAGGCCCCGTTTAACGGGAGGTTGACCGAAGGCGTCCGGCGTGGGGGGTGCTCCTTTGGCGAGGCGGCAAGGCCGCCGAATGAATACGATCTCTCAATGGTGGGTGCTGGCGCGGATATCGAGCTGCTTGGCTCTCGAACGAAGCCGATCTGCCCCATGGACGCCGTTGGATCATGGCAGACAGCAGCGACCCGCCTGGGCGATTGTTGTCAGCTGACAACAGGGCCCTACCAAGGATGGATGTTGTCAGCTGACAACAATTTGGGACCTGCGGTCGTCAGTCGCTTCAATTCGCCAAGGCGCGTCGCACCAGTCGGTATCCCATCGGTAGTCGACGTCGATCCGCGCCGCGCAGAATTCAAAGAGGAAGGAGCGGGCGAGGGGGATGGTCGTTATTGTCCCGACGGCCTGCGAGGACAGCCCTAAGGGAAGCAGCATCCGGAGAGGGAGAGGGCAGGTGTTCATAGACAACTAACCATAAAAGTTGCCCTCACACGTCACGAAGGCCGCACGTCTTCGGGGCGCAAACGACGAGGCCGGCCCTTCCCATTTGTGTATCCGTGATGATATACAGGTATACACGATGCGGTCTAGAGGAGCGCGCCATGGCCTTCCACATCAAGAACCCTGAGACCGACGCGCTCGCTCGCAAGGTGGCCACGCTAAAAAAACTCGGCCTCACCGAAGCAGTGCACGTGGCGCTCGCCCATGAGCTCGAGCGCGAGCAGGGCAAGCCGTCTTTGGTCGACCTTGGCGTCCAGTTCTGCCGGGATCTACGCGCGAGGGGCGACGCCGCCAAGGGACTGCCCGCCGATAAGGCGTTCCGCGACAGTTTGTATGAGGACACCTAATGTTCATCGACGCTTCGGCTTTGACCGCGCTCCTGACCGACGAGGAGGAGGCACGAGAGCTTTTGGCTCGCCTGCAGCAGACCGGAACGCGTCTGACGTCGCCGTTGGCGGTATGGGAGGCGGCGGTCGCGGTCGCGCGCGTGCTGGATCTTTCGGTCAGCGCCGCCGCCGAAGCGGTCGAAGAGTATTTGGCGCTGATGGAGATCGCCGTTGTCGCGGTGCCGGCTGAAACGGCAAGGCTCGCTCTCGACGCCTTCGACCGATTCGGCAAGGGCCGGCATCCGGCGAGCCTCAATTTCGGGGACTGTTTTGCCTACGCTTGCGCCCGGCATCTGGGGCAGCCCTTGATGTTCAAGGGCGGTGACTTTCCGCAAACCGATATCGAAGCCGCCTAAGCGACCCGGCTGGGGCGGCCGCGGCGCGGAAAGAAGGGGCTTGTCCGGACCAGGGCAGGGAGTTTACCGGGCAGCGGCCGAGCGCCACGGGGAACCAGCCTGTCGCTATGACCGAAGTTATTTCCGTGATAGCTTCCGTTTGAACGATTCCTGTTAAGGTTATCAAGACCTTGCAAAACGGTTACTCAATTCCCGATCCACTGCCTTGGGCTCAGCTAGCCGGTCCACTCGCCACCGCCGAGGACGCGCTTGCCCGGCTCGACGAACGCCTGGCCAGGAGCCCGATCCGCGACGGCTGGATTGCGCGCACACATTATACTGACGCCTGCGCCAGTCTGTGGCTAGAAGGCGAATTGGTCCACCTCGAAGATCTGGTTCTCCACGACGCCGGCATGGACATCCGCGCCCCGACCCACGAACTCACCCGCGCCCACGCCGTGCTACGGACCCGGCGCCGCATCGCCGACGCGAAGCCGGATTGGGCGCCATCGCCGGTGGGGCTCGACAGCCTGCGCGGCCGCACCGGGCAGGGCGAGTGGGAGGAGGGCAGGGGCATCCGAAAGGAAGGGGAGCGAAGCTTCGTCGGCGGCTACGATTGCGGAGACGCTGATCTCGACACGCCGCTTGGCGGCATCGAGTCCGACCCGCACCTAGCCGCCGCCTTCGCCGCGGTCGACGCCGCGAATGCCAAGGCGGAGCGGACACTCGCCGGCGGGAGTCGCACCCAGTCCGAGCGGAACCCGCTGGTCTACGACCCCGACTGGGACGAGGACGCGCGTCTCGACGACTGGCGCGCCGTGGTCGAGCAGACCCGCATATTGCCGCCGACGCTCGCGGCCGCGCTTGCGACTGAGGCTTGGGACGCCATCGCCCCGCTGCAGCACACGCCCTGGCTCGGCCGGCTGATGGCAGCCAGCGTGTTGCGCGCGCGGGCCAAGACCCGCTGGCATCTGCCCTGCCTGCATGACGGGTTGAAGACCATCCCCCGCGAACGCCGGCGGCCGCGCGACGCGGCGGCGCGACTCGCCGTGCAACTCGAGGCCATCACCGCTGCTGCGGCGGCCGGTCTCAAGGACCACGACCGCTGGCTTAACCAGCGAACCCTGCTCGCCCGAAAACTCGCCGGCCGTCGCGCCACGTCAAAACTGCCGGCGCTGCTCGACTATATGCTGACCCGGCCGATCGCCTCGGCCGGTATGATCGCGAAGGAGCTTAAGATCACGCCGCGCGCCGCTCAGGACCTGGTCGGCGAGCTTGACCTGCGGGAGGTGACCGGCAGGGGACGATATCGGGCCTGGGGGATTCTGTAAGCGCCCTCGGTGCGGTGCCCGCCCCGCAGCAGATCCCGGTAGCCATGCTCGGTGATCTAGCGGGCACGGGCGAGATGGGTTTCCAAGCCCGGTGCGCCCGATCGGGCTCGCGCACGACGTCAATATGCAGCACGGTCCGTGCGACCTCTTTCCAGTCGATGCCATCGGCTGCGGCGTCGAGCAGACGGAGAGAGGTAACCAGGTGCTGCTCGTCGTAGCCGGTCAGAAGTGGCGCGTCGGCGCGGCATCGGCGACATTAGGATCCTAAGGTGACTTCTGCATGGGGTGTATTCGCCGGCAAGTTTCTTGTCAGCAGAGATTAGGCGCGTTCGTGCACCGGTGAGTAGACCCGAATTGGGCACCGCGTGGTGCCTGTCGGGTATCACCGGGCATAGCGCAATCGCAGCTGACGAGTTCATGGTCGATCTGGGGCTTCTTAGCTTAATCCGGGTTATCGTAGCGTGACTACGACTTCGACCTACAATTCAGGCTTGCAGAACTTTGACATTATTCCTATTATCGTAGCATGGCTACGACCCCAAGAAACAAGCTAAAAAGGCTCTGTACCCGTTTGGCGCCGGGAGCGCCGCTAACCTCCGATGACCTCGCCGCCCTCGGGATATCGGCCGACCTTGCCGTCCACTATGTCCGTGCTGGCTGGTTGCAACGGTTGGCACGCGGCGTCTATTGCCGACCAAACGATCCGCCCACTTTGCACCCGAGCCTCGCCCTGCTGCAGCGGAGCTTCGAAGGATTGCATGTCGGCGGCAAGTCGGCCTTCGACTGGCACGGCATCCGCCAGTACGTCCCCCAGCGGCCCATCCTCCATCTGTACGGCTGGAAAGCGGGACGCCTTCCGGAGTGGTTCACCCAGCGCTTCCCGGCCGAGTACCACCGCAAGCGACTCTTCAAGGAAGAACCCGGCGCGTTGCTTCAAGTCAGGCCCTTCGAGAGCCGCAAGGGCGGCCCGCTCGTCTCGGCGCCGGAACGCGCATTGCTGGAGGTGCTGAGCGAAGTCGGCGTCCGGCAGCCGCTGCAAGAAGCGCGCGAGCTGGTCGAAAGCACTTACAGCCTGCGTGCCGATCTGCTGCGAGACCTGCTCAAGCGCTGCACCAGCATCAAGACCGTGCGTCTGTGCCTGCAGCTTGGCCGCGAACTCTCTCAGCCCTGGGCCAGCAAGCTCGATCCGTCTCAACTGCCCAAGGGCAGCGACAGGGCCTGGGTGTCCCGCTCCGCTGATGGGCTCCTGGTGCTGAAGCCATGAACCAGGTCTACCTCGACAGCGCGCGGTTGCTGACGCGCGTGGCGCCGCTGGTGCTCGTCGACGATACGTTCGCACTTAAGGGCGGCACGGCGATCAACCTGTTCGTGCGCGACATGCCGCGGCTCTCGGTCGATCTTGATCTGGTGTTTCCCAACCACACACTGCCGCGCGAGCAGGCTGCGGCGCATCAACGAGGCCATCCGTCAGTCGGCCGCGCGCCTGCAGAAGCAGGGATTTCTGACCCATGCGCCGGCCGCGACGGAATCCGGCGAGACCAAGCTGATGGTGCGGCGAGGGGGCATTGAGGTCAAGATCGAGGTCAACTTCGTCATGCGCGGCACCGTCCGTCCGGTGGACATGGCGTCGCTGACAGAGGCCGCGCGTGACACGCTGCAGGCGGATCTCGAAATCCCGGTGGTGTCGTTCGAAGACGTATATGGCGGCAAACTGGTTGCGGCGATGGACCGGCAGCATCCCCGCGATCTGTTCGATGTCACGCAGCTTTTTGTGCACGAGGGAATCACGGCGGGCATTCGCCGCGCTTTCGTCGTCTATCTTGCGAGCCATAACCGGCCGGTGCACGAGGTCCTGTTTCCATCGCTGCGGGATCTCCGCCAGGAGTTCGAGCACAATTTCGCGGGCATGACCACCGAGCCCGTTGAACTTGACGCGCTCTTGGCAGCGCGCGAGCGAATGATGCGCGAGCTGCAGCAAGGTCTGAGCGCCGACGAGCGCCGCTTCCTGCTGTCGCTGGTTGCCGCAGAGCCCGAATGGTCGCTACTGGGCGTGCCGCACTTGGAGCAGCTTCCCGGCCTGCGATGGAAGCTGCAAAACCTGGAACGGCTTCGGAAGGCCAACGCTCGAAAATTCACCGAGCAATCGAATGCGCTGGCTCGGCTATTTGGATGAGCGTAGGTGGGCCGTCGCCACGGCCCGCAGGTGATGCGGTGTGACTGCCGACGAGGCCCTGCCGGTCTCCCCATCAGCTGTCCGTGAAGGGATAAGCTGCACAATGAGGCAGCGCATGCCGACCTTACGCGCGCGTTCAAAATCGTTTCTCCTTTCCGCCTACGGGGTGAAGGCCCCGCCTCGCGGCGGGGCCACCTGCGCGGCGTCTCAGTCGCGACTCGGGCGAGACCAGATGAGCGAGTGGCCTTCCTCGCCTTCGACCTCGACCAGCGTCGCGTAGATCGGAGCCGGGAAGCTCGGGTCGTCCAGCTTGACCGAGTGGTACTCGCGGCCAGTGTCCTGGGACTTCTTCTTCCACATGGCGCCGAACTCGATGTTCGCGCCCGCAAAGATGCGGTAGTCCGGGGCCTTGTCTGAAGTGCGTTCGGCCGGAACGATCTTGGTCTTGACGGTGCCTAGAGCGAGGGTCTTGACGGTGCCGACGAAGCCGTTGCCGTTGACGCTGAAGTTGCCGATGGTAGCCATGTTCGTGTCCTCTTTCGTTCTCGGGCCGCGACCATCGCGACCTCGATGGCTGTCGTTGACCGGAGGCGATCGGGCCGCACCCGAAGGGCCGCCACGCAGTAGAGGACGGCCAGGGTGAGGCTTTCTTGTCTCGCGAGAATGGGCGCAGCGGCCAGGGGAAGAAAGCCGAGAACGGCCGTTGCGGTCTTTTGATCGAGGCGGAGCGCAGCGACGACGGCCTTCGGTTAGACATGCCAAATCGAGGACGCATTGGGCGCGACAGGCCGAACCGTGAGGATACGGCTGAGCCACAGGCAAGCCACACCGCACGACGACGGGCGCGTTGGTGAAAGGCACTCGCGTGCGCCGCGTAAGCTTTCCGCCAGTCCAGCGGACGCAATAACAACCCCGGACTGTTGTATCGTGACGACACTAGCCTTCTGCGGCTTCGGAAAGACGCTCGCCCAGAAACAGACGGGCATCTCGGAAGCCAGAAGAATCCGCCTGGCGCATCTCGCCTACGCCGTCGGGATGGGAAGCGCCGCCTCTCCAGTCGCCGACACAGGCATGATGATGCACAAAAGAACGGCCTCGCCGTGAGACGACGCCTTCGCCATTGTCTAGAAAGGTGAACGATGAGCGCAAGCGGCCGAGACACGGATCGTTGCGCCTCATGCCGCCTGGTCGATCTCGGCCGGCTTGGGTTGAAGATCGTGCAGATAGGTGACTGCCCGCTGAGCGTGGGCGGCCGCGCTGAAGATAAAACGCCTGTCGTTGGCCAGCACCTCCAACCACGATGCAAGGTAACTCGCATGATCGGCACGCGGCTCGAGTTCGGGCACGATACCAAGGTCCGCGCTGAGGAAACACGCGCCGAGTTCCGCGACCAACTCTTCGCGCGCCCGCTCATTGCGATCCTTCGCGTAGCGGCTGAGATCGCGATTGACGCGATGCGCCGGCGCCGTCCAATGCACGCATTCATGGGCGAGCGTGGCGGCATAGCTCTCGGCGTCACGGAAACTCTCGAATGGCGGCATTTGGATGAGGTCGAGCGCCGGCGCGAAGTATGCCTTGTCGCCGCCGTGCCGGATGTTCGCACCGGTGTTGGCGAAGAAGGTATCTACATGAGCGATGCGTTGCGCCGGCGCGACGGTCGGTGCCGCGCGCCCGTAATAGTGATCCGGAAGGTCGTCGATCTGATCGACGCAAAACACCGTATAGGCGCGCAGGAACGGAACGGCCCGTTCGACGTCATCGCCATGCTCGTCGGGCTCGGTCTTGGTGATCTTGTTGGCATAGACCACCATCGTTCCGCTCTCGCCCTTACGGACGTGGCCGCCGAGCTCGAGCGATTGCTTGAACGTCATCCAGATCGGCGACGTGAAGCCGCGCGCGACCGCTTCCGACCACAGCAGCACGACGTTAATGCCCTGATAGGGCATGCCGTTGTGACGCAGTGGACGCGTGATGCGCCCAGCCACGTTGGCCGCATTCCATGGCTTGACCCACGGACGCACACCGCGCTCAAGGTCTGCGACGATGCGATCGGTGATTCGCGCATAGATGTCGGCGCGGGGCTTGGTTTCCTTACCAGTCATGATTCTAACCTCCGTTGGAGGCCGCGCCCGTCGCGGCCCGTCACGGCGGTCCGCTGCGAAGGCCTGCGGGGTCGCGCATCCGGTGACGCTGGTCGTCGGGGTGAGGGGAGAGACGCCGGACCGGAACGCAGTGGAGGACGGCAGAGCCGTTGCGCTGCCGCGCCGGCCGGAGCATCGACCGAAAGCCGGTACGGGCCGCAACGTGCGCTCCATCCCGGTTCATTTCTCTTTGCGCTTTTGCGCCGTCGCGATGTGCGACATGAAAACGGCCGGCCCGCAGGGGCCGGCCGACGTCGGATTGTGAACGAGCAAAGGCGGAGCCGAAGCCCCGCCGGCGGCGTCACCCGAACGCCGCCATCTGAACCTCGGCCGCCTTGCGGCTGACGGTCTCGCCGGGTTGTTCGGGCTGGCGCTCGAACGGCTTCCAGCTCTCGCCGACGACGTGCTCGTAGGCTGCGGCGGCGCCTTCGGCCGCCATGCGCAGTGCGTGTGCCTGAACGGCGACCTCGGCGGCGAATTCGCGCTTGCGCTGGGCCGCGGATTCGAACCCGACAGGTCCGTCGAGGTCCTCGTCGCGCGTGTCGTTGGCGAGCTTTGCCGTCGCCTCGCGCGCTTCGGTGACGGCGCGGCTGTAGAACTGCCCGGCGCCGTGGGCTGAGCCGACATAGGAGCCGACGATCCGCTGCAGGTGGATCTGCATGGCGCGTTCGTTGACGCTTTCGCCGAGCGCGTCGGCGGTCTCGCTGATGAGCCGCTGATGGAGATCGCGGATGCCGTCGCTGTCGAGGACGGGGAGGCCGAAGCTCTCGGCGATGCGGGTGGCCTGGGCTGCGTCCGGGCAAACGAGCCGGACCATTTCGACTGTGGCGCCGCGGCGGAGCGGGACGATCCGGGCGTTGGTGCGAGGTGCGCGAGCGATCTTGGTCATGGTGAAGTCCTTTTCTGGTTTCGCCGTCGGGTTCGGTCCGGCCCCTGCCGGCTCTCCCTTCGGGTGCCGTCGCCCAGCGCCGCCGGGATGAGGGCCGCTTCAAGGTCCGGGGACCGCCAGGCGAGCGAGGTTCGGTTGCGGACAAGCGGGGCCACGCTACTGGGCCCTGCGCCGGACGCGGCCGGGCCTTGCCGAGATCGGGGGTCTCCGGTCGCTTGCGGCTTGGCCTTGAGGCGGACCGCCGGGGGCGCAGACCGCAGCAAACCCGAGGGGAGAGGCGACAGGGTTGGGGCCGGGTCGACGATGCCGGAAAGATTCGCCCTGGCAGACCGCCGCCGCCGCGCCATGCTCGAGACGTTCGCCGAAACGAGCCGCGAATTCAGACACGGTCCCGCTATGCCGCCGCGCCATGCCGCTTCCCCGGACGACCGTCGGGCCGGAGTGGGACATTCGTCCGTGCGATGCGCGCGCACCTGGTCGTCAGGAGCGGGTCTTGGGCGCGCACTCAATAAGCGCCGCTTCTCGGGTAAAGCAGACCCATGTAGGGGAGATCAGCATTTCGCCTTCTGACCCTGGCTGTGTGAAAAGCCACGAGTCGGCTACGATTCCTCCACTTCCTGATTGGGGGGATACGGATGGGACGCTTCGTTGAAGGCGCGGACAGATCCCAGCTGACGCTCTTGCCGGACTGCCTGGAGGATTGGGTAAGCGAGGACAACGCGGTCCATGTGATCGATGCGTTCGTCGCGGCGCTCGACCTGCATAAACTGGGGTTCGAGCGTGTGATCGCCAAGGAGACGGGCCGGCCCTCCTATCATCCTGCGGTCCTTCTGAAGCTTTACATCTACGGTTATCTCAATCGGGTGCAATCCAGTCGCCGCCTGGAACGTGAGGCTTGCCGCAATATCGAGGTGATGTGGCTGATCGGCCGCCTGGCTCCCGATCACAAGACAATTGCCGACTTCCGGAAGGACAATGGCGCGGCGATCCGGAAGGTTTGCGCGAAGTTCGTTGCCCTATGTCGGCAAATGGGCCTGTTGCAGAATCCGAGCGTGGCAATCGACGGCAGCAAGTTCAAGGCGGTGAACAACCGCGACCGCAACTTCACGCATGCCAAGATGGCGAGGCGGATGGCCCAGATCGAGGAAAGTGTCGGTCGATATCTGCGTCAACTTGAAGCGCGGATCGGCAGGAGCCATCGGAAGCGATCAGCATCAAGACGACGAGGATCAAGGAAAAGATCGCGCGACTGAAGCAGGAGATGAGCCGCCTGGAAGTGCTTGATGCCCAGATGCGCAACACGCCGGATCAACAGATATCGCTGACCGATCCGGATGCCCCTTCCATGGCCACCAGCGGACGCGGATCGGGTGTCGTCGGCTACAATGTCCAGATCGCGGTGGACACCGAACATCATCTGATTGTCACGCACGAGGTCATAAACGTCGGCAACGACCGTGGGCAGCTTGCTCGGATGTCGAAGCAAGCCAAAGAAGTGCTCGAAGTGGACAAACTCGAGGCGGTTGCCGACCGTGGCTACTTCGACGGAGAAGAGATATTAGCCTGCGAACATGCTGGCGTTGCAGTTACCTTGCCGAAGCCCATGACGTCGAATGCCAAGGCGGAGGGCCGGTTCGGCAAACAGGACTTCGCCTACCTGCCTGTTGAAGACGTCTACCGCTGCCCATCCGGCCAGCGACTGCCCCATCGCTCCACCAACATCGAGCACGGAATGACGCTGCGCCGTTATGGTCGACAGCAGCGTGCCAAGGCTGCGCGATCAAGAGCCAATGCACGCCGTCAAAGGAGCGCCGCATCACGCGCTGGGAGCATGAGCATGTGGTCGAGGAGGTCCAGAGACGGCTCGATTCCAATCCCGACGCCATGCGGACGCGGCGCGAGACGGTCGAGCATCCCTTCGGCACGATCAAAGCCCGTATGGGTGCGACACACTTCCTGATGAAGCGCCTAGGGAATGTAGCCGCTGAGATGGCCTTGCACGTCCTGGCCTATAATCTCACACGGGTGATGAACATCGTCGGCAAACCGAGCCTGATTGCAGCTATCCGAGCCACCTGAAGGCGGGAAGTGCATCCAAAAGCGACGCCGCCCGTCGCAATAAATCACCTTGGCGGCTACGTAGACGATCCGACCTGAAAACATCAACGCTTGCAACGATTGTCGACCACGACCGCCTTTGAGCTATCCGTTTCCACACAACCAAGACCCGAAGCGGACATTCGCCCAAATCTCACGTCAGCAGAGTACCGCCTTCCGTCTCATGGTGGGCCACAGAACCCGCTATTCGATCACTTGGTCGGCGCGAAGCAGGAAGGCTTCGGAAATCGTCAAGCCGAGTGCCTTCGCGGTCTTTAAGTTGATGATTAACTCAAATTTGGTGGGCCTTTCGACCGGAAGTTCACCCGGACGCTTGCCTTTGAGAATTCTTTCGGTCAACGCAGCGGCGCGCCGGTAGTTTTCACCGTTACTGGGCCCGTAGAACATCAACCCGCCATCCTCTACCTCCGAAGGAAAGGAATGAATGGTGGGAAGGCGTTGTTTAAGTGCGACTTCCGCGACCCGCTTCCGGTTCCCAAACATTATGTTGTCAGCCATGAAAACCGCGGCCTGTGCTTTCGCGCGAATGGCATCGTCGAACGCCGGCTCCAGGTCCTCCAAACCCTTAAGTTCACGCGAAAAGATCTCTATGCCTCGCGCCGAAGCGGATGTGCGGGTGTTTTCCAGAGCGTCAGCATGCCCGGGAAACGACGGGTTCCAGAACACAGCGATTTTCGTCGTCCCTGCGATCGCTTCAACAAGCAGTTCAAGCCGCTTTCCACCAAGCCCAGATTCGCTATAGGTGACTCCAGTGAAGTTACCGCCGGGCTGAGCGAGACTTTCCACGATTCCGAGCCCGACCGGGTCAGGCACAAAGGCGAACACAACAGGGATCGTCAGCTTGGCCTCCTTGAGGGCGACCACCGCTGGCGAAGTGATCGCAATGATAACATCTGGATTTTGCAACTTGATTTGTGCGACAAGAGCATTCAGTCTCTTGGGGTCTCCTTCTCCGCCCAGCAGATCAATTGTCGCGGTGCGGTTATCGAGCCCAAGCTTGCTCAGAGCGTCGAAGAGCTGATGGATCGGCGTTCGATTCGGGAAACCGCTGTGAAGTATGGAAATCCGCACACGCTGCTGAGCACGTGCGCCACTCGCAATAAGCCCGCCCAGCAGTCCAACAAGAAACTTGCGTCGCTTCATTGCTCGTCCCGGGCGTTGTCGGAAGAAATCAGCCTCTGAATCTTGTGAGACTTCGGCCGTTCGTAACAAGCATTGCGTCAAACGTGTAGTCGCGCCCTCATTCGATGACTTCATCTGCCAGCAGAAGCAAGGCGGGAGGGACCTCGAGCCCAAGGGTCTTCGCCGTCTTGAGGTTGACCGCGAGCCTGAACTTGATTGGCTGCTGTATCGGCAGATCGGCTACATTCGCGCCTTTCAATATCCTGCCTACATAAACGCCGGCCAATCGATGTGCGTCCGCAATGTCCGGATCGTAACTCATTAAGCCGCCGGCGACTGCGTAATCACGAAATTGAAAGATCGCCGGGATGGCCGCTGCAGCCACCATTGCGACGAGCTTGTCCCGATGAACGTCGTAAATCGGGTCGCTTCCAACCAGCAGCGCGTCCGCCTTGAGCTGCGCTAGCGTGGTGAATGCCCTCTCCATTTCCTCCAAGTTGCTTGCCTCCAGCAAGTGAATCTTGAGCCCGAGGCTCTGAGCTGCCGCGGACATATCCGATGTCTGGGCGCGTCCCTCATGGGTATTGGGGTTGGTCAGCGCAGCGAAAACGGTTGCCTTTGGAACGAGTTCGCGCAGTAGCTCGAGCCGCTTCGGCCCCAAAACCGCAGAGAAAATTGTCATGCCCGTGGCGTTGCTTCCCGGCCGCGAGAGACTTGCGGCTAACCCCAACTTGATCGGATCCGCTCCAATTACGAACACAATGGGTGTGGTGGCCGAGACCGCCTTGGCCGCCAGCGCCGAATTCGCGCCACCTGCGGCCACAATAACCTTGACGCGAGAGCGCACTAGATCGTTGGCGATTTCGGGAAGGCGATCCAACGCGCCGTCCGCAAACCTGTATTCGATGCTGACGTTCCTGCCCTCGTCGAAGCCCGCTTCTTGCAGGCCCTTGATGAACGCCGCGACGACTCTCTTAGAGTCGCTTGAAGAGCGCGTGCTCATAAAGCCGATGTTTGGTTCGAGAGATTGAGAGTAGGCCTCGGTCACAGTGAGGAGCGCAACGCTAAGTTGCGCAACAAATTGCAGTCGCCGCACAACGCCCCCCAAAAGCTCGTTCGCCCGGATGTAGCTAGGCAAGCGGTATCACATCTCGCGCTCGCGGTCTTTGTCTTCATTTCGGCCAGAGCCGAAGAGCACTGGCTAGGCTGACTCGACATTCCTTCGCTGACTTGCGAGGATTGCCGCGCCGCGTTCGGGAGCGTTCTGACTGGGTCAGGATACCGATGCACGACCAAGGTGACCGATGAGCACCGATCAGCCGCCGCCTCCTCGCAGGGTTAGGCCGCGGAATTCGTTGTTCGTAAAATACTTCATCACACTGCTCATAGCCGTCGTAGGTCCGCTGTTGCTTGGCGCGGCCAGCGAGGCCTGGTTCGGTTACCGCGGCCAGCGCGCCGCCCTCAATGAACTGTTGCAGGCTGAATCTCGTTCGGCCACTGAACGTATCCAAACATTCATTGATGGCATTCGTGATCAGCTAGGCTGGGTTGTCCAACTGCCCTGGATGGTTGGTGACGAGGAGCGCCACCGCATCGATGCTTTACGCTTGTTGCGTCAGGTGCCGGCAATATCCTCAATCACACTGGTCGACGAAACGGATAGAGAGCGCGCCTTCATCTCCCGGCAGGATGTGAACCGGATAGGGCTGGGCGCCTCCATGGCGTCGGACGCGGCAGTGAAGGGCGCCCACACCAGCAAGGTCTGGTTCGGCCCCGTACGCTATGAGCGTGATTCCGAGCCTTACATGACCATTGCAGTTGCCGGCAATCGCGCTGCCGCGGGCATTGTCATTGCGGACATCAACCTGAAACTAATCCAGGAAGTAATAGCTGCAATCAGGATCGGCGAGACCGGCCATGCGTTCGTGATCGACGATGCTGGCCGGCTGATCGCTCATCCGGATATCAGCCAGGTGCTTCGTGGTCATGCCGCTTCCGAGGGGTTCGGGTCGATAAGAGCCGCGGTCGCCGCTGCCAATGGAGCCGCTGTGGTCACGCGGGATGCGGATGGCAAGTCGGCGATCGCCACCTCTGCCAGAACCGCGAGTGTCGATTGGACTGTGATAGCGCAGCAACCGGTCGCAGAAGCGTTTGCACCGATTCGCGCCGCGCTATGGCGCTCACTGGGGCTGCTCGTTGTCGGCACGCTCTTCGCGATATCTCTCGCATGGTGGCTGGCCCGCCGAATGTCTGGCCCCATCCGTCAGCTTGAGGACGGCGTACAACGCATCGGTGCGGGTCAGTTCGAACACCGGATCAATATGTCTAGTGGTGACGAACTAGAACAATTGGCCGATCGTTTCAACGAGATGGCGGGAGAACTCGCGGCTTCAAAGGAAAAGTCCGAGCGCATCAACCGATTGAAGCGATTTCTAGCTCCGCAAGTAGCTGAGCTTGTCGAGGATTCCGGCAATCAGGCACTACTCAACGGACAGCGCCGCGAGGTTGTTGCAATCTTTGGGGATCTCCGGGGATTCACCGCGTTTTCAGCGCACGCAGAACCTCAAATTATCATGAGAGTTCTTAGCGATTATTATGCTGCGCTCGGGTCCGTTATCACGCGCCATCAAGCAACGCTCACTGGATTTGCCGGCGACGGACTGATGGTCCTGGTCAATGCGCCACTCGAATGTGACGAACCAGCGCTACGCGGTGTTCGTCTTGCTGTGGATATGCAGGACGCTGTGCAAGGGCTCATCGTCGGCTGGCGCGTTGAAGGGCACACAATCGGATTCGGCGTCGGTATTGCAATGGGCCCGGCGACGGTCGGTACGGTGGGTTACGAAGGCCGGATTGACTACACTGCGATCGGTAGCGTCATCAACCTCGCTTCACGCCTTTGCGGTGCCGCTGTGGATTCTCAGATCTTGCTCGATCCCGTTCTTGCTCGCGCAGTTGGTGGAGCCATCGGGCTTGACAGTATCGGTGAGCTCGCCATCAAGGGTTATGACCAGCCGCTGTGCGTCTATTCGGTCAACGACTCTCGCTTTTAAGGGCCGGCGTCGTTTCCCGCGATCCCGCTTTAGTCTTGTCCAATCCGCCTTGGTGGTCATGCCTCAGTGCAGCCGGGCTCGGAAGTATTCAACCTTAGTCAATCACCTTATCAGCCTGCAGCAGGAATGATTCAGAGATCGAGAGGCCGAGACTTCTGGCGCTTCGCAGATTTACTAAAAGCTCGAAGCGCGCGGGCTGCTGGACCGGAAGATCGCCCACCTTGGTCCCTTTAAAAATTTTGGCCACGTAGGTAGCAGCGTTGCGAACAACTTCGCCCACATTTGGACCGTAGGAGAGCAATCCGCCAGCCTGCGCCCACGCCCCCCAGCCGCCTGCTAATGGAAGCTGCTGCTTCGCGGCAAACTCTACGATGCGCGGAAGAGATGCCACCGTCTGGCGGGACGCCACCACATAAATTGCGTCAATGGATGCCTTCGTCATGACCTGGAATGCGCCATCGAGGTCGTCGGCACCGCGCATTTCAATCGGCTCGATGTGTACGCCAACCGTTGTTGCAGCCCGTTGGGCTACGCGCAGTTCGTTGTCGGGATGATCTGGATTTGACAGGAATGCCACACGGGAAATGCGGGGAGCTATCTCTTTGAGCAATTCCAGGCGCTTTGAAGCGAGTTTGTCCTGCAGAAATGTAAAGCCGGTGGCATTGCCACCGGGGCGGGCGAGGGTAGCAACGAGCCCGAGCTGCACCGGATCGGCGCTCATCACAAACACAATCGGAATCGTTTGGGTCGCTTTACTGAGGAATGGTGCAACGTCGCCGCCTATCACAAACAGCCCGTCGGGCTTCATACGCACGAGGTCGGAGGCGAGGTCGGGAAGTCGCGCAGTAACACCTTCCGCAAAACGATAGTCGATCGAAATAGTCTGCCCCTCGACGTAGCCATGATCCCGCAAGCCTTGCTGGAGGGCTCTTGACTGGGGATCGTCTTTCGGCGTGCTGTACAGCAGCACCCCAAGGCGAGGTATCCTCCCGTGAAGTTGCGAACGGGCTGCGACTGGCCATGACGCCGCAACGCCGAGAGCTGCAATGAATGTGCGTCGTCGCATTGCGCCTCCGTGGCCGCCCAGCCAATCCATCCAGCCTAGCACCTTTTGATGCAGCCGAGGTTTTAATCGCCTATCGATGGGATTGTATCAAACTTGATTTCTCGGGATGTCCGGTCGTGGCCCATCGCCGCCGTCCGAGAGGCGGCTCGTCGTGTCGGCTCTCAAGGACGGACCGGACGTTTGCAGCCAAGCGCCCGATCGACGCTTTTGACCCGAAGCGGACGTCCATTCAACATCACCGCAACAACTTGTAAGGGCCGTGAACCTAGTCAGCAACCTTGACCAACGCAAAACCACAAAACTCTGCTAGGTTCGAGCATCCGGGCGTTTGGCCCGTGCGGGGAGGCAATGGTGACAGGCTCTGACGTCTCCAGCGACCGACCGAATATACCAGCCTGCGAGAGTGACCCACCGAACAAGGCGCCATCTGACGACGAGCCTCCGGACCAACCAGCATCGGCTCGCAACTTTAAGGGTCGCTTCCGGGTGCGAATGCAAATGATCGGCGGGGCGCTCGCTTCGATTGCGGCTATCGGTGCGATCGCGGGTGGCCTCGTCGGCTATTGGACTGTGTGGAAGACGCTTCGCACCGACGTGTTTGCGGATAAGCAACAGACGCAGAGGGAGGCTACTGCCCGGCCCGACATTGCTCCCCGCTTGTCACTTGTCATTCTGCCGTTCGCAAACGTCAGCAATGATCTGGAGCAGGACTATTTCGCCGATGGCATCACGACCGACCTGACGACCGACCTCGCGCAAATGCCCGGCGCCTTCGTTATTGGACGCGGAACGGCGTTTACATTCAAGAACAAGCAGATCGACTTCAGGACGCTCGGCAAGGACCTTGGCATCCGCTGGGCGGTCCAGGGCGCGGTGCGACGCAATGGGGATCAGGTTCGGGTCAACGTATCACTTACGGATATCGCGAGCGGTCGGGACGTCTGGTCCGATCGTTTCGACGGCGACCGTACGAACCTCGCCGCCTTACAGGACCAGATCACAGCGCGGCTCGCTCGCTCGCTTAACATTGAACTGATCCAAGCCGAAAGCCTTCGCAGCGAACTGGACCGCTCGAGAAATCCCGACGCCACGGATTTCACGATGCGCGGCTGGGCAAAACTCTATGGGCCGCAGTCGAAGATCCAAAACGGTCAGGCAATGGACCTATTCGATAACGCGCTACGCCTCGATCCGGACAACGTTGAGGCCATTATTGGCAAAGCGCGGTGTCTGGCGGCTGGTGTGAACAATCGATGGTCTTCGTCCGTTGTTGAAGACAAAAAGCAAGCGATCTACCTCATCGACAGAGTTCTGTCCAAAACCCCGGCAAGCGCGAGTGCTCATACGACCAAGGGAACCATTCTTCTATTTGGACGTCCTGAGGAGGCATTGGCTGAATACGATGCGGCGCTTGAAATTGATCCAAATAATCCAGCTGCCTACGCTGCTAAAGCAATTGCACTCGTCGCCTCCGGGCGCGCGCGTGAAGCCTTCTCGCCGGTCCAGTTGGCTCTCCGTCTCAGTCCCAGAGATCCTTTTGCTTTCCAATGACACTTCTGGCTCTGCCATGCACACCTGCACTTGCACCAATATGGAGAAGCCATCGAGGAATGCGGGCGCTCGGTCAATCTGAACAACTCGCACATGTACGCTTATGTAGATCTGACATCGGCTTATGGAGCCACGGGGCAAATGGAACAGGCACAGCGCAGCTTGACTGAATTGAACAAGCTGCGGCCACACTTCACGGTCCACTGGTACCGTGATCTTGTTTACTCAATGTCAACGAACCCGCAGTTTCGTCGAGAGATCGACGACATTCTCGATGGGCTGAGGAAGGGAGGGGTTCGGGAGCAATAAGAAGCAAGGCTATTCGCTTGCTGACGTCGGCCTCTTACATCTCGAATGTCGCTGATTGGCCCATCAGCGAAGTCGTGGCGCACCAAATTGAGGTCCGCTCAGCGAGGCATGGCGGACCAGATTTTCAAACCTTGAATTCCTCGCATTTTGACGCATTGCGGACATTTCCTCGTCCTCTTGTGCATGGTCGTGGGCCAGCGCTCGCTGGCAGCGTCACCAGCATCTTCTTCGCGCTCACCATCGATGGCAGGCGGCGCTGGTTCCACGGCTATTGCGACTTGTCTGACCGGGGGGCGCCGGAGCGGATGAAGGCGGCGATCATCGAGCGTGGTCATGAATTCGCGCATCGCAAACATGTCGGCGCGCATCCATAGCGGCGGCAGGATCTCGAGCATATAATCATGATCGCATTCTGCGATCTCGAACCACTCGCCCACAAAGAGATGCGGGGCGTCACCTTCGGCCATAGCGGGGTCACCACGATGGCGGTTGAACAAGCGATGCATCTCGTGGCGCGTCGCAACGCCTTCGAAGACTTTGCGGATGCTGGGGGAGGTGTGCATGGGCGGCTCCTCTTGGCCTGGCCGGACTGACAGCGCGAGCGATCCGCCTGATCCCTTCGTCACTTCAGTCCTTCATCACACCTCCTCGCCGGCCGCATCGAAGGTCCGGCGGGTCAAGGGCCGCGGAACGCGGGCGAAGCTTCACCCTTGACGCGCCGGCCGGGCATGCTGCAGCGCTTCATTCCCATTTCATTTTCCCTCCCTCATTGTTCGATCCCCTCTTCCTTTGCTCAACGCCAAGCCGTCAGAAGATCCCACTCATTTGAAGGCCTTGGCGCGGCGCCCCCACGCAGCCGGCGCGTCGCCCTGGCGAGCCGCATCAGTTAGACGTCAGGCGCTCAAATCCTCATTCCAGTCGCCGGCGCACGGCCGCAAACGGGCATACCGCGCACTTGCGTCTGCGGCGATGGCACGAATTCGGTCGGCGTAGACCTCGCCTTGCCGATTGTTGTCGGTTGCTGCCACGAGCCAAACATTGGCGCGCTTGGCCAAGCTGCGGATGGCGTCATCGGTCGCGGGCGACCAACCGCCGCCGGTGCTGACATAAAGCGTGTCAGGCCGCAGGACCTCGATTGCGGCGAGGCTCATCGCATCGATGGCCGCCTCCGTGATGCAGATCCGCTCGGACTCCTCCGACCCGAAGCGAAAAAGCTCCTTGCCGCCGTCCGTGGCGAAGCCCCGCCATCCCGGTCCACGCTCCTCCCAGCCTGTGAGCACTCCAGCAGAATCGCTATGCGCCGCCCACATGCTGCCTTGGGGGCCCTCTCGCAACCGGTCGCTAGCGACCGCCTGCTTCACGATGTTTGCCGGCAGCCCGCGCTCGCGGGTGAGATAGCGCCAGGCTGGCGAGCCGGGGCGCGGCCCCACGCGATATCCCCATCGCTCCACGATGGACGCAAGGGCCTTGGGCCTTGCCGGGCGCTGCCACGCAGGTGCAGCGGGGACGAAGCCAACCATATCCGCAACACGGTCACACGCCTCGGCGAAACCGTCGGCGCCAAGGTGTTCGGCTAGCGAAAACACGTCCCCTTTCGCCGGCGATAACGGATCGAACCAGCCGCGGCCTTGGTGGATGACAATGATGATGTTGGTGTCGCGGCGATATTTGATCGCCCGCCGGGTGCTTTCCTTGAGGTCGACCTTCCAACCGTCTTTCTCCAGCAGGGCTGCGCAGCCAACCTTCTCGCGGAGTTCTTCGATTTCTCTCTTGTCCATTGTTTGCACCGGCGTCGCGCAGGCGACGTCCGGCCCCTTCTTCTGTTGGTCTCACTTGTTCCTGGCCTTGCGGCAGATCCCGGACCGGCCGCGAAGCCTGCCGGGCGCAAGGGCGCGCGGACAAGCTGTCGAAGTTGTCAGATAGCCGGGCGCGGCGAAGCCTCCCTTGCAGCCGGCAAGGCGCCAGCGGCAGCCGGTCACCCGGCTCAATGAGCCGGGCACCAGGGGTCGTATTCATGAACGATCGCATCCTGATCGCCGTCGTATTCGCTGGAGACCATCACGCCGAATTCGCTCTCAGCCTGGAAAAGGATGACCGGCACCATCAGCGTGCGGGCCAGATCGAAAGCGTGGTTCTGAGCGAGGGTGAGATCGTGCGACATCGAAAGGCTCCCGTCTTGCGGCGGGGACCATCCCCGCTCGACAGGCGCCGACGTGTTCGGGGGTGGCTGCGGTCACCTCGCAGGCGAAGCCGAAGAGGTCGCACGCTTGCGTAGCGAACCCCTTGCGGGTTGATCGTGGAAGGCCGCACCAGAACCAAGGAAAGCCCATTCGAGAGCGGGGTTGGTCCATCACCGAAAAGCACGGCGAGCCAGCGCGCACATCTTTCGTCCAGCGGACGCAGTGTTTGTCTGATTGATAGCGAGAACTGCCGCCGTCCTTTTGTCGGGAGCGAAAGTGGATTTGCCCACCTGGAGGTTGCTCTGCGAAAGGTCCGACGCGAATATGCGGGAGCTTTCGATGACTCAGCAGCTGTCTTGTTCGGGACTCGGGCCGTTCCCGTCAGGGATGGCAGCCCGTAAGGGGGAAGACCCGCTCGGGGGGCTTCAGCGCAGCCTGCAGCCCGGCCCGCAGGGCGACGCCCACTTTGTTCGCAGTCAGAGGCGCACAACACCCTATAGTTTCGGACACCGCTCGTTGAGCACCCTCAATGGCTTTCATCACCGGTATTAACATTTTGAATCGATAGGCCTGATCGATTCGATAACTTAATTGGACGACGGTTTCGACAGATGCGATTCTTGCGCATGTCCGAACTCACGGTGCCATACCTCGTGCTCCAACGGTGTGAACCGGCCCGCAATATGGCCAGGTTCTATGTCCTCACGATCGAACCGACTCTGTTCGGTGATACGGCATTGGTGCGCGAATGGGGACGTCTGGGCCAGCGCGGCCGCCGGCGGATGGATCTGTTTGCCGGGAGGGTCCAGGCCGTCGAAGCACTCGAGGCTTGGCTCGTCCGCAAAGCACGCCGTGGTTATGTACCAAAGAATCCCGTGCCCTGAGTGCAGCGCCCAGTATTCCCACCTGCTTGAACCGTCGATCTTCACAACTTCTTGCAAGCCGGACAGCTGTTTTGCGCATTACGGGAGCAATCCCTGCCGAAGCGCGAGAGCCACAGCGTGCGGGAGGGTTAATGCAGCAAGATTCCGCCGGGCATTATCCAAATGAAATTTTACACCCCGCGGGCGAACACCGAGGAGCTGGGCAATATCCTGCATCGTCTTGCCCTCGGAGATCCACCCCAAGCATTGCCTTTCACGCTGGGTCAAGGTGCAGACCTGCTGAGCATACCGAGGCGTCCGTCCAATTCCGGCAGCGCTCACATGGGCATGGTAGGTGAGCCCCACCATTTGCAACATATCTTGCGAGCTCTCGACGAAGCGATCGAGGTCAAGGCTGCGCTCATCCACCGCCAGCGTGAACGCCGCGAACCGGTTTTGGCTTGAGGGAATGCGAATGGTCAGGCCGGTCCTGATCTTGAAGCTGAGCGCATCATCGAACAGGCGGCGCTCTTTCGCCGACTTTGCGCTTCGCGCCTCACGTCCATCCCACAGGAACACACGGCTCGTGTTTCGCGGCTCCTGAAGAACGGGATCGATGTTGTGATAGCCTTCGCGAAAATAGTGGCTGGTCCAGCTCTTCGGATAGGATGAGATCAGAATGGGGCCATTGGCGCGCTGACCAAAATAGGCAAACCACCGGAAGCCCAGGGCATGCGCAGCTCGTTCCGCAACACGCCGAAAATCATCTTCCGTATGGGCAGCGTGCAGACAATCGACAAATTCATCGCATGCTCTTTTGACGTCTTTCATTGCGCCACTTCAGTCTTTTCTTAGTTCCCACAACGCGAATATTTTGATGATTCGCGCTCCACGTGCAGGCATTTATTGCGACGTTGCGGCAGCTTTGCGGCACGAACAATTCGATATCGCCCCTTTCAAACCTACAGCAGCAACGCGCACATACGACGGAGGAGAACAACCTCTGACTGCAGCCACTCTAAACAAAATATTTTCTCCTCTTGGTAGAGGCTAAGGAATTTCCTTCTCTGCGCTATTAGATCCGCGCATCGCGGAACTTATACAGTTTCCAAAGTGCGCGCGCGGATAACCGTGCCTTGCGAACACGGTTCGTGACCCAGCAGATCCATAGCGCCCTGTCAGAACTGACAGCGCAACGCCGTGACCGTGGCTGCTTTCCTGATCTCGAAGCTGTGATTCGTAAGTTTGAGGTTAAGAATGAAGGTCATTGTGCGTAGCCGTGCGGCACTCATGCGCGACTCCGAACTAACGCTAGGAATGCACCGCCTGCGTGGGCGTGTGTTCAAGGAACGGCTCGACTGGGACGTCTCTGTCTGCAACGGATTGGAGATCGATCAGTACGACACCTTCAAGCCAACTTATCTCCTCGCACTCGAGCAGAACGACGTTGTTGGTTGTGTTCGTCTGCTGCCCACCACAGGGCGCAACATGCTCGCGGATACGTTCCCGGTGTTGCTGGATGGCAACCCGGCGCCGAAGGCGACCACGATTTGGGAGAGCTCGCGCTTTTGCGTTGATACAAAGACCGTCGCGGCAACAGCAGAGAATGGTCTGCGCAAAGCGACGTTCCTGTTGCTTGCGGCCATGATCGAATGGGGTCAGCAGCACAATCTTCAGGCCATCGCAACCGTCACTGATCTGCGCATGGAACGCATCCTGCGTCGGGCCGGATGGCATCTCGATCGCCTCGGCACGCCTCGTCAAATCGGGGCGACCAAAGCCGTCGCCGGATTGTTGCCGATTACCGAGGAGGCTCTCGGCGCGATCCGAGCGGCCGGGCAGATCTCAAGCTGCGCAATTGACGCGCCATCAAGCCTGGCGATCGCCGCCTAGCATCGAACATCTCAGCTGCTGAGAGAAAGGCTCTCAACCATGGATCCAGCTGCATTCGCGGCTCTGGTCGAACGATGCGCCCCCACGGCAATGGCTCGGCCGCTGACGGAACTCGTCCGGCAGGCGAGCTCCTTCGAGCCGCTGCTCATCACGATTCAGGGGCGCAAGCCGATTCCGATTCAGGCAACCGACCGGGACGAAGCCATCCAGCTCGCAACCGAGGCCATCGCGACCGGTCAGCAGGTCCGAACAGGTCTCGGTCAACTTGATGCGGAGGAAACACGAAAGGCCGGGCTGACCGCTAGTACCACCTTCGATGCGTGTCAGCACATTGCCGGGCTCGGCAGATTGTTCGACGCGCGGCTGCAAGCGGCGAGCGTAAAACGCGCAGACCGCGACCAGGCAATTGCCGAAGTCATCGCGAGCTTCGCGCCCAAGGCTTCCGGTCAGCTCTCGGAGCCTCGTGTCGAGCCGATGGCGACCACCGGTGGGTCTGCCAGCGAGCGCCGGCCCTGGGACGTCTATCGCTCGGGAATAGGCACGTCAGCCTTTGTTTACGAACGATGAGGATCGCCGTTTTTTCTCAACTCACTGCCGCGGTCCGGGCTGCTGGGGTCCGGCTGCAGTGCCAATCGGAGCCGTACCATGACTTCTCCTGTTAAACACTCCGCTGCCCTCCTTTGCTTGGGCGCCGTTCTCAGCGTCGCCTTGGTTGAGCCGGCGTTCGCGCAGACGGCGAACATCGAAGGCGTGCTGCAAAACATCGTCAACATGCTGACCGGCAACGTCGCCCGCCTGCTGGCGACGCTAGCGGTCATTATCGTCGGCATCGCCTGGATGTTCGGGTATCTCGATCTGCGCAAGGCGGCCTATGTCGTGCTCGGCGTCGCCATCACGTTCGGCGCCTCCGAGGTGGTTTCGACCTTGACTGGGGGTCATTGATGACCGAGTCCGCGCGTCTCACGGAGGACACCTTGTTCCTGGCCTGCACGCGTCCGGCCATGGTCGCCGGCGTGACGATGGAGGCTATGGCGCTCAACGTGATGTTTTCCTGCATCCTGTTTCTAGTAGCTGGCAGCATTCTCTACGGTTTGGTCGCGATTCCCATCCATGGGCTTTGCCGCATCATCTGCCGGCACGACCCCAACATGTTCAGGATTCTGCTGGCCTGGATCGAAACGCGAGGGCGCACGCGCAACACGTCATTTTGGGGTGGATCGTCCTGCACGCCGCTCAAGCTCGTTCGGCGATATCGAACAAGAGACCTTGGATATGCGTAACGCAGCGCTCAAGACCAGAGAGATCGGGCCTGACGTCTACCTGCCGTTCGGCCGGCATGTCACGGATACGGTGATCAGTCTCACGACACGAGCGCTGCTCACGGTGATCAGGCTTGACGGAACTTCGTTCGAAACCGCCGAAACGGCGGATCTGAACGACCTTCACGCCAAGCTGAACCTCACACTGCGCAACGTTGCGGATCCACGGCTGGCGTTATGGACCCATCTGGTGCGCCGCCGCACGTCCAATTATCCGGCCGGTACATTCCGATCGACATTTGCAGCCGCGCTTGACGCGCAATATCGCGATCGGCTTCGTCACGAAGCGCTCTTTCGTAATGATCTCTATCTGACACTGGTCTGGCATCCCGGCCGTGCCACCACGGACGTGGCCGCAGCGTTCTTCAAGCAGCTTGGCCGAAGCGTTGCACACATGGTCGAGGTCGACAGCGACGCGTTGAAGCGGCTCGAGGATGCCAGGCGCGACATGGTCGCGGCCCTGGAGCGTTACGGTGCCCAGACCATGGGATTAGTCGAGCACAACGGTGTTGTGTTTTCAGAACCGATGGAACTGCTCCACGCCATCACAAGTGGGGAGTGGCTGCCGGTCGCTTTGCCGCAAGGACCGATCGGCCCCGCGCTCTATTCGAACCGTGTCATCTTTGGCCGCGAAGCCATCGAAATCCGGGGTGCCGGCGGATCGCGCTTCGCTGGCATGTTCGGGATCAAGGAATATCCGGCGTCCACCAGACCTGGGCTGTTGAACGCGCTGCTTTCCGCGCCCTTCGAGACCATCCTCACGCAATCCTTCGCGTTTTTGTCCAAGGCCGACGCCAAGACGGTCCTGACGCGCAAGCAGAACCAGCTGGTGTCGGCTCAGGATCCGGCGGCCTCGCAGATCGACGAACTCGCTGACGCGCTCGACGATCTCGAATCCAACAGATTTGCGCTCGGCGATCATCACCTCTCGCTTCTGATCTATGCGGAAACGCCTTCGGAGCTACAGGAGCACATGAGCGTAGCGCGACGCGCACTGGCCGATGCCGGTAGCGTGGTCGCGCGCGAAGATCTTGGACTTGAAGCGGCTTATTGGGCCCAGCTCCCCGGGCTGTTCAAATATCGGGCCCGAACTGGAGCGATCAGCTCACGTAACTTCGCGGCGTTCTCCCCGTTCCACACCTATCCGACGGGGAGGGCTGCCGGCAACCATTGGGGTCCGGCAGTTGCGATGCTCAAAACAGCCTCCGGCTCGCCGTTCTACTTCTCGTTCCATCACGGCGATCTCGGCAACACCTTCATCTGCGGCCCGTCCGGGTCCGGCAAGACCGTCGTGCAGAACTTCCTACTGTCGCAGGCCGAGCGGCTTGGCGCCACTTACGTCTTCTTCGACAAGGACCGTGGCGCAGAACTCTTCGTCCGCGCCGCGGGCGGGACGTATCTGACGCTCCACAACGGCATTGCAACCGGCTGCGCGCCGCTCAAGGCGCTGGAGCTGACGCCAGCGAACCTGTCTTTCCTCGGCGCACTTGTCCGGAAACTCGTCACACCGGACAACCGGCCGCTGACCGTGACCGAGGAGGAACGGATCGATTCCGGGTTAAGAGCTCTTGGCCAACTGCGGCAGGCGGAACGCTCGTTCGGGACGCTGCGGGCCTTCCTCGGCCAGCAGGATCGCGAGGGCATTGGAGCGCGGCTGGAGCGATGGTGCCGGGGCGCGCCGTTCGGCTGGGTGCTCGATGGCGACCAAGATGCCATCGGGCTGGACGCCAGGTTCATCGGGTTCGACATGACCGACCTCCTGGATCATCCGACCGTTCGCACGCCGCTGATGATGTATCTCTTCCATCGGGTCGAGCGGCTGATTGACGGGCGGCGTCTGATCATCGACATCGACGAGTTCTGGAAGGCGCTCGGCGATGAGGCATTTCGGGATCTCGCCAACAACAAACTGAAAACCATCCGCAAGCAGAATGGCGTCATGGTGTTCGGCACGCAGTCGCCCCGGGATGCACTCGCCTCGCCGATCGCACACACCATTGTCGAGCAATGTCCGACGCAGATCTTCCTGGCGAACGCGCGGGGAACGCGATCGGACTATGTCGACGGCTTCCATCTGACCGACACTGAATTCCGCCTGATCAAGGAGGAGCTCGCGCCCGAGAGCCGGCGGTTTCTCGTCAAACAGGGCCACAACTCGGTCGTGGCGGAACTTGATCTCGGCGGTTTCGACGACGCCCTTGCCGTGCTGTCAGGGCGGACGGAAACGGTCGAGCTGCTCGATCGCATTCGCAGCGAGGTCGGCGACGATCCGGCCCAATGGCTGCCGGCATTTCACGCGGAGCGGAGGAAAGTTCGATGATGGTTCAGCGCATGGCGGCGATGCTTGCCTCCGCGTCAGTCGCAGCCCTCCTGATCGCGTCTCCGGCAGCAGCCGAGATTGTGTTCGACCCCAACGTCTTCGCGCGGCAATTCGAGCAACTGACGGAGCTGAAGAAGCAGGTCGATACCCTGACGTCGCAGCTCAAGGTAGCGCAGGATCAATTGAACCAGGCCAAGCAGCTCTATGACAGCTTCAACAAGCGGACCAACGCCAACGAGATCGGGGCGCTCTTGAACACACCGCAGTTCCGGAAAACGCTGCCCCAACAGTTCTCAGAGATCGAACGTCTCGTCGCGGGGCAGGGCGGCAACTTCGCCGACGCGATCGACCACTACCTGACGCAGAACCGCGCATATGCCGGCAACAGCGGCAATTCGTATTACCAGAGCGAGCTCGACCGGATCGCACGGCAGACCGGCGCCAAGCACTCCATGGGGCAGGCGGTGTACGACACTGCTTCGCAGCGCATCGATGCGCTGGAGGAACTCAGAACTCGCATCAGCAGTGCGACAGACGTCAAGGAGACCCTTGATTTGTCAGCCCGGCTGCAGGCCGAACAGGCGCTGCTGCAGAACGATGTGCTTCGGATGCAGGGCCTTGCGATGGTCCAGCAAGCCCGTATGGACATGGACGGGCAGCGCGAGCGGGAGAGACGGCGACAACTCATCGATGAAATGAAGGCGGCCCTGCAATGAGGATGAGGCTTGCCGTTGTTCTCCTCAACGTCGCCGCGGCGGCTCTTACGGGCTGCAACGACGCCAATGAGGGTGAGCATGTCAAAACTGTCGGTTGGTTTCTGGATCATCGGGATGCACTTGCGATGGCCCTCAAGGCGTGCCGCGACAATCCGGGCGAGCGGGGGAAAACTCCCGACTGCATCAACGCCAATGAAGCCCGCAAGAAGGCCTTCGTCAAAGAGATGAAGGACGCCATCAAGTAAGGACCGCCACGATGCACGTAAACGTCTTCGACAGTTTCCTGAAGGAGTTCGAGCAACCGATAACGGCATTCGTGTCGACGTCGGTTGCGAATCTCGCGTCGTACATCGATGGCCCGCTGCGCGTGGCCGTGATGCTCTATGTGGTCCTCTACGGTTTTGCTGTGATGCGCGGCGCCATTTCCGAGCCGATCATGGAATTCGCCTGGCGGGCGATGCGGATCGTGGTTGTGGTTCTGCTCGCGACCAACTCAAGCGCGTTCCAGCAATACGTCACCGGCCTGTTCTTCGACTCCTTGCCCAAGGAAATCGGCAATGCATTAGCGGGCTCAGGACTAAACACCAGTTCCGGAGCTCCTTTCGATCAGCTTCTCTCGAAAGGGATCGATGTTGCCAACAAGATCTACGATCAAGCAGGAATAACCGACGTAGCGCCGGCGCTCATTGCGGGCATTCTGCTTGTGTTCGTGGCGGTTGGTTCTTTCTTGCAGTTTGCCATCCTGCTTTACGCGAAAGTTGGTCTTGGCGTCGTCATAGCGCTCGGACCGATCTTCATTGCGCTGGGGCTATTTGAGGCGACGCGGCCGTTTACGGAAGCCTGGCTTCGGCAGGTCGCGAATTTCGTAATCCTGCTGGTGCTGGTGGTCGCGCTGGTCGGACTGATGTTAAGCACGGTCAGCGGCTTCATCGACAGGTTCGCAGCCAATGCGGGCACAGCCGGCGAGATGGTGGTGGCCGCGGTCGCGATCAGCGCAGTGCTCGGTCTGTCCGGATACATCTCGCTGCAACTGCCGATCATCGCAGGCGGTCTTGCCGGGGGTGGGGCATCGCTCGCAAGCCGGCTGGTCACAAGTCCCCTGATTGCCAATGCCACGGCCGCAGCCGGCGGCGCTTATGCCGGCGCACGCTGGTCGGCAAGCCGGGGTCTTGCTGCAGTCAGAGCCAGCCGGCAGGGCGGCAGTATGCGGCGGGTCCGATCCCAGGGCACTACGACAGCGTAAGCAAAGATCGCCGGCATCAGGCGACAGGAAAGACAGGGGCATCAGAACGATGTGGCGTCGACTATTCATCATTTGCGTTATCCCATGGCAGCTTGGGGGCTGCGCGAACTGGTCAAAGGGGCCGCCGTCCTGTGATGGTCTGACGCGCCGACCGCTCAATCGTTCACTTTGGGATTGGGAGAACGGCACGCCATTGGCCGCGCCCGAGCCGCCAATTCCGCCATCGGCACCACCACCCATCATCCGCAAAGGCGAGATCGGGCCGTCAGCGCCATCCAGCCATACCGCCAATTCGAGCTCTCGGTTGGACATTGCAGCCTCTTACCGCGCCTGCGGCAAGGAGGCGTGAGATGGTCCGGCAGGATGATCTGAAGACCTATTTCGACAACGCGCGCCGGTGGGAACAGGATCTGTTGCTGTCGGCCCATCGTTCGCGCCGAACGGCATGGGTGATCGCCGCGGGTGCCTGTGTATTGGCGGCCGCCTCGGTCGGTGCGGTCGCGGCCCTTGCGCCGCTCAAGAGAGTCGAGCCGTTCGTGATCCGGGTCGATAATGCCACCGGCATTGTTGACACGGTCTCCGCGCTTAAATCGACGCCGGCGCGCTACGATGAGGCCGTGACGAAGTATTTTCTCGGCCGCTATGTGCGTGCACGCGAGGGCTACAGCTATCCGGAGGCGGAAACCAACTTTCGAACCATTTCCTTGCTGTCCGGCGCAGGCGAGCAAGCCCGTTTCGCGGCATGGTACCGCGGCTCCAATCCTGAAAGCCCGCAGGTCGTTCAAGGCCGTTTCGGGGTCGCCACGGTACGCATCAAGGTGATCTCGCTTCTCGCCGACAATGTCGCCTCCGTACGGTTCATGAAGGAGATCCGCAAGGGCGAGGAAACCCGCATCACCCATTGGGTCTCGACCCTGACGTTCTCCTATGCCAGTGCGCCCATGTCCTCCGCCGACCGTCTCATCAACCCCCTCGGCTTTGTGGTTTCGGAATATCGCGCCGATCCGGAGGTGGTGCCATGAAACGTTCGGTCCTTTTGATGATCTTTGCGCTTGGATTCGCGGGACCGGTACTGGCGCTGCAGCAGCCGGCACCTGGTCAACACGACGCTCGCGTGCGCACGGTCGCTTACGATCCGGCCAACGTGGTGCGGGTCAACGGCGTCATCCGGGCTTCAACCCAGATTTTGTTTGCTGATGACGAGGAGGTCGCGCATGTCGCGATCGGCGACTCCGTCGCATGGGAGGTTGCCCCGGCAGGCTCGATCTTGTTCCTCAAGCCTCGGGAAAAGCATCCGCCGACCAATCTGCAGGTTGTGACCACCCGTCCCGACGGCCGCAAGCGCTCGTATCAGTTCGAATTGTCGATCGCCGAGACCACGCTGGCGGACAGTTATTTTGTCGTCCGCTTCGCCTATCCCGGTGACGAGATTGAGCGCCGGCGCATGGAAGCGGCCGCGCGGGGCGCCGAGCGGGAAGGCGCGCTGATCGAGCAGACCTTCGACTTGCACCATGCCTATGGAGCGCGCAACTGGCGGTTTTCGGCCCAGGGATCGATCGACCTCGAGCCGGAAGCCGTGTTCGATGACGGCAAGGAGACCACTTTCCGCTTCGCGGGCAACCGCGAAGTTCCGGCGATCTACCTGATCAACTCAGACGGCTCGGAAAGCCTGGTGCCCAAGGATGTCCGCGGCGAGCTCGTGGTCGTTCATGCCACAGCACGAGAGTTTCGGCTGCGCAAAGGCGAGAACGTGCTCTGCATTTTCAACGAGGCATTCGACGCAGTGGGAATCAACCCCGGCAATACCACCAGCCCGTCGATTGAGCGGCGGGCGAAGAAATCACCTCCATCCCTGAAGTCACGATAGGCGGGCGCGACATGACCGAGCATGACGATGAGACGATTGCCGGCGACCGCGGCATTACCCCCGTGGGAGGAGGGGAGAATGGTCGAACGGCGATGCTTAAGCGCGGCTTCGGCGCGCTGGCGCTGACCGCTTTTGCCTTTCTGATCATCTGGAGCACCTGGAAGAGCGATAAGCCAGTCAGCGATTCCGCCCGCAAGCTCATGATCCGGCCGGCGGCGGCGTTCGAGCCCGCACCGGAACCGCCGTCTGCACCAATCATCACCGCTTCAATTGCAGCCACGCCGGTCGCAGCTGCGCCAGCGGCGCCGGCGCCCGCCTCCGACCAGCTGCTGGAGAGCGCCCGGCGCGCCCCAGTCTTGGCCTATAATAGGCCCGTTTCTTCCGGGCGTCCCGCCCGCGATAGCGTGACCGGAAGTGTCATTGCCGATCCCTATGGGTTTGGACGGGGCGAGCCGCGCAACGACCTTGGCGACAAGCTGAAACCTACGCCGATCGAGGGCGTGCGCGCCGCGCGGCTTCCCAACCGCAATCTGCTGGTCACCCAGGGTACTTCAATTCCGTGCGTACTGGAGACTGCGATGTCGTCTGATGTGGCCGGCTTCGTCTCCTGCGTCGTCATACGCGACGTGATGTCGGACTCCGGCAACGTGGTGCTGATGGAAAAAGGCACGCAGGTGGTTGGCGAGTATCGCGGCAATGTGCGGCGCGGCTCAAAGCGCCTGTTCGTGCTGTGGACCCGCGCCAAGACGCCGACCGGCGTGATTGCAGCCCTGTCCTCGCCGGCCACCGATGCGCTGGGCCGTGCCGGCTTCGACGGCGACATCGACACCCACTTCTTTGAGCGGTTTGGCTCGGCGCTCCTGCTGTCGATCGTCAACGATGCCTCCTCGATCGGGCGCCAGCAGCTGCAGGACGGCTCTATCCAAATCAACAACACCGCGGGCGCCACCAATACGGCCGCCGCTATTGCGGTTGAGCAGTCGATCAACATCCCGCCGACGCTGAATAAGAACCAGGGCGAACTCGTGAACATCTTTGTTGCGCGCGACGTCGATTTCTCCTCGGTCTATCAACTTCGGCGAATCGAGACCCGGACCCAGATTCTCGACCGCACCATCCCTGGAACAATCGTGGCCCCGGCTGTGGTGACGAAATGAGCGCGGGTGCACCGAGCGAACGCGACGGTGGCCCCCTGGTGCTGGAGCGCTATCTGGAGCCGCTGGCCCCATACCTGGCGGACAAGAGCCTGACCGAAATCGTCGTCAACCGCCCGGGCGAGATCTTCGTGGAAGGGCCGGGCGGTTGGACCCGGCATGAGGCGCCGGCTTTGACGCATGCCTACCTCTCGCATCTGGCGACTGCCGCCGCTGGTCACACCCGCCAGGACATCGGTGCGGAGCATCCAGTGGTGTCGACGACCCTGATCGGCGAGGAGCGCTGTCAGATCGTGGTCCCGCCGGCTGTGCCGGCCGGGACGATAAGTCTGACGATCCGCAAGCCCTCGACCCTGACCATGACGCTTGACGCCTTCGAGCAGGCAAAGCTGTTCGACGAGATCCGTGTCACGGGGAATGAGCTCAGCCCTGACGAGCATCGCTTACTTGCCCTAAAGGAAGCCGGCGCATGGCGCGAGTTCCTCGAGCTGGCCGTGAGAGCTCGCCGCAACATTCTCATTTCCGGAGCGACCGGTTCCGGCAAGACCACTCTGTCCAAGGCGCTAATCGCGGCGATTCCGTCGCATGAGCGGCTCATCACGATTGAGGATACTGCCGAGCTTGTCATCCCCCATCAGAATTGCGTGCGGCTGCTCTATGCCAAGGACGGCCACGGCGTCGCCAAAATTGGCCCCCGCGAACTGCTCGAGTCGTGCTTGCGGATGCGACCAGATCGGATCCTGCTGCAGGAGCTTCGGGATGGGACCGCGTTCTTCTATTTAAGGAACGTGAACTCCGGCCATCCGGGGTCGATCACGACGGTCCACGCCGATAGCGCCCGGCTCGCCTTCGAGCAACTGACTTTGTTGGTGAAGGAAAGCGCGGAGGGCCGTGACCTTCATCGCGACGATATCCGCTCCCTGCTACTGCTTCTGGTCGACGTTGTCGTCCAGATGCAGAAGCGAGACGGCCGGTACCGCATCTCGGAAATCTACTATGAGCCCGTTCGCAAACGCGACCACGCCCACTAGGTTCGCGCTCGGCACTGCGCTTGCGGTCGGCGCCATCGGGCTGTTCCTGCTGGTCGCCTCGAATGTTCTGCTGCTCGGGCTCAGGCATCACGATGGAGGCATCCATTGGTCCGAGATCGCCACGGGCTGGCCCCGATACGGCACTGACCCACGGTTTGACCGCTGGCTGACGCTCTCAACGCTAGCGGGGGTGATCGTCGTCTTTGGCCTGCTCGGCGCTGTCCTCCGGCAGCGTCCTCCGCCGCTTCATGGCAGGGCCCGTTTCGCCTCGGAGCGCGAGATCAAGGCCGCCGGCCTACGATCCAAGGAGGGTGTGCTGCTTGGCCGCAAGGACGGCAAACTGCTCTGCTTTGGCGGATCGGAACACGTCCTGGTCTACGCGCCAACTCGCGCCGGCAAAGGTGTCGGCTATGTCATTCCTAACCTGCTCAATTGGCGAGATTCAGTTGTCGTGCTGGATGTGAAGAAGGAGAACTGGGATCGCTCGGCGGGATTTCGTGCAGCGCATGGGCAGGAGGTCCATCTGTTCGACCCGCTCGAGGAAAACGGTCGCACGGCGCGTTATAATCCGCTGGGCTATGTCCGCAGCGATCCCGCCGATCTCTATGACGATCTCCAGCGCATCGCGGTGATGCTGTTTCCGGCCGAAAGCCGCGGCGACCCATTCTGGTTCGAGGCGGCACGGTCGGCCTTTGTGGCAATTGGCGGCTATGTCGCGGAAACGCCTGGCTTGCCCTTGACGATTGGCGAAATCCTGCACCAGCTCTCGGCAGCGAGCGACCTCAAGTCGCATTTTGAGAAACTCATTGTCGCTCGCAAAAGCGGCCCTTCACCACTGTCGCGACATTGCGTCAGCGCCTTGAACGACTTCCTCGCGGCTTCCGAAAACACCATGAACTCGGTGCGCAAGACCGTTACCGCAAGGCTCGGTCTCTGGCTCAACCCCCGCATCGATGCAGCGACATCGACCAACGATTTCGATCTACGGCAGCTACGGCAACGGCCAATGTCGATCTACCTCGGCGTAACACCTGACAATCTCGACCGCATGGCGCCGCTTCTCAATCTGTTTTTTCAGCAGGTGGTGGATCTCAACACCCGCGAGCTGCCGGAGCAGAATCCAAAGCTCAATCGCAAGGTGCTGCTGTTGCTTGATGAATTCCCAGCGCTGGGCAATGTCAATGTGCTTGCGAAATCGGTGGCATTTATTGCCGGATACGGCATCCGCCTTCTCACCGTGATACAGAGCCCAGCGCAACTGCGCGCGATCTACGGCATCGATGCTGCCCGCAATTTCATGACGAACCACGCCGTCGAGGTCGTCTTCGCCCCGAAGGAGCAGGATGTGGCCAATGAGCTGTCGGAGCGCATTGGCTACGACACCGTGAAGGCGCGCAGCCGCAGCGGACCAAAAGGGCTTGCGACGCGTTCGACCAGCGAGACCATCTCCGAGCATCGTCGCGCCCTGATGTTGCCGCAGGAATTGAAACTCTTGCCTAGGTCCAAGGTCTTCATCCTAGCCTCGGGGCTGCCGCCCGTCATCGCCGACAAGATCGTATATTACGAAGACAACGCCTTCCTGCGGCGTTTACTGTCGGCGCCCACCCCGGAGATGCCCAAAGGCCGCTCGAATGCGCTGATTGAGGCAGAGATCAAAGAGCTTCGGTCTGAAGTCGCTGAGCTCCGCATGGTATTTCGGTCGCGACCGATGACCGACGAGGAGGTCGCCGATCCCTCGACGATCCCTGCCGGCGCAAGTTTCGATTTCGGGGACGTGGATGTCGAGCTTGCAGGCCTCTCCGAACACGACCTGAAAGCCTGGACCCTGAACTACATCGACGCTCAGGTCATTCCGCCGACGCGGCGGACCGGCCGCAAGCAGAAGGTTGAGCAGCATGAACGACAGGCATGACGCTCGCGAGGAATTCAGCCTGGAGCGGCAACGTCACGCGGGCCGCGCTTCCATCCGAGAAAAGGGCGAATACGAGTCAATAGCAACCCGACCCAACAAGCCTCCATCCGCGGAGGTCACCGATAGTGCGTTTCCGGACCGAATCCGTCGGAAATATTACGTGGTGGCGCGTGAATCCGAAAAGGATGGATCGGACCGCCAGGCGCGGCTCTATGCTGATGAGCGGAGAGAGTACCTCGCGTTCAAGACCACTGACGATCGCCTTGTCACCCGCATAGCTGCCGCCGAAGTGATCCGGGACATGGTCAGCGTCGCACAACATCGCCAGTGGGAGGCCCTTCACGTCCGTGGTTCCGTCGAGTTCCGACGCGAAGCGTGGCTCGAGGCACGCGCGCGCTTCATGGATGTGAAGGGTTATGAACCAAGTGAGCTTGATGGCCAGGCGCTCGCTGATCGACGAGCCGCATGGGAACGAGCCCAGGCCCGGACCAACGATTTAGAGGTTCGCTCGGCTCCGGAAAGGCCGCTGCGGGCGGATAGGCTCGACTACGATAAGGGTGTTTCCGGACGTCTGATGGAGGTCGGTTACGGCACCTACCGCAACCGCCCCGACGCGGAGCCATCAACCTATGTAGCCATCGAACTGGAGGATAGCCGGCGGCATCAGGTGTGGGGCGTCGGCCTTGAAAAGGACGTCGCAAACAGTGGCGGCAAGCCTGGCGACCGCATCTCTCTGCGCAGGGAAGGCGTCGAACCCGTCATCAGGGCGATCAAGTTCCTAGACGCCGCTACAGGAATCGCCAGCACTGAACGGCGCCAGATGTGGCGCAACAAGTGGAGCGTGACGGTGGAGGCACGCCGTGCAGAGCGACCGGCGGCCGCGCATGATTCCGACCTGCTCGCGGTCCAATCGCAGATTGTCGTCATCAACAAGCTTGTTGAACGCGCGCTGCCGAACGATGAGAATGCCCGCCAGAGCATTATGGCCTTCGCCAAGGAGCGGATCGCGCGCCATCTCGAAAATGGTCATTCGTTTGCGCGCGCGACGATTCTAGACCCTGTTCAGGACCGTCATCGACCGGGAACCCAAAAAGGCGACGCCCGTCATGCAGGGCGGCTAAGAGCGAAGGAGCAAGAGCGCTGAATTTCGTCTCCTATTGTTATCGGTTTCCCACCGTCAGGTAATCGTCTCGTCGCCGGTGACGTCTGCTGGCCGAAAGCTTGCATAAGGCCTCGATAAAGCAGTTCTTCCGTTCTTCCGAACGGCGCAGCTGACTCTTAATCAGCGGGTCCCAGGTTCGAGCCCTGGTGCGCCCACCAATACCACCGAAGAATCAAGCACTTCGAATTCAAGCTATGCCTCGGCAACTGCAGCTGTTTTTTTGGGTCACGCCTGGGTCACAAACTGTGCCCCCCCTCCGCGTTGTAACCTGCGACGCAAGAAGCCGCTGACGCGGCGTGCCTGGCGAGGTGGCGTAGATCGCCTCCTGGCTGAGAGGATGTGGGTGTCGGAGCCCACCCCCTCATGTCGAGCCTGAAGAGCCGCGCCGCGCTCACCACCGCCTATGGCCGGGCTCAGGGCCTCCGAGGTCGCGGGACTGCGGATCGAGGACATCGACAGCACCCGCGGTGTCATCCAGGTGCGCCACGGCAAAGGCGCGAAGGATCGCAACGTGATGCTGTCGTCTCAACTGCTCGGCATCCATCGTCACCAACAAAGGCCGCGCTGGCGACGCTGTACTCGCAGCATCAAGCCAGGAAGCCGCTCTTTTGAGCGGCTTTGTTTATCTAGAATTGTCACCGCGTTCACCACGGCACGTGCCAATGCCGTACCGCGGGTTCGCTCCCACTCTCTCCGCCAAAGTTAACCATATGATTTCTTGACGATTTTTTCAGGTCTGCTGCCCCACAGTACACGGCAGCGTACACATGGCGTCTTATCTTTGGCTTCGCGGTCAGACCTGGTTCTTCCAACTAAGGCCTCCTTCCGACCTGAAACCAGCCCTCGGTTCGTCGCCATTCAGGGTTCGTCTGCCCGTTCAGAGCAATCGAGTGGCGTCCCGCTACGCCCGCCATCTCGCTGGCGGGGCAGAGCGATGGTTCTCGGCAATGCGATATCGTGGATTTTCTCGCCTCCGAATTCACAGCGATGAAGCTAATGGAGACGAGTCGTGGACAGAGGAAGACCATCGCGGATCGCAGGCTGCGATCCGTCGACAGTTCACCGACTTTCTTCTGGCTGAGGTTCAGCGCATCAATCGCGACGCCGAGCAACTAGAAAAATTCGACAGCCGGAAAAATTCGGGGGATCCCGCTGAACTCGTGGCAATGGCCGAAAAGCAAAAGCAACTTTTCGAAAATGTTCATGCCGGATGGAATGAGTTCGCAAAGACCTTGATCGAGATTACGAAACTGTCTTCACTGACCTTCAGTCGAAATCGCGCGCTTTTCGCAGTACGACACAGGATCTGGAAGATCTTAATGAAAATTATAAGGATGATTTTCATGCGTGGAAGGATCGAGTCTCGCAAGTTTCCGCCAAAGCCAGGAAGTTTGAAGCTAATTTCCACGCTGCCAATAAAAAGAGCGCGCGCCTGTTAGGGAAAGTGGAGACGGGCATCGACGGAAACACGAAATCCAAGAGCTGCTTTTATATAAAGGCCCTCTTCTTAGCGAATGTTTTGAAGAATTTATTAAAACAAAAGAAAATCAGTTGCCGAAGGACTCCCGCGAACCGAAGTACTTCAGGCATCGATTGAAAGCCTTCATGTCGTTGGTCGCGGACAAGCGAATTGCCGACTACGATATTCAAGATCTGGATAAATTCGCCGACCAACTTCAGTATCTCCCTAAGCGACATACCATTGATCCCGATTGGCGCGGAAAGACCTTGGACGCGGCGATTGCTGAAAACAAAGAGATTCCTCTAAAGGATCGCGAGGACTCCCTTTCTTACGGCACCGCCAGAGTGGGCTACATTGGCAAAGTTAAGACGGCGATCAGGTGGCTCTGCGCAAGGCACAAGGTGCGATATCCTTTCGACTACAAGCACGTTCATATTCCGAAGGGGATGCCCCCGCCAGAGGACCGCTATCCACTTTCGAGGGCTCAACTAAATGCATTATTTCAAGAGTGCACTCGGGATGCCGGGTCGAAACGACCGGAGGACGTCTGGCTTCCTCTCCTTGGATATTTGACGGGTGCTCGACTAGGCGAACTCGTTGGCCTCCGAACCCAGGACATAAAACTGATCGACGGCGTTTGGACCGGCCGGCTCTCCTCCCGGATTGACAGTGAAACGTCCATGGCTCTGAGCTACACCAGTAAGAAAAAATCACGCAAAAAAGGCAGAAAGAATCGACAGATCAAAAACCCCGATAGTTTGAGGCGTTTTGCGCTCCATCATAAGCTTACAGATCTCGGCTTTATAGATTGGGTCGATCGGCAGCGCGACGAAGGCCATATTTATCTTTTTCCTGAGCTTTATGAGAGTAAGCGCCGAAGTGCCGCTGCTCCGAAACGCCCCAGCGGTGTTGCTTCCAAGCGCATGCAGCGTCTGTTTGAATCTCTGGAAATGGGCTCGGAGTATGTCTTTCATTCCTTGCGTCATAGTTTCAAGGATTGGGCGCGCGAAGGCAAGGTAGAGGAGCGCACAATTGCTCTCCACGCAGGGCACTCTCTCGAGGGGGTTGCTCTGAACTACGGTTCTAAAATTCTCACGTCTGCGCAGTTGCAACAGATCGCATCTCTCCCGATCGCGAACGGAGTTAACCTTGACGTGTTTAAGGACGTGTTCGTAAAAACATCTCGCAACCCGCATCGTCGGAAAACTTTGGTGGCGTCATTACAGCGAGGGGCTTCAGAGGGAGAAAATGGCCCGTCAGAGAACGCTGGGGGAGTCGCCAAAGAGCGCTCCCGCCCCATTGCTCGCGAGGCCGACGAAGCTGCAATTAGTGTGCGTAATCTGCGCGCAGATTTGGGAATGTCGCAGAAGGAATTTGCCGATGCTTATGGATTTTCTTGTGGAGCAGTGCGGGACTGGGAGCAAGGTCGAACAAAACCCGGATATTCTGCGCGAACTCGCCTCTATGAAATCGGTCGAGATCCTGAACGAACGATATCGTCGCAAAGTGGTTGGCCTGATAGCTGAAATTGTCGGCCTGTGTCAAAGCCAACCACGCTCGCCAAATTCGGTAAGGTCAACGCCCGGCGGCGCATACCATCCAGCCGAGCGGTAGCGGGCACCAAGCTTCAAAGCGAGATCCTTGTTGCCGTAAGGAATCCGCAGCGGCGTCCCTGCCGCCGGATATGGTTGGACGGACATTGATGCACCGGCGGCAGCAGCGGCCTTTCGTTTTCGGGCGATCTTTCTCAGTGCCGTCGATTTGGGCGCAATTGATCCTGGCGGCCAGCAGGCGGTCTTGCGACCGCTCTTGCGCTTCGTGCCTTTGTTCGAATCAATCCATGCGGCCATTGTAGCCGAGTTGGCCTTGGCCTCGTCGGGAACGACGACGCCTTTCCCGAGCGCGATCTTCGTAGCGTACAACAACTGTGCGGGACTGACCGGCTTGGGTTCGAGCTTCCCAGCCGTTTCACCGTCGGCTTTCTTAGGGGCGTGCTGCTTGAGAAACGCGCCGCAGATCGAAATCGACGTCTTGTAGCCAGGCGGGGGCTTGATGCCCTTCCGGCAAAGACTGTCGGCAAAGCGCTTCATCGCAGGCGTGGGCGGATATGCTGCAGCGCCGTTGCCGACTGCGGCGCCAAGCAAGGGAGGCCCTTCGGTAACGGTGCCCTCCGTGAGCTTGCCGATGATGCGTTGGGCGACATCGCACACAGCGTCAATCGCACCGATCATTTCCTGCTTACCGACAACGACATCGTCGAGCAGGCATTCAAGTTGCGCCGTCACGCCCGGGTCGACCAGCGCCGGATCGGCCTGTTTGAGAATGCCGAACAGCGATAGGCCGGCCTCGGTCGGCACGATGTGCTTTCCCTGGGCAATCAGAAAACCCTGCTTCTTCAGCCCTCCGATGATCTCGGCCCGGGTTGCGGGCGTACCAATACCCTTGGCCTCCTTCAAGCGATCCCGCAGGACCTCGTCATCAACAAAACGCCAGGCATTCTGCATAGCCTCGATCAGAGTTCCTTCATTATAACGCGGTGGAGGCCGGGTTTCCTTGTCTTCGATTTTTGGATCCTGCAACTGCGCGATCTCGCGGTTGCGCAGCGGCGGCAGCAATTGCGCATCGTCGCCCTTTTCGTCCGCGGGTTGCCACTCCGGGAACGCTGCTCGCCAGCCGAGATCGATGGGCTGGCGGCCGGCGGCGCGGAATTCGCAGCCCCGCACGTCGAGCGTTGCGGTTGTCTGCCGGTAGCGGAAGTCAGGCATCAAAGCGGCGAGATAGGCCCGCGCGATAACGTCGAACAGTTTCTTCTCGTCGGACGAAAGACGAGGCCAGACCTCGGGCAGTTTGTCGATGGTGTTGGCGTTGGGAATGACGGCGTGATGGCTCGCACCCTCCAACCCCTTGTCGTAAAACGTGCCGCTCGCGCCTCTACGGGTAACCGGCGGCACGGGCACCGGAATCGCGCTGAACGATTGGCCCACCCGCAGGCCGGCCACGATCCGCGGCACGTCCGAAATCAAACTCGCCGGCAGATAGCGTACCTCGGCGCGCGGGTAAGTGATGATCTTCTTGCCCTGGCCGTCATAGAGCTCCTGCGCCACCTCAAGTGTCTTGCTGGCCGGCCAGCCGAAGCGTGAGCCGCAAAGTTTCTGCAGCGACGGCAAATCATGCAGTTTCGGCGGTCCTTGACGCTTATCGTCGACGCGCACGTTGAGCGCGCCTTCGAAGCCTTCGGCTGCTTTGACGACGTCCTCGGCAATCTGGCGTCGAACAATCCGGTCCTGCGGCGCGTGCCGCATCTGGAATTGGCCCCCCTCCACCTTCGCGGTAGCGACAACTTCAAAATAGGCGAGGGGCACAAAATCGCGGATTTCCAACTCGCGTTTGCACACAATGGCCAACGTCGGCGTCTTCACTCGGCCGACGCCGATCACTCTCCGCGTACCTCGACCCAGGACAACGGTTGCAGTCCGGGTGAGTGACAAATTGTAGATCTGGTCGGCCTGCCGACGCGCGACGGCGGCGGCATAAAGGCGTGCATACTCGGTATTTGGCTTTGCCCGACCGAATGCGTCACGGATGGTCTGCGAATCCTGCGCGGTGAACAGCACCCGCATGACCTCGCCGCGATACTTGTAATGCTCGAGAATTTCCTGGCCGATGAGCTGACCCTCACGGTCACAGTCAGTGGCGAGCCACACCCGCTTGGCGGTGCGCAGCGCATCACGAATGGCTGCGAGCTTGGTCGCTTTGTTTCCGCCCTCTGCCGGGCGAGTGTCATAAAGGCCTTCCGGCCGCAAAAGTATCGGCGACCAGCGCTTCCAGGCCGGCACAACATCCTCAGGTTCGAGGAGGTCGAACAGGTGGCCTTCGGCCGGAAGGACATCTCCGTAGCGTGAGCCAACGGCGGCACGGACGTCTTTCGCCTGGCTGGTCTTCTCCGTGATGACAATTTGATTGGGCATAGGGATAGGGCTGGCAGAAATGGAATCGAAGCGCGTAGACGATGGAACATATAGTGAACATAACAAGCCCGCAAGCTACCGAAGAGGATGCCGGCACCTCTCTGATTGCGCTTGCACGCGTGTGGCTTTAGGGCTGGATAGGTCAAGATGGGGTGGGTGGAATCAGGCTACCGATAAATAAGCGCTCGCGAAGGCTGCATGTCAGCCGAATGCAAGCGTCTATTCTGCTGTCGGTGGATCCGGACCTAATTAAGTCCATTTAGCTGGCTGTTTTGAAGAAGCGCAAACCGTGGTTGAGCGGCGGAAGAAACTAGCCAAAAAATGCAAAGACATTCAGAGTGCTTATGACCGCCAAAATTGATCGCCCGCGGGCGGCACACGCTGGGGCTTGTCGATATCGTGCCGATATCGGGGGTGGGACGCTGAAGCTTCCGGAGAGCCGAAAGGTCGCTTCACTGCTTCTTGGCGGCTTGCCGGAGGGAACATGGCAGAAAGCGATTGAGGTCGAGAACGTACTTCAGAAAACGAGCCCCGCTGGCGCCAAACGAATTGCATCGCTAATCCGTGCCCGCCTCGAAACGATGACCTCCGACCTTTGGTTGCTGGTGCGCGATGGCGAGCGAGATACGGCAATGCAGGCGATGTTCGCCGCATCAATCAAGCACTCGCCGCTGTTAGGTGATTTCATTGACCTTGTGGTCAGGGAACGCTTTCGTGGGTTTCACGACACCTTGCCGAAAAGCCTGTGGGCGGAGTATCTCGATCTCTGCCGTAGCCGCGCACCGGAGATGCCGGTTTGGAAGGACTCCACCGCAAAAAAGCTGGGAGAGCACGTCTACCGAATTCTTTCCGAGGTCGGCGTGATGCCCGACACGAAATCATACGGATTGCGTCGCCTGACGGTGCACCGGGAGATCAAAGAAAATTTGCAGGCCCATGACGAGCGGTACGTGCTTCGCTGTCTTGAGGCTCTCGAATGAATGTGGCCGCGTATAAGTTCAATGACATCCTTGATCGCCTGGCATCCAACGAGATGTTGGAGGGTAAGGGACGCGGCAACGAAATCGGGTTCTACATCTTCGACTATCTGCCGGAGGACGAGCTTAAGATCCGCGAGGCGATCCCGTTCCTGGTGCAGCACTTGCCGCGCCGCCGCCCGGGGCTACGCGTCGCGCACGTCAACCTGTTCGACCTGATCATTGAGCATCTTGAGGAGCGAAAGCTTCTCCAAAAGGCGATTGAGCAGGCTAGAAAGAAGGGTGACGAGTTCCTCTTGAAGGCGCTTGCCAACCCGCTGGATCCTCAAAAGATCGCGCGCGTCTTCGAGCGGAAGTGTCCGCCCGATGACTACGACCTATTTCTACTATCGGGCGCCGGCTCGGTCTTCCCCGTGCTGCGGACCCATAGCCTCCTTACCGCTCTGCATCCCGTCATACAGGACAAGCCACTCGTTCTGTTCTTTCCCGGGACGTACGACGGCCTCAGCTTGAAACTCTTCGGCAAGCTGAAAGACGACCACTACTACCGCGCGTTCAAGCTTTTGCCAGACCGGGACCGTCAATGAAAATCGCCAAGACATTCGCAAGGCCGATCGATCGCCCGATCAACGGAGTGATCAAGGCCGACCAGCAGGACGCCGAATCCGTCTGGCAGGAGCTCGACGAATATGTCGTAACGCGGGAATTGGACAAGCATTTCCGAGCGTTCGTGAGTGCGTTTTTGAACGCCTCCGGCAATCCGGGCAACCCGGAGATATGGGGCCGCATCGGGGTCTGGGTTTCTGGCTTTTTCGGCTCCGGTAAGTCGCATTTCATCAAGATCCTGGCTTACCTTCTGTCCAACCAGGTCGCCGAAAAGGCAGGTGTCCACCGCAAGGCGATCGACTTCTTCGACCCGAGCGTGGAGCATCCCAAGCTCCACGACCCGATGTTTTTTGCGGATCTCCAGAGGGTCGTGGCCGTCGATACTGATGTCATCCTCTTCAACATCGACAGCAAATCCGACACTTCCAAGAAGGATCCCATCCTCCGCGCCTTCATGAACGTTCTCAACGAGCGCCTAGGATACAGCCCCAACCAGCCCGAGATCGCGGACCTCGAGCGCCAACTCGACCTGAAGGGCAAATACGAGGCCTTCAACGACACCTACCGAGAACTGACCGGAGACGAGTGGGTCGAACAGCGGGACGCGTTCTTTCTCAATGCTGACAGCATTAAGGCCGCACTGGCAAAGACGCTCGGGCAGTCGGAGCAGTCATACGACGCTTGGATCGACGACCCGGACAGGGTGTTCAACCTTTCACCGGAAACATTCGCGGAGCGGGTGAAATCCTATCTCGACCAGCGTGGGCCGAAACACCGCATCATCTTCCTCGTCGACGAGATCGGCCAGTTCATCGGTCAGGACGGCCAGATGATGGTCCGGCTGCAAACGATCGTCGAGAACCTTGGCACGGTCTGCAAAGGCCGCGCGTGGGTCGTTGTCACCTCCCAGGAGGACATCGACGCCGTCCTCGGACAGATGACCACTAGCCGCGAGAATGATTTTTCCAAGATTCAAGGCCGGTTTAAGACCCGGTTGTCGCTGTCGAGCGCAAACGTCGACGAAGTCATCCAGTCGCGGCTCCTGTCCAAAACGCCCGACGCTGCAAAGCTGCTGAAGCCGATTTACGAGAAGAATGCCGACATACTGAAGAACCAGCTTGCCTTCACCAACATCGGCACGACGTTCAAGAGCTATGCCGACTCGGATTACTTCGCGGCCATCTATCCATTCGCTCCCTATCAGTTTCCGCTGCTTCAGAAGATCTTCGAGGCCATCCGCAAGTACGGCGCCACCGGCATGCATCTGGCGCGCGGCGAGCGGTCCATGTTGGACGCGTTCCAGGTGGCGGCGGTGGCTGCAGGAAAGAAGGACGTCGGCGCCTTGGTGCCGCTGCACGACTTCTATCCAGCCATCGAGAGCTTTCTGGATACCGCCGTCAAGGCGACCATCGTCGGGGCTGACGACAACCCGTCGCTCAAGCCGCTGGACGGCAGCGTCCTCAAGACGATGTTCCTTATCCGCTACGTCGAGGAGATGCGGGGCACCCTGGACAACGTGGTGACCCTGTTCGTCGACCAGATCGACATGGACCGGCTCGCGCTGCGCGCCCGGATCGAAGAAAGCCTGCAGCGCCTGGAAAGTCAGACCTTGCTGCGTCGGAACGGCGAGGAATTCTTCTTCCTGACCGACGAGGAGCGCGAGATCGCGCGCGACATCAAGAACGTAGACCTGCTCGCGGCCGACGATGCCAAGGCGATCGCCGGACTGATCTACGGGGAGGTCCTGGCTGACAATCGAAATTTTCGATACGCCGAGAGCAAGAAGGACTTCCAGTACACCCGTTTATGCGACTTGCACCCCTACGGCACCAGGGTCGACGGCGACCTGGTCGTGCTGGTGGTCACGCCGATCGCGGACGACTACGGGGACTGGAACGAGGCCAGGTGCATCCTGAAGTCCGGCGAAACCGATGGCCAGGTCATCGTCAAGCTCAGGGAAGACACGCTGCTGGCGCGTGAGCTCCGCGAATACCTCCAGACCGAAAAGTTCATCACCCGCAAGAATGACGACGGTCTGGCCCCAAGGACCAAAGCAATCCTCAAGGACCGCGCCGACGAAAACCGGATGCGCAAGGCTAGGCTTGTGACGCTCCTGGGCTCGATGTTCTCGGATGCCGAGTTCTTTGCCGCCGGCAAGGCCGTCAATTCCAAGGGCGAAAAGCCTTCGGTTCGCCTGGAAAATTCGCTCACCTACCTGGTGAAAAACACCTTCCCCAAGCTGGGCTATCTGCAGCATCTTGCAGCCGAACCGCAGAAGGAGGTCCGCGCCGTACTGCTTGCGCCGGATACCCAGGAACCGTCCCTGGGCCTGGGTGGAGCGCAAGCCAATGCCACTGCACTCAAGGAGGTCGCAGACTTCGTGCGGCTCATGGGTGATGCAAACCGGCGCGTCATTCTCAATGACCTTGCCCAGGACAAATTTTCGAAGCGGCCGTACGGATGGCCCGAATGGCAAACAATCCTGCTCGTGGCGCGCCTGGTCGTCGCCGGCGAGGTGTCGCTGATCCAGAATGCGGTCGCGGTGTCCCGCGAAGCGGCCGCTGAAACCCTCCAGAGCGTCCAGCAGTGGCGGAACATCATTGTCGTGAAGCGGCAGACCGTGGACGCCGTGATGCTGCAGCAGGCCAGGAGCCTGGCCAAGGATGTCTTCGGGCAGATGGGTCCGGACGGGGAAGACGCCCTCGACGCCTTCGTGCGGGCTCAAGGTCAACAGTGGACCATCAAGCTGACCGGATACAAGGCGCTGGCCGAGACCGGAAATTTCCCCGGCGCCACTGCCATCAACGAGTGTATCTCGTTTCTGCGTCGGCTTGTGGCCAACACGGACAGCTACGCCTTGATCCAGTTCTTCGTGTCCGGAAAGGACGAGGCACGCGGCTTTGCTGACCGGTCGGCGGATATCGACAATTTCTACAAGAACCAGCGGCCGGTCTGGGATCGACTGCGGCAGAAAACTACCGAATTCCAGATCAACCAGCACGAAATCGACAAAAGCGAGCCGGCCAAGGCCGCCTTGAGCAGGATGCAGATGATTCTGGCCCATCCAGAGCCATACCCGCTGATCAAGGAAGTCGCGGGTCTGATCTCAGCGGTTCAGGCCGTGAACGACGCGGCCCTCGGAACCCGTCGCGCGCAAGTGCTCGGCCGGGTCGACACTTTTACCTCCGAGGTGACCACCGCGCTCGGCCAGGTGGAGGCCACCTCGGAACTGAGGCACGCCTCTCTGGCGCCGCTGCAAAGCTTGCGCAGTTCCGTCGAAACGGACCTCAGCATCCCAAGCATTCTCCAAGCCGCGAGGATTGCCGAGGACCTGAAGGATGACGCCCTGGAAGCGATCGAGAAGTTTGCCAGAGCCAAACAGCCGGCTGTGCCAAATGGTCCGGCCCCAACGCCGGTATTCCGGAAGCCGCGCGTAGTCAGGATAATCGACTTGAAGAAGATGCCTGGCTTTCTGGATTCACGCGAAGATGTCGACCGCTTCCTCGCTGACCTAAAGGCGGTCTGCGATGATGCGTTGGCGGCCAATGAACCGATCGATCTGCGTTGAGCGTGTGAGAGTACAGGGTAAATGAATAGAAACGCCCTCGAAACTTACGCTCCGAAGGCCCGTCGCGAATTTATTGCGGCGGTGACCGCTCGTGCCGCGAAGATCGGTGTGACGGCAGATGGAGCAGCGTCTATTCGGCGTGAAGGTGATTACGCCATAATTGGCGGGACGGCATTTCCCGCAAAGGTCGCATTTCAGCGAAACCTGTTGGATCAGCGCATACAAACTAAAGGTTTTGACCAAGTCGTGGATGCTGCGGCTTATACTTGGTTCAACCGGTTTGCAGCGATCAGGTTTATGGAGATCCACGGCTATCTGGATCATGGCTACAGGGTCTTGAGTCACCCCGCAGGCGATCCAACGCCGGAGATCCTCCAGCATGCAGATCAGGTTGAATTACCCGGTCTTGGGCGGAAAAGGATCATCGAGTTGCGGCTCGACGGTCAAAAAGACGAAGAACTGTATAGATTGATTCTGATCGCGCAATGCAATGCGCTTAACACGGCTATGCCATTTCTTTTCGAGCGCATCGACGACGAGACGGAACTTCTTCTTCCAGACAATCTGCTTCATACAGATTCACTTATTCGGCAGATGGTCTCAGATATCGAAGAAGACGATTGGAAAGAAATCGAAATCATCGGCTGGCTGTATCAATACTATGTCGCCCAGCGCCACGAAGAAGTAATTGGGAAGGTCGTAAAGTCGGAAGACATTCCAGCGGCTACGCAACTCTTCACACCGAATTGGGTGGTGAAGTACATGGTGCAAAATTCGCTGGGAGCACAATGGCTGGCCGGCCATCCGGAATCGCCGCTCAAAGAAAAAATGGCGTTCTATATCGAGCCGCCTTTGCAGTCCGATGATGTCCAACGCATGCTTGCGGCGTTTGCACCGCCAGAGTTGGACCCCGAGAAGCTCACGATGATCGACCCGGCCTGCGGGTCAGGGCACATTCTTGTCGAAGGGTATGATCTCTTAAAAGAAATCTACCTGGAGCAGGGGTATACCCTGCGACAAATACCACGGCTCATACTCCAAAAAAACATCTTCGGCTTGGATATTGACGATCGCGCGGCTCAGTTGGCAGGTTTTGCCCTGGTGATGAAAGCTCGCGCTGATGATAGGCGGTTGTTCGCAGAAAAGGAGCCACCGCAAATCAATGTAATGGCGCTCCAAGAAACCAATTCCGTCGACCTAGAACATCTCATCAAATCTATTGTCCCCGACGTTCGTCGGGAACTTATTCCGGCGGATGATTTGATGCCGGACTCGCTTCATCAGCCAATCCTGACGATAACGGAGCGACCCACTTGGTCGCCAGCAGCTTTGAGAGAGTTGGTCGGACTATTCGTAGATGCGAAAACGGCTGGCTCACTCATTGTTGTTCCGGATACCCTCGTTGAAACGCTGCCTCAAATAGCGGCGCTTCTCGACAGAACCGCTCCGGGCGACCTGGTAGATCGAGCCGCCCGCGCTGAAGCGCTCGGAAATCTAAGGCCCATCGTAAAGCAGGCAGAAATCCTAGCCAGAAAATATTCGGTTGCGGTGGCTAACCCACCGTACATGGGATCGAAGTTTTTCAATAGAAAGCTCAAAGAGTTTGTCGAAGGAGCATTCCAGTTCGCTAGTTCGGATCTCTACGCTTACTTTCTGGAGCGGACGCTGGCCCTGCTCGAGGAAGGCGGTCAACTCGGGATGATCAGCATTCCCAGTTGGATGTTCCTATCCACCTACAGTGAAATTCGCAGATTTGCGTCCATCGAGAATACGATAACGTCACTCGTTCATAACGGCAGAGGTGTGTTTGGTTCGGACCACGGCTCCGTTTCATTCGTGATCCAAAAGGTCAAACTTGTAAACTACCGGGGAGCGTACAAGCGCCTCTTCGACAAACAGGGAAGTGTCTCTGGCAACGCGGAGCTCCGCAATCGTTTCTTCGAAAGCCGCAATTTCACGGCAACAAGCGGTGAGTTTCAAGCGGTACCGGGCAGTCCGATCTCGTATTGGATTAGTGATCGATTGCGGGAGATGTTTCAGGGAAGCGCGATCTCTGCGTTCGCGGAGGCAAAACAAGGATTGTCCACTTCTGATAACAAGCGTTTCGTCCGACTCTGGCACGAAGTTCCGTACGACAAGATAGGCTTCGGTCACGATAGCGAAGCCGCGTTCAAAGAATGTGGAGCAAAGTGGGCGCCGTACAATAAGGGCGGCCTATTTCGAAAGTGGTATGGCAACAACGAATTCGTCGTTCTCTGGGAGAATGGCGGTGCGGAGATAAAGGGTCTCCGGCCAAAGTCGGTTGTAAGAAGCCCTCAACTTTATTTCCGGCCAAGCGCGACTTGGTCGGATGTGACATCGGCAAAGTCGGCATTCCGTTATCAACCGCAAGGCTATATCTTCGCAAATTCGGCTCATTCGTGTTTTCCAACGGAAAACGGTGACAGGTTCAATATCCTCGGATTTTTGAATACAAAGTTGGTGTACCATTATATTTCGGCCTTGAGTCCAAGCCTTCATTTCGACGTCGGGTATTTTGCGCTGCTGCCGTATTCGCCTATTGATCGGCGGACTGAAGTCGATCGTGCTGTGACGAGGCTGGTTGATATTGCGCGGAGCGATTGGGATCGCAATGAAACGTCTTGGGATTTCCAGCGCCATCCGTTTTTGGATCCTGAGATTAAGCAGCCGACTATCGAGAGAACGTTTGCGGCATGGGATTTTCATTGCCAATTGCAGATTTCCGATACCAAGAGCCTCGAAGAACAAAACAATCGACTATTTATCGAAGCCTACAATCTTCAGGACGAACTTGATGATGAAGTCCCGGTAGAGGAGGTCACTCTTCTGCGCGCGGACAGGTCGGCGGACGCTAAGAGCCTGATTTCATACGCCGTCGGGTGCCTCTTGTCGCGCTATAGTCTTGATCGACCTGGACTCGCGCTGCGTGAACCCAATTCTTCGAAGTCCGAGTTCGCAAGCGATACCGATGGGATCATCCCCGTGACAGATGAAGACTGGTTCGAAGAAGATGCGGCAAACCAGTTTCGTCAATTTGTGCGGGCGGCGTGGGACCAAAATACTGTCGAGAACAATCTTAAGTTTATCGCAGATTCCTTGGGCGTTAAGCCCAAGGAGACGCCAGTTGATACAATCCGGCGATACTTGAGCCGCGAGTTTTATAAAGATCACTTGCAGAGTTACAGAAACCGGCCGATTTACTGGTTGTTCTCGTCGGGTAAAGAGAAGGCGTTTGAGTGCCTTGTCTACGTTCACAGGTACGCTCCCGGTACGCTGTCGCGGATGAGAATGGAGTACGTGATTCCGCTCCAGGGTCGAATGCGGGCAAAGGCTGAGCAAATTAAAGCGGCCGTCGAATCCTCGGCGAGCGCGAGCGGTCAGACAAAAATGCGCAAAGAATTGGAGAAGCTGACAAAAAGACAGGCTGAGCTTGTCAAATTTGATGAAGAACTCCGGCATTTTGCGGATTTGAGGATCAATCTCGATCTTGATGATGGGGTGAGGGTCAATTACGCGAAATTCGGAAATCTCCTGGCCGAGGTGAAGAAGGTGTCAGGTGATGACGATGAATGAGGACCAGGTCTCTACCGCCCTTGCTCGCCTCTTTCAGGAGGGGCACAGGATCGTCTTCTGGAACGACCCCGATCGAGAGTTCGAGGACGGAATCGAAGCGCTGAACCTGGGTGCGGCCAAGCTGGTAAAGATCGACGGCTTGCCACAACTCGAGACCAAGATCCGGATCGAGCGTCAGGAGCCCAAGCAGCAATTCGTTTTGTATTCGGCCGCTGAGGTACCGGCTCCGGCCGAAGACTGGCTGCTGGACGTCAGGCTCTACGGCAGGACGTTTAGGGCGGATCGCGCTTCGATCCTGCATGGAGAACTGGGGCTGCTTGATCAAACGCTGCGCGATCACCTCAAGTTGCGATCGAAGTTTCTCGCAAACAAGGATCGGGTCGCGCGGTTGCAAAAGCTGCTCCATGAGACGGACCGCGCTTCAGACATCGACCGCAAGATGCTGGCTGTCATCGCTCGGGTCGAGCAGCCCGACGTTCAGAATATCGTGACGGCGCTGATGAGCGCCTCCTTCGTCGATGGATTGCAGTCCGAGTCGGAATTGTGGAACGAGGTAGAAAAGTTCGCGTTGGCTGAGCCGTTCTGGTCGTTCGCAAAGATTGAGTTCGGATATGACGACCCGGCGCCTTCCTTACGCAGCCTATTGACCAGGCTATTTGTCACCGACTTCGCCCATTTTGCTGGATCCGAGATTCCTACGGCGCTCGGGCACCTCTGCCTTCCCCGGAACAGGTGGCCAAATGCCGGCGTCTGTCTCGCTCAGTGGCGTGACAGCCATACCCGCTCGGAAGCCTTTGACCGCCTCTCGGACTTGGTGGCGGGCTCGGTGGGCATAGAAAAGTGGCTGCCGTCGATGCGGATGGAGGCCTTGCTCGAAGTGAAGACCTTCGAAGTCGTCGAAAAATACGTTGCTGCCCAATTGAGGGACCGGATTGTCGAAACCAAATCCGCAATCAAGCCTGCGGAGGTTAAGGCCATCGCCTTGAGACGCCAGGATGGCTACTGGGCTGATCCGGAGCGGGGCGGCGACGTTAGCCACCGGAAGGCCCTTCACGCCGTTTATGAGGCGCTGGTGGCCGCCGCCGACCTTTTCGATCTGCGCAACAAGTTCGGCGACGGCTTCGTTTATCCGAGTGCCAAGGACATGTTCGACGCTTACGCCTCCGAGCTATGGCGCTTCGACCGTCTGTACCGGGACTTCATGTTGGCCGCCGACCGAGCCGAGGCCGAAGGCTGGGACGTCTTGAAGGGGCTGAAGACGCCCGTCGAGGAGTGCTACGTCAACTGGTTCTTGCAGAAGGTAAGCCAGAAATGGGGGGCGTTCCTGGATGCCGGACTGCTCGAGGACTGGAAGCTGGACGGAATCCGCAACCAGCAGAGGTTCTTCGACGCCAAGGTCGCAGCGGCCCTCGAAGACAGCGTAAAGCGGGTTTTCGTCATCGTCAGCGACGCCTTCCGGTATGAGGCAGCGAAGGAACTCATCGACGACCTGAACGGCCGTTTTCGCGTGAACGCTTCGATCGAGCCGATGCTGGGGGTCCTACCGTCCTATACGGCCCTCGGGATGGCTGCCCTCTTGCCGCACGCCAAGCTAACTTACCCCGTTGCGGGAGAGCCGGTATTGGTCGACGGGGTATCTTCCGCGGCCGCCAATCGTACGACCATTCTCGGAAAGCGGAAGGGGATTGCCGTAAAGGCGGATGAGATTCGTGAGATGAAAAAAGAGGACGGTCGCGAATTGGTCCGTCCGTATGAGGTCGTCTACATCTATCACAACGTTATCGACGCCCGCGGCGACAGCGCGTCCACCGAGGGAGAGACCTTCGAGGTGGTCAAACAGGCTGTCCGTGAGATCGCCGACCTGGTCAAGAAGACGATCATCGACAAGCTTAATGGTGCGGTCGTGTTCGTGACTGCCGATCATGGCTTTCTGTATCAGGACAGGCGGCTCGACCTGACCGACAAGAATGCACTGAAGGACCGGCCGGCGGGGACGCTGATTGCCAAGAAGCGATATCTGCTCGGGAGGGATCTTCCGAAATCAGAGGTGGCATACCGTGGGGAGACCTCGGTGACCGCGGGGGCGGATGGCGGCATGCAGTTCTGGATCCCGAAGGGCAACAACCGCTTCCACTTCGTGGGGGGATCCCGGTTCGTCCACGGCGGCGCCATGCTGCAGGAAATCGTCGTGCCGGTCGTTACCGTCAGGGAAAAGGAGGGTTCGTCCCGCGAGCGGACCCGGACGACCCAGGTGCCGGTGACCGTCCTGGGCCAAACGCACAAGATCACGACTAACCGTTGGGCGGTGGAACTCCTTCAGACCGAGAAGGTAACGGACCGGCGGAAGGCGGTTACCTTGGATATCGGCGTCTACGATGGACCGACGCCCATCACCAACATCGAGCGCATGACGTTCGACAGCGCGTCGGACGTCTTCGAGGAACGGAAGCGGCGGGTCGTCTTGTCGCTCGAACAGCGCACCTACGACAAGAAAAAGCCTTACTACCTGGTGCTGCGCAACGCGGCTACGGAGGCAGAGGAAGGCCGCGTGGAAGTGTCGATCAATATTGCCTTCATGGATGAGTTCTGAGTTCGGAGTTGGGTATGGCCGACGACATCGACACGCTGTTAAACGCGAACTTCGCGGGAAAGGTCGTCCGGAAGGATCTGACCAAGCTCGTCAAGGAAGGCGCTAATGTTCCAGTCTATGTCCTCGAGTATCTCCTCGGCATGTACTGTGCGTCCGACGACGATGTGACGATCAGGGACGGCCTGGAGTCTGTCAAGAAGATCCTGGCCGAGAACTATGTCTGTCCGGACGAAGCCGAAAAGGTGAAGTCCAAGATACGCGAGCGCGGCAGCTACAAGATCATCGACAAGATCACGGTGAAGCTGAACGAGCGCCGCAACTCCTATGAAGCCTTCCTTGCTAACCTGGGCGCGAAGGACGTCGAGATTTCCGACCAGTTCGTCCGTCAGTTTGAAAAACTACTCGTCGGCGGGATCTGGTGCATCGTCACCATCGAATACTTCCACGAAGAAGGCCAAAAGACCTCGCCGTTCATCATTCGCGAGCTAAAGCCCATTCAGATGCCGAACATGGACATGGAAGAGCTCTTCGTGGGCCGTTCCGCGTTCACCGAGGCACAGTGGATCGACGTCTTGATGCGGTCGACCGGCATGGAGCCGACGACCCTGGACCAGCGCGCCAAGTGGCACATGCTTGCCCGCATGATTCCACTCGTAGAGAACAACTACAATTGCTGCGAATTGGGACCGAAGGGAACGGGCAAGTCACACATCTACAAGGAGATCAGTCCGAATACCATCTTGATATCCGGAGGTCAGACGACGGTCGCCAACCTGTTCTATAACATGGGGCGCCGAACCGTCGGTCTGGTTGGTTACTGGGATGTCGTTGCGTTCGACGAAGTTGCCGGCATCACCTTCAAGGAGAATGACGGCATCCAGATCATGAAGGACTACATGGCGTCGGGTTCGTTTGCCCGGGGCAAGGATTCCATCTCTGCCTATGCGTCGATGGTATTCGTCGGCAACATCAGCAACATCGAAGCTTTGGTGAAGACAAGTCATTTGCTGGCGCCATTTCCGGAAGCCATGATCGACACGGCGTTTCTAGATCGATTCCATGCCTACATCCCAGGCTGGGAAATTCCGAAGATGCGACCGGAGTTCTTCACGAACCAATACGGGCTGATCGTCGACTATCTGGCCGAGTTCATGCGTGAGATGCGCAAGCACACCTTCGGGGACGCGATCGAACGCTTCTTCAAGCTTGGCAACAACCTCAACCAGCGCGATACGATCGCCGTTCGCCGAACGGTTTCCGGCCTCTTGAAGCTGCTTTACCCACGCGGCGACTACGACAAGGATGCCGTCCGGCGCTGCCTCGAATACGCGCTGGAGGGGCGCCGTCGGATCAAGGAGCAGTTGAAGAAGATTGGTGGGATGGAGTTCTGGGACGTTCACTTCTCCTATATCGACACCGAGACGAACGAGGAGAGGTTCGTCAGTATTCCGGAGCAGGGTGGTGGCAAGCTCATTCCGGAAGGACCGCTGAATCCGGGATTTCTCTACACAGTTTCGACCGGTGCGAACGGGCATCTTGGCCTCTATCGCATCGAGACCCAGGTGACCGCCGGGGGAGGCAAGATCTCGACCTCAGGGCTCACCTCAAACGCTGCAGCGCGCGAGGCGACCAAAGTGGCTTTCGACTTCTTCAGGGCGAACATCGCCAGGATCAGCAGCGGCGTTAAGGCCAGTGACAGAGATTTTCATCTCCACTTGGTGGAGATGCATAATACGGGCGCTGCAACGGCCATGACGCTGGCGAGCTTCATTGCGCTCGCCTCTGGCGCGATCCAGAAGTCGCTCCAGGACCAGATGGTCGTGTTGGGTGACATGAGCTTGGGCGGTAGTGTTAGACGGGTCGACAACCTCGCTGAGTGTCTTCAGGTCGCCTTCGACGCCGGCGCTAAGCGCATCTTGATTCCGATGGCCAGCGCCACTGATATAGCGACGGTGCCGGCCGAACTTTTCACGAAGTTTCAGACTTCGTTCTATGCTGACCCCGTAGACGCTGTTTTCAAGGCAATTGGTGTTTAGTATTTGTTGTTGAGTAATGGCGAGCAAATCGGCCGAGTGGTCTCGCAATCAGGGAGACTGCTGTGAGAACCGAAGACTTATCCTTTTAACACGGGACCAGCGGAACGGCGGCCCGCGCGATTCTAAACGAAGGCGCTTGGGACGCCTCGGCGACATTGAAGCGCGCACTCTCGGGGCTAGGAGGGCGGTAATCGCTATCGGGAACCGTAAGGACCGGGATTGATCAGGCGCGTCATGCGAGTGACATAGAGAAATTGCTTGGGCGAGAACCAAAAAGCTCGTTTCGGATTGAGATCGTCGTCCACGGCAATCTTCAATGACCGAAATGCCGCCAGCCAGGCAAGTTTACTGCAATAGAATCCGGTGTCGTCATTCAGGTTGAAATTCCAAAAGTCGTACGGCTTGCCTATGTATTTTCTCGCTTCATCAGGAATTCGAGCGCGGTCGGCGGATGAGAGCTTGGCAAGACGCCCGAGCCATACCACTTCGCCGGCTCGCTCAGTCGTCCAATCGGAATAAGGGCGGCGAATGACGCCTTTGCCCCAGAGCGCCTCGATGATCCACGGAGCACCTGCCTGGTCGATGTCGATGATAGCGACATGGCCTACGTATATGGGCCCGCCAGCGGAGTAGGTCGCGTTTCCGGATTTACGGGTGCCGGTGTATTTCTCATGGAAGTCCTCATAGGTGAGCTTACGCATCCGCTCGGTCTGAGCTGGCGTAAAATAGGGCGCCTTTGAAGCTACGTCGGCGATAAACCGATCACGCTCCTCGATCCACTTGGCCTTGTCGGCATCCACGGGGCGTGGTGGTCCGGCGTCATAAGGTACAAACACTCCCGGCTTCTTCGGCCAGAGGAAGTCTCCACTCTGAAATTGCATTGGATCAGGCATGGAAGGCTGGCCGGGGGTTGCGGTTGTCGACCCCGGTCGAGCCATTAAGGCTAGGGTGAGAGCTCCGCCAGCCAAACGAAAGCACCCGCGACGGTCTTCCATTGATCGCTCCTCAAGCTGATTTAGTAGCCTTCCTTAGAGGCTGCGTCACTCAAGTCGGTCGGGATCTCATAAATATCCCCCTTGGTTACCGGAAGGTGCGGATCCCTGACATTGTACGTGCTGTTGCCGTCCTTCTGGTTGACGCACCATCCGCGGATCTTGATGGTATCGACCTTCTGAAATCTAGCCTGCATGAGCAGGCCATACTTTTTGCAAGCGTCCATCGACGCAAACTCAACATGATCTGTATTGTGGAGACTCCAGACCTGCTTACCCGGTGCCGCAGGCGGCGACACGAAGAACATCAGAAAGAGAACAAATCCGGACATTGGACGCACTCACTGGCGAGGAAGATTGCGGATGGCGTTGATGATGCTTTGCTGGTTGGTGGTGGTGTCCAGCTTCTCTTGAGCGTTCACGCGGCTGATGACAGTGACGTGGTCAGGACCATCCTTGAAGTTACCTCCCGTCGGGAGGGTCTGAACGACGAGAGTACCGCTGCTGCTGGTATCGGGACTCAGCGTTATGAGCAGGGTCTCGTCCATATCGTATGATCCAGACAGTGCACCGAAGGCGGTGCCGAACGGAAAGCTATAGGTGAAATTTCCGTTGCCGCTGAACTTGACGAATATTTGCGAACTGTAGGTCGGCGAGTCCAGTTTAGCGAGCGACCCCATGGCGACATCCTTGGCTTCGACGAGACGGATGAGCCACTCACCAATGCCAAGATGTTCGGTCAGAACGTGCGCGCGGGGGCTGTCCACTGGGCAAATCAACTGATTTTTTGGATTCAAAATGAGCTCCTTTGAGCTCGTCTTGAATGTGATTGAGACATCACGAGTCCCCTTCGCATCGACCGCCCCTCCGGGAGAACCAATCGACCCGAATGCCCAATTGTTGAAATATTTTGCAGCAGAGAGGGTCGTGCTCTTACCAGTCGAACCGACGCCCCCGTTGATTTCGGAATCTACCTTTGGTGAGAGCTTGATTGCGACGAGCCACTTATTGGCCTTGAACGATGCGTATTGAGGATCACTAAGTTTTTTGAAGGCGTACCGCAGTTCGCACGCGGTGTGTTGAAGAATTTCTCGAACCGGAAGGCTGGTGTCGTCCGGCATTTCCGGAATGATGCTGCAGCCGCCTACCAACATTCCGCCCGCCAAGACAATCGCGCAACTGACCATACGCATTCGAAATACCCCACAAGCAAAGCTACAAATATCCGCAACCCGGACGCTAATGACTGACAGCCGCGACGACTTGGGATTCCTGAGGGCTGGCGCCGGTGACCCGAACGCTCCAGGTCCCGACGGCGGGCGACTGCACGGTGCAGGTTGCGAACGCATCCGCGACCGAAGAGGTGCAGGCTGGACTGGTTGCGCCCGGCGCTGTCAGCTCGAGCATCAGGGTAGCGAAGGTCGGAGTCGTATTGACGCTGACGGTGAGAAAGCCACTCGCGTTGACGATCGCGAAAGTTCCGCTCGAGTGATCCGGAGTGTTTATGAAAAGGTGATAGGGCGCGCCATAGGCCCGTGCGCTAGGATTCTTGAAGAACGCATTCGGATTTGCTGCGAAGGCGGCATTCGCATTCGATCCAGCGACGGAAGTGATCCAAGGAATGTTTTTGAACACCTCTACGTCGTAAGTCGGTCCGCCTTTCCCGGTTCGGCAGTCGTCGGGTCCGCCCGACGTTACACCGACGAGTTTCAGTGTACCGTCGATTGTTGCAAACGCGGGACCTCCTGAATCTCCGTGGCACGTGCTTCCGAGGATCTTGTTCTCGTTGCGGAGCTTGTAGCTCCAACAGAAATCCTCGCTGAAGCTGGCATCTTTGCAGGCCGAAGCCTGAATGGTCGCCCACAGTTTTATACCTTCCGATCCGTCGACGGGAGGGCCCGGCTGGGGAACGCCATTGGCCTTCAAGGGGCTATGCACACCGAACCCCACTATCGTCGCGAATTCTCCGGGTTTAATGGGGCGTACCGTGTTAAGCGGCGCAGGCATCACATCGGTGATTTCCTTCGACAGCTTTAGGATAGCTAGATCCTTCTTGGGGAATGCATAGTCCGGATTTATGATGATCTGATCGACGGATACGACGCCGCGATCATGAAAGAAGACCGACACGAACCGCTTGTCGTCGATCTTCACATCTTCCTGGCCGCGCTTGTGGGTGGCGGATAAGCAGTCCTTTGCCGTCTTCTTTTCAACCTGTTCGCAAAAGCAATGCGCAGCCGTAAGGACGGCCGTCGACGAGATCAATGTGCCTGTGCATAGCGCAGATGACCCGTATCCATCCCAAGCATACGCAATTTCGACAACGGAAGGATAGTCGACGGTCGCGGCCGAGCCGGGACCGACAACGTAAGGAGTGAGGGTGCTTGGCTTGAGCCCACCGAGCCCCTGCAGGTGAGGCGGCAACGGAAGCGAGCGTCCATCCGTGCCGAGCTGAAGAATCTCCTGCATATCGGTCGGAACAATAATGGCGTCGAAACGCTGCTTAGCGTCGGGTGCCGCTAGGGTCTGAAGGTCTATTTGCGCCTGATGGAGCTTGCTCGAAAAATCTTGAAGTTGCGTCTGGTGACCCTGCAGATAATCGAGCTTGCGAATATCTGGTGCCGAGTCCAATTGTTGAAAGCGTAGGGTATTCTCGATCGCTCTGATATTTGCGCCCGTTCCCTTGCCGGCGATCTGGCTGAAAGAACTGACGTCCATAGTTTGGTTTTTGCCGCCTGCGATCTTCGTGCTGGCCGCTTTGTTGAGGGTTTCGACGGTCTGCAGATGATTGTCGACGAAAGACGAGAGGTCTTTGAGCCTCGTCGAAGCAGCCTTAAATGGATCCGGCGCTTTCAGCTCGTCCGCCGAACTGAAGTTCGCATAAAAAGCGGTTAAGCACGCAGCAAAAAATGCTGCGGCGCGTAGTGCGCCGACAAATATCCCCATCACCGGTATCCCCAATCCGGCGTCTAACTCAACTTATGATGGCACCTTAAGGATGGGCGAGCAAGACAGGCGCGCAAAAAAAATTGGGAGAGTTGCTATGGGCTATGCCATCGACGTCGGCGGAGAGGCCATCCGGGCAGCACTTCGACGTTCGGACGATGCCCGTACCGGCTCCAGCGGCCGACGTCTCCAAACAAGGCTTACGCAGACGACAAGCCCCGCCGACGATGTTGGTTGACCGATCTGCCCGGCCTCTGCATCGGCAAGCGGAGAGCGGCTTTCACCGAGGCGAGCAGATCCGGGATTGTGGCCGCGTCGCGCCAGACTAGAGGACCTGCCGCCGGGGCGCCCTCGGTCAATGGACCGCCAAAGTCTCAATCCGCAGCGACACGCAGTTTTCGAGGCCCTACCAAGCCTGGTAAACGTCCGGCGCTTTTGGCGGGGCGATGGGTCTCTGCACGGCGGCTCATTTCAAAAAATTCAGACTGTGATGGCCTGTGAAAGTTTAGCGGCATTACCACCGTCACGGCCGACTCGCGGCTCGAGCGAAACGGGACGTACGCATCGCGTTTAGCCGCTGCGGACGGTGATCCTCGCGAAAGGCGCGGCATTCGTCTTGCCAACGTATACAACGAGGGTTAGATCGGCCAACCGATCGGGATGAGGCGAGCCATTGCAAGCAGAGACCAAAACAAAGTTGCTCGCGTCAATGCATGCAGGACGGCTGGTAATTGTTTGCGGCGCTGGCCTTTCCATGGCGGCGCCAAGCAAGCTTCCGGCGGCATGGCGAGTCGCTGAAGCTAGTTTTGACAAGTACACTCTGGAAACGGACCCAGCCTGCAATCCGGTGATGCGCCACGATCTCGAAGCGTTTGCGCAGCACTTCGTCGGCCTTCACACGCTCCAGTCGGTATTCATCGAAAGCCTTGTGCCTTGGCAGATGTTCGTGAAGCCGCCTAACGCCGGCCACGCGGCGGTGGCGGATTTCCTCGTCACGCGAGCAGCGGTAGCGGCCCTATCCGCCAACTACGACACGCTGATTGAGCAGTCCGCGGTTGCGAACGGGTTTGATTTTCAAAATTCGCTGGACGGAGACGAGGCGACCATTCGATTTCGCACTCAGGGTCCGCTCTTGAAATTTCACGGATGCGCGATGCGTGACCGGCTGGCGACGGTATGGGCTCCGTCGCAGTTGGGCGAACAGCCCATCACAGACCGTATAGCGAAGAGCAAAACGTGGATGGCGGCAAACCTCCGGCAGAAGGACCTGCTGGTGGTCGGCTTCTGGTCGGACTGGGCATACCTGAACACTCTGCTGGGAGCGGTCCTGGACGGGCTTGCTCCCCTTTCCGTCACAGTAATCGACTTGGCGGATGCGGCGGCGCTCCAAGCTAAAGCCCCGGACCTATGGGCCTTAGCCAACGGCCCACAGGTCAAATTCACGCACGTGCAGGAATCTGGGGCAGAGGCGCTGGACGAGCTCAGAAAGGCCTTTTCCCGGAATTACCTTGGTGGCGTTCTTGCTGCCGGCAAGCAGGCATTTGAGGCATCGGCCGGAGTGGCTTGTGATCCCGCATGGCTGGAACCGCCGGACTTCGACAACGAGACACTGTATAGTCTGAGACGCGATGCTGAAGGAGTTCCTGCGGGACAGCCGGCCAGCAGGTCAAAGCCGAGCCAATGTGAGATCTTGGGAGTTTTCCATCTGCTGCTCAGGCAGGCTGGAGCCGCCCCAACAGGTATGGGCTACGATCTCGCCGGCCGATCAATTCGGGTCGTGAATGGCGCGGGTACGGTTCTCAGCCAGCTCCGGACCAAATTTATCGAAGCACCTGCTATCGCTCCGACAGATATGGTCGTGGCGGCCGGTGCAACTAACCTGCCCCTGCCAGGAAGCGTCGTTCGGCCAGGGTCTGCCGGTAACTTTATTCGTCCGACAGGGATGGGCGACTGGTACGATCTTGATGGCGCGAGGTTGGAGTTGGGCATCTGATGGACATAGGCACACAGTGCGAAGTCGTCCTTCGTGAGGCTGGTTATGATACCTGGCCATGGACTGGTACGTCTCCGCCCGTGATCTGCTTCGAAAGCGCGACGGTGGTCGGTTTCGTGCACGTCTTTGGCAGCGCTAAAGAGCTGCTGGATACTTGGCAAGCGGCCCAGCAGCGGGTTCTGGCGCGACACGCGGCGGCACTGCGGGCGGCCGGGGCCAAGGCATGGAACGTTTACTCTGTGTTTTTGACCTCCGAGCTGGCGCCAACCCTCCAGCACCAGGTCGAGAAGCTGGAGGAGAACTTCGCTCTGACGCGAAAAATCGCACGAACCGCGATGCAAACGGCGGACGACGTGACGAACGTGCTGATGCCACTAACCCCGATCAAGGCTAAGCCGCTTCTCGAAAACGATGACATCGCCGACAGATTGCGCTCTCGCGCGAAAGATGTTCCGGTCGAGGCGCTGAACGCCTTCTTGGGAGATCTGCGGCCAGAGGACGTCGCCGAGATATTGGGGAGTCCGACATGAGGCTCGACTACGTTGAAGTTTGCGGGTTCCGCGGGTTTCGCGAAAAAGTCCGTGTCGATTTCGGACCGGGCTTCACCGTCATCACCGGGCGTAATGGGGTGGGCAAAAGCACACTCTGTGACGCTGTCGAGTTCGCTATTCTCGGCGAGATTGCGAAATACACAGTGGAGTCGGCCTCGAAGGAGTCGGTTCGTGACTACATATGGTGGCGGGGTGATGGTTCACCGTCGAGCCACTATGTGACTGCGTCCTTTGTCGATCGGGACGGCAAAACGTTTTCCATCACACGCACTCGGGACGGTGGCGGCGATAAGACGCCGAGCGAAATCGAAACCCAGCTCTGTCAGGGTGCGGCGCCCGACGATCCGCTTAGGCAGCTCTGCAAAACCTCGGTCATCAGGGACGAGTGGATCGCGAGCCTCAGTCTCGATCTGAGCGAAACGCAACGGTTCGATCTGGTTCGCGCGGCCCTTGGGTCCGTCGAGGGCGCCGACCTCGCGGCTAAGGCGAAGGCCGTGGTTACACTCGCGGAGGCGGCCTGCGGCCGCGTTGAAGAATCCTATCAACAGGCCCGGTCGGTACTGCAGGGCGGGCTTGTGCAACTGTCGGAGGCAAATGACGCTGCGAACCGGAGCGGCGACATTTCCACGGCGATGGGGGTGCTCGATCGGGTCATCCCGCCGACGGGCGGAGAACTTGCGCAGAGGATCGACCTCGCTCAGCGAACGCTTCCCGATCGACGTAGGCGCCTCGAAGGTCTCGGCATTGCTGCGTTTGAGGGACATGAAATCGCGGCGCACCAAAGGGCGCTTAATTCACCAGACGAGGTGGCCCGCAGAGAGGGAGCGAATGCGGCGTTGGAAACTGCCCGATCCAACTTCGATCGCCTCAGGGCCGAGTTGGAAGTGGCACAGCGCGCCTATGACGTTGAGGCGAGGGCGAGTGAAATTGCCGCTTCGTTGTCCATCCTGGTGGAACATGGCGAGGCGCTGGGCCTCCACGACGGGCATTGTCCGCTTTGCGCGGCAACGCGGACCAATGCCGAATTCGCTGCGGGCATCCAGAGCGCCCGGGCGCGGATCGATCAGCTTGCCGAGGGCGTGAATTCCGCGCAGGACAATCTCGCCAGCACCCGTCGGGCGGCCAGTCGGGCGGAACAACAAGTTGCCGAAGCGCAAACTCTCTGGGATGCAATCGAGCAACAGTTGCGGGCTCTTCGGGCGCGAGAGGAGGCCCATATCGAGATCTTCGAACGCTATGGGCTGGATCCAACCAACGCGGCGAACCCGGGCGCGCTTGACCGAGAAGCGCTGGACGAGCGCGAGCAATTGGTCGAGCTGGAGCGTGCGCTCAACGCCTTGGAGGCCTCGCGGGCCATCGAGGCCTTGACCTCGGTCGATGCGCGAGTTTCGCTTTTGCGGCGCCAAGCCGACGCTGCTGCGGACGAACTTGCGCGCGCTCAGAGCGCGGTGGCGGCAGCTAAATCACTGGAGAAGAGCGTTCGGCGTTCGGCGGGCGAAATCGTTGATGAGCGGCTTGCCCGCATAAGCCCGCTGCTGAACGAGATTTACCAGCGACTCCGCCCGCACGCGAACTGGCGCAGCATCGACTACAGCATCCGTGGTGATGTTCGACGCTTCCTCAGTCTGAAGGTGGGCAACGACCTCAATCCGCAATTCGTCTTCAGCAGCGGTCAGAGGCGAGCCGCGGGTCTCGCTTTCCTTTTGTCGGTCCATCTGGCTAGACCGTGGTCCCGATGGGAAACGCTCATGTTGGACGATCCCGTTCAACACATTGACGACTTCAGAGCCCTACAGCTTGTCGAAGTTCTTTCGTCGTTCCGACAGGCCGGGCGCCAGGTTGTCGTGGCGGTCGAGGATGAAGCCCTGGCCGATTTGCTTTGCCGACGGATGCTCAGCACACCGGAGCAAGGGGGGAGACGATACACGATCGACTTTAATGAGCGCGGAGCGGCCAACGTGAGCGCGCGGCAGGACGTTCCGCCGATGCCGCCAAGCATACTCCGTCAATCTGACGCCGTTCAGGCAACGGCGTAAATCTAGTCCATGGCGAAGTAGCCGGGTCCATCTTCAAACGGCAGGACTAGCATGTCGATGTGGGTCACAGGCGGCTCTTGGTGACCGTGTTGGCCGAACTCGGCTCATCTCCCGTAAGCCGACATGTCGGCGTGTGGAGTCACCGGACGATCATTGCCAGCGACCACTCGGTTTCGTTCGCGCCGCGATCGTCGTCTCGATTTCCTGAACCATCTCTCGTACCCGTTCTGCGCCGTTCGAACAGCGCTCGCGTCTGTCTATCGGGTGCAGTTCTCGCCAACTGAGCACGATAGCCTGCCTCCGCTCGGAATTTCTCAAGTTGAGCAATAAGTTCTTCCATTCTCGCTCTTCTACTCCCCCCAGGCTCCAGAAGCTGTTTAGCGGCGACCTATCGGCCAGACACCTGGGAAATTTCCCAGGGTCCCAAGGCGTACAATGGCGGTTGCGCTCCAGGGAGAAAGACGGCTCAAGGGGCGGGAGCTTAGAGCTCAGGGCGACGCTCGAAGACGGAGTCACGGTTGCGCTGCTTTTTAAAGCGAGACAGGCGCCAGATGCGGTGCCGTAGAACTACCGTGCCAAAATTATCATTGCTGCAGTGCACCCACGATGCTTGCTGTTGAGGCAGTGAAAGCTTCATAAGACGTCGAGATCAATTGGATCGGAGATGTCTCCGGAACTGATCGACGAAGGACTATTTGTGATGACCGATTTTTCCAGCATTCAGCAGCATCTTACCGCTATCACAACCGCTCAGACCGATTTCGCGAAGTCGTCGTTCGAGGCCAGCAAGGCCTATTTCGAAAAGCTTGCAGCCGTGAAGTCGCCCGACAAGTTCACGGAATTGACAGCCGAATACGCCAAATCCGCACAAGAAATGTTCTTCGCCGAAGCGACCAAGATCGGCGAGCTTTACAGGACCTTTGCGCAGGAAGCCTTCAAGCCGATCACTTCAAGCTTTCTGCCCAAGTGACCGCATAAAGCGTCTCTTACCAGCCTCGCCCGATCTGTCTTGAACATGGCTATTTCCAAAAAGCACAATGCCGCCTAGCCGAATATCTTTGGAGGGTGGCATTGTGTGTCAAAACTGACCTTCAGGCCTTGCTTTGCTCTGTGTCCTGGATGCCGATAGGGGGTCCCAGTCGAACGCCGATTGACATGCTACGGTCGCGCTGGTCCCGTTTGGTGAGATTGTCGCTCATCTTCCTCCTCCATCGCCCGTACAAGCCGCTCATCGTCCAGGACGGCCAGCAGGTCATTGATTGTGTTCTGGCAGTCCCGCGGGCCAGGCTCGACATAGCGAGCCAGGATGGCTTGGGCTTCTTTTACCGCTTGGGTTACGCGATCCGGCATGCCGGCACTCCACTCACTCGCGGAGAAAACGCCGTCAGGAACGCCCCGTTCCCTTGCTGAGCCCCTTGAAGGAGCTGGCGCGCAGCGGGCCCTCAGAGGTGATGTCCCGGTATTCGACGTCGGCGTAGAACTTCGGCTCCACCCATGTGGCCTTCGGCTTCTTGACGGGCCTGGTGAGCTTTTGCTTCGGGCTCCTGCAATGACTGAGAATCGGTTGATCCAGTTATGGCCGTTGCGGGTGAAGGCCTTACGGTCGTCGCCGTCGATGTGGAGCTGGATGCGGTAGCCGTCGTATTTGACTTCGTGAATCCACTGAGCCCCGGAAGGCGCTTTCATCTTCAGGGTCGCAGCTGAGGGCTGATAAAGCCCGGCATGGAAGCTCGCGGCTTCTTGGCCGGCGCTCGGGTACGCTTTGCCACTAACGCAACTCACAAGAAGCCCGCCGCCGGTGTTCGGACCTGACGGCGGGGCAGTCTAGCCTCGCTGCATCGTGGCGCTTGGGAGCAAGAGTTGGAAGAGATTGCCGCAGGCCGATGAATAGAAAAACTTGCCAAAGCGCGGCGCTCGGCCGGTGGTGAAAGCCGCAGGCACGCTTGCCTAAGTCGGGAAATGGGGCTGAATGCCAATTGAGCGCTTAACGCAGGCGCCGGGGAATACGATCCTCTTCCGCTATTGTAGCTGACAGCTCGCGCAATCGCGAAACCGGAAACGAGAGCAAAGCTTGACCAAACCCCTGCCGGTGTCGCCATGCGGCACGGAGCGCTGGAACGCAACGTAGAGCTTTCCGCTCATCATGATGATGCCGCCTGGCCCGCCGATACGCTTGATCATGATCGCGCCCCCACCATCCGCTTGCCGGCCTCGGTCTTGAGCATCTTCGCCATCATCCAGCAGCTCCCCGCCGTCGTGCTCGCCACGTAGACGACGCCGGCGGCGATCAGCGCGTAGGTGCCGGACTCGACCGCCTTCCAGACCGTCGACCAGATCAGGATCTGCGTCACGAACCAGACGCCGTTGCTGGCGACCGACCACTTCGCGTGATGAGCCACGTCGCCGGAGTTGCGCGATCGACTGACGGCGGTGAAGGCCGCGTTCTGGATGAACGACACCGCGGCGAGGCCGGCGAGGATAAGGATGGCGTTCATAGCGCGCCACCCGTCTTCGCGGGCGACGCGACGATCTCCGGCGGGCCGTCCGGCTGCAACCAGATCACCTGGTCGCCGACCATCATGCGCACCGCCGTCGGCTCATAGGGTGTGCAGCGGACGAAGCCCTGCGACATCTGCACGGGCTCGTCGCTCGCCACATTCTCGACCGTGCACGTCATGGCGTCGATCTCCGGCGCCGGCGGCTGCGTCATCGAGCTGCTGTCGAACAGGCGGCGGTCGGCCATGGTTTCGTTCCTCTTGCGCTGCTGCAGACTCGTTACAGCGGCTGCAAATTCCTTAGATCGACGGGTGTATGCTGCAGATTCCTTACGGCGCGCCGGCGGTCGCCATCTTCGATCCGACCAGCGCGTCAGCGACCTCGTTGCAGCGCTCACGCGTTGGGAACGTCATCGCAATCCAGCTATCCGGCAACTCTTCGCGTTCGAGCGGCCCCTGCTGCGCGAGCGGAATCTTCTCTCCGACCGGGCCAGGCGCCACGTTCGGGACGATGAAGACGGCGGGCTCGCCGTGTAGCGTCCCGATATCCACGCCGTAGAGTCCATGTCCGAATATGATGACGTTACTCATCCCACCTCCATGTTGGAAGCCGGCGCGGGAGCGAACCCCGCGCGCTGCTGTCGCGGCAGCGCCGTGTTCGAGAGCGTCATCCGAGCAATGGCCCGTTGCCGGATGATGTGCTCAAGATCGTTATGCGTGGGGCCGAGAAAGAAGGTAATCGGGCGGCTTGAACCGCGTACTGCTTTGGCAGCTTAGCTCGTCGCCGCCTCATCCAACCGCGCCAGCCCAGCCTCGATCACGATGATATCTTCCTCGATCTGCTGGACGGTTGCCCGGACATCAAAATCTGTACGTGCCTTTAGGTCCACGGCCAGCTTCCGGCGCTGCATGCGCAGATCATGCAGAGCCCTCCGATTGTTCAAGCGAACGTAACCGTCCACAATCAGCTCGATTGCGTTTGGCATTCCCATCCCCCTGTCGTGATCGACCGATACCGAACCGCTTAACTAGCGACACCCTTCAAAACGGCATCTCGTCGCAAGGCGTCTCCAGCAACCGTCAAATGCGACCCTATGGCCAACCCGAGGCGAGCCAACGTCAGGAGGGCAAGCGGGTCACACAGTTCAATGGAAAGACCGGCTCCCAATATCGCAATTGCGCGTTGTTCATCCCTATCGAGATCGGCCCATGAGATGCCGTCCATGATGCGTCTCCGTCGCAAAGAACTATCTAAAATCCAAACGCATGACGAATTTGCCGCAGCATAGCCATCGCCGCGTCGGTGTACCGACCGTGGGTTAGGTATTGATCGATCTGCGCTGTACTGATCAGCGCCACAACTGCCACCATGAAGCCCTTAAACATTGGGCCTCTCCTACAAGAGACCGCCAACCGGGCGTGTCGAAGTATTGAACCGTTCTCGGAATGCGCTGCTGTATGTGACGACCTAATACAGCAAATGGTGACAGTCACTAGTAACCAGTTCCTTAACGGCGCGATGTCTGGATGGGAGCGCCATGGAAAGAGGCGAAGGCATTGCAACGGCCTTTGCGAGATGATGCGCTCAACTCGTGATCGTGGCGATGAAGGAAAGATCGAGCGATAGTACGAGCGTCTGAACACTTGCCCCGGTGTCCTCCGCCCCCATATCCGACGTATGCAGCTCACCGAAATCCAAGACCAAGCAATCCAAGCCCGCATAGCTCTAATCGTCGGCGCAAGGACGTTCGACCGTCTGTTCGCGGGCGTGCGGTTCGATGAAGTCGATGGGGACATCCTGTTCGTCTACGCCAAGGACGAGGACACCGCCGCCAAGATCGAAGATGAATTCGCGCTGCACATATCGATCATTGCCTCAAAGATATTGGAGCGCGAGATCAACATCGTGATGGTATTGCCGAGACAGCTCGTCAGTTGAGCTTGCGGGTGAGACCGGGGGAGCGGCGGTGGCGTGCCGATGTCCGATCTTTTGCGAAAGCCCGTCTCGCGCGCCAGGCAGCAGTTGGTGTTGACGAGGTTGCCTGAGCGTTCAACGGCCCTCACGCAGCGCGCGATCACACGGGAACAAAGTAAATTGTGGCGACGCATTTCGACCCAATGGGCAGAGGGGCCTTAAGGCTTCCTTGACCAAGTTGTTCATATAACGAGGCATATTATTCCTCCGAGGAGCCGATGAAGGTCTGGGTCAGCCTGGCTTTGCCTGCGGTGCTTGTGCCGCTGGGGCTGCGCTTTGGCTCGACGGTGGCGGAGGAATCAAAGGAGGCGGCAGAGATCCGCGCCAAGTACAGTCGGCCGGCAGCGATTCCTTTCCCGGACCGCAATCCCTACTCGGCACTAAAAGCGGCTCTCGGGAAGATGTTGTTCTTCCATCCGTTGCTCTCGAGGTCCGGTACCATTTCCTGTGCGACTTGCCACAATCCGTCGCTGTCGTGGGGAGATGGCCTTGCGCGTGCGGTCGGGGAGGATCCGAAAGGCCTGCCGCTTCGTTCGCCCACTCTGATCGATGTGGCGTTCACCCAGCCGTTGGGCTGCGACGGGAAGTTCAGGGATATCGAATCCGTCACGTTTGGTCCGATCATGGGTGGGGCAAACATGAATCTGACAGGATCGGAGTTGATTGACCGTCTGTCCACCAGCCCGGCCTATGTCGATGCGTTCCCAAGCGCCTACGGGGATAGTGCGATCACCCGGCCCAGGATCGAAGCTGCCTTGGCGACCTTTGAACGCACCATTGTCGCGGACGAGTCCCCGTTCGACCGCTGGATCGCTGGGGATGAAACCGCGATCAGCGCGGCGGCCAAACGCGGCTTTGCGCTCTTCAACGGCAAAGCGCGTTGCTCAGACTGCCACAGTGGGCCGTCTTTTACCGATGGATCGTTTCAGGATATCGGCACCGCGAAAGACGGTGATATTGGCCGCGGCCGGCTGTTTCCGACGTCACAAAAGCTCCGATACGCATTCAAGACGCCGACATTGCGCAACGTTGCGCAGCGTGCGCCCTACATGCATGATGGATCGGTCGCAACGCTCGAAGAGGTCATCGAACTCTATGACCAGGGTGGGATAGACCGCCCAAGTCGGTCCCTTTCGATAAAACCCGCTTGTCCCCAATAGCGGCGCGAAAGCGGATGTTGTCGGACTTTCAAGAAGGCCAAGCTCAGAAGTCGCTAGACCCATTCGACTGGCTCACGAGGTCAAGTCGTCGAGCAACGCCTCGGCTTCTTTCAAATCGAGCGTGTCGAACCCTTCAGTGAACCAGCCGTAAACCGGAGCCAGCAGATCACGTGCCGCGGTGCGTTTGCCCTCATCGCGCCATAAGCGGGCAAGGCTCGTCGCTGCCCGGAGCTCAAGTGATTTCGCCCGTTGTTGCCGAGCAGTCTGTAGAGACTTCAGCAGCCATTTGCTCCCTCCGAGCTGGCCGCTAGATAATGCCACCAACCCTCGCAGCCGAGAGATTTCCGCATCCCACCAGTGCTCGCCGCTTTGTTCCGCAATGGCAGCAGCACCCGTCAGGGCTTCGGCTCCGCCGGGGTGGTTTCCTGTGCGACAAAGCACTTCGCAAAAGAGCGCAAAGCTATAGGGAGCGTACTGGATCGTGCCTCGCTTCGCCGGATCAGCAAGCGCGGCGCGGTAGGAGGCAATCGCCGGCTCAATCCTATCCGGTGCCAACAACGCCCAGCCGCGGAGAACTCGTGGATCGAGCGGCAAGGCAAGGCGCTTCTCCGCCGCTAGGGTCTCTGCGCTCTCAATGCACTGCAGCACCGAAGGTGAGTCACGTCGGAACTGGTGCAATATCGACGCATGCAGACGCGCCATAGCAAGGCTGAAGGGATGATTCACCCGTTCCGCAAGCGCCAATGCGTCATTCACGCGAGCGAGCGCCGTGTCAGGGTAGCCGAGCAGCCAGGCGCTCCAGGCACCTAGCGTTCCTGCACACACTCCAGGGTCGTGGCCGTAGATGTGTGCGTGCGTCCGGTGCTGCTCGAACTCATAAAGGGTTCGGCCCTTATCGCAATGCTCCTGCGCCGGAGCGAGTTCGCCGCAGAAGAAATGTGTTGTCCAACCCGTATGATGAGCCTCGAGGCGAAGGCCGACATTACTACTCTTTTCCACCAGGCTCAGGAGCCTATCTGAAAGCTGGCGCGCCGCATTCCAATCCGACGTACGTCGGAAAGTCCACAACCCCCATATCGCGGTGAACTGAGAATCGATGTCCCCTATCTTATCGGAAAGCTCGTGCGCACGAGCGTGCGCTTTTGCTGCTTCGGCCGAGGAGAAGCCGTTGGCGTTACTAAGAGACACGCCTTTAGCGAGTTGCAGCTTGATCTCCTGCTGATCGCGCTGCGCATCCAAGAGAGATGGCAGCAGGGACAAACCACGATCGAAATGACTGACCGCCTCGGCATACGCGGAGCGGGAAGCCGCAAACTGGCCCGCTTTTAGCCATTGATCAGAGGCTCGTTCCGCCTGTCCGGCACCCATCAAATGATGAGCCAGTATCTCTGGCTGCCGATCGACCAGATCTGCGAAATGCTGCTCCAAGGTGGTGGCAACTCGTGCATGCAACTCTTGCCGTCTTGGGCGCAGCAGCGTGCCATAGGCAGCGTCCTGCACCAGCGCGTGCTTGAATAGATAGCTGGAATACGGAGGCACACCTTGCCGGAACAACAAGCCAGCGGAGATCAGACGGTCCAAGGCGGATGCCAACTCTGGCTCCGGCTTGCTCGCAACGGAAAAAAGCAGGGTGTGAGAGAACTCTCGCCCAATCGCGGAACCGATCTGGGCCACCTCCTTGGCGGGCCCGAGCTGGTCGAGCCTCGCCATAAGCGAGGCGTGCAGGCTTGCGGGGACCGCCGCCGCAGGTGACGGAATATTGCCTGTAGTTCGCCGCGCTTCGCCCTCGCTCTTGGTCTCCAGGACCGCCTTCGTCATCTCCTCCACAAAAAGGGGAATCCCGTCCGTGCGCTCAATGATGTCCTGCCGCACGCTCGCCGAGATAAGCTGGTTGCCCACGATCTGATCAATCACCGTCTCGATTTGGCGCTGCGCCAGCCGATTGAGGGTCAGAGCAGAGACGTAGGGCCGTCCGATCCAGTGCGGTTCGAACTCTGGACGAAACGTCACAATCAACAGCACACGGTAGGTCCGAAGCCGGTCAACGACCCCGCTGAAAGCTTCTTGACTCGTGGGATCGGTCCAATGTGCATCCTCGACGATCATTAGCACAGGTGTGGAGCGCGACAATGCCTCCACCTGTGACCCGAGCGCTTCAAATGTCCGCTGGCGGTGCTGTTCGAAGGGTATGTCGAGCGCCGCGTAGCGTCCGTCTTTTGGCAGCGACAGCATGTCGGCGAATAGCGCCATATCCTCCAACGAGGTTGAAGTCTGCGCCAATACTGTCTCGAGCTTGTCCAGCTTCGTTTCCAGCGGGTCGTCATGCGCAAATCGTGCGGCCCGTTCCATCTGGCCGATGATCGGATAAAAAGCGCTGTCGGTATGCTGCGGCGAGCAGAAATAGCGCAATCGGGTATGCGGCTCGTTAGCGATGCTTTCCAGCAGCGCCACCGTAAGCCGCGATTTGCCAATACCAGCCTCGCCGGAGAGCAGCACTACTTGGCCTTCACCACTCTTTGCCTTGGACCAGCGTCGCAACAGGAGTTCGAGTTCTTCGTCGCGCCCAACAAGCTCGGTCAATCCGTTCGCGTGCAAGGCCTCGAAGCGGCTTTCGACTGAAGCCGGCCGCAACGCAGCCCATGCCCCTACGGCGCCTGAGATACCTTTGAGCTCTTTCGGCCCAAATTCTTCAAGCTCGAACAGATTGCCCAAGAGCTTCCGAGTACTCTCCGCAATGACGACGCTGTTCGGCTCAGCAACGCCTTGCAAACGTGCCGCAAGGTTTGGCGTTTCACCGATTATGGCGTGCTCCTGAGAAGCGCCGGACCCGATGAGGTCGCCGACAACCACCAGTCCCGTTGCGATGCCGATACGCGTCTGCAGGGGCGCACGGATCTTCAGAGCACCTACGCCAGCCACCAACTCCAGCCCCGCCCGGACGGCCCGTTCCGCATCGTCTTCGTGCGCCTGCGGATACCCGAAATACACCAGTACCCCATCGCCCATATACTTCGCAACAAAGCCGCCGAACCGCCTCACGATGTCGGTGACGCACTTCTGATACGCGGAAATGATCTCGCGTAGGTCTTCAGGGTCCATGCGTGCTGAAAGTGCTGTTGAACCCACAAGGTCCGAGAACATCACAGTGACTTGGCGACGTTCGGCGGCATCGTGGGGCGTCAACTCGGCCATAACGCGTTGAGCTACGTCAGGGCTCCCAAGCTCCTGGATAGCCGCAAGCATTATGCGCCGATGCCCGAGCAGCACGCCGATGTCCTTAAGGTCCTGATCAGTCAGATGGCGAAGTGCTGCGAAACCAATCCCGTTTTCAGCAAAACGCCGCGCGTACTCGGACATTCCGAGCTTTTGGAGCCAGTCGGCAATTTGCTGCATCGCGGCCCTCCGGATTTTGTGTAACCCACTCTGGACCGATAGGACCGAAAGTCTACCACGCGCGCCGACTTATTCCAGCACCCGCCGCGAGGTTGCATGTTCGGTCAGGGTCAGAATGCGAAGAACTCAAGGAGAACAAATCTGGTCCGTGGCCGAGGCGCTGATCACCAACTCGGATCGACACGATGCCGAACGCTGGCTGGGCCGCGCGCTTCGAACAGCGCAGAAACAGGACGCGAAGTTTTGGGAACTGCGCGCCGGCACAAGCCTAGCCCGACTTTGGCTCGATCAAGGCAAGCGTAGCGCAGCCCGCGACCTGCTCGCGCCGATCTACGGCAGCTTCACCGAAGGCTTCGATACGGGAGACCTCAAAGAAGCCGCCGCGCTACTTGCTGAACTGACCTAGTGAGGCACTGCTCATCGGCGATCGGACGTTTATCGGTCCGGAGTCCGCAAGGCCACCACAACCGCGTGTCCGTGTTAGACACCCATCTTCTGCGACTTCTGCTCCGGGGGTCAAAAGCGGGCGTAGACGCAAAGCTGGATAAGCGTCCGGTTTGCCTCTTGAGAGCCGACACGACGCGTGTTCAAGCGATGTTCGGCTAAGGCCACAGGACTAAACCGCTCGCGCGGTAGGCACGACGGCCGGCAGCGCGGCTGAGAGGATAGCGCAACGAGGCGTCCTGTCTTGAGATGAGGGGTTCGCAACCTTCACCCAAGACAGGAGCATCCCCATGACC
>NZ_JBIXJX010000007.1:0-369994 GCF_052871955.1 Bradyrhizobium sp. CAR08
CGTACCGGAGGCACTGCGCCGTACCGTCACCTTCGACAACGGCACCGAGTTCGCCGCCCACCTTTCCTTGCAGAGCCTCTTGATGAAGACCTTCTTCTGCGACCCGCACGCGCCGTGGCAAAAGGGCAGCATCGAGAACGCCATCGGCCGCTTGCGCCGCTTCATCCCCCGAAAGACCGACCTCGAAAAGCTCCCAACCAGGCGCTTCCGTCAGTCCATTGCCGCCTACAACAACACCCCGCGCAAATGCCTTGACTTCAGAACCCCGGCAGAGGCCTTCTCCTCTCAACTGTTGCACTTCGAGTGTGAATCCACCTCCTGGCCTTCGCCAGGACGACACCGGGGATTTGGCCCGGTCTTTCAATCCCAGGATGATCCCAAACCTTCCGGAACCCCGCCCAAAACGTCGCAGGAAAACCGCTGGACAGTATTTACCCAACGGGTTAATTTCTCGCCTAACGAACAAGACGACCGGGAGTGAGACGTGGCTGAGCTGAAGCCGCAGAGTGCGGTGTCCAAGATGCTGAACGCGGCCTGGATCCGGCCGTTTTTGTTCCTGGTGTTCATCGTCGTGGCCTGGGATCTCGCCATCCGGCTGTTCAAGATTCCCGCCTACCAGATCCCGTCGCCGGGCGATGTCATTGCGGTGCTGCGCACCGATTGGCCGGAACTGCTGCGCCAGTCCTGGCCGACGACTTATGCAACCGTCTGCGGCTTCGCGCTCTCGGCGCTGTTTGGGATCCCCATCGCAATGCTGATCGCGGGCTCCAAGACAGTGGAGAGCTACGTCTATCCGCTGCTGGTGTTCTCGCAGTCCGTGCCGAAGATCGCGATCGCGCCGCTGTTCGTGGTGTGGTTCGGCTTCGGCATCATTCCGAAAGTAATCTCGGCGTTCCTGCTTGGGTTTTTCCCGGTGGTGGTCTCCGCCGTGCAAGGCTTCAAATCGGTCGATCCGGATATGGTCGATCTCGCCCGCGCCATGCAGGGCAGCCGCTTCCAGGTGTTTTGCGCGGTGAACCTGCCGCATGCGCTGCCGGCGATCTTCTCCGGCCTCAAAGTATCGGTGACGCTGGCCGTGGTCGGCGCCGTCGTCGGCGAGTTCGTCGGCTCCAATTCCGGCATCGGCTATGTGATGCAGCGCTCGATCGGCACCTTCGACTTGCCGACGATGTTCGCGGCCCTCGTAATCCTCGCGTTGCTCGGCGTCATCCTGTTCTGGATCGTGGACCGGATCGAGAAGCTGGTCATTCCCTGGCATGTCAGCCAGCGCGAGGACGTGATTTTCGCCTCTTAACAACAACCAAAGCAACGAACGGCCGCCAAACGGCCGACGCAACAACGACAAGGGAGAGTGACGATGAAGCGGTGGATAGGAGCTGTCTCGGCGGCGCTGATGGTGTTTGCGGCCATGCCGGCGCAAGCAGCCGACAAGGTCGTGCTGATGCTCAATTGGTATGTCTATGGCGAGCACGCGCCGTTCTATTACGGCAAGGCCAAGGGCATTTACGCAGCCGAAGGCATCGACCTCGAGATCCAGGAAGGCCGCGGCTCGGCCGCGACCACGCAGGCGGTGGCCGCCAAGACAGCCGATTTCGGCTATGTCGACGTGCCCACCATGATGCGCGCCGCGATCAAGGGTGCGCCAGTGGTTGCGACTGGCGTGCTGCTCCAGACCAGCCCGATGTCTGCCATGGGTTTCGTCGACAAGAACATCAGGAAGCCCGAGGACATCAAGGGTAAGACGGTGGCGATCACGCCGGCCGATTCCATGACCCAGATCTGGCCGCTCTTCCTGAAGAAGACCGGCCTGAAGGAAAGCGACTTCCAGACGGTCGCGGGCGATGGCCAGACCAAGCTCAACGCGGTCATCAACGGCCAGGCTGACCTCTTGCTCGGCTACGTCATGGACCAGTCGATGAAGATCAAGGACGCCACCGGCAAGGACGTCTACCCGATCAAGTTCGCCGACTACGGCATCAACATGGTCTCTTCCGGCATCATCGCCAACACCGATTACGTGAAGGCCAATGCCGATCTCGTCCGCCGCTTCATGTCGGCCACGACCAAGGCGGTCGAAGCCGCCGAGAAGGAGCCGAAGGCCGCGGCGCAGTCGATCCTCGATGCCAACCCCAAGGGCGGCAAGATCGACACGCTGACGCAAGGATTTGAGCTGACCATTCCGCTCTATCGCACCGCGGAGACCAAGGCCAAGCGGCCGTTCCAGGTCACCGATCAGAACATGACGGACTCGGTCAACCTGATGGTCGAATATGGCGGGCTCGATGCCAAGGCCAAGGAGAACCCGAAGGCGTTCTATACCAACGACTATCTGCCGAAGAGCGGCTCGTGAAACCTGCGATAACCATGAGCGAAACCCTGCAACCGGCCGCGCATCTGAGACTGGTGAGCGACCGGGCTGCCGGCGATGCGTCGGGCATCAAGCTGTCAGGCGTGTCGAAGACCTACCGGACGCGCGACGGCGATGTGCCGTCGTTGCGGCCGCTGGACTTCCACATCAATGACGGCGAGTTCTTCGTCGTGGTCGGCCCATCCGGCTGCGGCAAGTCCACGCTACTCAAGCTGATCTCGGGACTGCTGCCGCCGACCACGGGCGAGATCCTGGTCGAGGGCGAGAAGGTGACGGCGCCGCACGGCAATGTCGGCATCGTGTTCCAGAACGCGCTGCTGCTGCCATGGCGCAACATCCTGTCCAACGTAATGCTGCCGATCGACATGAAGCGGCTGCCGCGGCAGACATATCTCGACCGCGCCAAGGCACTGTTGAAGCTGGTTGGGCTCGAAGGTTTCGAGAAGAAGCTGCCGTGGCAGCTCTCCGGCGGTATGCAGCAGCGCGCCTCGATTTGCCGCGCCCTGGTGCATGATCCCCGGATCATGCTGATGGACGAGCCGTTCGGCGCTCTCGACGCGTTGACGCGCGAGCGCATGAATGTCGAGCTGATGCGGATCCAGCGCGAGACCAGGAAGACGGTCCTGCTGATCACGCATTCGATCCCCGAGGCCGTGTTCCTCGCCGATCGCGTGCTGGTCATGACCGAGCGGCCCGGCGCGGTCGCCGCGATCTACGACGTCCCGCTGCCGCGGCCCCGTTCGCTCGACGTGATGGCCGATCCTGTGTTCACCGAACTCGTGCAGCGCATCCGCAAGCACTTTTTCTCGCAAGGTTCACTGGACTGACGACCATGGCACCGCGCCTGAAGCTGCGAGACATCACCTTCTTCGAGCGACCCGTGCATTTCGCCCGGCCGTTCCGCTTCGGCGCTGTTACCATCAACGCGACGCCGCAGCTGTTCGTGCGGGTCGGGATCGAGGTCGAGGGTAGGGGATCGGCGGTTGGCGCCAGTGCCGAACTGCTGGTGCCGAAATGGTTCGACAAGCGGCCGGAGCTGTCGCCGACGCAGACGGTGGATGGCTTGCGCCGTTCGCTGGAGATCGCGCGTGGGCTTTATCTTGCGCGAACCGGATTTCTGACGGCATTCGATCTGCATGCCTCATGCATCGGTGCTCAGGTCGCGACCTGTGCGAAAAAGAACATTCCGACGCTGGCCGCAGCCTATGGCCCCGCGGAAATCGACAAAGCGATCCTCGATGCGCTGCTCCGCGCCGCCGAGACCAATTTTTTCGACGGCATGGCCGGCAACATCGCCGGCATCGATGCGCGGCTTTCGCCCGACCTGAACGAAACGGATCTCAAGACGTTTCTGTCCGGCCGGAAGCCGCTGGCGCGCGTTGCCATCAGGCATACCGTCGGTCTCGACGACACCGTTGAAGGCGAGGGCGGAGTTGCAGATCCCCACGAGAACTCCGGTGCAAGATACTTCAAGCTGAAGCTGTCGGGGGACCCCGTCGGCGATGCAGCGCGGCTGGCGCGCATGGGCAAGGAGCTCGATGCGCTGGACCGTGACTACAAAGTGACGCTCGATGCCAACGAGCAATATGCCGATCTCGCAGCCTTGCATGAACTCATCGGCCGGATCGACCATGACACTGCGCTGCGATCGATTTCATCCAGGCTGCTCTATATCGAGCAGCCAATGCCGCGCGATGTTACGAGGCAGTCGCCGCTCGGCTCGCTCGCTGCGCGTGGCTTCATCATCGACGAAGCCGACGATTCCTACGACGCGTTTCCCGCGGCCCGGGCGCTTGGCTATCACGGCATCTCGTCGAAATCGTGCAAAGGGCTTTACAAATCCATCGTCAACGCGACGCGCGCGGCGAAATGGAGCCTGGCCGGCGAAAGATTCTTCGTCACCGGCGAGGACCTGACCTGCCAGGCGGGCCTCGCCGTGCAGCAGGACCTTGCGCTCGGTGCCTTCATCGGCATCGCCCATGCCGAACGTAACGGCCATCACTATGTCGATGGCTTTGGCGATACGCCCGCCGCGGAAGCCCGGGCCTTCGCCGCCGCGCACCCGGATCTCTACGCCGATGCCGGGCAGGGCATCCGCCTCTCCATTCACAACGGCGATCTCCTGACGGGATCGCTTCATGCTGCGGGCTTTGCGACGTCGGTCCATCCGGACTGGTCGGCGCTTCGTCCGCTCGAACAGCCACAATCACTCTGGGAGCAATCGGTATGACCACCCAACGCCTTGGCCTCATCATGAACGGCGTCACCGGCCGCATGGGCCTCAACCAGCATCTGATCCGCTCGATCGTCGCGATCCGTGAGGAGGGCGGCGTCCGCTTGAAGAACGGCGACCGCGTGATGCCCGATCCGATCCTGGTCGGCCGCAGCGCCGAGAAGGTCGAGGGGCTCGCCAAGCGCTACAACATCACGCGCTGGACCACGGATCTCGACGCCGCCCTCGCCGACAAGAACGACACCATGTTCTTCGATGCCGCGACCACCCAGGCGCGCCCCGGGCTGCTGACCCAGGCCATCAATGCCGGCAAGCACGTCTATTGCGAGAAGCCGATCGCGACCAATTTCGAGGCGGCGCTCGAGGTCGTCAAGCTCGCCAATTCCAAGGGCGTCAAGCACGGCACGGTGCAGGACAAGCTGTTCCTGCCCGGCCTGAAGAAGATCGCCTTCCTGCGCGACTCCGGCTTCTTCGGCCGCATCCTCTCGGTGCGCGGCGAGTTCGGCTATTGGGTGTTCGAAGGTGGCTGGCAGGAGGCGCAGCGGCCGTCATGGAATTATCGCGACGAGGACGGCGGCGGCATCATCCTCGACATGGTCTGCCACTGGCGCTACGTGCTCGACAATCTCTTCGGCGAGGTCGAGAGCGTGAGCTGCATCGGCAACACCGACATCCCGGAGCGTTTCGACGAGCAGGGCAAGAAGTACAAGGCGACCGCGGACGATTCCGCCTATGCCACGTTCCAGCTCAAGGGCGGCGCCATCGCCCACATCAATATGTCCTGGGTGACGCGCGTCTATCGCGACGATCTCGTCACCTTCCAGGTTGACGGCACACTCGGCTCGGCCGTCGCCGGCCTTTCCGACTGCATGATCCAGGCGCGGCAGGCGACGCCCCGGCCGGTGTGGAATCCCGACGAGAAGCGGCTGCACGATTTCTACGGCGATTGGCAGAAACTGCCTGACAACGTCACCTACGACAACGGCTTCAAGGAGCAGTGGGAGATGTTCATCCGCCACGTCTACGAGGATGCGCCCTACAAGTTCACGCTGCTCGAAGGCGTCAAGGGCGTGCAGCTCGCCGAATGCGCGCTGAAGAGCTGGAAGGAGCGGCGCTGGATCGATGTCGCGCCGATCAAGGTCTGAGCTTTATTGGACAAGTGTCGATGTTATTGAGCCGTCATTGCGAGCGAAGCGAAGCAATCCAGAGTGCCTCCGCGGCAAGAGTCTGGATTGCTTCGTCGCTTCGCACCTCGCAATGACGGGGAGAGGTCTGAAATCATGAACAAGCCCGTCCTGTCGATGTCGTCCCTATCGCTCAAGCTGCCGAAAGCCGATGGCTCGATCGAGACCTACCGGCTCGCGGCGTCGCGAACGTTTCCCGCAAAGCTCGAGGGACCGCTGAACCGCATCGCGTTCTCGGCCGTCCATACCGTGACCGATCCATTCGCTGACAACGACCCGTGGCTCTCCGCTGCCGTCGACTGGGACAAGACCATCGCCTTTCGCGAGCACGTCTGGGATCTCGGTCTCGGCGTGGCGGAAGCCATGGACACCGCGCAGCGCGGCATGGGGCTGGACTGGCCGACCTCGCTGGAGCTGATCACGCGCTCGGTATCTGCCGCGAAGCGACGCAACGCCCTGGTGTTTTCCGGAGCGGGCACGGACCATCTCCCGGTCGAGGACGCCAAGAATCTCGACGACGTGATCCGCGCCTATGAGGAGCAGATATCGGCGGTCGAGAAGGTCGGCGGCCGCATCATCTTGATGGCGTCGCGCGCGCTGGCGAAGCTTGGCCGTAACGCCGACGATTATGCAAAGGTCTATGACCGCGTGCTCTCGCAGGTTCGCGAGCCCGTGATCATCCACTGGCTGGGCGACATGTTCGATCCGGCGCTGACGGGATATTGGGGCACCAACGATCTCGACAAGGCGATGGATATTGCGGTCGCGATCATCAACGGCAACGCCGCCAAGGTGGACGGTGTCAAGGTTTCGCTGCTCGACAAGCAGCGCGAGATCGACATGCGCCGTCGTCTCGACAAGCGCATCAAGATGTACACCGGCGACGATTTTAATTATGCGGAGCTGATCGCCGGCGACCAACAGGGCTTTTCGCACGCGCTGCTCGGCATTTTTGACGCGATCGCGCCGGCGGCGTCCTACGCGTTGTCGCGGTTGGCTGCTGGTGACGAAGCGGGCTTCCACGACGTGCTGGGACCGACCGTGCCGCTGTCGCGGCACATCTTCAAGGCGCCGACGCGGTTCTACAAGACCGGCGTGGTGTTCATGGCCTATCTCAACGGCCACCAGGATCACTTCACCATGGTCGGCGGGCAGGAGAGCACGCGCTCGACGCTGCATCTGGCGGAGCTGTTCCGGCTGGCCGACAAGGCCGGGCTGCTCGCCGATCCGGAGTTGGCGACGCGGCGGATGAAGGCCGTGCTCTCAACGCGCGGAATCGAATCCTGATGCGCGATTTCTCGTCCGACCATCGCTGGCTGTCGCTCAACACGGCGACAATCCGCAAGCAGGGTGACCTCGTCGAAATCGTCGACGCCTGTGCCAGGCACGGCATCCGCGCCATCGATCCCTGGCGCGACCAGGTCGCAGCCGTCGGCCTCGAGCGTGCCGCGCGTGCGGTGCGCGATGCCGGTCTCGACCTGTCGGGCTATTGCCGTGGCGGCATGTTCACCTCCGACGCGTCGCGCCGGAGCGAGGTGCGCGACGACAACCGGCGCTGCGTCGACGAAGCCAAGGCGCTGGGAGCCCCCTGCATCGTTCTCGTCGTCGGCGGCCTGCCGCAATATTCGCGGCCGGGCAGCGAGGCGTCGAAGGACATCGCCGGCGCGCGGACGCAGGTCGAGGAAGCGCTCGCCGATATGCTCGATTACGCCAGACAGGCGCAGCTGCCGCTGGCGATCGAGCCGCTGCATCCGGCTTATGCGGCCGACCGCGCCTGCGTCAACACGACGAAGCAGGCGCTCGACATCTGCGACCGGCTCGACCCTGATCGCAGCGGCATGCTCGGCGTCGCGCTCGACGTCTATCACATCTGGTGGGATCCGGAGCTGATGGGGCAGATCGCCCGCGCCGGCCAAGATCGCCTGCTCGCCTTCCATGTCTGCGACTGGCTGGTGCCGACCAGGGACATTCTCAACGACCGCGGCATGATGGGCGACGGCGTGATCGACATCAAATCGGTGCGCGAAGCGGTCGAAGCGCAGGGCTTTGCCGGCTATTCGGAGATCGAAATCTTCTCCAACGACTGGTGGGGTAAACCGTTGGACGAGGTGCTGCAAACCTGCATCGCGCGGCACAAGACGGTGGTTTAGGCCTTCCGGCAATTGTTGCGCGCGGCGGCGCTGATGGCCTGAGATGTCAAATGGTTGCGCGGAATCGCTGGCCCATCCCGCGCCGGTAACCTTCTACTGTGCATGGGGTTGTTTTCGCGTTTTTTCGTTTGAGGCCTCAGCCGATCGCGCAGGGCACGCTCAAAAAGCCGCGGAACCGCACCCGTCCACCCCTGACCGGCCGTCCGCTCACGGCATAGTTCGGGAAGCGCGCCAAGAAGCGTGAGACCGCGATGGCGCCTTCCAATCGTGCCAGCGCCATGCCGGCGCATTGATGCGCGCCGGTGGCGAAGGCGAGATGCCGGTTCGGCGTGCGCGCGATGTCGAATCTCTCCGGGTCCGGAAACTGTGCGGGGTCACGGTTGGCAGCGCCGATACAGAGCGTGATGGATGTGCCGGCTTCGAGCATGACGCCGCCGAGTTCGACCCGCTCCGTGGTCATGCGGTTGCCGAGCTGGTTCGAGCTCTCGTAGCGCAGCATCTCTTCGACCGCAGTCTTGATCAGCTCAGGATTGTCGATCAGCCGCCGCTTCTGATCCGGATTCCGGTCGAGCGCCACGAGGCCGTTGCCGATCAGGTTGGTGGTGGTCTCGTGGCCGGCATTGAGCAGGAAGATGCAGTTGTGCAGCAGCTCCTTCTCGGTCAGCCGCTCGCCGTTGTCTTCACCCTGTATCAGGCGCGTCAGCACGTCGCGCTCGGGGTTGCCGGGCCTTTCGCGCCGGCGCGCGACCAGCGTTCGGAGGTAGGCGAGGAAGTCCGTCACCGCCTTGTTGCCGCGGGCAGCCACTTCAGGCGACACCACCGGTTCGAGGGCGCCCAGGATCGCCAGCGACCAGTCGCGCAGCGGCGCGCGCTCGTCATGGGGCACGTCAAGCAGATTGCCGATCACCTCGATCGGGATCGAGGCGGCGAAGTCCTCGATCAGCTCGCAATCACCTTTGGCGGCAATGGCGTCAAGCAAGCCGTCGACCAGCTTGATGATGTCAGGCTCCATCCCCGCGATCGCGCGCGGCGACAGCGCGCCCATGATCAGACGCCGCACGCGGGTATGCGCCGGCGGATCGTTGAAGACGAGGCTCGTGGTGTGGTGCTCGTAGAGCGGGGTGTCGCCGTATTTCGGCGCGAACTCGCGCTTCTTGTCCGAGCTGAACGATTTTGTGTTCTTGTAGGTCGTAACGAGGTCGTCATAGCGGGTCAGGAACACGGTGCCGTTGCGCAGGCGCTTGACCGGCTCGTTCTCCCGCAGTGCACGATAGGTCGGGTAGGGATTGTCGTAGAATTCCGCCGTCAGCTGTTCCAGATCGAAACTGGCCGCCAGTTCATTCGCACTTGCGTTCATGCCGCCATACTCGCCGGTTGAGTCCGATATGCTGTATTCGCTCTTTTGAGCGGCTCGGTTCACCGTCTACAGTCGAGCCGCGATTTGCAAGCCGACCGGACAGGAAAATGCACGCCCGCGCTGACGCTGCCGACACGGCCGCCGAGTCCAGCACTCATTGGCCCGACGATATTTTCGCGACCTTGCAACGCTTCGACGTTCGGCAGGTGCCCTACGTGCCCGACGCCGGCCATTCAAAGCTGATCCAGCGCGTGCTGGCATCGTCCACGATGCGCGCCATTCCGCTCACGACGGAGGAGGAGGGCGTGGCGCTTCTCGCCGGCGCCTGGACGGGGGGCCAGCGCGGCGTGCTGTTGATGCAGTCGAGCGGGGTCGGCAATTGCATTAACATGCTCTCGCTGATCCCGATCCTGCGCTTTCCCTTCCTCACGCTGGTGACGATGCGTGGCGAGTGGGGCGAGTTCAATCCATGGCAGGTGCCGATGGGATCGACCACGCAGGGCGTGTTCGAGCTCTCGGGTGTCAAGGTGCTGCGGGCGTCTAACGCAGCCGAGGTGCCGGCCGTGTTAGAGGCGGCGGCCGCGCAGGCCTATAACGCGCTCACGCCCACCGCCGTCCTGCTGTCGCAGCGCCTGATCGGCGCCAAGGTTTTCACCAAATGAACAAGGCCAATCTCCTCGACCGCCGTCAGGTGGTGTCCACGCTTCTCGCGAACCGCAGGGATTTGGTTGCGATCGGCGGCCTCGGCGCCTCCACCAACGACATGTGCGCGGCCGGCGATCATGCGCGCAATTTCTACCTCTGGGGCGGCATGGGCGGGGCGGCGATGATCGGGTTGGGCCTCGCTCTGGCGCAGCCAAAATTGCCGGTGCTGGTCATCACCGGCGACGGCGAGATGCTGATGGGCATGGGCAGCCTTGCCACTATCGGTCTGCAAAAGCCGTCCAATCTCTCGATCGCGGTGCTCGACAACGAGGCCTATGGTGAGACCGGCGGTCAGACCAGCCACACTTCCGTGGCCGCCGACCTCGTCGGCATCGCCAGAGCCTGCGGCATCGGAGACAGCCGGTCTGTGACGACCATGGCCGAGGTCGAGGCCTTCGCCAAATCCGTCCACGACGTCACGGCCGGGCCGCGCTTTGCCAATGTGAAGATCGACAGCGCCAATCTGGAGCGCATTTTGCCCAGCCGGGATGGGACTTACATTCTCAACCGGATCCGCGGCGACCTCGGCTTCCGCCCGATTTAGAACTTGGGATACCTCTAAGAGACGATTCTTGTAGGTTGCATCGCACCATTCGGCTTGACTTTTGCGTGGGTGAGTGCTTACTCACTAGCATGAGCTCATTGCGTATGACGAGCGACCTGAGGCGTCAATTGATCCTCGGCGCCGCAAAGCGTTGCTTTGCCCGACACGGCTATACCGGCACCACGACCAAGAGCGTGGCGGCCGCCGCTGCCATTTCCGAAGCGCTGCTGTTCAAGCATTTCCCGTCCAAGGCCGCGCTTTACGCCGAAATTCTCAGCGATGAATGCGAGGCGGACCCGGCGCTCATGGAGCTGCTCGAACGTGAGCCGTCGACCGCTACGTTGGTCGAAGTGATCCGCGGCATGGTCGGGCATTTCATGCACATCGCCGATGGCCCCGACCAGGAAGAGGCCCAGCGCCTGCGACTGATGACCACGAGTCATTTGGAGGATGGCGAATTTGCCCGGTTGCTATATGCCAAGATCGAGGCGCTGATCGGGGCGGCCTTCGTCGCCTCGCTCGAGCGTGCGGTTGCCGCGGGGGACGCGCGGCCATACAACGGCGAACCGCTCAACCTGTTCTGGTTTGCGCATCACACCGTGATGACGGCTGCGCTGACCAGGCTGCCGGCCACGCCGTGTCTCGCTTACGGCAAGGCGAACGACCTCGAGCGGCAGCTCTGTGAGTTTCTCCTGAGGGGTATCGGACTTAACGACGCCGCAATTGTTTCGCATTTGGGCCGCGATCAGGCCGGTTGTGCGGGCAAGACGGCGATTGCAGAAAGTGCATGACATGAACATCGTGACCGAACACAAGATTTCGGGCGAACCGATCGACAACAAGGCTCCCAAGCGTCCGGTCCGGCCGGTGCTCTGGTTCATCGTCGTCGGCACGCTTCTGGCCGTGCTCGTCGGTGGCCTCGTCTGGTTCAATTATTTCCGCGGCCAGATGATCAAGCAGTTCTTCGCCAACAACAAGCCGCCGCCGGTCGCGGTCAGCGCCGCCGAGGCGAAGTCCGAGGTGGTGCCGAACCTGTTGACCGCCGTCGGTGGTCTCGCCGCCGTGCACCAGGTCGACGTCAGCGCCGACGTCAACGGCCGTGTCACCGAGATCAAGTTCGAGCCGGGCACGCATGTCGAGGCCGGCACACCGCTCGTGCAGATGTTCGACGCGCCGGAGCAGGGCGACCTCGCCAATTACAAGGCGCAGGCCACCGTCGCACAGCTGTCGCTCGATCGCGCCAAGCAACTGGCGTCGCGCCAGTTCGGGCCGCAGGCAACCGTCGACACCGCGCAGGCCGCGTACGATCAGGCGCAGGCGGGTATCGCCAAGACCGAAGCGTTGATCTCGCAGAAGCTGGTCCGCGCGCCGTTCTCCGGCGATCTCGGCGTCCGCAAGGTCGAGGTCGGCCAGTATCTGACCGCCGGCACGGCCATCGTTTCGCTGACGGATCTGTCGGAGCTGTGGGCCAACTTCACGGTGACGGAAAAGGACTCGGGCAGCCTCAAGGTCGGTCAACCGGTCCGGCTGAAGGTCGACGCCTATCCCGGCCGCACCTTCGACGCCAAAATCACCACGATCGAGCCGCAGATCTCGACCGACACCCGTAACATCCGCGTGCAGGCGACCATCGCTAATCCGGAGAAGATCCTGAAGCCCGGCATGTTCGTGACCACCACGGTGGTGCTGCCGGACAAGCCGGCCGTAGTCACCGTGCCGGAGACGGCGGTCGACTACACGCTGTACGGCGACTCGGTGTTCGTGATCACCGAGAAGAAGGAAGCCGACGGCAAGACCAGCCTGAGCGCGGTGCGCACTTTCGTGCAGACCGGCAACCGGGTCGAAGGCCGCGTCGAAATCGTCAAGGGCGTGAAGCCGGGCGACAAGGTCGTCGCCGTCGGCCAGCTCAAGCTGCAATCGGGCGCGGCGGTGTCGATTTCGACCGACCCGGCTCCGCAGATCCCGGCGCAGCCGCCGCGCTACTGACATCGTACACGTTGCAGCATGATCCGGCACGGCCGGGTCACGCGCTTTGCAAGTCAAAGAAATCGAGATCGCCGCGATGCGCTTTACTGATATTTTCATCAAACGCCCGGTCCTGTCGGTCGTCGTCAGCCTGCTGATCCTGCTGATCGGCCTGCGCGCGGCGACGACGCTGCCGATCCGGCAATATCCGAAGCTGTCGAACACGGTCATCAACATCACGACCGTCTATCCGGGCGCGTCCGCGGACCTGATCCAGGGCTTCATCACCACGCCGATCGAGCAGGCGGTCGCCTCCGCCGAAGGTGTCGATTACATCACCTCGTCCTCGGTGCTCGGCACCTCGACGATCCAGGTCTACATCAAGCTGAACTTCGATCCGAACCAGGCGCTGACCGAAGTTCTGGCCAAGACGAACTCGGTCAAATACCTGATTCCGAAGGAATCCAACGATCCCATCGTCACCAAGACCACGGGCCAGACCACGGCCGTGATGTATCTCGGATTCTCGTCCGAAGAGCTGTCGGGCTCGGCGATCTCCGACTACCTGACGCGCGTTGTGCAACCGGTGCTGTCGACCGTCGACGGCGTCGCCTCCGCCGACATTCTCGGCGGCCAGACCTTTGCGATGCGGCTGTGGCTTGATCCTCTCAAGATGGCCGGCCGCAACGTGTCGCCTGCGGATGTCGCGACCGCGATCACCGCCAACAACTTCCAGTCAGCGGCGGGGCAGACCAAGGGTTATCTCATCGTCTCGAACGTATCGACGAATACGGGCCTGACCGACGTCAACCAGTTCAAGAAGATGATCGTCAAGGCCAAGGACGGCGGCTTCGTGCGGATGGAGGACATCGCCACCGTCGAACTTGCGGCCCAAAGCACGGACGCGAGCGTCGCCTTCAACGGCGAGCACGCCATCTTCATCGGTGTGCAGGCAACGCCGCAGGGCAACCCGCTGACGCTGGTCAAGGGCGTGCGGGCGCTATTCCCCGAGCTGGAGCGCAATCTGCCACCGTCGATGAAGATGAAGGTCGCCTACGATTCGACCAAGTTCATCCAATCCTCGATCGACGAGGTCGAGAAGACACTGGGTGAAGCCGTGATCATCGTGATCGTGGTGATCTTCCTGTTCCTGGCGTCGTTCCGTTCGGTCATCATTCCCGTTGTCACCATCCCGTTGTCGATGATCGGCGTCTGCACGCTGATGCTGGCGCTGGGCTTCAGCTTCAACCTGTTGACCCTGCTCGCGATGGTGCTGGCGATCGGCCTCGTGGTCGACGACGCCATCGTCGTGGTGGAAAACATCCATCGTCATCTGGAGGAAGGGAAAACGCCGGTCCAGGCGTCGCTGGAAGGCGCGCGCGAAATCGTGGGTCCCGTCGTCTCGATGACCATCACGCTCGCAGCCGTGTACGCTCCGATCGGTTTCCTCGGCGGTCTGACCGGCTCGCTGTTCCGCGAATTCGCCTTCACACTTGCGGGCTCGGTGATCGTGTCCGGCGTGATCGCGCTGACGCTCTCGCCGATGATGTGCTCGGTGCTGCTGAAGAACACGGAAGAGGGGCGCTTCGCCAAGTTCGTCAACAAGGTGTTTGGCGCGCTGACGCGGTGGTACGGGCGCAGGCTCGACCGCTCGCTCGACTACAAGGCCATCACCGGCCTGTTTGCGGTGACCATCCTCGGGCTCGTCGGCTTCCTTTACATGCACACGTCGAAGGAGCTGGCGCCTGAGGAAGACCAGGGTATCGTATTCGCGGTGACCAAGGCGCCGAAATACGCCAATATCGACTATGTCGATTTTTACGGCGAGAAGCTCGACAAGGAATTCCAGAAATTCCCCGAGACCGATCTGCGCTTCGTGCTGAACGGCATCAACGGCCCGCAGGGCGGTATCGCCGGCATGCTGCTCAAGCCCTGGGAGGAGCGCAAGCGCTCGTCGATCCAGCTGAAGTCGCTGGTGCAGGCCGAGCTTTCCAAGATCGAGGGCGTGCAGGCGTTCGCTTTCAACCTGCCGCCGCTGCCGGGCGGTCCGGGCGGTCTCCCGGTGCAGATGGTGATCAACTCCACCGCCAGCTTCCAGACTGTCTACGAACAGATGGAGAAGCTGAAGGCCGCCGCCCGCAAGAGCGGAATGTTCATCGTCTCCGACAGTGATCTTGCCTACAACCAGCCGAACGTGAAGGTGACGATCAACCGCACCAAGGCGCAGGATCTCGGCGTCAACATGCAGAACCTCGGCAGCACGCTCGCGGTGCTGCTCGGCGGCAACTACATCAACCGCTTCAACCTCGAGGGCCGTTCCTATCAAGTTATCCCGCAGGTGCCGCGCGGCCAGCGGCTCTCGCCGGAATCGCTCGCCGGCTACTACGTGACCACCAATACCGGCCAGCAGCTTCCGCTCTCGACGGTTGTGTCGATCGAGACCAAGACCGAGCCGAATTCGCTGACACATTACAATCAGCTCAATTCAGCGACCTTCTCGGCCGTGCCGATGCCCGGCGTGACCGTCGGTGCGGCGGTCGACTTCCTCGAGAGCGAGGCCAAAAACCTGCCGCAAGGCTTCAGCCATGCTTATCTGGCTGACAGCAGACAGTATGTGCAGGAAGGCAACCAGCTCGCGATCACCTTCGGCTTCGCGCTGATCATCATCTTCCTGGTGCTGGCGGCGCAGTTCGAGAGCTTGCGCGATCCGCTGGTCATCATGATCTCGGTGCCAATGGCGATCGTTGGCGCACTGATCCCGCTGTTCTTCGGCGTGGCGACCATGAACATCTACACCCAGGTCGGCCTGCTGACCTTGGTGGGCCTGATCACCAAGCACGGCATCCTGATGGTGGAGTTCGCCAACGAGCTCCAGATCAACGAGCGGCTCGATCGCCGCTCCGCCATCGAAATGTCGGCCCGTATTCGTCTGCGGCCGATCCTCATGACCACGGCCGCGATGGTGACGGGCCTGATCCCGCTCCTGACCGCGACCGGCGCAGGGGCCGCCAGCCGCTTCTCGATCGGTCTGGTGGTCGTGGCCGGCATGTCGATCGGCACGTTGTTCACGCTGTTCGTGTTGCCGGCGGTCTACGTGGTGCTGGCGACCGACCATCGCGCGGCGGCCGATTCCGAGCGGAACAAGCAGGTCAACGACCTCGACCTCAACGCCAAGGCGCTGCGGCCGACCTGAGGCCACCGATAAAGCGAACCCGAGGGCGGCAGCGGCCAATCCGCTGCCGCCCTTTTCTATTTGCCTCGGGGCCCGGCTGCCATCAGGCTTTCCCGCGCTCGCGAGAGACAAGGTCCGGTCTTCTTGCTAGGTTCAGCGGGATGAGCCTTCCCCTCCATCCCGACACCCCGCAAGCACGGACGCTGCCGAGCGCCGCGCGGGATGGCGTCGCGTCCGGTACGATGCCGGGGCAGGGGATCAGGACGCGGCTGTTCACCAAATATGTCGCGTTGTTCGTGGCCGTCGTCGCGATCGCGCTGCTGGCCAACGGCCTGTTCGAGGTCCTCTTCTATTATCGCGAGCACAAGGCCGCGCTGATCCGGGTTCAGCATGAACAAGCCGAGGCGGCCGCTGCCAAGATCGGTCAGTTCGTCAAGGAGATCGAGAGCCAGCTCGGCTGGACCACGCAGCTGCCCTGGTCGGCGGGCTCGCTCGAGCAGCGCCGCTTCGATGCGCTGCGGCTGCTGCGCCAAGTCCCTGCGGTCACCGAGCTCGCGCAGGTCGATGCGACCGGCAAGGAGCGGCTCCGGGTCTCGCGGCTTGCCATGGACGCGACCGACAGCGGGATCGACCTGTCGGAGGATCCGAAGTTTACCGAGGCGGTCGCGCACAAGGTCTATTACGGTCCGGTCTATTTCCGCAGGGAGTCCGAGCCGTATATGACTCTGGCGCAGGCTGGGTCGCGCAAGGATGCCGGCGTCAGTATCGCGGAGGTCAATCTCAAGCTGATCTGGGACGTCGTCTCCCAGATCAAGGTCGGCGAGCACGGACACGCCTACGTGGTGGGTCCGGAGGGACGCCTGATCGCGCACCCCGATATCAGCCTGGTCCTGCGCAACACCGACATGTCTGGTCTCACCCAGGTGCGCGCCGCGCTTGCCGGAGGCAGCGCCGCGTTCGACCCGCTTTCCGAAGCGCGCAATCTCCAGGGACAGACGGTGCTGACCGCGTCGGCCCCGATCGCGCCGCTGCACTGGACCATGTTCGTCGAGCTCCCGGTCGAGGAGGCCTATGCGACGCTCTATGCCGCGTTGGAACGGCTTGCATTCGTGCTGCTCGCGGCGTCGATCTTCGCGGTGCTTGCCGGGATATTCCTCGCGCGCCGCATGGTCGGGCCGATCCAGGCGCTGCGCAGCGGTGCCGAGCGCATCGGCAGTGGCGATTTCTCCCAGCGCATCTCGATCCGAACCGGAGACGAACTGGAGGGGCTCGCGGACCAGTTCAATGACATGGGCGAGCGCCTGCAGGAATCCTATGCGGACCTGGAGAAGAAGGTCGAGGTGAGAACCGCCGAGTTGACCGAGTCGCTCGAGCAGCAGACGGCGACGTCGGAAGTGTTGCAGGTCATCAGTTCGTCTCCGGGCGAACTCGCACCGGTGTTCCACAAGATGCTCGAGAATGCCACACGAGTCTGTGGCGCGAGTTTCGGCGTCATGAATTTGTGGGATGGAGAGAATTTCACAATTGCTGCGGACTACAATGTGCCGCCTGCGTTCGCGGCTTCGCGGAAAGATATGGCGATCCGTCCCCATCCGGAGAGCGCGCTTGCCGTGGTCGTCAGAACACGTCAAGTCGTCCACGTTCACGATGTGCAACAAACTCCGGCCTATCTTGCCGGAGGTCCGACCATTCGTGGAATCTCAGACGTCGCCGGCGCCCGTACGATCGTAATCGTGCCCATGATGAGGGAAAGCGAGCTGATCGGAACCGTCGCGGTTTATCGCAAGGAGGTCCGGCCGTTCACCGACAAGCAAATCGCGTTGGTTGAGAACTTCACGAAGCAAGCCGTCATCGCCATCGAGAATACGCGACTGCTGAACGAATTGCGCAAGCGCACGACGGAGCTGTCGCAATCCCTCGACGATCTTCGCACCGCGCAGGACCGCCTGGTCCAGACCGAGAAGCTCGCGTCGCTCGGCCAGCTCACGGCGGGAATCGCGCACGAGATCAAGAACCCACTCAATTTCGTCAACAATTTCTCGGCGGTGTCGACCGAGTTGATCGACGAGCTCAACGAGGCGCTGCAGGCGGCCTCGCTCGACGGCAAGACGAAGGCGGAGGTCGACGAGCTGACTGGCATGCTCAGGAGCAACCTCGAAAAGGTGGTGCAGCACGGCAAGCGCGCCGATTCCATCGTCAGGAACATGCTCCTGCATTCGCGCGAGGGCTCCGGAGAGCGCCGTCCGGCGGACATCAATGCCATCGTCGAGGAAAGCCTCAACCTCGCCTATCACGGCGCGCGAGCCGAGAAGCCTGGCTTCAACGTCACGATAGAGCGCGGCTTCGACCCCGCCGCAGGCATGGTCGATATCTATCCGCAGGAAATTACGCGAGTCGTCCTCAATCTGATCTCGAATGGCTTCTACGCCACTGCCCAGCGCAAGGAGAGCGCCGCAGACGCCTTCGAGCCCACCCTGCGCGCAGCAACCAGAACGCTCGGCGACAGGGTCGAAATCCGCATTCGCGACAACGGCACCGGGATCCCGTCCGAGGTGAAGGAGAAGATGTTCAATCCCTTCTTCACCACCAAGCCGGCTGGCGAGGGCACCGGGCTCGGCCTTTCCATGAGCCATGACATCGTGGTGAAACAGCACGGCGGCACGATCGACGTGAACACCGCACCAGGCGTATTCACCGAATTCATCATCACCCTGCCGCGCGTAATGGCGGCGGACGGCACTTCCGGAGGCAAGACTTGAACGTTTACATCCTGGTCGTCGATGACGAGCCCGACGTCGAGGCGCTGTTCCGGCAGCAGTTTCGGCGCGATTTGCGCGCCGGCCGCTTCCAGATGGAATTCGCGTCGTCGGCACCCGATGCGCTGAAGCTCGCCGCCGAGGTGCGCGATCCCTCGTTGATCCTGATTTTGTCCGACATCAACATGCCCGGCATGAGCGGGCTCGACATGCTGCCGAAGGTGCGTCTTGCGCATCCGGACGTTCCCGTCATCATGATCACCGCCTATGGCGACGCCGAGACGCGCCGGAAGGCGATCGAGCGCGGCGCGGTCGCACTCCTCACCAAGCCGATCGATTTCGCGCTGCTGCGGCAGGAAATCGACACAAGGCTCGAGAAAGCCGCATGACCGCGACCATCCTCTTCGTCGACGACGAGCCGGATCTCGAGGCGTTGGTCCTGCAAAAATTCCGCAAGCAGATTCGCGATGGGTCGGTGACCATCATGTTCGCGCGAGACGGCGTCGAGGCGTTGCAATCGCTCGAGCAGAATCCGCATGTCGACATGGTGGTCTCCGACATCAACATGCCAAGGATGGATGGGTTGTCGCTGCTGGCGAAGCTCCAGGAAGCGGACGACAAGAAGTCCACCATCATCTTGTCGGCCTATGGCGATATGAGCAACATTCGCACTGCGATGAACCGCGGCGCGTTCGACTTTCTGACCAAACCGATCGATTTCGCCGACCTGGAGATGACGATCGAGAAGACCATCCGCCATATCGAGATGCTGCGGGAGGTGCGGCGCCGCCAGACGGAAGCCGAGCGCGCTCACGCCGCGCTCTCGCGTCATTTCTCGCCCGAGCTCGCCAAGCGTCTGGCGGCCGGCGGTGAGAGCGAGGGAATCGAAGTGCAGTGGCGCGATATCGCGACCATCTTCACGGATATAACGGGCTTCACCTCGCTGGTCGAGAGTGCGCCGCCGGAGACGCTGGGCGCGCTTCTCAACGAATATGTCGGCGGCATGACCGAAATCGTCTTCACGCATGAGGGGACGGTTGCCAAGATCATCGGCGATGCAATCCAGGTGCTCTTCAATGCGCCCGGAGATCAGCCCGATTATGCGACGCGTGCGGTTGCCTGCGCGCACGAGCTCGACGCCTGGGCGGAGGATTTTTCCGCGCGCTGGAAGCCGAGAGGGGTGAATTTCGGCACCACCCGCATCGGCATTCACGCCGGGCCGGCACTGGTCGGAAATTTCGGCGGCAGCCGGTTTTTCGACTACACCGCGTATGGCGACTCCATCAACATCGCGGCGCGACTGGAAGCCGCGAACAAGCATCTGGGCACGCGGATTTGCGTCAGTGCCGGCATCGCCGAGGCGGCTGAGAATTTTCGAGGTCGTCCCGTCGGGGAGCTGATGCTGCGCGGACGCAGCGAAGCGTTGCGCGCGTTCGAGCCGCTGACGCCGGCCCAATTCGCTGCGCCGGAAACGGCGCTGTATTCCGAAGCTTTTGCCAAGATGGAAGCCGGTGATGCCGCCGCCATGCCTGCCTTCGCGGCGCTGGTCGGCATGCATGCCGGCGATTCCCTGGCCGGCTTTCACCTGAAGCGCCTGCTTAACGGCGACAAGGGCATTCGCATGCAACTGGAATAGGAGTCCGACATGGTTGGTGAATTCTCCGCCGGCAACTACCGTTTCATTCCGTCCGTATTCCAGTATTCGGCCGGTGCGGCCGCAGACGATGGCTATGAGATCGAGCGCGTCCGCTTCGACCGGCTGGTGCCGCTCGCAGAAGGCTTTGCGCTTGCCGCGAAGCATATCCAGGAGGCGGGGCGGCCGCTGACGGCCTTCTGCGCTTGCGAACTGCGCTCGCCCGCGGCCTTCAGCGAAGAAGGTTTTCGCGCGTTCAACCTGCACTATGTGAAGACGTTGTCCGAATGGGGCATCTTCGACGGCACCACAAATCCGGTGGCGCGCAGCAATGTCTGTCCAGAGATCGATCCACCGGCCGAGCCGTCGTTCTACGCGTTCTCCTTCACGCGGCCGACAAGCTCGAAGACGCCGAGCTTCGTGATTTCCGGCGGCGCCGAGGCGCGCGAGGGCGGCGGGACCTATGTCGAGCGCACCGTGCGCTACCGCGACCTCAGCCCGGAAGGCCTTCGCGAGAAGGTGCGCTTCACGACGACGTCCCAGATGGAGAACAGGATGACGGCCTTCGGCTTCGGCTGGAAGGACACGACCGGCGTGCAGGCCTATTCCGTGCACAACTTCCACCACGCGCTGGTCGACGAACTCGTCCGCCGCGGGGCGTTGCGGTCCGGCCTGACCTGGCACTATGCCCGGCCGCCGGTGGTCGATCTCGAATACGAGATGGATTGCCGCCGCGTGATGCGCGAGGTCGTGATCTAGCGCTGGCGTGGATCGAGCGCGTCGCGCAGGCCGTCGCCGAGCAGGTTCAGCGACAGCACCACGAGGAAGATCGCAAGCCCCGGCCAGATCGCCATCCACGGCGCCTGGGTCAGGAAGCGCTGCGCTGCGTTGAGCATGCTGCCCCAGGATGGCGCCGGCGGCTGCTGGCCGAGGCCAAGGAAGGACAGCGCGGCTTCGGCGATAATGGCGGCCGCAATCGACAGCGTCGCCTGCACTAGCAGTGCCGGCAGGATGTTCGGCAGGATGTGCGAGAACGCGATCCGCCACGGCGGATTGCCGAGCGCGCGCGCCGCCTCGACAAAGTCCTCAGCCTTGACAACCAGCACCTGGCCGCGGGTCAGGCGGATGAAAATCGGGGTTGCCGAGATGCCGATCGCGATCATGGCGTTGCCAAGGCTCGGACCGAGGAATGCGGCGAGTGCGATCGCCAGGATCAGGAATGGGCAGGCCAGCATCGCGTCAGTCATCCGGCTGATCAGTGCATCGACGAAGCCGCCGCGATAGCCGGCAAGCAGGCCGAGCGGAACGCCGACGCCCAGAGCGATCGCCACCGAGGTGAGGCCGGCGAGCAGCGAGGCGCGGGCGCCGTAGACGACGCGGCTCAGGATGTCGCGACCGAGCTCGTCGGTGCCGAACCAGTGCGCCGCCGTGGGCGGCTTGCGAACCAGGCTCCAGCTCGTCGCGATGGGATCGTAGGGAACGACGAGCGGCGCGAGAGCCGCGAAGCCGACGAACAAACTGATCATGACAAGTCCGAACACTGCGGCCTTGCGTTTGAACAGGCGCCGCCGGGCGCGACGCGCCGGGCTGTCCAGCTCGTCAGCTTGCGCGATGGGAGCAGCGGGCAGGGCGGCATCAGTCATGAGTCTAGCCCCGTAGCCGCGGATTGACGAGGATGTAGGCGACATCGGCAACCAGGTTCAGTGTGATGTAGACCGTCGCCGTCACCAGCACGACGCCCTGTACCACCGCGTAGTCGCGGTTGAACACGGCGTCCACGATCAGTTTGCCGAAGCCCGGAATGGAGAAGATCTGCTCAGTCAGAACCGCGCCCGACAAGAGCGTGCCGAGCTCGAGCGCGCCGAGCGTAATGATTGGCGTGAGTGCGTTGCGCATGGCGTGCTTGAGGATGACCGAGCGTTCGGACAATCCCTTGGCGCGCGCGGTGCGGACATAGTCGCTTTCCAGCACCTGCAGCATGGCGCTCCGGGTGTGCCGCATTAGGACCGCGGAAATTGCGTTGCCGAGCACGAAGGCCGGCATGATGGTGGCGGCGAGGCTCGCGCGCCAGTTCTCAGTCAACGGCACGTAGCCGGACGCCGGCAGCCAGCCGAGTTCGATCGAGAACAGGAAGATCAGCATGATGCCGAGCCAGAAATTCGGCGTCGAGATGCCCCACAGCGCGAACAAATTGGCACCATAATCCCAGACGGTGCCCCTTTTCACGGCGGAGACGATGCCGGCGGGAATGCCGATCAAGAGCGCGATCAACATTGCCATCGAGCCGAGCTGGAGCGTCACCGGCAGCTTCTGCGCGATCAGCTCGCGCACCGGCATCTTGTTGCGCAGCGATTCACCGAAATTGCCTGATAGAACGCCCTTGAGCCAATAAACGTACTGCACGGGGATCGGCTGATCGAGCCGGTATTGCTGGCGGATCTGCTCGATCACGGCGGGATCGCGCTCCTCACCGGCCATCACCAGCGCTGGATCACCTGGCAACAATTGCTGGAGCGAGAAGATCAGCACCGACACGAAGAACAGTGTCGGCACGATCTGCGCGATGCGGCGGGCGAGGAAGTTCAGCATGGCGCCGGCCGCGTGTCAGGCGAGGCCACGCTCACTTGAACTTCAGCCCGACCACGCGCACGAGGCCATCTGGCATCTGCTTATAGCCCTGGAGTTTAGTCGTATGCGCAATCAGAAGCGTGCGGTGGTAGATGTAGATGATCGGCAAATCGTTGAGCACGATCCCGGTCAGCTTTTCGTAGATCGCCTTGCGCTCATCGAATTTGGCGGTCAGCCGGCCGTCTTCCATCAGCTTGTCGGCTTCCGGGTTCGAATAGACGCCATCGTTCTGCGGTGCCTTGCTGCGCATGAAGATGTAGGAGTTGCCGTCGGGATCGATGCGGCCGCTCCAGTTGATCTGGAAGATCTGGAACTCGCCGGCCTGGGCCTGCTTGAAGGTGGTCGCGAATTCGACCGCGCGGATCTTGATGTCGAAGCCCGCTTCCGCCGCCATCGACTGGATCACCTGGGCAACCGCTTCGTTCTCCGCGCCCTTGGGGATCATGTAGTCGACGGTCACCGGCGAGGTGATGCCCGCTTCCTTCAGCAGCGCCTTGGCCTTCGCGACGTCGCGGCCGTGGACCGGGAACGCCTTCTGGTAATAGGGATGTGTCGGGCTGACCCATTGATTGCCTGGGGTGAACTCGCCGTTAAAGACAACTTGGTTGAGAGCTTCGCGATCGATCGACAGATCGAGCGCTTGGCGTACTTTCGCCGACTGGCTGAGCGGCCCCTTTGCTTTGTCGTTGCCGATATTGACGGTCAGGCCGTAATAGCCGAGCTCCGGTGCCGTCGACAGCACGAGCCGCGAATCCGCACGCACGTCCTTGATGTCGGTGGCGAGCACGCGCTCGATCAGATCGAGTCCGCCGGACTTCAGGTTGGCAAGGCGCACCGTGGCGTCAACGATCGGCAGGAAGACCACCCGGTCGATATGGATGTTGTCCTTGTTCCAATAGTCGGCGAATTTTTCGAAGACCATGCGGTCCTGCTGCACGCGCTCGACGAACTTGTAGGGACCGGCGCAGACCGGATGCAGGCCGAACTTGTCGCCGGCCTCCTTGGCAGCCTTCGGCGACACCATCATGCCGGAGCGGTCGGTCAGCTGGGCGATCAGCGGGGAGTAAGGTGTCTTAAGCACCAGCTTGATGGTCAGAGGGTCTACGATTTCGACATGGTCGACGCTGGCGAGCTCGGACTTGCGGAACGAGGTCGGCAGCGTCATGTGACGCTCGATCGAGAACTTTGCGGCTTCCGCGTCGAGCGGCTCGCCGTCGTGGAATTTCACGTTGGGCCGGAGCTTGATAGTCATCTCCTTGCCGTCGGGCGAGGTCTCATGCGACAGCGCGAGCTGCGGCACGATGTTGAGCTTCTCGTCGATGTCGAACAGCTTGTCGCAGAAGGCGGAGAACACGATGCGGCCGACATAGGTGCGGCCGATGCTGGGATCGAGGATGTCAGGATCCTCGGCGATGCCGATGCGAAGTGTGGTCTGGGCTTGGGCCGCGCCTACGAGCGACGTCAGCAATGCCGACGCCAGGAGTGCCAAACGCATAGGACTCATCGCTCTCAACCTCTGTTTTACGGCTATGCCGGGTTCGTCCCCAATGAACTAACCCCGCTGCCGCGGACTGCTTCCGGGCCGCCGCTGAAGGCAGCGACCAATTTTTCGAGAACCGGGGAGAAGCCGCCGTCCGTTGGGACGATCGCCTCGGACGACGGCAGTTCCGACGTTCGGTGGCATGCCGTTGCATGTCCGATGCCATCCTTCACGAGCTGAGGCATTTCGTTGCGGCAACGGTCGACCACGTAGGGGCAGCGGGTGTGGAAGCGGCATCCCGGCGGCGGATTGAGCGCGCTGGGGATTTCGCCCTGCAGCACAATGCGGCTGCGCTTTGCCCGCGGTTTAGGCACGGGAATCGCGGACAATAGAGCCCGGCTGTAGGGATGACGCGGTGCGGCAAACAGCGCGTCCGCCGCCGCCGTCTCGACGATCTGGCCGAGATTCATCACCGCCACGTGGTCGGCGATGTGCTTGACCACCGCGAGGTCGTGCGAGACGAAAATGTAGGCCAGCCCGAGCCGGTCCTGCAGCTCGCGCAGCAGATTGAGGATCTGCGAGCGGATCGAGACGTCGAGCGCCGAGACCGGCTCATCGCAGATGATCAGTTTCGGCTCGACCGCGAGCGCGCGGGCGATGGCGATACGCTGGCGCTGGCCGCCGGAAAACTCGTGCGGGTAACGACGCGCCAGCCGCGGCTCCAGCCCGACCAGCCGCAGGATCTCCTCGACGCGTTCGCGCCGCCGGGCGGGCGGCACCAGATTGTGCAGCGCCAGCGGCTCGGTCAGGATCTGGCCGACGGTCATGCGCGGATTGAGCGAGGCGTAGGGGTCCTGGAAGATGATCTGCGCCTCGCGGCGAAAGGCGCGCAGTGCGCCGGCGTCGAGCGAGAGCAGATCGCGGCCTTCGAAACGGATCGTGCCTGCATCCGGCTCAATCAGCCGCAGCACCAGGCGGCTAACGGTGGATTTGCCGCAGCCGGATTCACCGACCAGCGCTAGCGTCTTGCCGGCATCGAGCGAGAAGGAAACGCCATCGACGGCTTTGACATGCGCCAGCGCCCGGCCGAACAGCGAACGCTCGGCGACGAAATGCTTGAGCAGACCCTGAACCTCGAGCAGAGCCATCACGACACCAGACGTTCGAGCGGGGCGCGCAGGCAGCGCGAGAGGTGGCCGGGGCTGACTTCGAGCAGCGGGGGCGGCGCCTTGGTGCAGGCGTCCAGCACGAAGGGGCAGCGTGCGGCGAAGCGGCATCCCGCGGGCGGCTGCATCATGTTCGGGACCATGCCCTCGATCGTGGCGAGCTGGTCGGCGCGATGGTCAAGCCGCGGGATCGAGCCGAGCAGGCCGACGGTGTAGGGATGCTGCGGCGCTGAGAACAGCTCGTCCACCGGCGCGCGCTCGACGATCTCGCCGGCATACATCACCGCGACCTCGTCGCAGACTTCGGCGACGACGCCGAGATCGTGGGTGATCAGGATGATGGCAGCGCCGCTCGCCGCCTTCAATTCGCGCATCAGCTCCAGGATCTGCGCCTGCAGCGTGACATCGAGCGCGGTGGTCGGCTCGTCCGCGATCAGCAGCCGCGGGTCGCAGGCGAGCGCCATCGCGATCATGACGCGCTGGCGCATGCCGCCGGAGAGCTTGTGCGGATATTCGTCGATCCGCCGCTCGGGCGAGGGGATGTGGACGCGACGCAGCAGATCGATCGCCCGCTCGCGCGCACTCCTGCGCGAACCGCCGCGGTGGCGCAAAATCGTCTCGATGATCTGGTCGCCGATGGTGAAGCTCGGATTGAGCGAGGTCATCGGCTCCTGAAAGATCATCGCGAGCCGGTTGCCGCGGAGGTCCCGCAGCGTCTGGTCCGACGTCTTAAGCAGGTCGAAACCGTCGAAGCGGATCGCGCCGGAGATCTCCGCGCTCTGCTTCGGCAGCAGGCCCATGATCGCCAGCGACGTCACGCTCTTGCCGCAGCCGGATTCGCCGACGAGGCCGAGCGTCGCGCCATTGGCGACGCTGAGATCGACGCTGTCGACCGCATGGGTGACGCGGCCGTCGTCGCCGTGAAAACGAATGCGCAGATCGCTGATCTCGATGAGGGGGCTCGGGTTCATGAGCGTATTGCGCGCGCTGCGGCGATGCTGGCGTCGATGACGCTGCGATCGGTGTTGCCGGCAGGGTTCTGCCGGGTTGGCATGGAAACGCGGAAGTGGACCCAGAGTTCGTGGCTGACGCGCTCGAGCCGCTCGAGCTCGCCGAGCGGATCGGGATGATCGTCGGCGCGCAGGTCCAGCGCCGGCCATTCCTCCTCGCCGTGGATCAGGAGCGCGGCGGACTGCTTGCCGCGCTTGTCGCCGCCAGCGGCCTCGCCCGCGCGCAGCGCGGCAAGCAGGCGGCGCGGGAAGGGCAGGCTGTCATTGGCGATATAGGTTTTTGCGGTCTCGTCGAGCACGTCGGCGCCCGCGAGCATATTGCCGGCGATCGAGAAGCCGCTGCCCGCAATGTGCCCGCACCAATCCACGCAGTCGCGCCCGGTATGCGCGGCAATCGCGCCGCTGGCGTCCATGATGTGAATCTGGCGGCTCTCGCGGCCGTCGTCGGTCGCGAGCAGGGCGGCCAGCACGTCGTGCGCGTTGAGGCCCTCACGCAGCAGCTTGACGCCGTCGATACCGTAATAAGGATTGACGAAAGCCTGCGTCGCGATGGCGCCAAGGCCCGCCGCGATGTAGGGGACACGCGCGCCGACGGCGAAGAAGCGCGTGGCAACGGCGATGCCAAACTGGCCGGTAGCAGAATCGCGCGCGATGATCGACCAGGTCATGTGCTGCCTTTAGCGTCCTGCGGCGTAGCCCTGCATGCCGCGCGGATTGGCGGCGGCGCGGCGGCGCGGACCGACGCGCGAGGCCGCGGTGAGGCGGCCTTCGGACCAGTCCGGACCGACCTCGACGATATGTCCGCGCTCACGCAGGTTCTCGATCGTCGCCTTCGGCACGCGGTTCTCGATCACGAGCACGCCGGGGCGCGCGGTGCGGGGCCAGAACGAGATCGGGAAATGCTCGGAATGCCAGGCCGGCGCGTCGATCGACTCCTGGAGATTGAGATTGCAGTGGACGTGTCGGAGGAAAAACTGCGTGATCCACTGGTCCTGCTGGTCGCCGCCGGGCGAGCCCCAGGCGAGATAAGGCTCGCCGTCGCGCAGTGCCATGGTCGGCGACAGCGTGGTGCGGGGCCGTTTGCCCGGCGCGAGCGAGCTCGGTTGGTTCTCCTCCAAATCGAACATTTGTGCGCGGCTGCCGAGGCAGAAACCCAGCTCGGGAATGACAGGCGAGGATTGCAGCCAGCCTCCCGACGGCGTCGAGGACACCATGTTGCCGACCTTGTCAATGATGTCGAAATGCACGGTGTCGCCGCGCACCTCGCCGAAGCGCCCCACGGTTGGCTCGCCGGCGCCGAGCGCGCCGACGGCCTCGCGCTGGCCCTCAGCTCGGCGCAGCTTGACCACGCCGCCAAGGCCCTCGACCGTGCCGGGCCGGAGATCGAGCGAAGCTTTCTCGGTAACCAACTTACGACGTTCGTCGTTATAGGCATCTGACAGCAGCGTTGCGATCGGGATTTCGCTGAACTTGGGGTCGCCGTAGAATTTTTCGCGATCGGCAAAGGCGAGTTTTGCGCATTCGATCTGGAGATGGATGAACTCCGGTCCGGTCGGATCGAGCCCATCGAGGGCAAAGCCCTTCAGCAGCGCGAGTTGCTGCAGCGTCACGGGACCCTGGCTCCAGACCCCGGCCTTGCAGACCGTGTAGCGGCCATAATCGTAGGTGAGCGGAGCCTCGACCGTCGGCTGCCAGCGCGCCATGTCGTCGGCCGACAGCACACCGCGATGCGGCGAGCCGCTGACGTCCATCACGTCCTGCGTCCGGCAGAATTTGTCGATGGCTTCCGCGACGAAGCCCTGCGACCAAGCCTTGCGTGCGCGCTCGATCTCGGCATCGCGGCCGCCGCCGCCGCTTTCGGCCTCGCTCAGGATTCGCGCATAGGTCGCCGCAAGTGTCTTGTTGGTGAAGAGCGTGCCGGGCTTTGGCACTTCGCCGTTCGGGAGATAGACGGCGGCCGATGTCGGCCAGTGCGTGCGGAATAATTGCTCGACGGTCTGGATCGTGGCGCAGGCGCGCTCGACCAGCGGATAGCCGTCGCGCGCATAGGAGATCGCGGGCTCCAGCACATCGCGCACGCGCATCGTGCCGTAGTCACGGAGCAGCATCATCCAGGATTCGAAGGTGCCGGGGACGCAGGCCGCGAGCAGGCCGGTGCCGGGCACCATGTCGAGGCCTTCGCTCTTGTAATGCGCGATGGTGGCGCGGGCCGGTGCCGGGCCCTGGCCGCAGATCACCTCGGTGCGGCCGCGCTTCACGTCGTGCACGATGATCGGAACGTCGCCGCCGGGGCCGTTCAGATGCGGCTCGACCACCTGGAGCGTGAAAGCGGTGGCGACGCCGGCGTCAAAGGCATTGCCGCCCTTTTCCAGAATGGCCATCCCGATAGCGGTCGCGATCCAGTGCGTGGTCGCAACGACCCCGAAGGTGCCTTCGATCTCGGGGCGTGTCGTGAAGGGATCGGGATTGACGATGCTGGCCATGGACTACCTCATTTGCGGCGCGCGCAATTGATCACAGGGCCAGGCCGCCGCCAAATGCGCAGGCTGCATGGCACGCGCGCGTCACGCCGGTACCGGCGCGGTGTTGACCGCGTGGCAGGCGACGCCGTCGATCAATTCAGGTGCTTCCCTACGGCAGAGATCGAACGCCAGCGGGCAGCGCGGATTAAAGGCGCACCCGGACGGCGGGTTGATCGGGTTCGGGATCTCGCCCTTCACGGGGATGCGCTGGCGGCCGCTCATGGCAAGATCAGGCACGGCGCCAAGCAGCATCTTGGTATAGGGCATGCGCGGATGGGCAAACAGCTCGCGCGCTTCCGCGATCTCGACGATGCGGCCGAGATACATCACACCGACGCGGCTCGCCATGTGGCGGACGACGGCGAGGTTGTGGCTGATGAACATGTAGGTCAAGCCGAACTTGTCCTGGAGGTCGCGCATCAGGTTCAGGATCTGCGCCTGCACGGAGACGTCAAGCGCGGAGGTCGGCTCGTCGCAGACGATAAACTCCGCGTCGGAGGCGAGCGCGCGCGCGATCGCGATGCGCTGACGCTGGCCGCCCGAGAATTCGTGCGGAAATTTCAACCTGTCGTCGGGATGCAGGCCGACGAGGGTGAGAAGCTCTCCGACCCGCGCCTGGATGTCGCGCTCGCCCTCGATCAGGTCGAACGCGCGGATTGGCTCGGAGATGATGGCGTCGACTCGGAAGCGTGGGTTCAGGCTCGCATAGGGATCCTGAAAGATCATCTGGATGCGGCGGCGCAGTTTCCGCCGCGCCTGGGCCTGCCGCGGATCGGTCATTGAGATGCCGTCGATCAAGACGTTGCCGGAGCTTGGCGGCAGCAAGCCGACGACCATCCGCGCCACCGTGGTCTTGCCCGAGCCGGATTCGCCGACCAGTGCAAAGGTCTCGCCCTTCCTGATGTCGAAGGTGACGCCATCGACGGCCTTGAGATATTCGAGCTGCCCGCCTTCGAGCATGCGGTTGAGCCAGGGTTTCGAGACGTCGAAGACGCGGCGCAGATTCATGGCCTGGATGAAGGGAGCGCTCATGCCGCGCTCTCCGCCGGCACGCCGTCATAGAGATGGCAGGCGACGGCTTGCGTGCCGCGCGGCAGCGGCTCCGGCCTCTCCACGCGGCATCGGTCGAATGCGAATGCGCAGCGCGGATTGAACGAACAGCCGCGCGGGATCGCCGACAGGCGCGGCATGGAGCCGGGGATCTGCACCAGACGCTTGTCGTCGCCGGCAAGCGTCGGGATCGCTCCCATCAGGCCCTTGGCGTAGGGGTGCAGCGGGTTCCTGACCACGTCCTGCACCGGACCGATCTCGGCGACGCGGCCGGCATACATCACCGCGACCCGGTCGGAGGTCTCGGCGATCACGCCCATGTCGTGGGTCACCAGCATCACCGCAGTGCCGTGATCGCGGCCGAGACGCTTGATCAGCGAGATGATCTGCGCCTGCACGGAAACGTCGAGCGCGGTGGTCGGCTCGTCGGCGATGATCAGCTCCGGTTCGGCGCAGATCGCGAGCGCAATCACCACGCGCTGGCGCATGCCACCGGAGAATTCGTGCGGATAGCCGTCGATGCGCTTTTCCGGAGCCGGGATTCCAACTTCGGCGAGCAGGTCGATGGCTCGGCGGCGGGCGGCGGTCTCGGACAGGTTCAGATGCGTTCTGATCGTCTCGATAAGCTGGTCGCCGACGCGGTAGAGCGGATTGAGCGAGGTGAGGGGGTCCTGGAAGATCATGCCGATCCGTTTTCCCCGGATACGGCGCAGCTCCTCTGCCGGCAAATTGTCGATGCGCAGGCCCGCAAGGCGAATCTCGCCGCCGGCGATGCGGCCCGGCGGATCGATCAGGCCGATCACAGCCAAGCCCGTGACGGACTTGCCGGCGCCGGATTCGCCGACCACGCCGAGTACCTCGCCCTTGGCGATGTCGAAGGAGACGCCATCGATGGCGCGTAGCGTGCCGCGGCGGGAGGCGAACTCGACCTGAAGATTACGCACGGAGAGGATGGGGTCGGTCATGAGCGAGACGCTCTCATCCAGGTTTTGCTCATCCGAATCATGCTCATCCAAGTCTCGCTCATCCGAGTCTTGCTCATCGAAATGTCGTTCATCGGAGCTTCGGGTTGAGCGCGTCGCGCAGCCAGTCGCCGAGCAGGTTGATCGACAGGATCAGGGCAGCGAGCGCGATACCAGGGAAGGCCACAATCCACCATTCGCCCGCGAACAGGTAGTTGTTGCCGATGCGGATCAACGTGCCGAGCGAGGGCATTGTGTCGGGCAGGCCGACGCCAAGGAAGGACAGCGTTGCCTCGGTGATGATGGCGAGCGCAAGGTTAATCGTGGCGATGACCAGGATCGGACCCATCGTGTTTGGCAGCACATGGCGGAACATGATCTTTGGTGCGGGAAGGCCGATCAATTGCGCGGCCGCCACGTAATCCTTGTTCTTCTCGACCATCACGGAACCGCGCACCGTGCGGGCATACCCGACCCAGAAACTCAGGCCAATCGAGATCACCAGCACCACCAGCATGCTGGTTGCATCCAGCCGGTTGCCGAGGATCGATTTGGCGATGCCGTTGACCAGCAGCGCGATCAGGATGGCGGGAAAAGTGAGTTGCACGTCGGCGATCCGCATGATCACGCCGTCCACCGCGCCCCCGAAATAGCCGGCGACCAGGCCAAGCGCGATGCCGAGCGCGCCGGCGAAGATCACGCCGGCCACGCCGACGGCGAGCGAGATGCGCAGCCCGTAGAGAATGGCGGAGAACACGTCGCGGCCCTGCTCGTCGGTGCCGAGCAGGAACGGGCTCTGCCCCTCGGCGGTCCAGAGCGGTGAGATCCGGGAATTCATCAATTGGAGCTGTGCCGGATCGAACGGGTCCTGCACCGCGAGCGCGGAGGCAAAGATCGCGAGCAGGAAGAACAGCACGGTAATGACTGCCGCCACCATGGTCAGCTTGGATCGGCGAAACGAATAGAAGATGTCGCTGTTGAGTGCGCGACTGAACCAGCTGCGGGCGGCATGCGTCGGCAGCGTGCTCGGCTTGTCGGGATGAGAGGCGACCACTTCGGACATACAGGCTGCCTTATGTGGCGCGGCCGACGGTCGCGCGCAGGCGCGGATCGACGACGGTGTAGAGGATGTCGACCACCAGATTGATGGTGACGAAAATCAGTGAGACCATCAGCAAGTAGGCGGCCATAATCGGGATATCGACGTTTTGCACGGCCTGTACGAACAGAAGTCCCATGCCGGGCCATTGGAACACGGTTTCGGTGATGATCGAAAATGCAATAACCGAGCCAAACTGCAGGCCGGCTACCGTGATCACGGGAATCAGCGTGTTCTTCAGCGCGTGGCCGAAATGAATGGCACGGGTTGTCAGCCCGCGGGCGCGGGCAAAGCGGATATAATCGGTCCGAAGCACTTCCAGCATCTCCGCGCGCACCAGCCGCATGATCAGGGTCATCTGGAACAGGCCGAGCGTGATCGAGGGCATGATCAGCGCCTTCAGGCCCGACAATGTGAGCAGGCCCGTGGTCCACCAACCCAGCTTGACGACTTCGCCCCGGCCGAACGAGGGCAACCAGCCCAACGTCACTGCGAACAGGTAGATCAGAAGGATGCCGATCAGGAAAGTCGGCAGCGAGATGCCAATCAGCGAAACCGCCTGGAATAATTTGGCGAGCAGGGTGTCGCGCCTGAGCGCCGAATAGACGCCCATCAGGATGCCGGAGACCATTGCAAATACGGTCGCGCAGATCGCAAGTTCCAGCGTTGCCGGCATACGCTCCATCAACAGCGTCGAGACCGGCTGGCGGAACTGATAGGAGACGCCGAACTTGAATTGCGCCGCATCGGCGAAATAGCGCACGAACTGCACCGGCACGGGATCATCGAGGCCCAGCGACTTGCGCACGGCGGCGCGTTCGGCCGCCGGCGTATCAAGCGAGACGATCTGGTTGATGGGGTCGCCGGCGAAGCGGAACATCGAGAACGCGATGATGCCGACGGCGAACATGACGCCGATGGCCTGAACGGCCCGGCGAAGAGTGAAAGCGAGCATGCCTTCCACTTTCCTTGAGTGTGCGTCTGGCCGACGTCTTTGTCAGCCGAAAAGGAAAGGTCCCGGTAGCCTGACGCTGCCGGGACCTTGTGTTCAACTGACGCTATTCCTTCTTGGTCGCCCAGTGGAACATGACCAGATTGTCGGCGCGCTGCGGCAGGTTGACCTTTTTCGATACGCCCCAGGCCAGCGCCTGCTGGTGCAGCGGAATATAAGCCCAGTCCTTGATGCTGATCTCATACGCTTGCTTGATCAGCTGGTTGCGCTTTGTGGTGTCGGTTTCGACCAGCACCTTGTCGGTGATGGCGTCGAATTCCTTGTTGCAATAGCCGCCGAGATTGGCCTCGCCGCGCGATGATTTCGCATCGTCGCGACAGCCCATGATGTCGTAGAGCACGTTATGGGAGTCCATCGTGCTCGGCGTCCAGCCCAGCATGTAGAACGAGGTCTGATAGCCGCCCTGCTTCAACACCTTGGCGAAGTATTGCGCCTTGGGCTGCGCCAGCAGATTGATCTTGACGCCGATGCGGGCAAGCATGCCCACGACGGCCTGGCAGATCGCCGCGTCGTTGACGTACCGATCGTTCGGGCAATCCATGGTGACCTCGAAGCCTTCGGGGTACCCGGCCTCGGCCAGGAGCTTCTTGGCACCATCTGGATCGAACTTCGGCCGGGTGAACTCCTTAGACAGCACGAACAATTCCGGAGCGATCATCAGCGCCGAGGGCGTCGACAGCCCGCGCATCACCCGCGTCTTGATCAGCTCGATGTCGATCGCTTTGTAGAAGGCTTCGCGGACCTTGACGTCCTTGAACGGGTTCTTGCCCTTGATGTTGGAGTAGAGCAGCTCGTCACGCGTCTGATCGAATCCGATGAAGATGGTGCGCAACTCAGGGGCCTTCAGCACCTGGGCATTCGGGCTCGCATCGACGCGGGAGATGTCCTGGATCGGCACCGGCTCGATCACGTCCACTTCACCCGAGAGCAGCGCGGCGACGCGGGTGGCATCGGACGAGATCGGGGTGAAGATAATCTCCTTCAGATTACCTTCCATCTTGCCCCAGTAGTTGGGATTGGCCTTGAACACGGTCTTCACACCGGGCTGATGGCTTTCGATGATGAAGGGACCGGTGCCGTTCTCGTGAAGCGAGGCATAGCTCGGAGAGGTCGCGGACACCGGCGTCGGCTCGACCGCTTTGTTCTCCTCAGCCCATTTCTTGTCCATGATGTACCAGACATCCCACGACGAATGCAGAATGGGATTGGGCGAGGGCAGGACGAAATCGACGGTGTAGTCGTCGACCTTGACGACCTTGACGTTGGGCGCCAGCCGGGTCTGCATGTTCGAGTTCTTGTTGCGGACGCGATCGGCGGAGAACAGCACGTCGTCGGCGGTGAAGGGGTCGCCGTTATGAAATTTGACGCCCTTGCGCAAATGGAAGCGCCAGCGGGTCGGCTCCGGTGTCTCCCAGCTCTCAGCCAGCGCCGGGATGATCTTCAGGTCCTTGTCGCGCGCGGTGAGGCCTTGATAGACGTGACCGAGATGAGCGTGCGTGGTGGACTCGTTCAGCGAATACGGATCAAGCGACTTGAGATCGCCCTGGTTGGCGTAGCGCAGCGTCTGGCTCGACGCCGGCGAGACCGCCAACGCAAGCATACTGGCGAGCGTCGCCGCAAACAGACTTCGTCCGACTGACATTCTTGACCTCTCCACTCGCCCGCACCGTCATTTTTGATTGTTCGGCGGGGCTGATCTAACCATGTTGCCCAGAGTTCTCGACCCGTGCAAGCGTCATTCCAGCAAGGAACGCGCCAAGTTGCACCGCTGTGCAGCAATGCTGACCGGCATGACGGGCGCGGCCGCGGCCGATTTTGATTGACCATATCCGCCGATCGGGGAAGCCGGAGCGCCGCCACCGGCTTCAGGTCGCTTGCGTTGTACACCGCCTCGCGGCGATACTGCAGTAGGCCGCTCGAATCTCATCTGGAGGGGACATGAAAGTTAACATCGAAATCGACTGTACCCCCCTCGAAGCCCGTCAGTTCATCGGATTGCCCGACCTGGCACCAATGCAGACGGCGGTCATGGACAAGCTGCAGCAGCAGGTTCTGAGCAACATCGACAAGGTCTCGCCGGAATCGCTGATCCAGAGCTGGTTCACCTTCGATCCAAAGCTTGCCGAGCGATTTCAGGACATGTTCGTCACCATGGCCGGCCTCGGCGGCACGCGCAGCGGCGATAAGAAGAAATAATGCCGCCCGGTCCGGACGGGCCGCAGACCTCAGGCCGGCTTCGTCCGCCGGGCCTTGCTTTGCTGCTCGCCGAAGCCCGTGGGTTGCTCGAACTCAACGCCAGCCTGCTGCTGTCGCCGGTCCTGATGCGGGCGCCCAAAGGCGACGGCCATCCGGTGCTGGCGCTGCCTGGCTTCCTCGCCAGCGATCTCTCGATGGCGCCGATGCGGCGCTATCTCAGCGAGCTTGGCTATGAGGCACATGCCTGGCGGATGGGCCGAAATTTCGGCGGGTTCGGACGGATGCGGGATTCGTTGCGCGCCCGTCTCGCCGAAATCCATGCTGCGAGCGGCCGCAAGGTCAGCCTGGTCGGATGGAGTCTCGGCGGCGTCTATGCGCGCGATCTCGCGCTCCAGGCGCCCGACATGGTCCGCAATGCCATCACGCTCGGCAGCCCTTTTGCCAATGACATACGGGCGACCAATGCGACGCGGCTCTACGAGATGATGTCCGGCGAGCGTGTCGAGGATTTCGCCGAGCTGCGCGTGGCGATCGCCGGCGATCTTCCGGTGCCGGCGACGTCGATCTATTCGCGCGCCGACGGGATTGTGAACTGGCGGACCTGCCTGCTGCGTCCCTCCGACCGTGCCGAGAACATCGAGGTGCACCTGGCGAGCCATATCGGGCTTGGGGTGAATCCCGCGGCGCTGTGGGCCGTGGCGGACCGCCTTGCGCAACCGGAGGGAGAGTTCTGGCCATTTGACAGGGCAGGGCCGTTTGCCATTGCATATGCCCCGCCGGAACAGGCAGTATCGGCCTGACGAGAAGCGCCGCCTAAGGCGCCCGTCAAATACTCGGGAGGGAACTATGGCTGACGGTAAGAAGCTGTCGTCGCTGGACGCGTCGTTTCTCTATCTGGAAACGCCGGAAATGCCGATGCATGTCGGGAGCATGGCGATCTTTCGTCTGCCGGACGACTACAAGGGCGACTTCTTCGAAGATTTCAAGGCGATGATCGTCTCGCGCCTGCACATCGCGCCGATCCTCAAAGCGCGGCTGGAGAAGGCGCCGCTCGATATCGATCATCCCTCCTGGATCGAGGACGATCAGTTCGACATTGACCGTCACATCTTCCGCGCCAGCCTGCCGCAGCCGCGCGACCGCGCTACGCTCGAACGCATCGTGGGCTGGATGCACGCCAAGCTCTTGAACCGTGCCCGCCCGCTCTGGGAGTTCTACGTGTTCGAGGGCATGAAGGACAACGAGGTCGGGCTCTATTCCAAGATGCATCATGCCGCCATCGACGGCGGCGCCGGTGCGGCGCTGACCAACATGATCTACGACATCTCGCCGATCCCGCGGAAGGTCGATCCGCCGACCGCGGGAGCGAAGCCCGGGCAGGAGCCGCGCGACATCGCAGCGAACCTGGTCGATTCCTACCAGCAGCTTTTCACCCAGCCGCTCGATGCATCGGCGGCCGCGAAGAATCTGCAGCTGCCACGCACCGGCAAGAGCGATATCGGTTCGATCCTGTTCGACAATGCGATGTACCAGATCGAGAGTGCGGTGCGCTTTGCCGGCAACATCCCAACCATGGTCAAGAGCGTCTCGGACGTGCTCGGCAAGATATCCGATCCAAAGTCGCGCGAGAGCCTCGCCAGCATGGTCTCGCCGCCGACCATGCTCAACAAATCGATCTCGTCCGAGCGCAGCTTCGCCGGTGTCTCGATTTCGCTGTCGCGATCCAAGGCGCTGGCCAAGCAGGCCGGCGGCAAACTCAACGACGTCGTGCTGGCGCTCGCTTCCGGGGTGGTCCGGCGCTACCTGCAGCAACATGGAACGCTGCCGGCGAAGTCCTTGACCGCTGCCGTACCGATCTCGCTGCGCGAGGAGGGCAACACCGACGCCAACAACCAGGTGTTCGGCATGATCTGCTCGATCGCAACCAACATCGACGATCCCAAGGCACGCCTGGAAGCCATTATCGCGCAATCGACCAAGTCCAAGCAGATGTCGCATCCGCTGCGGGCTCTGATGCCGCAGATCTCCAATATCTCGATGCTGGGCGCGCCGATTGTCGTGCAGATCATGGCGCTGCTCTACAGCCGCTCCGACTTGTCGAATGTGTTGCCGCCGGCTGCGAACATTACGGTGTCCAACGTGCCGGGGCCGCGGCAGACGCTCTACGCCGCGGGCGCGGAGCTGTTGCACATCTTCCCGGTATCGATCTCGACGCACGGACAGGCGCTCAACATCACCGTGCAGAGCTATCGCGACCAGCTCGATTTCGGCTTCATCGTCGGCGCCAACATCATTCCGCACGTGCAGGTGATGTGCGACATGCTGCCGGAAGAATTCGCCGCGCTCGAGGCTGCCTATGCTTCGCCCGCGGCGGACATCAAGGGCGCCGCTGAGTAGGAATGTTCCGATGATTGAAATGCCACCGCTCAAGTTCGTACAGACGAACGGAATCCGCATGGGCTATTACGAGGCGGGCCCGGTTACAGACAAGCCGCCGATGGTGCTGTGCCATGGCTGGCCCGAACTCGCATTTTCCTGGCGCCACCAGATCAAGGCGCTGAGCGAGGCCGGCATCCGCGTGATCGCGCCGGACCAGCGCGGCTACGGCGCGACCGACCGGCCAGAGCCGGTCGAGGACTACGACATCGAGCACCTGACCGGCGATCTGATCGGCCTGCTCGACCATCTTCAGATCGACAAGGCGATCTTCGTCGGCCATGACTGGGGCGGTTTTATCGTCTGGCAGATGCCACTCCGGCACATCGACCGGGTCGCCGGCGTGGTCGGCATCAATACGCCTCATACCAACCGCGCCTGGGCCGATCCGATCGAGCTCCTGCGCGCGCGCTTCGGCGAAAAGATGTATATCGTGCAGTTCCAGGATCCCGCGCGTGAGCCCGACAAGATCTTTGGCAGTCGCGTCGAGCAGACCTTCGATGCCTTCATGCGCAAGCCCGTAGCGCGCCCGGCAGATGCTCCGGCGGAGGAAGTCGTCGCGGGTGTCGGTGCCTCCCCGCGACTGAACCTGGCATTTCCGCAGATGATCGCGGGCTACGATGCGAAGCACGATCCTCGCACGCCGATCCTGTCGCCGGAAGAGAAAAAGGTGTTCGTGGACAATTTCACCAGGACGGGCTTCACCGGCGGCATCAACTGGTACCGCAATATGTCCCGCAACTGGATGCGCGCCGAAGGGCTCGATCATACGGTGCGCGTGCCGTCGCTGATGATCATGGCCGAGAACGACGCGGTGTTGCCGCCGTCTTCCGCCGATGGCATGGACAAGCTGATCCCCGATCTGGAAAAATATCTGGTCCGCGACAGCGGCCATTGGACGCAGCAGGAGAAGCCGGAGGAAGTCAGCGCCAAGCTGATCGAATGGCGTAGAAGGCGGTTTGGCTAGCTCGCAACGACGGCGTTGAATACCGAGGCAGGGGAAGCACTTTTAATGTCATCGAAGAACCGTCTGGACCCGATCCCGCAGCCGCCGACCAAGCCGGTGGTCGGCAACATGCTGTCGCTGGATTCGGCCGCACCGGTGCAGCATCTGACCCGGCTTGCCAAGGAGCTGGGGCCGATCTTCTGGCTCGACATGATGGGCTCGCCGATCGTGGTCGTCTCCGGCCACGATCTCGTCGACGAGCTCTCCGACGAGAAGCGTTTCGACAAGACGGTGCGCGGTGCCCTGCGGCGGGTGCGCGCGGTCGGCGGCGACGGCTTGTTCACGGCCGACACCAGGGAGCCGAACTGGAGCAAGGCGCACAACATCCTGCTCCAGCCTTTCGGCAACCGCGCCATGCAGTCCTATCACCCGAGCATGGTCGACATCGCGGAGCAGCTCGTGGGCAAATGGGAACGGCTCAACGCCGACGACGAGATCGACGTCGTCCACGACATGACGGCGCTGACGCTGGATACGATCGGCCTGTGCGGCTTCGACTACCGCTTCAATTCGTTCTACCGGCGCGATTACCACCCCTTCGTCGAGTCGCTGGTGCGCTCGCTCGAAACCATCATGATGACGCGCGGCCTGCCGTTCGAGCAGCTCTGGATGCAGAAGCGGCGCAAGACCATGGCTGAAGATGTCGACTTCATGAACAGGATGGTCGACGAGATCATTGCGGAGCGCCGCAAGGGAGGCGAGGCGACCGACGACAAGAAGGATATGCTTGCGGCGATGATGACGGGCGTCGATCGCTCGACCGGCGAGCAGCTCGACGACGTCAACATCCGCTACCAGATCAACACGTTCCTGATCGCAGGCCACGAGACCACCAGCGGCCTGTTGTCCTGCGCGCTCTATGCGTTGCTCAAGCACCCCGACATTCTCAAAAAAGCCTATGACGAGGTCGACCGCGTCCTCGGTCCCAATGTCGACGTGCGTCCGACCTATCAACAGGTCACGCAGCTCACTTACATCACGCAGATCCTCAAGGAGGCGCTGCGGCTATGGCCGCCGGCGCCGGCCTATGGCATCTCCCCACTGAACGACGAGGCTATCGGCGGCGGCAAGTACAAGCTCAGGAAGGGCACGTTCACCACCATCCTGGTGACCGCGCTGCATCGCGATCCCTCTGTCTGGGGTCCCAACCCGGATGCGTTCGATCCGGAGAATTTCAGCCGGGAGGCGGAAGCCAAACGGCCGATCAATGCCTGGAAGCCGTTCGGCAACGGCCAGCGCGCCTGCATCGGCCGCGGCTTCGCCATGCACGAGGCCGCGCTCGCGCTCGGCATGATCCTCCAGCGCTTCAAGCTGGTCGAGCACCAGCGCTACCAGATGCATCTGAAGGAAACGCTCACGATGAAGCCGGAAGGCTTCAAGATCAAGGTCCGTCCGCGCGCCGATCGCGAGCGCGGCGCTTATGGTGGACCTGTAGCGGTGTCGTCGGCGCCGAAGGCACCGCGCCAGCCCACCGCGCGCCCCGGCCACAACACGCCGATGCTCGTACTTTACGGCTCCAATCTCGGCACCGCCGAAGAGCTGGCGACGCGGATGGCCGACCTTGCCGAGATCAACGGCTTTGCCGTGCATTTGGGGCCGCTCGACGATTACGTCGGCAAGCTGCCGCGGGAGGGCGGCGTCCTGATCATCTGCGCCTCCTATAACGGCGCGCCGCCGGACAATGCGACACAATTTGTCAAATGGCTCGGCGACGAGCTGCCGAAGGATGCGTTTGCCGATGTGCGCTACGCCGTGTTCGGCTGCGGCAACAGCGACTGGGCCGCGACCTATCAATCGGTACCGCGCTTCATCGATGAACAATTATCGGCGCATGGTGCGCGCGCGGTCTATCCGCGTGGCGAAGGCGATGCGCGCAGCGATCTCGACGGCCAGTTTCAGAAATGGTTCCCGGCGGCCGCCCAGGTCGCGACCAAGGAATTCGGCATCGACTGGAATTTCACCCGTACCGCGGAGGATGATCCGCTCTACGCGATCGAGCCGGTCGCGGTGACCGCCGTCAACACCATCGTCGCCCAGGGCGGCGCGGTGGCCATGAAGGTGCTGGTCAATGACGAGCTTCAGAACAAGGCCGGTTCCAATCCGTCGGAGCGCTCGACGCGCCACATCGAGGTGCAGCTGCCGTCCAACATCACGTATCGCGTCGGCGATCATCTGAGTGTGGTCCCGGGCAACGATCCGACGCTGGTGGATTCGGTTGCCCGTCGCTTCGGCTTCCTGCCGGCCGACCAGATCAGGCTTCAGGTCGCCGAAGGCCGCCGCGCGCAATTGCCGGTCGGCGATGCCGTGTCAGTGGGCCGCCTGCTCAGCGAGTTCGTCGAGCTCCAGCAAGTGGCGACACGAAAGCAGATTCAGATCATGACCGAGCATACGCGTTGTCCGGTCACGAAACCAAAACTGCTGGCCTTCGTTGGCGAGGAGGCTGAAACACTCGAGCGTTATCGCAGCGAGATTCTGGCCAGGCGAAAATCGGTGTTCGATCTGCTGCTCGAATATCCGGCCTGCGAATTGCCGTTCCACGTCTATCTGGAAATGCTCTCGCTGCTGGCGCCGCGCTATTACTCGATCTCGTCTTCGCCGTCGGTCGACCCGGTTCGTTGCAGCGTCACGGTCGGCGTGGTTGAAGGACCGGCCGCCTCCGGCCGCGGCACCTACAAGGGTATCTGCTCGAACTATCTCGCCAATCGACGCGCGGGCGACGTGATCCATGCAACCGTGCGTGAGACCAAGGCCGGCTTCCGGCTCCCGGACGATCCATCCGTGCCGATCGTCATGATCGGCCCGGGCACGGGACTGGCGCCGTTCCGCGGCTTCCTCCAGGAGCGCGCCGCGCGCAAGGTCAAGGGCGCCGCGCTCGGTCCGGCCATGCTGTTTTTCGGCTGCCGTCATCCCGATCAGGATTTTCTCTACGCGGACGAGCTGAAGGCGCTGGCGGCGAGCGGCATCACCGAGCTGTTCACGGCGTTCTCGCGCGCGGAGGGGCCAAAGACCTATGTGCAGCACGTCCTCGCCGCCCAGAAGGACAAGGTCTGGCCGCTGATCGAGCAGGGCGCGATCGTCTATGTCTGTGGCGACGGCAGCAAGATGGAGCCCGACGTGAAGGCGGGGCTGGTCGCGATCCATCGCGAGAAGAGCGGCAGCGATGCCGCCACGGCTGCCCGCTGGATCGAGGAGATGGGTGCGAAGAACCGGTATGTGCTGGACGTATGGGCGGGTGGATAACCCGGCAGCCGGACGTGCTAAAGCTCTCGCATGATTCCCTGGGAAAAGATCGACACCGCCAAAATCCCCGGCTCCGATGAAGAGCTTCGCCTGATGCGGCGAGGCAAGGAGTTCTCCATCAAGCTCGGCACCAACGAGCTGATGAACAACCGCCTGTCGGGCTCGGAGGCCGCGCTCGCCACGCTCGCGGCGAAGCAGATCGAGACGGTCGCAAAACCTGTCGTCCTCATCGGGGGCCTGGGCATGGGTTTTACGCTGCGTGCGGCGCTGACCGTGCTCGGAAGCAAGGCGAAGATCGTTGTCTCCGAGCTCGTGCCGGCGGTGGTCGCCTGGGCGCGGGGTCCGATGGCGCAGGTGTTCGGCGACAGTCTCGATGACTCCAGGGTGAGCATCCGGGAAACCGACGTTGGCGAAATCATCCGGGCGCAGCGGTCGGCATTCGATGCCATCCTCCTCGACGTCGATAACGGGCCGGAAGGGCTGACCCGGAAGGGCAATGATGCGCTCTACAATGCGAGCGGGTTGAAGGCGGCGAAGACGGCGCTGCGGACGGGCGGCGTGCTCGCGGTCTGGTCCTCGGGGCCCAACCCGGCCTTCACCAAGCGGCTCGGGAGCGCCGGATTCGACGTCAACGAAGTCAATATCCGCGCCACCGGAAGAGGCGGTGGCGCACGTCACGTGATCTGGATGGCGAGGAAGAGCTAGGCCGCTTGCCCAGCAACCGGTTCGATCGTCAGAACATCGTGTTGTTGTTCGCCGGATTTTCCGGGATCGGTTGCACGACGTCCCAGTGTTCGACAACCTTGCCGTTCTCCAGCTTGAAGATGTCGACGATCGCATTGCCCCTGCTGCCGGGCTCGCGTACCGCGTGAACGTGCAGGATGACGTAGTCGCCATCCACGAAGCTGCGCTTGATCTCGCTGTGCGAGTTCGGGAATTTATCCCGGAGGAAGCCGATGAACTTTCGGAATCCGTCCGGACCATCGGCCGCGTTTGGATTGTGCTGGACGTAGCGGTCGCCGACATGGGCGAGGGCTGCATCGGCGTCCTTTTGGTTGAGCCCCTTCTCGTAGAACGCAAGGACAGTTTTGCGATTGGCTTCTTCTTGCGCGCCACCCGCCATCGCGGCGCCGCTGGCGAGGGACAGCGTGAGGACTGAAGCAGCGACGATTGCGGCCGACCGGACGATGAGATGCATGTGAACTCCGAGAGGCCGCGGCCTCTTTGTTGGCGATTGAGGTTCTCAGCGATTGAAGGAGGCCTGTATAGCTTTCGCACCGGCACGCGTTAAGAGAGTAACCGGCAGCTCACATGGTCACCGTGAGGAGACTGTCTGCGTCGGTCAATCTACGCCGCCTGCACCTCCGCGCCATGGGCGTGCTTGGCGATGGCGTCGATGATGTCCGGCCAGAACCGCATCGGCAGCGCGTGGCCCATGCCGTCGATCATCAGCAGCTTGGCCCCCGGAATTGACTCTGCCGTGTCCCTGCCGCCCTCGGGGCGGACCAGCGGATCGACGGTGCCGTGGATGACGAGTGTCGGCGTCTTGACGCCATGCAGCCGCTCCTTGCGGCTACCCGAGGCGAGCACCGCGCGGAGCTGCCGGCCGACACCGGCCGGATTGAGCCCGCGCGCGAACACGCGCTCGGCACGACCGGGATCGAGCGCCTCTTCCTCCGGGAAGGACCCGGCCCGCAACACGTTCCAGGTCTGGCCGTAGCGGACGATGAACTCCTCCTTGCTGCGCGGCGGCGGCGCCATCAGCATCGCGGCGGCCTCGCGTGTCGGGGGCGGCAGGCGCGGATTGCCGGTCGTCGACATGATCGAGGTGAGCGAGCGCACCCGCTCGGGAAACGACAACGTCACTTCCTGCGCAATCATGCCGCCCATGGACGCCCCGACCAGGTGCGCCGACTTGATGCCGAGCGCATCCATCAGCCCGACAGTGTCTTTTGCCATGTCGATCAGCTTGTAGGTTGCGGCCACGGGAATCCTGAGGAACCGGAGCTTCAACAGCTCGAGCGGCGTCAGACGCTTGCCGCCTGTGAGATGGCTCGACTTGCCGATGTCGCGATTGTCGAACCGGATGACGCGAAAGCCGTGCGCGGCGAGCTGCTCACAGAACGCATCGTCCCAGTGGATCATCTGGGCGCCTAACCCCATGATCAGAAGCAGCGGCTCGGCACTGTCGTTGCCGAAAGTCTCGTAACAGATGTCGATGCCGTTGGCGTGGACGGTTTGCGGCGGATGATAGGCGTTCACGGGTGCGTTCCCTCGGCTTTTGATTAATGCTGTATCGCACGGTTTCCCCTCGCAATGAAGCCGCGTCCGCGACACCGGACCCGCTGCTTGCCGGTTGACCGGCACCGCGCAACGGTGTGGTATGGCGAAAAAGGAAGGGCATCGAAGCTCTCGCTTTCAGGAGGACGCCGATGACCGACAAAAGCAACGACCCCATTGCCATGTGGCAGAAGATGGTTGGCGAGATGGAGAAGGGGTTCAACTCCTTCGCCAATCAGGCCATGTCGTCGCCCGAGTTTTCGCAAGCCGTGAACCGGGCCGGCGGCGTTGCTGCAGGTGCTCAGAAGCAGCTCGGCGACCTCATGGAGAAATATCTGGTCTCCATGAATCTGCCGAGCCGGGACCAGGTCACCGGCCTTGCGGAACGGCTACAGTCCATCGAAGGACAGATCGGTGAGATCAAGTCGATGCTGAGCCAGATGGCGGCAAGTTCCGGAATTTCTCAGGGCTCCGATACTGCATTGCGCCCGCCGCGCACCAAGCGCCCGCCGTCTGAAGGCGGAGAGAAGACATGAATGCACCCGCCGGATTAGACTTCGCAGGGATCCCGGAGCGCATCCAGTCCGAGGTGCAACGCGCCATCCAGAGAAGCATCAAGGGCGTCGAATATTTCTCGACGTCCGGCCCCACGCTCGGGTCGACGCCGAAGGACGTGCTGCATTCACGCGGCACGATGAGCCTCTACCACTATCGACCGATGTCCGACGAGATCTATCGAATTCCGATTTTGATCGTGATGGCGACCACCAATCGCGGTTACATTCTCGACCTCGTGCCCGGCCAGAGTTTCATCGAGTTCCTGTTGAAGCGCGGCTACGACGTCTACATGCTCGACTGGAGCGCGCCACGGCCGGAGGAGAAGAACCTCCGCATGGAGGATTATGTCCTCGACTTCATCCCGGACTGCATCCGCCGCGTGCAGCAGGATTCCGGCGAACAGGACGTCTCCGTCATCGGCTATTGCTTCGGCGGCGTGCTGTCGCTGCTCTACGGCTCGATCCACAAGGATGGGCCGATGAAGAATTTGATCTGCTTCACCACGCCGATCGACTTTCGCGAGATGAAGCTGTTCTCGAACTTCTCCGACCGTCGCTATTTCGACGTCGATCGCCTCGTCGACAGCGTCGGCAACGTGCCGCCCGAGATGATCCTGTCGTCGTTCGAGATGCTGCGCCCGGCCTCCCGCACCGTCAGCCAGATCCAGCTCTGGGAAAACATCTGGAACGACGAGTTCGTCAAATCCTACCGGATGTTCGACCGCTGGGCGACCGACACGCTGCCGCTGGCCGGCGAATATTTCCGCACCATCACCAAGGACCTGATGTGGGACAACAAGCTGTTCAACGACACCATGTCGGTCGGCGGCCGTGCGGCGAAGCTCGAGGACATCAAGGTGCCGTTCCTGCATGCGGTCGCCGAGCATGACCACATCGTGCCGTATGAGGCGGCAAAGCACCTGATCGCCAAGATCGGATCGGAGGACAAGGAGGAGGTGATGCTGAAGGGCGGTCACGTCTCGCTGGTCGCCGGCGCCAATGCGTTGAAGCGGCTGTGGCCGAAACTGGATTCCTGGCTGGGGAAGAGATCGACATGAGTGAGCAGCGTTCCTATCCGCGCCATGTGAAGACGGACGCGGGCGATATCGAGATCCGGCTGATGTCCCCGGCGGACGAAGCCGCGGTGCTCGCCTTCGGCAAGGGCCTGCCGACCCACGACCTGTTGTTCCTGCCGCGCAACATCAGTGAGCCGAAGGTGCTCTCCGCCTGGGTCAAGGAGATCGCGCGCGGCGCGATCACGAGCCTGCTCGCGGTCAGGGACGGCACGGTCGTCGGCTGCGGCACGCTGGTGCGCGATCCGCACTCCTGGTCGCCTCATGTCGGCGAGATCCGGATGGTGGTTTCGCTCGACGTGCGCGGGAAGGGGGTGGGAAGGACGCTGTCGCAGGAGACCTTCGCCCTCGCGCTCGGGGCCGGCCTCGAGAAGCTCTCGGTCCAAATGACGGTCGATCAGCAGGCGGCGATCACGCTGTTCGAGAGCCTTGGCTTCAAGGCCGAGGCACTGCTGCGCGACCATGTTCGCGACGTCGACGGCAAGACCCACGATATCGTCGTGCTCGGGCACAACATCGCGCAGGTCCAGGCCCAGATGGAGGCCTATGGGCTGCTTGGCGCCGTCCAGCATTGAGAACCGCTGGACGGTGTTCGGGAACCCGGATGGTCAGGGAGGCGCCAGATGCCTCTCAACATGGCTATTCACGGTTTCGTGATATCGCACTGCAATATGGATATTGCATCGCACAATTAACTATGGCATATAAGCCGTGCCCCGGGCCAAAACCGGACGGGGTGAGCCCATAGCTCAACCAATGAGGATGGAGAGACCCCCAATGACCACCGAAACCAACACCGCTTTCGAAGGCTTCAAGGACGCGTTCAAGAACATCCAGAACCTGGAAGTTCCCGAGGCCGCCCGCGAGTTCGTCAAGAAGTCCGCCAACACTGCCAAGGACCGTGCTGCCGAGGTGTTCGCTGGCTCCGAGCGCGTGACCGCCGCCGTCGAAAACGCGGTGACCGAGACCGTCACCGAAGCCGGCAAGATCAGCCGCAACATCCAGCAGGCGATCTACGAGGACGCCGAGGCATTCTTCGCGGGCATCGACAAGCTCGCGTCCGCCAAGTCGTTCAGCGAAGCTGTCGAGATCCAGTCCGGCCTGCTCCGCGCCCGCGGCGAAGCGTTCGTCTCGCGCGCCAAGGCGACCACCGACTATTTCGGCAAGCTCGCCGCTAACGGTGCGAAGTCCGCTCAGGACAATTTTGCCAAGGTCTACAACAAGACCGCCTGATACGGCCCCCTGAGTAAAAACTGAATTTGAGGCCCGCTTCGGCGGGCCTTTTGTTATTCCGCCGTAGCTGTCATTGCGAGCGAAGCGAAGCAATCCAGTCTGCCTCCTTGGAAAGACTCTGGATTGCTTCGCTTCGTTCGCAATGACGGATAGGGTGATGCTGTGATGACTCCATCAGGCGCCTTCTCTTTCGACACTCCCGGCGACGCCGAACGCGCAGCCGAATTGCGCCGCGTGAAAGCGCTGGCGACGCTGGTGCTGGGCTCGACGCTTGTCCTGTTCGTCGTTGCGAAATGGCTGCTGCCCGTACATCCCGTGTTCGGATTCATCGCGGCCTTCGCCGAAGCCGCGACCATCGGCGGGCTCGCCGACTGGTATGCGGTGGTCGCGCTGTTCAAGCGTCCACTCGGCCTGCCGATCCCACACACCGCGATCATCCAGAGCAACCAGGCCCGTATCGCCGACAAGCTCGGCGAGTTCATCCAGGTGCATTTCCTCGAGGCCGCTCCCGTCGAGGCCAAGCTGAAGGAGATCGATTTCGGCTCCTTCGTCGCCGACTGGCTGCGCGATCGCAAGCGCAGCGATGACCTCGCGCGCTTTGCGCTGCGCCTGCTGCCGGAGGCTGTCTCCGCGACCGAGAGCTCCGGTCTGATGACCTTCATCATCCGCCGCATGTCCTCGCAGCTCCAGGCCGTCGATCTGGCGCCGCTCGCGGCCGGCACGTTGCGCGGCTTCGTCGCGGAAGGGCGGCACCAGATCCTGTTCGACGATCTTCTGCGCGTGATGCACGAGACGCTGAACCAGACCGAGACGATGGCGATCATCCGCGAGAAGGTGCGCGCGGAATTGCCGACCTTGCTCAGGCTCTATCGCGCCGACAAGTTTCTGGTGAACAAGATCGTGGCCTCCGCCACCGCGTTCTTCAATGAAGTGCGCAGCGATCCCAAACATCCTTTTCGCGGCGAGTTCGATCGCATGGTGCTGAGCTTCGTCGACCGGCTCGGCACCGACCAGGCCTATATCGACCGCATCGACGGCTTGAAGCGCGATCTGCTCGCGCGTCCCGAGCTTGCCGATCTCGCCCGCACCGTCTGGGCCAATACGCGGTCCTTCATCGAACGTAGTGCAAGCGGCGAGACGCAGGTGCTGCAGCATCATCTCGCGGGCATGTGTGTCGCGGCGGGCGAAGCGCTTGCGGGCGATGCCGAGCTGCGCGGCGAGATCAACAAAGGGCTGGTCGCGGTGCTGCGCAGTTTCGTCGCGGACCAGAAGAGCGGCGTCTCGACCTTCATCTCCGATCAGGTCAAATCGTGGGATATGGCGCAGCTGATTTCGCTGATCGAAATCAACATTGGCCGCGACCTGCAATACATCCGCTTCAACGGCTCGCTGATCGGCGGGCTGGCGGGTCTTGCGCTTTACTCCGTAGAATTCCTGCTTCGATTGTTGTGACTTTTGCGTCACGGACGCTGGCATTAACGCGCGGGCCTATTGTGGCCCGGGGTGTCTCCCGCTTGAATGTCGGGAACCCGCTGCCTAGCTGATTCATGTTGCGTTGCGGAACGATCAAGAAGCCGGCGTGTTGGAATCCCATACCCATTTGCCGGCAAACAACCGGTGGCCTTTTCAGCAATTTTCCCAAGGGGACCATGGATGACCGCTACTGCCCAGACGCTGAGCCCGCCGTCTCGCACCCTGATGTTCCTGGAAGGGCGAGCGATCCACGAGTTCGGCGCCTTCCTCGGCGCGCTGCCGCTGCTCAGCCTCGCGCCGCGCGGCGATGGGCATCCGGTGCTGGTTCTGCCGGGCCTCGTGGCCTCCGACGGGTCCACGCGTGCACTGCGCACCTTTCTGTCCGGCAAGGGCTATGCGGTGAGCGGCTGGCGCCAGGGCCGCAACTATGGCCTGCGCGAGGGCGTGCAGCACGCGATGGTGGATCTGGTTCAGGAGCTCAGCGACAGGCACGGCCGCAAGATCAGCCTGGTCGGCTGGAGCCTCGGCGGTCTCTATGCGCGCCAGCTCGCCAAGATGATGCCCGACCGCGTACGCCAGGTGATCACGCTCGGCAGCCCCTTTGCCGGCGATCCGCATTCGACCAATGCCTGGCGAGTCTATGAATGGGCGAGCGGGCGGAAGTCCAACGAGGTCGACCCGCAGTTCGGCGGCGATCTCGCCGTTCCGCCGCCGGTGCCGACCACGGCGATCTTCAGCCGCACCGACGGCGTCTGCGCCTGGCAGGGCTGCATGGAGAAGACGGGCGCGCAGACCGAGAGCATCGAGATCGAGAGCAGCCATTGCGGCATGGGCCATCATCCCGCCGCCGTCTTCGCGGTGGCTGATCGCCTTGCGCAGAAGGAAGGCAGCTGGCGGCCCTTCGACCGCAGCGGCTGGCGCAGCGTGGTCTATCCCGATCCGCATCGGTAATTCTTTGCCTCTCTCCGTAAGAACGGGGCAAGGGAGAAGAGCGTCGCACCCGTCCATTGTCGTGCCCGCACCAAACGCGCTATGCCTCGCGCATGGCGCATCCGTTGTCCCGCATCATCGATCAGCTCAAGCGCGAGCCGTCGCGCACCGGCTCTATCGTCATCACGGTATTCGGTGATGCCATCGTGCCGCGTGGCGGTTCGGTATGGCTCGGCACGCTGCTGGAATTCTTCGAGACCCTGGACATCGACAGCGGCGTGGTGCGTACCGCGATGTCGCGGCTTGCTGCCGATGGCTGGCTGACGCGCGAAAAGGTCGGCCGCAATAGTTTTTACCGCTTGGCCGACAAGGGCCGCCAGATATTCGAGGCCGCGACGCGGCATATCTACGATCCGCCGCCATCCGACTGGACCGGGCGCTTCGAGCTGCTTCTGATCGGCAATGGCGAGGATCGCGATGCCTCGCGCGAGGCGCTCCGCAATGCCGGCTTCGGCAGCCCGCTGCCGGGCGTGTGGGTCGCCCCGTCAGGCGTGCCAGTGCCCGGCGAGGCCGCGGGCGCCATCCGTCTGGAGGTCTCGGCCGAGGATGACAGTGGTCGCCGGCTGCTCAGTGCGAGCTGGCCGCTGGATCGCACCGCGGACGCCTATCTCAAGTTCATGAAGACGTTCGAGCCGCTGCGCGCCGCGATCGCGCGCGGCAGCGACTTGTCCGAGGCCGACGCCTTCACGGCGCGCATCCTCCTGATCCACCATTATCGCCGAGTCGTGCTGCGCGATCCGCTGCTGCCCGAAAGCCTGCTTCCGGCGAACTGGCCAGGCAAGGCCGCCCGTGCGTTGTGCGGCGACATCTATCGCGCGCTGCTTGTCCCATCGGAACAATGGCTTGATGGTCATGGGACCAATGAAAAGGGGCCATTGCCGCTGGCGCGGAAACTCCTGGAGAGGAGATTCGAGACTTGATTGTTATGTTACAGAAATATCTTGCGTGATCTTATTCTTGTTATATATTGCCTCTCAATAAAATGGGAGGATGCGCATGTATACCCAGGCGCTGAACACGGCCGAGACCGATGATCGCGGCCTCGAGGATGCGGCCAAGGCTGCGCAGTTCCAGACGCGCATCGATGCCGAGGAGCGCATCGAGCCGAACGACTGGATGCCGGCGGCTTATCGCAAGACGCTGACCCGCCAGATCTCCCAGCACGCTCATTCCGAAATCGTCGGCATGCTGCCCGAAGGCAACTGGATCACGCGCGCGCCGTCCTTGCGCCGCAAGGCCGCGCTGCTCGCCAAGGTGCAGGACGAGTGCGGCCACGGGCTTTACCTCTATGCCGCGGCCGAGACGCTCGGCACTTCGCGCGAAGAGCTGGTCGACGCCATGCTCGCGGGCAAGGCAAAATATTCCTCGATCTTCAATTATCCGACGCTGACCTGGGCCGACATCGGCACCATCGGCTGGCTGGTCGACGGCGCCGCGATCATGAACCAGATCCCGCTGTGCCGCTGCTCCTACGGTCCCTATGCCCGCGCGATGATCCGCGTCTGCAAGGAGGAGTCGTTCCACCAGCGCCAGGGCTACGAGATCATGCTGACGCTGTGCCGTGGCTCGGACGAGCAGAAGGCGATGGCGCAGGATGCCTTGAATAGGTGGTGGTGGCCGGTGCTGATGATGTTCGGCCCGCCCGATGCCACCAGCCAGCACAGCGACACCTCGACGAAGTGGAAGATCAAGCGCTTCTCCAATGATGAGCTGCGGCAGAAGTTCGTCGACGCCACCGTGCCGCAGGCGCAATATCTCGGCCTGACCATTCCCGATCCCGGCATGATTCAGGACGCCGACGGGCACTGGCGCTACAGCGAGATCGACTGGACCGAGTTCAAGCAGGTGCTCGCCGGCAACGGCCCATGCAACCGGGATCGCATCGCGGCACGCCGCAAGGCGCACGATGAGGGCGCCTGGGTGCGCGAGGCGGCAGCTAGCTATGCCGCAAAGCGCGCGCAGCGTCGAACTGCACAAGCGGCAGAGTAGGGAGATCGCGATGGCCACGCCGAACACGCCGCTGTGGGAAGTCTTCATTCGCAGCCGCAACGGGCTCGCGCACAAGCATGTCGGCTCGCTGCATGCGAGCGACGCCACGATGGCCTTGCAAGCCGCCCGCGATATCTACACGCGTCGCGGTGAGGGCCTTTCGATCTGGGTGGTGCCGTCGACGGCGATCACCGCAAGCGATCCCGCCGAGAAGGGCATGATGTTCGAGCCGGCGGAATCAAAGATCTACCGCCACCCGACGTTTTACGAGGTGCCTGAGGAAGTAGGACACATGTGATGGCGAACATCGAGGTCTCCGAAACACCGCTGGTGCTCTACGCATTACGCCGCGCCGACGACGCGCTGATCCTCGGCCACCGCCTGTCGGAATGGTGCGGGCATGCGCCGATGATGGAAGAGGACATGGCGCTCTCCAACATCGCGCTCGACCTCATCGGCCAGGCCCGCGAGCTCTACACCTACGCAGCCAAAGCCGAAGGCAAGGACAACGACGAAGACAAGCTCGCCTACCTTCGCGATGTCAGGCAGTATCGCAATCTGCTGCTCCTCGAGCAGCCGAACGGCGACTTTGCCCAGACGCTGGTGCGGCAGTTCTTCTATTCCGCCTTCGCCGATCTCTACTGGCGCGCCATGATGACCTCGCGCGATACGACGCTCGCTGCGATTGCCGCGAAGTCGGAGAAGGAGAGTGCCTATCATTTGCGGCATTCCTCGGAGTGGATGATCCGGCTCGGCGACGGCACCGACGAGAGCCATGCCCGCGCGCAGGCTGCGATCGATCATCTCTGGGCTTTCACCGGCGAGATGTTTGCCGTCGACGACGGCGAGCACGCCTTGATCCATGCCGGTATCGCCGTAGACCCAGGCACCTTGCGGGGTCGTTGGCTGACGACACTTTCGGATGTGATCGGCGAAGCAACGCTCAAGCTGCCGCAGAACGACTGGATGCAGCAGGGCGGCCGCGTGGGCCGGCACAGCGAGCATCTCGGCCATCTCCTCTCAGAGCTGCAATCGATACAGCGTACCTTCCCGGGGCAGACATGGTGACGGTGCTGGAGCCCCATAGCGACCTGCGCCGACGGGCCTGGGATGCCGCGGCGAGCGTGGTCGATCCCGAAATCCCGGTTTTGACCATCGCCGATCTCGGCGTGCTTCGTGATGTCGTCCTCGACGGCGATCAGGTCGAGGTCGCGATCACCCCGACCTATTCGGGCTGTCCGGCCATGAACATGATCGCGCTGGAAATCGAGGTCGCGCTGGAGCGCGCCGGTTTCCGCAGTCCAAAGGTCCGCACCGTGCTGTCGCCGGCCTGGACCACCGACTGGATGAGCGAAGAGGGCCGCCGGAAGCTTCATGCCTACGGCATCGCACCGCCGCAGGCCTCGAATTCACGCCGCGCGCTGTTCGGCGAGCAAGCCGTTGTGTGCCCGCAATGCGGCTCGGCGAATACCGAGCTGCTGTCCGAATTCGGCTCCACCTCCTGCAAGGCACTCTGGCGCTGCAGGGCGTGCCGCGAACCCTTCGATTATTTCAAGTGTCATTGACCATGTCAGCAGTCGCACCACGCTTTCATCGCCTGGCCGTCAACGACCTCCGCCGCGAGGCGTCGGACGCCATATCGCTGACATTCGCCATCCCGACGGAGCTTGCGACCGACTACGCTTTCACGCCCGGCCAATACCTCACACTCCGCACCATGCTGGATGGCGAGGAAGTGCGCCGCTCCTATTCGATCTGCTCCGGCCCCGACGACGGCGAGATACGGATCGCCGTCAAGAAGGTTGATGGAGGCGCCTTTTCGAGCTGGGCAGCGGACGATTTGAAGTGTGGCGACGCGCTGGACGTGATGACGCCCACGGGACGCTTCGGCGTGATCCCGCCGGCCGGCGGCGGCCGCATCCATGTCGGCTTTGCCGCTGGGTCCGGCATCACGCCGATCCTGTCGATCGTCAAGGGCGTCCTCGCGCGCGAAGCCGACAGCCGCTTCTTCCTGTTCTACGGCAATCGCACGACCGACAACATCATGTTCCTCGAGGCGCTCGAAGAGCTCAAGGATCGCTTCATCGACCGCCTCTCGATCTTCCACGTCATCTCGGGCGAGGAACAGGACATTCCGATCCTGCACGGCCGGCTCGACGGCGACAAGGTGAGGGTGCTGCTGCGCTCGCTGGTACCGGCGGAAAGCGTCGATCACGTCTTCATCTGCGGTCCGTCCGGCATGAGCGAGGACATCGAGGCGACCTGTCGCGATCTCGGCATCGCGGAGGAGCGTATCCATGTCGAGCGGTTTGTCTCGGAGTTCGGTGGCAAGCCGCGGCCGAAGAAGATCGTTGCGCCGGACGCGCCGCCGAAAGCGATCGCGTCGCTGATCATCGACGGCAAGCGCCGCGACGTGCCGGTGGCAGAGGACGAGGCGATCCTCGATGCCGCGCTACGCGCCGGTGTCGATCTGCCCTTCGCCTGTAAGGGCGGCATGTGCTCGACCTGCCGTGCCAAACTGGTGGAGGGCGAGGCGCCAATGGACATCAACTACTCGCTGGAACCCTGGGAGCTGAAGGCCGGCTTTGTCCTGACCTGTCAGGCCAAGCCATCGTCGGAGCGGGTCGTGGTCGACTACGACCACGTTTGACAGTTTTAGCCAGGCAGCAGAACATCGTGTCCAAACAATCGGACGGGAGAAGCGCGTGAACGTCAAAGCCGCCTTGTCGCCCGAGGATATTGCCCGCGCCTGCGCCGATGCGATGTGGGCGGAGGACGATGCCTCCAAAGGACTCGGCATGGAGATCGTCGAGATCGGCCCGGGGTTCGCGACGCTGGCGATGAATGTGCGGCCGGATATGGTCAACGGCCAGCGCATCACCCATGGCGGCTTCATCTTCACGCTGGCCGATTCCGCCTTCGCTTTCGCGTGCAACTCGCACAACGACCGCGTCGTGGCGGCGCAGGGCCAGATCACCTTCATCAAGCCAGGCAAGCTCGGCGATCGCCTCGTCGCAAAGGCCCGCGAGGTCACGCGTGGCGGCCGCTCCGGCATCTATGACGTGCGCGTCACCGCCGGCGATACAGTCATCGCCGAATTTCGCGGGCATTCGCGGGCGATTCCCGGAAATTGGCTGCCGGCGCAGGATCAATAAAGAAAAGCAATGATACGGGGAAACGAGGATGGCTCTGACGAGGCTCAAGGAAGGTGGCAACACGTATAAGGCCGAGCTGGATGCGCACGAGCGTGCATCGCGCGACGAGATCATGGCGCTGCAGGTGCAGCGGCTGGCCTGGTCGCTGAAGCACGCCTACGACAACGTGGCGCACTATCGCAAGGCTTTCGACGCGGCCGGCGTGCGCCCGTCCGACTTTCGCGAACTCTCGGATCTTGCGAAATTTCCGTTCACCGTAAAAACGGACCTGCGCGACAACTATCCCTTCAACATGTTTGCCGTGCCCCGTGAGAAACTGGTGCGCGTGCATGCGTCCTCCGGCACGACGGGCAAGCCGATCGTGGTGGGCTATACGCAACGCGACATCGACACCTGGTCGGACGTGATGGCACGCTCGATCCGCGCCGCGGGCGGCCGCACCGGCATGATCATCCACAATGCTTATGGCTACGGTCTTTTCACGGGCGGGCTTGGCGTGCACTACGGCGCCGAAAAACTCGGCTGCACTGTGGTGCCGATCTCCGGGGGCATGACCGAGCGGCAGGTGCAGCTCATCAACGATTTCCGGCCCGATATCATCACGGTGACGCCGAGCTACATGCTGGCGATCCTCGACGAGTTCAAGCGTCAGAAGCTCGATCCGCGCCAGTGCTCGCTCAAGGTCGGCATCTTCGGCGCGGAGCCCTGGACCAATGCCATGCGCGGCGAGATCGAAGATGCCTTCGACATGGATGCCACCGACATCTACGGCCTCTCCGAGGTGATCGGGCCCGGCGTTGCGCAGGAATGCATCGAGACCAAGGACGGCCTGCATATCTGGGAGGATCATTTCTATCCCGAAGTGATCGATCCCGACACCGGTGCGGTGCTGCCCGACGGGGAGAAGGGCGAACTGGTGTTTACATCGCTCACCAAGGAAGCCTTTCCGGTGATCCGCTATCGCACCCGCGACCTGACGCGGCTTCTGCCGGGCACGGCGCGGCCCGGCATGCGGCGGATGGAGAAGGTCACGGGGCGCTCGGACGACATGATCATCCTGCGCGGCGTCAACCTGTTCCCGACCCAGATCGAGGAGGTTCTGCTCGCCACCGACTGGTGCGGCGGGCATTTCATTCTGGAATTGACTCGGGAAGGACGCATGGACGAGTTGACCATCATTGCCGAGGCGCGGCCGGAGAGTTGGGATGGCCGGGGTCTCCTCGACCATGCCGATCGGATCTCAACCCATATCAAGAACACGATCGGGATCAGCTCCAACGTGCGGGTGGTTGCGCCTGCGACGCTGGAACGCTCGCTCGGCAAGGCGAAGCGGCTCTACGACAAGCGGCCGAAGGATTGAGTTGATGGGATTGACTTGACGGATTGACTTGACCGCCCCCAAAGGCGACAAGGCCCGCGAGAAATCGCGGATCTTTTCCATGTCGTCAGCCGATCCCAAAGCCGTCGAGGCGCGCTGCGTCCGCCTCAATGCCAAGGCCGAGAACGCCGCTGGGATTGCACCTCGCGTCGAGCCTCATACGCTCGCGCGCGGTCCGAACGATCTCCTGATCGAGGTCAAGGCCGCCGCCGTCAATCCGTCCGACGTCAAGGCCGCGACTGGGCTAATGGCCTATGCCATCTTCCCGCGCACGCCGGGGCGCGATTACGCCGGCGTGGTGATCGACGGGCCCGCCGGTACGATGGGCCGCGAGGTGTTCGGCTCCTCCGGCGATCTCGGCATCCGCCGCGACGGCACTCACGCCAGCCATCTCGTCGTTGAATCCGACGCGGTGGTGGAGAAGCCGAAGACCGTGTCTTGGGAGGAGGCCGCCGGCATCGGCGTGCCCTTTGTCACCGCCATGGAGGGTTTTCGCCGCGCCGGCATTCCAAAGCCCGGGGAAACGGTGCTGGTGTTCGGCGCCAACGGCAAGGTTGGTCAAGCGGCGGTGCAGATCGCGACCTGGCAGGGCGCGCGTGTCATCGGCGTGGTGCGCAAGGCGGAACCTTATGAGGGCCACACCAATGCATCCATCGAGGTGATCGACGCTTCCGCGACCGACGTCGCCACACGCGTGCGCGAGGTGACCGATGGCAAAGGCGCCGACATCGTCTTCAACACGGTCGGCGATCCCTATTTCCAGGCGGCGCACAAGTCGCTCGCGCTTCGCGGCCGCCAGATCCTGATCGCCGCCGTCGACCGCATCGTGCAGTTCAACATTCTCGAATTCTACCGCGGGCAACACACCTATGTCGGCATCGACACGCTCGGCCTGTCGTCGATCGCGACAGGCGCTGTGCTGCGTGACCTCGGCCCGGGCTTCGCGAGCGGGCACCTGAAACCGTTTCCGATCAAGGCGAACGCCGTCTATCCGCTCGAACGCGCGAAGGAGGCCTATGTCGCCGTTGCAGGCTCCTCGCGGGATCGCGTGATCCTGAAACCTTGATCATGGATTCGTCTCCCCAACTCATCATCCTCGCCGGCCTCGTCGTCGGCCTGGTCTACGGCGCTGTCGGCCTGCTCAGCGGCTTCTGCCTGATGAGCAGCATGCGCGGCTGGTTGTCGGAGGGGGATGGGCGGTTGGTCCGAACCTATGCGCTGGCGATCGCGGTTGCGACCACAGCGAGCCAGTTCCTCGCCGGCACCGGCATGGTCAATCTCGGCAAGTCGATTTACCTGCAACAGTCCTTCTCGATGCCGGTGCTGTTTCTCGGCGGACTTCTGTTCGGATACGGCATGGTACTGTCCAACGGCTGCGGTTCGCGCGCGCTGGTGCTGCTCGGTCGTGGCAATCTCCGCTCCTTCGTCGTGGTGGTCGTGCTCGCCATCGCCGCGCAGATGACGCTCAAGGGCCTGATCGCGCCGGCGCGCATCGCCGTGGTCCAGGCCTCGCAAACCACGGTCAACGTGAATTCGCTGCCGTCATTGTTCGCCATGTTCGGTCCGGCTGAAGCGCTTTCGCGCGCAATGGCTGCTGCTGTCGTTGTCGTCACGCTGATCCTTTTTGCTTTCGCGCACCCAGCGTTCCGGCGTTCGCCCGGCCAGATTGCAGCCGGTGTCGTCGTGGGTCTCCTCGTCGCCGGCGGCTGGTTCGTCACCGGCTATCTCGGCGCGGATGATTTCAACCCCGTCCCCGTGACCTCGCTTACCTTCGTCGCGCCGATCGCGGACAGCCTGCAATATGCCATGCTCTCGACGGGCCTGACGCTGAATTTCGGCATCGCGACGGTTGCCGGTGTCTTCGCCGGCAGTCTGGTCACCGCGCTTGCGACGGGCCGTTTCCATCTCGAAGGCTATTCCTCGCCACGCCATATGCTGCGATCGGCGGCTGGCGCCGCGCTGATGGGCATCGGCGGCGTGATGGCGTTCGGCTGTTCGATCGGCCAAGGGCTCACCGGCGTGTCGACGCTCGCGCTCGGCTCATTCGTCGCTGTCACCGGCATCCTGCTCGGCACGACGGCGGGCTTGCGCGGGATACTGCGCGTTCAGACCTTCGCGGTAGCCTGACCACGCACCAGGCGATCGCCGAGCGTTGCGAGACCGATGCCGGTGATGATCAGCGCGGCCGCTATCACCAGGCTCATGTCGATCGGCTCGCCCAGCAGGATCGCGGCGCTGGCGATGCCGACGAGCGGCGTTGCGGTGGTGCCGAGCGAGGTCGTCAGGGCCGAGATGCTCTTATTCACCATCGACATCGCCCAATAGGCGAGCACCGTCCCGATCAGCCCGGAATACAGGAACAGCAAAACGAGTCTCCACGACCACTCCACATGCGGCAGGCCATCCGCGATGGTCGCGCTCACCGATAGCACGATGGTTGCCACGAGCACTTGCCAGATCAGAAGCTGGAGCGGCGAGGCAATCCAGCGATGGGCGCGGATATAGATAATGTTCGCGGCCCATGAGATCGCGGCCAGGATCACCATGCCGGCGCCGAGCACGACATTGGTGTTGGTCCAGTCGATCGAGGCCGGGTTCAGGATGACGATCAGGCCGATCAGGCCCAGCAGCGCGCCGGCGAGCTTCGGCGCCGTCAAAGTGTCCTTCCCGAGCAGCGGCGCGGCGATCGCGACCCAGAGTGGCGTGGTGTAGCCGAGCACAACGGCCTTGCTCGCGGGTAGGAAGCGCACACCGGCCGCAACCAGGACCGAGAACACGGTCATGTGCAGCAGTGCAACGCTCAGGACCACCGGGATGTCGCGACGCTCCGGAATCATCAGATTGTTGCTGAGCCCGAGAATCACGAACAATCCAGCCAGCGCGATCCAACTCCGGATCGCTGAAGCCCACAGTGGTGGAAGGAATTGGACGAGTTGCTTCGTCACCGACCAGTTTATGCCCCAAGCCAGCACGACGATGAGAAACAGGCCAACGGCTGCGCGGGGGGATAGGGAGTTCATTTCGGAGGTCCTTGAAGCAGTCCAGTCCAGCGGATAGCATCTCGTCTGGCACCTGAAACAGTGCCAGATCGGAAAGGAATAGGGTGCCAGTTCCGGACAGCATGATCTCCGCCCTGATCGACCTGAACCGGGCCGACGACGAGGGGCTGGTGGCTCAACTGACGAGCCAGCTCCGAAGCTTGATCGCGACCGGGCGTCTCGTCAAAGGCCGCACGCTGCCGTCGAGCCGTGGGCTTGCGAGCGATCTCGGCGTCTCGCGCAACACCGTCAGCTATGCGTTCGAGCAACTCGCCGCCGAGGGATATCTCGAAGCCTCGCACGGCCGCCGTCCGATGGTTGCGGTCGACGGCGGCGAGCGCGTCACAGAGGCTGGCGCCGTCGCATCTCGCATACGCCCTGGCAAGCCGCGGCTTTCGCCCTGGGCGTCGAGCCTCACGCAGACCGACTGGCCGATGTCTTATCAGGCGCGACTGAGACCCTTGCGTCCCGGACATGGCGATTTCAGGGAGTTTCCCAACGAGGTCTGGGCGCGCTGCCTGCGCCGCAGCGCTGTGCGCGCGGCGAGGCGCGAGCTCGGACCGGTCAATCGGCCGCGCCTGCGCGAGGCACTGGCGCATTATCTTGCGACCAGCAGGGGCGTGCGCGCGACGGCGGATCAGATCCTGATTCTGCCGAGCGCGCAGGCTGCGCTGACTTTGATCGCGGCCGCCGTCATCACCCCCGGCGACGATGTCTGGGTCGAGGATCCCGGCTATCCCGGCGCCGCGGCCGCCTTCCGCGCATCCGGTGCGCGCGTGATCGGGATGAGTTTGGACGAGCAGGGCATGCAGCGGATTCGTGGCTTGGCGGCCCCGACCTTGATCTTCATGACGCCGTCGCATCAGCACCCGACCGGCCGCCTGATGTCGCTCTCGCGCCGCAGGGAGTTTCTTGGCCTGAGCAGGCCCGGCAAGACCTGGATCGTGGAGGACGATTACGACGGCGAATTCCACTATGATAGCCGGCCGGTGCCGGCCTTGCAGGGACTCGATGCCCACGGCCGCGTGTTCTATGTCGGCACGTTCTCCAAGGTCATGACCTCGGATATCCGGCTTGGCTACCTCGTCGTACCGCCGGCCATGGTCGGTACTCTCGAGATCGTACAGCGGCACATCGGACTGATCGCCGCGAGCCACATCCAGGAGGCGCTGGCCGAGTTCATTGCCGACGGGCATTTCCTGGCGCATCTGCGCCGGGTGCGCCGGATCTATCACGCCCGCCGCGATCACCTCGTGGAGGGATTGGAGCGCCATTTGGGCGATGTGCTCTCTGCCGAAGTGCCCCCCGGTGGCATTCAGCTCGTCGCGCGTCTCAAGCGCGGTCGCGCTGATCAGGTGGCGGTCAAGCGGCTGGTCGAAGCGGGCGTTGAAACGCGTGCCCTGTCCGGCTTGGCACTGGGCAGGCCGCGCGACCACGGCCTGCTGCTCGGCTTCGCGGCCTGGCGCGAGAGCGAGATCACCGCGGCGGTGCGAACAATGGCGTCGTGCTTCTAGCGCAGTCGCGCTAATCCACGGCCTTGGTCACGATGCGGATTTCCGACGTCAGCGTCCGGTGCACCGGGCACTTGTCGGCGATCTCCATCAATTTCTTGCGCTGCTCGGAATCGAGCGCGCCGTCCATCGCGATGTCGCGCTCGATCTGGTCGAGCATGCCATCGCGCGTCTCGCATTCCGCGCAGTCTTTTGCATAGATCTTGGAATGCTTCAGTGAGACGGTGACACGATCGAGCGGCAACGACTTGCGGTTGGCATAGAGGCGCATGGTCATCGAGGTACAGGCCCCGAGGCCAGCGAGCAGGAGATCGTAAGGACCAGGGCCGGCATCCTCGCCGCCGGCGGCGACCGGCTCGTCCGCGACGAGCTGATGCGGACCGACGGAGATGGTCTGGTTGAACTTGCTCTTGCGGGTCTCCTGCACCACGACCCGGCGCGGCGCCTCGGGGAGATCCATCGCCTTCGCAGGTTTGGCCGCGTCGATGTACCGGCTCGCCCAGGCCGCGATCACGTCGGCTGCATAGAGCGCGTCGGCCGGCTTGGTCAGGAGATGATCGGCATGGTCGAGCGAGACGAAGCTCTTGGGATGCCTGGCGGAGACGAAGAGCTTCGTCGCATTGTCGATACCGACGGTATCGTCGACCGGAGAATGCATCACCAACAGCGCCTTGTGCAGGCCGGCGACGTCTTTCATCAGCTCGTGCTCGGCGACGTCGTCGAGGAATTCGCGCTTGATCCGGAACGGGCGTCCCGCAAGCGAGACTTCGACCTCACCTTGCGTGCGAATGTCGCCGAGATGCTCTTTGAAAAGGCCGGTGACGTGGGCGGGATCGGATGGTGCCGCAATGGTCACAACCGCCTTGGCTTCCGGGATTCGTCCTGCTGCCGCAAGGATCGCGGCGCCGCCGAGGCTGTGACCGATCAGAATCGACGGCGCCTTGCGGACGCTACGCAGATGATCGGCGGCGCGCACGAGATCGGCAACGTTGGAGGAAAACGTCGAATTGGCAAAATCCCCCTCGCTGGAGCCGAGCCCGGTGAAGTCGAAGCGCAGCACCGCGATGCCCTTGGCGGCCAGCGCGACCGAGATGCGTTTGGCGGCCAGCGTGTCCTTGCCGCAGGTGAAGCAATGCGCGAACAGCGCGAAGGCCGCGGGCTCGCCGTCAGGTAGCTCCAGCGCGGCGGAAAGCTGATGGCCGCCTTCGCCGGTGAATTGAAAGCGCTCTGTCGGCATGGGTTTCCCCCGTTCCTTGCTGAACCTAGTCGCCCGAATAGCGTTGCTCTGCCCAGGGATCGCCGCGGTTATGGTAGCCACGGACTTCCCAGAAGCCCGGCGCGTCCTCGGTCAGGAATTCGATCGACTGAACCCATTTGGCGCTCTTCCAGAAATACAGATGCGGCACGACCAGCCGTACCGGGCCGCCATGTTCGGCCGACAATGGCTCACCGGACCAGCTATGGGCAAGCAATGCGTCCTCGGCGGCAAAGTCGTCCAGCGCGAGGTTGGTGGTGTAGCCGTCGTGGGAATGTAGCACGACGAAGCGCGCGTCCTCGCGCGGCTGGCAGGCCGCGAGCAGCTCGCGCGTGGCGAGCCCCTCCCACTCATTGTCGTAGCGCGACCAGGTCGTGACGCAGTGGATGTCGGAGGTGAACCGCGCCTGCTTCTGGGCGGCGAACTCGGCAAAGGTCCAGAACACGGGGGTCTCGATTGCGCCGTAGACGTCGAGCCGCCAGCGCTCGCGCGAAACCGGTGGCACGACGCCGAGATCGAGTACCGGCCAGTCCTTTGTCAGATGCTGACCGGGCGGCAGGCGCTGATCTTCCGGGCGCGTGATCTTGCCCGTCAAAAAGCGGCCCTCGCGAGCCCATTTTTCCTTGGTGCGCGTCAGCTTGCTGTCGGGCGGCTCGTTATCTTCGGCCATCGGCTACTCGTGGCGGTGCAAGTCCGGCCTCTCCGTATCGCTGATTGGAGAGGTCTACATCGCCTTTCCAAGCAAAAATGGCAACTGGCGGGGGCCTCTGACGGTTCCTTTGGACCAGGTCACCGTGCCTGCCGGATCGAGGGCGAAGTCCGGAATGCGCTTCAGCCATTCCTCGAGCGCAACCTGCATCTCCATGCGCGCAAGGTTCGAGCCGACGCAGCGGTGGATGCCGAGGCCGAAGGCGGCGTGGCGGTTCTCGCGGCGGTCAATCACGACCTTGTCAGCATCCGGAAACATTTTCGGATCCCGGTTGGCGGCCGGGAAGGACAGCAGCACCATGTTGCCTGCCTTGACCGGGCAGCCTGACACCGTGGTCTCCTTGACCACTTCGCGCGCCATCGTCACCGGCGAATAGGCGCGCAGCAGCTCCTCCACCGCGGTCGGGATCAGCCCAGGCTCGGCGACTAGCCGCTCGCGGTCGACGGGCGTCCGGGCGAGGTGCCAGAGCGAGGAGCCGATCGCGCTCCAGGTGGTGTCGATGCCGGCAATCAGGAGCAGGCGCAGCGAGCCCAGCACATGCGAATCCTCGAGCGGATTGCCGTCCTTGTCCCTGGCATTCATCAGGTAGGAAATAAGATCGTCGGTTGGCTTGTTCTTGCGCGCTTCGATATGGGCGCTGAAATAGGCGCTCATCTCGTGCACCGCCTGGAGCAACGTGTTTTCGTCCTTGATGCCAAGTTCCAGGATCATGTGGATCCATCGGATGAAGAGATCGCTGTCCGTCTCGGGGATGCCGAGCATGTGTGCGATCGCGCGAACCGGAATGTGCTTGGTGTAGCGCTCTGCCGCGTCAAGTCGGCCTTCAGTGATGAAGCCGTCGATCAACTCGTTGCAGATCGCGCGCACCCGCGGCTCCAGCTTCTTCATCGCGTCCGGCGTGAACGGCGGCAGCAGCAATTGCTTGGCTGGCTTGTGCACCGGCGGATCGGACGTGATCGGCGGGGCGGAGTTTCTGCTGGTGATCTCCGGCCGAACGTCGCGGACGATGATGCGGCGCGAGGAGAAATGCTCGCTGTCGTTGGCGATCTCGCGCACTGCCTCATAGGTCGTCGGCATGTAACAGCCGAGGAAGCGTTCGGTATGCACGACCGGGCTTGCGGCGCGCAGCTCGTCCCAAATCGGGAAGGGATCTTCCGTCCATTGCGGATCGGTGTGGTCGAAATCATGGACCCAGTCGGTCACGGGCGGATGGGCGGTGGGCTGGCTGATGTCGGACATCTCGAAATCCCTTGAAATCCCTTGGGGGCTCGTGGTCGCGGAAGGCACGCGGGCAGAAGCGGGCGCGCTACTCCTCGATCACGTCGATCGCGATTTCCGGGCAATTGGACTTGGCGAGCCAGGCCTTGTCTTCGAGGCCGGGCGGGACCGTGCCGTCGCCGGCTTCGTGGGCGTTGCCGTATTCGTCCAGCTCGAACAGCTCCGGCGCCAGCGCCTTGCAGCGCGCGTGCCCCTGGCATTTGTCGGGATCAACGTGAACCCTCAGTCGCTCTGTCATGGCGGCTTCCTCGATCGTGTGCACTCCGGCCCGAAGGCGGCGCGCGCTCCCACTTGAGTTTTTGTTCAAGTTATAGGCTATTACATTCGCGGCAGGCTTCCCCTGTCAAGCGCAAACTTATAGGCTCTGCGCAACATGCGTTCACAACTTGCCCGCAAGCCCGAGAATACCTACCACCACGGCGATCTCCGCGACGCCTTGATCAAGGCCGCGCTGCGCGAAGCCGAGCAGGGCGGGACGGAGGCGATCAGCATCAAGGCGCTGGCAAAGCAGCTGGGTGTTTCGCAGCCGGCGCCCTACCGGCATTTCGCCGATCGCGAGGCGCTGCTTGCGGCGGTGACGGCGGAGGCGTTCCGGCAGCTCAACGGGATATTGCGGGCGGCGATGGCAAAGCCGTCGAAGCGGTCGAAGCTGTCGCTGCTGGCGCAGGCGACGCTGGATTTCGGCTTACGCCGCAATGGCATCTACCGCTTGATGTTCGCCTCGCGCACGGTGTCGTGTGCGGCGAAAGGCAGCGAGCTGCACGAAGCGACCCGCGAAACCTTTGCGCTCGTGGTCGACGCATTGGAAGCCCCGGCCGTTGATTATCTGCGCGAGCGGCAGGCGCTCAAGATCTGGGCGGCGGTGCACGGCGTGGTGATGCTGGCTGAGCAGGGACTGTTCACCGGCGAGGCGGCCCATGCCACGCGCGAAGACCTGGTCGAGGATTTTGTCAGTGAAACCAAGGCCGCGCTTGCGGCGGCGATCAAAGGCGCGCGGCGCCGGAAACAGGCTGGCGCTTAAGCCCTCGCCGCCAACAGCTTCATCAGCTTCTCGACGGCGCTGTCGGGCGTGGTCACGACAGGGCGGCCGGTGGCTTCTGCCACGAGAGGCGCGGTTGCCGCGATGCTGAACTGCGCGAGCGCGACGACGTCGCAATCGCGCAAATCGCGTGCGGCTTCCACGATCAGCCGGTCATGCGTAGCGCGGTCGCCACGGTCGAGCGCGGCCAGCGCGCCTTCGGCGAGTTTCGGCACGATCTGGACGGAGGCCGGAAATTCCGGCGGCATCGAAGCCAGCGTCGGCGGGAAGGTCGAGAGCAGGCCGATCCGCCGGCCCATCGTCATCGCGCGCTCGATCATGGCTTCGTTCGGCTTGAGCACCGGCATCGGCGCATGTGCGCGCGCAACCGCCTCGATGCAGGAACCGAAGGCCGAGCAGGTGAACAGGATCGCGTCCGCGCCTGTCGCCGCGGCGTAGTGGCCGAGCGCAAGAAAGCGTTCGGTCATGGCATCGTTGAGCTTGCCGTCACGCGCCAGATCCGACGACAGGCTGTCGTCGAGCAGGTTCATCAGCCGCGCTTCCGGCCACACCTTCGCGAACGCAGCTTCGATCGGGGCGATGGAATGCTTGAGGGCGTGGATCAGCGCGATGCGAGGAGACTTCGTCATTGAACGTTACCTGATGGAAGGTTGCGTGTCCCGGACGCAACGCGTCCGGGACACGCAAAACGTTTACTTAAACGGCACCGCGTACATCAAGCCGCCCTTGCTCCAGAGACCGTTGAGGCCGCGCTCGAGCTTGAGCGGGCTCGCCTTGCCGACATTGCGCTCGTAGATCTCGCCGTAATTGCCGGTGGCCTTGATGGCCGTGACCAGCCATTTGTTGTCGAGCCCGAGCCGCGAGCCGAGATCGCCGGAGGCACCGAGCAGGCGTTGGATCGCGGGCGTCTGCGACTTCGCCATCTCATCGACATTGCCTTGTGTGACGCCGAGCTCTTCGGCCTCGATCAAGCCGTAGTGCAGCCAGGTGATGATGTCGCTCCAGACCTCGTCGCCATTGCGGGTGAAGGGGCCGAGCGGCTCCTTGCTGATGGTCTGCGGCAGCACGACGTAGTCGGCCGCGTTCGGCGCCGCGGTCGTCACGGCGCCAGCAAGCGCGGAAGCGTCCTGGGTCATGGCATCGCAGCGGCCGCCGAAGAAGGTCTGGTACATGGTGTCGACGCGGTCGAACACCAACGGCTTCCAATCGATGCCGTTGGCGCGGCCGTAATCGCCGAGCGTGACCTCATGCGTGGTACCCTGCGCGACGCAGACGGTGGCGCCCTTGAGGTCCTTGATCTCCTTCACGCCGAGGTCTTTCTTCACGACAAAGCCCTGACCGTCGTAGAAGTTGATTGGACCTTGCCGCAGGCCCAGCGTGACACCGCGCAGATAGGTCTGCGTCGAGTTGCGGTAGAGCACGTCGATCTCGCCGGACTGGAGCGCGGTGAAGCGGTTCTGCGCGGTCAGCGAGACGTAACGCACCTTGCTGGCATCGCCGAGCACGCCGGCGGCGAGCGCGCGGCAATAATCGACGTCGAGACCCTTGTAGTTGCCTTGCGAATCCGGTGCGGAGAAGCCGGCGAAACCGGCGCTGACGCCGCATATCAGCGTGCCGCGGCTCTTCACCGTGTCGAGCGTTGCCGCCGACGCCACCACCGTCGACGCCGCGAGCACGCCGGCTATGATAACCACTTTCCTCATCATGCTTTTCTCCCCTCAGTGATTGACACGACGCAATACGCTGTCGACGGCCGTGCCGAGCTTGTCGACGATCAGATCGATCTCCTCCGCGGAGGTGATATAGGGCGGCGCCAGCAGCACGTGGTCGCCACGGATGCCGTCTGCGGTGCCGCCGCCGGGATAGCAGCCGAGGCCGTTGGCGAAGGCCTCCGCCTTGATCTTCTGATTCAGCTTCAGCGCGGGATCAAACGAGGTTCGGCTGGCGCGATCGGCGACGAGCTCGATCGCCCAGAACAGGCCGCGGCCCCTGATGTCGCCGATATGGCGGTGATTGCCGAAGCGCTCGGTGAGCCGCTGCTCGAGCCGCTTGCCGCGCTCCTTGACCCGGTCGAGCAGGCCGTCCTCGCGGATCACGTCCTGCACCGCGAGCGCGGCGGCGCAAGCGAGAGGGTGCGCCAGATACGTGTGGCCGTGCAGGAAGGCGCCCGAACCTGAGCGGATTGTGTCGATGATCTTGCCGCTCGCGAGCATTGCACCGATCGGCTGGTAGCCGCCGCCGAGACCCTTGGCGATCGCCTGGATGTCGGGTGCCACGCCTTCCTGCTCCCAGGCGTGCGTGGTGCCGGTGCGGCCCATGCCGCTCATGACCTCGTCGAGAATGAGCAGCGCGCCGTGTCGGTCGCAGATCTCGCGCACCGCCCTGAAGTAGCCGTCCGGCGCCGTGACGGCACCTGCGGTGGCGCCGACGACGGGCTCTGCGAGGAACGCGGCGACGGTGTCGGGGCCAAGCCGCTGAAACTCGGCTTCGAGTTCGGCGGCGAGCCGCGCCACGAACTGCGCGTCCGATTCACCATCGTGCTTCTCGTGATAGGCGAAGGCCGGGGTCACATGGCTGAAGGCGTTGGAGAGCAGCGGCGCGTAGGGCGCGCGGCGCCAGGCATTGCCGCCCGCCGCGAGCGCGCCGAGCGTATTGCCGTGGTAGCTCTGCCGCCGCGCAATGAAGTGCTGCCGCTGCGGCTCGCCGCGCTCGATGAAATATTGCCGCGCGAGCTTGATGCTGGCTTCAACCGCTTCCGATCCGCCGCTGACGAAATAGGCGTAGGCGAGGCCACCGGGCTCGTGGCCGACCAGCGTCTCGGCAAGCGCCTCCGCCGGCTCCGACGAGAAGAAGGCTGTGTGGGCATAAGCGAGGGTCGAGGCCTGCTTCGTCAGCGCCGCGATGACGCGTGGATGCTGGTGGCCGAGGCAAGAGACCGCCGCGCCGCCGGAGGCGTCGATCACGCGGCGTCCGTCCTCGGCAAAGAGATAGACGCCTTCGCCGCCGATTGCCTTGGGCGGCGTTTCGCGCAGCGAGCGATGCAGCACGCGGCTGGTGCGGGCGGCCATGGGTCAACCTTTCTCTGATACGTAAGTTGAAGCCGCGGCCAGCCGGGCCTCGGTATTCTCCAGGCGCTTTTTCGCGGCCGTGCCGCCGAGCGAAAACGTCACGGCGGCGAGCGATTGCGCGATCGCGATGGCGCCGGTGAGGCTCGGGAAAAAGCCGGGAGAGGAGGCCGCCTCGAACAGCAGCACGTGGTCGGCACCTTCAGCCATCGGCGCCGATGGGCTATCGGCGATCGCGATCAGGGCCGCGCCGGCACGATAGGCGGCCTGCGCGACCCGGACGCTCGCGTGGGTGTAGGGCATGAAGCCGATGACGATGACGGCCTCGCCGGGCCGGAACGCGCCCATATCGAGATCGTCGGGGCCGGACGCGCCGACGAGCTGCACCTGTTCGGGACGAAACAGCCGGAGCTCGTAGTTCAGCAATTCCGCGACGCTGCGGCAGCTTCGGTAGCCGGTGATCCAGATCCGCTTGGCGTGGTGGAGTGCGCGCGCCGCCTCCGCGATCGGCCGGGCCGGGATGCGCGGAAGGCCGGCGGCCTCGGCCTCCAGCTTGTCGGTGATGAGCGCGACATCGGCGTTCGGGCCGTGGCGGCGGCCCTTGGCGCGGCCGGAGAAAGGCGCTAGCTGCGAGGGCCGCCGCGCCTCCGTCAACGCCGCGCGCAATTCATCCCAACCCGAATAGCCGATCGCCTTGGCAAGCCGCGTGAACGCGGCGGGATCGGCGCCGGCAACCGCTGCGAGATCGCGCATCGAACGCGTGGTGGCGTCGTAATCGTTGGCTGCAACGAAACGCCCGACCTCCTGCAACCGCATCGGAAGCGATGGCAATGCAATGCGCAGTTCGCTCAGTGGCGAGGATTTCGCGGGCTCGGCCATGAAACATTTGTTGCACGAAGCTGAGTTTGGTGCAACAGTTGACGTGCGCTGCCGGAAATCGCCGTCTTGAGAAGGATTTTTGTGCTGTGACGTCAGACGGTCCGAGACCGCCGCCGCGCCGTCGCTTCTTCGGCGCCTTCGGGCAGCGCGAGCTGAAAGGCCTGTTCTGGCAGGTTCTGGTGGTGGGGATCGTAGTCGCGGTCATCGTGTTCCTCTGGTCCAACACGGTCACCAATCTCTCCGTGCGCCGCATCACGACCGGTTTTGCCTTCCTCGGCCGTGAGGCCGGCATGCCCATCGCCGACAGCCTGCTCGCCTACAATCCGAGGGACTCATATCTCTGGGCCTTTGTCGTTGGCATCGCCAATACCCTGCGCGTCGCCGTGATCGGAATCGTGCTTGCAACGATCCTGGGCACGGTGATCGGCATCTCGCGGCTGTCGGCCAATTGGCTGCTGTCGCGGCTCGCCGCGGTGTATGTCGAGACGCTCCGCGACATCCCGCTGCTGCTCCAGCTCCTGTTCTGGTACGTGCTGATGCAGGCGCTCCCGGCCGCGCGCGCGGCATGGCGGCCGATTGAGGGCGTGTTCCTGTCCAATCGCGGGTTGATCCTGCCGGCGATTCCCATCGGGACGCCGCAGCTTTGGGTGCTCGGCACCGCAGTGCTCGGACTTGTCGTGTTCTATGTGATCCGGCGGCGGCTCATCGCGCAGCAAATGCGCGACGGCAAGCCGCGGCCGGCCTGGCCTTTTGCACTCGGCTTGCTCGTTGTGCTGCCTGCGGCGGTGTCCGTGCTGCTGGGCGTGGCCTGGACGATCGAATGGCCTGAGTTGCGCGGCTTCAACTTCGTCGGCGGACTGACGCTCGCGCCGGAATATTTCGCGCTGCTGATCGCGCTCGTCACCTACACCTCGGCCTTCATCGCCGAGATTGTGCGCAGCGGCATCCAGTCGGTGCCGCGCGGCCAGTGGGATGCCGCCAACGCGCTGGGACTGCGCCGCAGCTTCATGCTGCGGCAGATCATCCTGCCACAGGCGCTACGCGTCATCGTGCCGCCAATGACGAGCCAGTACCTCAACCTGACCAAGAACTCTTCGCTCGCGGTGGCGATCGGCTATCAGGACGTGGTCTCGATCGCCAACACGACATTGAACCAGACCGGGCAGGCGATCGAGGCCATTGCCTTGATCATGGCGGTGTTTCTCACCATCAGCCTCGGCATCAGCTTTTTCATGAACTGGTACAATTCGCGCATCGCGCTGGTGGAGCGCTGACCATGACGGCGATCGCCGACATTCCGGAAGCACCGCGCGCCGCCCGCCGCCCGCAGATTGGTAACCCGGTGCTGCGCTGGCTGCGCACCAATCTGTTCTCGTCGATCCCGAACGGCATCCTCTCGGTTGTGTTGCTGGCGGTGCTCGCAAAGGGCCTTTTCAGCTTCGTGCAATGGGGTATCGCCAATGCGGTCTGGGTCACCCCGGCGAACGATTCCAGCGCCTGCCGCGCGGTACGCGGACTCGGTGCATGCTGGGCAATCATCCCCGAAAAATACCGATTCATCCTGTTTGGCACCTATCCGTTCGACGAGCAGTGGCGGCCGGCACTGGCGGTGCTGCTGTTCATCGCCCTGTTCTATCTCTCCAGCCGCCGCGCCTTATGGCGGCGCGAACTGGCCTATCTCTGGATCGGAGCGCTCGCGCTGATCAGTATGCTGATGTGGGGTGGCATACTCGGTCTGTCGTTCGTCTCGCAGGACCGTTGGGGTGGTTTGCCGGTGACGCTGATCCTGGCGACCTTTGGTCTGGCCTTCGGCTTCCCGCTCGGCATCCTCGTCGCACTAGGCCGGCGCTCAAAACTGCCGGCGATCCGCTCGCTCAGCGTGCTCTATGTCGAGCTGATCCGCGGCGTGCCGCTGGTCAGTCTGCTGTTCATGGCGAGCGTGATGTTTCCGCTGTTCATGCCGAACGGATTCAACATCGACAAGCTCTTGCGCGCGCAGGTCGCGATCATCCTGTTCGCGGGTGCCTATCTTGCCGAAGTCATCCGCGGCGGCCTCCAGGCCGTGCCCCGCGGGCAATACGAGGCCGCCGAGGCGCTCGGCCTGTCCTACTGGCGCAAGAACCGGCTGATCGTCCTGCCGCAGGCGATCCGTCACGTCATCCCGCCGCTGGTCAACACCTTCATCGCCTTCTTCAAGGACACCAGCCTCGTTCTGATCATCGGTATCTTCGACCTGCTCACCACGGCCAAGACCGCGATCATCGATCCGGCGTGGCAGCAATTCTCCGTCGAAGTCTACATCTTCGTCGCCGTGATCTATTTTGTCTTCTGCTTCGCGATGTCGCGGTATAGCCGGAGCCTGGAGGCGACGAGCGGAAGGTGAAGGCCGCGCGTGTTCCGGACAAGGTGCGGCGCAAAGCGCTGCACCGCAGAGCCGGGACCCAGGGATACACGGGAAGTCCTGGAGACTTGGGCCCCGGCTCTGCAGCGCACCGCCGAAGAGGCGCTGCGCCGCGTGCGGGGCACGAGAGCGGGAACCTAGTTCTTCACCCGCGGATCAATCGGCGTCGTGCCACGCACGCCCAAAATATCCTCCAGCGTCTTCGCGCCGGCGATCACCTGCGCATCCGCGCGCGGAGCCCCGACGACCTGCAGGCCGACCGGAAGTCCCGATGCGGTGAAGCCGCACGGCAACGACAGCGCGGGACAGCAGGCGAGCGTGATGGCATAGACGATGCCGAGCCACTCGACGTAATTGTCGAACTTCTTGCCGGCGCATTCGGCGACATAACGGTGCTCGATCGGGAAGGGCGGCACGATCGTGGTCGGTACCAGCAGCAGATCGTAGCTCTTGAAGAACTCGATCGCACGCGCGGTCATGCCGACGCGCTGCGCCTCGGCGCGTTCGAGCTGCTCGATCGTGAGCTTGAGGCCTTCCTCGATGTTCCAGATCACCTCGGGCTTGAGCAGGTCGCGCTTGGTGCGCAGCAGCTGCGCCTTGCTGATCGCGAAGTCGAACGCGCGCAGCACGTGGAAGCACTCATGCGCATCGCGCCAATCCGGATGCGCCTCCTCGACGATGGCGCCGGCTTCGGCAAAGCGTTCCGCCGCTTTCCGCGTGAGCGCTTTGACTTCGGGATCGACCGGTGTGATGCCGAGATCCGCCGAATAGGCGATGCGCTTCGGTTTGCTGCCTGACTGCGCCGCCGAGAGAAACGACGTCAAGGGCGTCGGCAGCGACAGCGGGTCGGCGGCATAGTCGCCGCTCATGGCGTCGAGCAGCAGCGCGAGATCCTCGACGTTGCGTGCCATCGGACCGACGACGCCGAGGTTGCGATCGATGGCCGCTTTCGGCGTGTGCGCGACGCGGCCGATGCTCGGCCGCATGCCCACGACGCCGCAGAAAGCTGCCGGACTGCGCAGACTGCCGCCCATGTCGGAGCCTTGCGCGAGCCAGGCCATGCCGGTCGCGAGCGCCACCGCCGCTCCGCCTGACGAGCCGGCTGCCGATTTGGATGTATCCCAGGGATTGAGGGTTGCGCCGAAGACCTCGTTGAAGGTGTTGGCGCCCGCACCGAATTCCGGCGTGTTCGACTTGGCATAGACGACCGCGCCGTTGGCCTCGAGATTTTCGACCAGGATGTCGGACGTCGCAGGGATGTTGTCCTTGAAGATCGGCGAGCCCTGAGTGTTCAGCACACCTGCAACATCGGTCAGATCCTTGATCGGCACCGGCAGGCCTGCGAGCAATCCGCGCGCACCGGCCGGCTTCCGCATCAGCGCCTTTGCGCTATCCCGCGCGCGATCGAAGCACAGCGTCGGCAGCGCGTTGACCTTGCCATCGACTTCGGTGATGCGCTTCTGCAGCACATCCAAGAGCTCCAGCGGCGAGACGTCGCCGGAGCGCAGCTTGTCGACGACGGCGCAAGCGGATTCGCGGATCAGGTCCTGAGACAACTATTCTACTCCTGTGCTTGTTTTAGGCTCCGTCATTGCCGAGGAGCGAAGCGACGAAACAATCCAGACTTTTGCCGCAGATACATTCCTGGATCGCTTCCGCCTTCGCTAAAGCTTCGGCGGACAAGTCGCTGCGCTCGCAATGACGAGGATAAAGTTAACCCCATCCTGCGCTGATTCCGCCATCCACCGTATAGATGACCCCCGACGTATAGCCCGCGCGATCCGACGCCAGGAACGCCATGAGATCGCCGATCTCGCGCGCATGCGCAGGCCTGCCGAGCGGCAGGCTCTTCTGGAATTCCTTGTAGCGGCTCTCGTCGCCGAACTGGTGGTTTGCCCGCATCTTCAGCAGGGTGACGTGACGGTCAGTGCCAACCGGGCCGGGATTGATGCCGACCACACGGATGTTGTCGGCGAGGCTCTTGCCCCCGAGCGCGCGGGTGAAGGCCATCAGCGCGGCATTGCCGGCGCTGCCGCAGATGTAGTTGGCGTCGAATTTCTCGCCGGCGGCGCCGATGTCGTTGACGATCACGCCGCCGCCCTTCGCCTTCATCTGCGCATAGATCATACGCGTGAGGTTGATGTAGCCGAACACTTTCAATTCCCAGGCGTGCCGCCAGGTGGCCTCGTCGATCTTGTCAATGGAGCCGGCGGGAATGTCGCCGGCATTGTTGACGAGCACGTCGATGTCGGCGGCTTCCTTGGCGAGCCGCGTCAAATCCTCGCTCCTGCGCAAATCCACAATGCTCGTGGCGGCATCGATCTGGTGCGCCGAGCGCAAGCGCTCGGCCAAAGCCTTGAGCTGATCGCCATTGCGGGCGGCGAGGAGGAGATGACAGCCTTCCTCGGCAAAGGCCTCGGCGGCGGCTGCGCCGATACCCTTGGACGCGCCCGTGATCAGGACGCGCTTGCCACGCAGGTGCAGATCCATGGGAGTTACTCGCAGGAGAGGAACGGGAATAAAATCAGTAGGCGGTCGGCCGCGCCATGGTCAACATTGCAGTGCAGCGTTGCACTGCCGTCGCGTTTGGTCCATTGCAGTGCGGTCAAAAAGACGGCGGCTGCCGGACCAATCAAGGACGTTCTCGATGAGCAAGAAACAATACCGGATCGCGGTCATTCCCGGCGACGGCATCGGCAAGGAAGTGATGCCCGAGGGCCTGCGCGTTCTGGAGACCGCGGCGAAGAAGCACGGCGTGTCCCTTCATTTCGATCATTTCGACTTCTCGTCGTGGGACTATTACGAGAAGCACGGCCAGATGATGCCGGACGATTGGAAGGATCAGATCGGCAAGCACGATGCGATCTATTTCGGCGCGGTCGGCTGGCCGGCCAAGATTCCGGATCACGTCTCGCTCTGGGGTTCACTGATCAAATTCCGCCGCGAGTTCGACCAATATGTGAATTTGCGCCCGGTGCGGCTGATGCCGGGCGTGCCGTCGCCGCTGGCCAACCGCAAGCCCGGCGACATTGATTTCTGGGTCGTGCGCGAGAACACCGAAGGCGAATATTCCTCCGTCGGCGGCCGCATGTTCCCGGACACCGACCGTGAATTCGTGACGCAGCAGACGGTGATGACCCGCATCGGCGTCGATCGCATCCTGAAGTTCGCATTCGAGCTCGCGCAGTCGCGGCCGAAGAAGCACCTGACCTCGGCGACCAAGTCGAACGGCATCTCCATCACCATGCCCTATTGGGACGAGCGCGTGGAGGCGATGGCGAAGAAGTATCCAAGCGTGAAGTGGGACAAGTATCACATCGACATCCTGACCGCGAACTTCGTGCTGCATCCGGATTGGTTCGACGTCGTGGTCGGCTCCAATTTGTTCGGTGACATCCTGTCGGATCTCGGCCCGGCCTGCACCGGCACCATCGGCATCGCGCCGTCCGGCAACATCAACCCCGACGGCAATTTCCCGTCGGTGTTCGAGCCGGTGCACGGCTCGGCGCCCGACATCGCGGGGCAGGGCATCGCCAATCCGATCGGCGCAATCTGGTCCGGCGCGATGATGCTCGAGCATCTCGGCGAGAAGAAAGCCGGCAAGTCGATCGTCGATGCGATCGAGCGCACGCTGGCAGAGCGCACGCTCCGCACCAAGGATCTCGGCGGCAATGCCGACACTACGGCTTGCGGCAAGGCGGTCGCGGATATGGTGGATTAGAGCGCTGCTTTCCCTCCCCCCTTGTGGGGGAGGGTGGCTTCGATGCGAAGCATCGAAGACGGGTGAGGGGTTGTCTCCGCGGAGACAGACCTCTCAATTGTGCATTTCCCTTCGCGGACAGAACCCCTCATCCGGCGCTTCGCGCCACCTTCTCCCACAAGGGGAGAAGGGAGGAGCACCGTGCTCCGCCTCACTACCCCGCGATCTTCTCGATCGCCGCCTGATCCAGCCCGAACTTCTTTCCGGCCTCCAGAATCTCCTGCCAGGTGGTCGGATCGACAGGGATGCCTTCCGCGAGCCGCTTCTTCTTCGTCGCGCGCTCGGGCTCACCCGCGATCTTCACCTTGTCGACGCCTGGGGCCGGAGGTGAGCCGGTGTGCCAGGCGACGAAGCTCTCGACTTCGCGCGCGAGATTCTCCGCGGTGCCGAGCTTGCCGGGGTCGATGATGATCGAGAGCATGCCGTTGAGGACGTTGTGCTTGCCATCGGACGGACCCTTGACCACCTGCCCGCCGGAGAGCGCGCCGCCGAGGATTTCGCAAACCAGCGCGAGCCCTGAACCCTTGTGCTCGCCGAACGGCAGGATGGCGCCGTATGGCGGGATCACGGTGTAGCGCGGGTTGGTGGTCGGCTTGCCCTCATTGTCGATGATCGTGCCGGGCTCCAGCTCGACGCCCTTGTTGTGGGCGACGCGGGTCTTGCCCTGCGCGATCCTGCTGGTGGCGAAGTCGAGCACGATGGGGTCCTTGCCCGCGCGCGGGATGCCGACGCAGAACGGGTTGGTGCCGTGGCGCGCATCGCTGCCGCCCCAGGGCGCCACGATGGGACGCGAGATCACGTTGACGAAGTGGATCGAGACCAGCCCATGGTCGATGCACTGCTCGGCCCAGTGGCCGATGCGGCCGATATGGTGCGAGTTTGAGAGGCCGACGAGACACACGCCGTTGCGCTTGGCGCGCTCGGCTGCCAGCTCCATCGCTTCATGGCCGATCACTTGGCCGTAGCCGGTGAGCCCGTCGAGGGTGAGAAGCGGACCGGTGTCGAGCACGACCTTGACGTGCTGGTTCACGGCGAGGCCGCCCGTGGTGACGCTCTGGACATAGCGCGGGATCATGCCGACGCCGTGCGAATCGTGTCCCTTGAGGTTGGCCTCGACCAGATTGGTGGACACGAGCTCGGCCTCGCGGTCCGTAGACCCGCCGGCCTTGACGATGGCGCTGATAGCTTCGATGAGCGGCTGTGCCTTGATGGTGCGGTAATCGGCCATTGTTGTTGCTCTTATTCCTTCACGATCCGGCGGCAGTGCTCCCATGCCGCGCCAATCAGGTTCTCGCTCGCCTCCGGGGTCCGGAACGCCGAATGCGCCGACAACGTCACGTTCGGCAGTTTTGTCAGCGGATGATCGCCGGGCAATGGCTCGATATTGAACACGTCGAGGCCGGCATGGCGGATGTGGCCCGACTTCAGGGCATCGATCATGGCGGCCTCGTCGACGACGGCGGCGCGGGCGGTGTTGATGAGGATGACGCCCGGCTTCATCTTCGCGATCATCTCGCGGGTGATCATGCCGCGCGTCTCGTCGTTGAGCAGCAGATGCAGCGATACGACGTCTGCTCTCGCCAACACCGTGTCGAGATCGGCGAATTCCACGCCCGGATAGCTCTTCGGCGAGCGGTTCCAGGCGATCACCTTCATGCCGCTGCCCAAGGCAATGCGCGCGACCTCCGCGGCAATACCGCCGAAGCCGATCAGGCCGAGCGTCTTGCCAGTGAGCTGCATGCCGTCTTCGCGGAGCCAGTTTCCGCCGCGCATCTCGCGGTCCATCATCGCGATGACGCGGGCCGAAGCCCACATCAGCGTGATCGCGCATTCCGCGACCGCCGTGTCGCCATAGCCCTTGATCAGGTGCACGGAGATGCCGAGCTCAGCGAGCTCCTCCGGGTTCATGTAGCTGCGCGCGCCGGTGCCGAGGAACACGACATGCTTCAACCCTGTGCACTTCTTTGCGACGTCGGTAGGCAGCGCGGTGTGGTCGACGATCGCGATCTCGGCGCCGTCGAGGATTTCAGGATATTGTTCGGGTTTGATGTCGGGATCCCTGTGGATCCGCACCTTGGGATCGCCGGGCTGCTCCAGCCGCTCCATGATCACGGCGAGAGCTTCATTGGCGTCGACGAAAACTCCGCGCATGGTTCTCTCCGGTCAGGATGCGACGCCGGCGATCGCCAGCACCGTGTGCATGAGGACGTTGGTGCCCGCGGCGCAATCGGGCTGCGTGGCGTCTTCCAGCTCGTTGTGGCTGATGCCGTCCTTGCAGGGCACGAACACCATTGCGGCCGGCATGATTGTGTTGAGATTGCAGGCGTCGTGGCCGGCGCCGGAGGTGATGCGGCGAGAGGAGTAGCCGAGCGTCTTCGCCGCGTTCTCGACTGCGGCAATCAATTTGGGATCGAAATGCGTCGGCGGCTTGCGCCAGACCAGGTCGATCTTCACCTCGACCTTGCGGCGTGCGGCGATCTCGGCAATCGCGCTGCGCAGATCGCGATCGAGCGCATCCATGATCGCGCCATCCGCACTGCGGCAATCCATCGTGAAGGCGATCTCGCCGGGAATGACGTTGCGCGAGGGGTTTGCGATCACGGCCTCGCCGATGGTGCCGACGGCCTTCGGCCCGTACTTCCTCGCAATGGCCTCCATCGCCAGCACGATCTCGGACAGCGTCGCCAACGCGTCGCGCCGCAGCGGCATCGGCGTCGATCCGGCATGGCTCTCGAAGCCGGAAATCTTGCCGTCGTACCAAAGCACGCCCTGGCCGGAATCGACCACGCCGATGGTCTTGCCTTCGGCCTCCAGGATCGGGCCCTGCTCGATGTGCAATTCGACGAAGGAACCGAGCTTCTGGAACCCGACCGGCTTGTCGCCGCGATAACCGATGCCATCGAGCGCCTGGCCGACGGTGGTGCCATCAGCGTCCTTGCGCGACAAGATGTCATCGGTGGTGAAGTCGCCGACATAGGCAGCGGAGGCCATCATCGCGGGAGCGAAGCGCGAACCCTCTTCGTTGGTCCAGTTGACGACGCAGATCGGCGCCTCGGTTTCGATCCCGGCGTCGTTCAGCGTGCGGATCACTTCGAGCGCACCGAGCGTTCCCAGAATGCCGTCATACTTGCCGCCGGTCGGTTGCGTGTCGAGATGCGAGCCGATGCCGACGGGCGGCTTCGACATGTCGCGTCCCTTGCGCAGCCCGAACTGCGAGCCGAGCGCATCGGTGTGCACCTCCAAGCCGGCGTCCTCGCAGGCCTTGCGGAACCAGTCGCGTACCAGCTTGTCCTCCGCGCTCAGCGTCAGCCGCCGCACGCCGCCCTTGGCCGTCGCGCCGAACTGCGCGGTCTCGTGGATGGAGCCCCAGAGGCGGGCGGAATCGATTTGCAAATTGGTGGCGGCTCGGCTCATGCGGTCAGTCTCTCAATTGTCCGGCGCCTGTTTCAATGACGCGCCGGCGCGGGCGCGTCAACTGCGAGGCTGCTCTGCGCAATCTGACATGCAAGCTCTGCGACCCGCTCCACCGCCACGACATCGGGCGAGGCGAGCCAGCTCGCGGTGAATGTCAGCGGCGCGATTTTGAGATCGGTGTCGAGCAGTTGCAACCGCCCGTCTGCGAGCTCGTTCTCGACGATGGCGTCGGGGATCACGGCGATGCCGAGGCCCTCGACCGCCATGTGGATGACGGTCGCAAGCGAGGCGGAGGCGTGCAGCCGGATCGGAGGCAGCTCCGGCCGGTCGAACACTTCGCGCACGACCTCGTAGGGACGCGTCTTCCGCGGGAAGGTAATGATCGGAAACCGCGCGAGCTCAGCCCGCGTCACCGGTCCATCGCCGAGGCCGAGCGAGGGGCTGGCGAGAAAACCGATCGGATAGTCGGCGAGGACGCGATTGTGCACCCCGGAGGCCGAGAGCGGACCGACGACGAAGGCAAGCTCGATCTCCTGCGCAAGCAGGCGCGCGGTCAGGTTCGGCGTGATGTCGACCTCGATCTCCAGCGACAGGTTTGGGTAGACCTCGTTCATGCTCTTCACCAGCCGCGGCAGCCAAGTGTGCACGATGGTTTCGGCGACGCCGAGTCGCATCACGCCGCGCATCGCCGAGCGGTCGCCGATCTCGGCGATCATCGCGGCGCGCAGGCCGATCAGCTTCTCCGCATAGACCATCATCTGTCGGCCGCTCGGTGTCGGCGAGGCCACGCGGTGGTCGCGATTTAGGAGCTTCACTCCCATCTCGCGCTCGAGCTGGGCGATGCGCTGGGAGATCGCCGGCTGAGTCGTGTTGAGGCGTGCTGCGGCGCCGCGAAAGCTGCCGAGCTTCACAACCCAAAGGAACGTCTCGATCGATCTGAAGTCCAGCATTGGAAGGATTTTCCCGTCCGATAAATGAAATTTATCGATATTGATTAGAAAGGAAGATTAGACTTTATAGCACGCGTGGTGTTGGCTTGTCTTTGTCGAGTTTATAGGCAGGTCGATCCCATGACTGTTTTGGTGGCAGTGCAGCAAACTGAAACGCCCGACACGCTCCCGAGCCGCAAGGCGCGGCTTGCCTACCGCGAGGGGCTGGTCGCCTCCACCGCCGGCGTTGCCCCCGGCTTCGTCCAGGGCAATCTGGCAATCTTGCCGGCGGAATATGCCGGGGCGTTCCATCGCTTCTGCCAGCTCAATCCCAAGCCGTGCCCGATCATCGGCATGTCCGATGTGGGCAGTCCGCACATCCCGGCGCTGGGCGCCGATCTCGACATTCGCACCGACGTGCCGCGCTATCGCGTCTGGCGCGACGGCGAAGTCGTGGACGAGCCGACCGATGTCACCAAATACTGGCGCGACGATCTCGTGACCTTCGTGCTCGGCTGCTCGTTCTCGTTCGAAGAGGCGCTGCTCGACGAGGGCATGCCGATCCGCCACATCGAGCACAATGTGCGCGTGCCGATGTATCGCACCAACATCGCTTGCGGCGAGTCCGGTCCCTTCGCCGGTCCCATGGTGGTGTCGATGCGTCCGTTCAAGCCGGCGGATGCGATCCGTGCGGTGCAGATCACCTCGCGCTATCCGGCCGTGCACGGCGCGCCCGTGCATCTCGGCCATCCGCACCTGATCGGCATCAAGGACATCGCCAAGCCCGATTACGGCGATCCGGTGCCGGTCGCCGACGACGAGATCCCGGTGTTCTGGGCCTGCGGCGTGACACCGCAATCGGTCATCAACGCTGCCAAGCTGCCGTTTGCGATCACGCATTCGCCCGGCCTGATGCTGGTGACGGATCTCAAGAACAGGACCATGGCCGTGATTTAGTGGGCAGCGTTTGCTGCTTCTTCGAGCTTTACCGCATCCATCAATCGCTTCATTCGATCGGCTGAAATTCAGTAACAGGGGACTTTGCCATGACGATCACTCGCCGCGACGTATTGTTGGGAGCCACCGCTACGGCCGCGCTAGTGCCGCTGGCAGCGCGCGCACAGACTTCGGAAGTCGTGATCGGCGTGATCTATCCGTTCTCCGGCGGCAGCGCACAGCAGGGCGTCGACGCGCAGAAGGCCTATGAAACCGCGCTCGAGGTCATCAACAAGGACACCGATTTCGACCTGCCACTGGCGAAGGGTGAGGGCCTGCCGGGTCTCGGCGGCGCAAAGGTCCGCCTCGTTTTCGCCGACCACCAGGCCGATCCGCAGAAGGGCCGCGCCGAGGCCGAGCGCCTGATCACGCAGGAGAAGGTCTCCGCCATCATCGGCACCTATCAGAGCGCGGTCGCCGTCACCGTCAGCCAGATCTGCGAGCGCTACCAGATCCCGTTCGTCTCGGCCGACAACTCCTCGCCCAGCCTGCATCGCCGTGGCCTGAAATATTACTTCCGCGCCGCGCCGCATGACGAGATGTACTCGGCCGCCATGTTCGACTTCTTCGATGCCTTGAAGAAGAAGGGCACCAAGATCGAGACGCTATCGCTGTTCCATGAGGACACCATCTTCGGCACCGATTCCGGCAACGCCCAGGCCAAGATCGCCGGCGAGCGCGGCTACAAGATCGTCTCCGACATCAAGTATCGCGCCAACTCGCCCTCGCTCTCGGCCGAGGTGCAGCAGCTCAAGAGCGCCAACGCCGACGTGCTGATGCCCTCGAGCTACACCACTGATGGCATCTTGCTGGTGAAGACCATGGGCGAGCTTGGTTACAAGCCGAACGCGATCGTGGCGCAGGACGCCGGTTTCTCCGAGAAGGCGCTCTACGACGCTGTCGGCGACAAGCTGGAAGGCGTGATCTCGCGCGGCACCTTCTCGCTCGACCTCGCGCAGAAGCGTCCGATGGTTGGCAAGATCAACGAGATGTTCAAGACGCGGTCGGGCAAGGATTTCAACGACCTCACCTCGCGTCAGTTCATGGGCCTGATCATCCTCGCCGACGCCATCAGCCGCGCCAAGTCGACTGACGGCGAGAAGATCCGCGACGCGCTGGCCGCCACCGACATCCCGGGCGAGCAGACCATCATGCCCTGGAAGCGCGTCAAGTTCGACGAGATGGGCCAGAACAACGACGCCGACCCGGTGCTGCTGCAATATGTCGGCGGCAAGTTCGTTACCATCTTCCCGCCGCAGGCCGCGATCGCCGAGGCGATCTGGCCGATGAAGTAAGACACGGCGAGCGGGAGCACAGATCGTAGCTCCCGCCCTCATCCTGAGGAGCGGGCGCGCAGCCCGCGTCTCGAAGGACGAGGGCTGGGCCATCCTTCGAGACGCGCGCGGTGCGCGCTCCTCAGGATGAGGACGTAGTTCGGGGGACAGACTTTTGACAGCCCAAACCATTATCCAAAGTCTCGCGAGCGGCCTTCTCATGGGCCTGCTCTACGGACTGATCGCCGTCGGTCTCGCGCTGATCTTCGGCTTGATGGACGTCGTGAACTTCGCCCATGGCGAGTTCCTGATGATCGCGATGTATGTGAGCTTCTTCCTGTTCACGTTCTTCGCCATCGACCCCTTGCTGTCGGCGCCGCTGGTGGCCGCCGCGCTGTTCGTATTCGGAGCGGTCGTCTATTTGTTGATCGTACGCTTCGCCATGCGGGCCAAGGCCAATGCGGGCATGGTGCAGATCTTCTCCACCTTCGGCCTCGCCATCGTGATGCGTGGCCTCGCGCAGTTCTTCTTCACGCCGGATTATCGCAGCGTTCCGCAGTCCTGGCTCGGTGGCAAGACGATCTCCATCGCCGGGGTCTTCCTGCCCGAGCCGCAGCTCATGGGTGCGCTGGTTTCGATCCTGGCCTTTGCCGGCCTCTACTTCTTCATCCATCGCACCGATTTCGGTCGCGCGCTGGAGGCCACCCGTGAAGATCCCGGCGCGGTGGCGCTCGTCGGCATCGACAAGAATCGCGTGTTCGCGCTCGGCTGGGGGCTTGGTGCCGCGCTGGTCGGTCTCGCCGGAGCGATCATGGCGAGCTTCTTCTATATCTATCCCGACGTCGGCGCGTCCTTTGCGCTGATCGCCTACGTCACGGTCGCGCTCGGCGGCTTCGGCAGCGTGTTCGGCGCTTTCGCCGGCGGGATCATCGTCGGTCTCGTCGAGGCCACCACCGCGCTGGTGCTGCCGCCGTCCCTGAAATCGGTCGGCATTTACGCCGTCTACCTGCTGGTCGTCTTCATCCGGCCGCGCGGCCTGTTCGGATCGATGTGATGGACAAGGATTTTGCCGCGCGGCGCCGCCGCGACCTCATCATCGCCGCGGTGCTGACCGCCCTGGCGGCGGTCGCTCCCCTGCTCATCAAGGACGTCTACGTCCAGAACATCCTGATCCTGACCTTGATGTATGCGGCGCTGTCGCAGAGCTGGAACATTCTCTCCGGCTATTGCGGACAGATCTCGCTGGGACACGCGCTCTATTTCGGCATCGGCGCCTACACCACCGAGCTGCTGTTCACCAAGTTCGGCGTGCTGCCCTGGTTCGGCATGCTCGCCGGCGGCACAGTCGCGGCCGCGATCGCGATGGGGCTCGGCTATCCCTTCTTCCGCCTGCGCGGCCATTACTTCGTGATCGCGACCATCGTGATCGCCGAGATCGGGCTGCTGCTGTTCCAGAACTGGGAATGGGCGGGGGCCGCGATGGGAATCACCATTCCGGTGCGCGGCGACAGCTGGCTGAAATTCCAGTTCATGCGCAGCAAGCTGCCCTACTTCTATTTCGCACTGGCGCTGTGCAGCCTCGCCTGGTTCGTCACCTGGTGGCTGGAGGACTCGAAATGGGGCTTCTGGTGGCGCGCGGTGAAGGACAATCCGGAAGCGGCCGAGAGCCTCGGCGTCGTCGTGTTCAACTCCAAGATGGGCGCGGCTGCCGTTTCCGCTTTCCTCGTTGCCATCGGTGGCGCCTTCTATGCGCAGTTTCTCGCCTATATCGATCCCGAAAGCGTCATGGGCTTCCAGTTCTCGCTGCTGATGGCGTTGCCGGCCGTGCTCGGCGGCATCGGCACCCTCTGGGGACCCGTGTTAGGGGCGGCCATCCTGATCCCGATGACGGAGCTGACGCGCTCCTATATCGGCGGCTCCGGCCGCGGCGTCGATCTCATCGTCTACGGCACGCTGATCGTGCTGATTTCGCTCGCCCTGCCGCAGGGTCTGGTGAGCCTGTTCTCTCGTGCGAAGCGGAAGGGAGCCACGCGATGACCCCGCTGCTTGAAACCCGCGGCGTCTGGCAGCGTTTCGGCGGCCTCGTCGCCAACAGCGACGTCTCGATCTCTGTGGGTCGCGGCGAGATCGTCGGCCTGATCGGCCCGAATGGTGCCGGCAAGTCGACGCTGTTCAATCTCATCGCCGGCGTGCTGCCGCCGACGCAAGGCTCGATCTGGTTCGACGGCGAGGATGTCACCAGCATGCCGGCCGCCGAGCGCTGCCAGCGCGGCATCGGGCGCACCTTCCAGGTCGTCAAGAGCTTCGAGACCATGACGGTGATCGACAACGTCATCGTCGGTGCGCTGGTGCGCAACACCGTGATGCGCGAGGCACGCCGCAAGGCGCATGAGGTGCTCGAATTCACCGGCCTTGCTGCGCGCGCCAACGTGCTCGCGAGCGACCTCGTGCCGGCCGAAAAGCGCCGCCTCGAAGTCGCGCGCGCGCTTGCGACTGAACCAAAGCTGCTGCTGCTCGACGAAGTCCTCACTGGTCTTACGCCGACCGAGGCGCAGACCGGTGTCGCGCTGGTGCGCAAGGTGCGTGACGCCGGCATCACCGTGCTGATGGTCGAGCACGTCATGGAGATCGTGATGCCGCTGGTCGATCGTGCCATCGTGCTCGACCTCGGCAAGGTGCTGGTCGAGGGCAAGCCCACTGAAATCGTCCGCGATCCCAAGGTGATCAGCGCATATCTGGGAGATCGTCATGCTGTCGGTGCATGAAGTCACGACCGCCTATCAGGGCCTGGTCGCGATCTCCGGGGTCAGCATCGAAGTCGCCAAGGGCGAGATCGTCTGCGTCGCCGGCGCCAACGGCGCGGGCAAGTCGACGCTGCTGAAATCCATCGCCGGCGCCGAGCGCCCGCGCTCGGGCACGGTGACGTTCGACGGCAAACGCCTCGACGGCATGGCGCAGCACCACATCACTGCGACCGGCATCGCCTATGTGCCGGAGAACCGCCGCTTGTTTCCGCGCCTCTCCGTGCGCGACAATCTGCGCCTCGGCAGCTATCTCTACCGCGGCGAGGCCGACCGCGAGAGCCCACTCGATCTCGTGTTCCAGCTGTTTCCCCGCCTCTCCGAACGGCTCGAACAGCGCGCCGAGACGCTAAGCGGCGGCGAGCAGCAGATGCTCGCGATCGGCCGCGCGCTGATGACGCGCCCGCGGCTGTTGATGCTGGACGAGCCCTCGCAGGGCATCATGCCGAAGCTGGTCGACGAGATTTTCCAGGCCGTCAAGCGCATCCGCGACGCCGGCATGACCGTGCTGATCGTGGAGCAACGCATGGCGGAGTGCCTGGAGATCGCCGACTGCGCCTACATCCTGCAAACCGGCCGCGTGCTGATGCAGGGTGCGGCAAGCGAGATCAAGGGCAATCCCGACGTGCGCAAGGCGTATCTGGGGCTGTAGCCGCGAAGCGTTGGGCACGTCGCGCAACACACTCGGCGTCATCGCCCGCGAAGGCGGGCGATCCAGTATTCCAGAAGCCGCTGTGATTGAGCCGAGAAGCCGCGGCGTCTGGATTCCCCGCCTTCGCGGGGAATGACAGCGGTGAGTAGGGCGGTGTTAGTTCGCCCACGGCTGCACGAGGCTCAATGCCCATGCTCCGGCAGCGATACCCCAAACACCTTCACCAGATCATTCACCTGCGCCGGCGACAGGTAGCGCGGGTTCATCCCGCGCAGCAGCAGGTACAGCCTCGCCGTCTCCTCCAACTCCTCGGTCGCGAACACCGCTGCTTCCAGCGTGTCGCCAGCGACGACCGGGCCGTGATTGGCGAGCAGCACGGATGAGTATTTTCCCGCCAGCCCTTTGATCGCATCGGCGACCGCGGGATCGCCGGGGCGATAATAGGGGACGAGCGCGGTGGCGCCGCATTTCATCAGATAATAGGCCGTCATCGGCGGCAGCGCGGCGCGCGGGTCGATCTCCGGGAGCATCGACAGCGCGACCGAATGGGTGGAATGCAGGTGCACGATCGCCCTTGCGCTCCCGCGCGTGGCGTAGAGTGCATTGTGCAGCGGAACTTCCTTGGTCGGCGCATCGCCCGAAACCAGTCGGCCCTGATCGTCCAGCCGCGACAGTTTTGCGGGATCGAGGAAGCCGAGCGAGGCATTGGTGGGCGTCACCAGCCAGCCGCCGCCGTCCAGCCTGACGCTGATATTGCCGGAGGAGCCGGGCGTCAGCCCACGCTCGAACAGGGACCGTCCGAAGCGGCAAATGTCTTCGCGCAGCAATGTCTCCTTGCTCATGCCCGTCATGTCCGTTTGTCTCACGCTTTGGCAGCGCGGCCAAGCCGTGTTATTCGGTTGCCAAGCTGCCGCAAAGGGTGGCCCTCCGGGAAACGTCGCAAGGATCAGTTGCATGTCTGCCTCCACGTCACAGAATCAGCGCATCGCCGTCATCGGGCTCGGCTCGATGGGGTTTGGCATGGCGACCTCGCTGAAGCGCGCCGGTCATGTCGTCACCGGCTGCGACGTCTCGGCTGATGCGGTGGCGCGTTTCGTGACGGAGGGCGGCGCGGGCGCCAAGACGCCGGCCGAAGCTGCCAAGGGCGCCGACATCGTCGTCAGCGTCGTCGTCAATGCGGCGCAGACCGAGACCATCCTGTTCGGCAAGGATGGCGTCGCGGATACCATGGCCAAGGACAGCGTCTTTCTGTCGTCGGCGACCATGGATCCCGACGTGGCGCGGCGTCTCGCCAAGCAGTTGGAGGCGACCGGCCGGCACTATCTGGATGCACCGATCTCCGGCGGGGCGCAGCGCGCAGCGCAGGGCGAGCTGACGATTCTCGCTTCCGGCAGCCCAGCTGCGTTCGAGAAAGCAAGGCCCGCGCTCGATGCCATGGCCGCAAAGCTCTACGAACTTGGCGATGCCGCAGGCCAGGGCGCCGCCTTCAAGATGATCAACCAGTTGCTCGCCGGCGTGCATATCGCCGCCGCCAGCGAGGCGATCGCATTCGCGGCCAAGCAGGGTCTCGACATCCGCAAGGTTTATGAGGTGATCACGGCGTCCGCCGGAAACTCCTGGATGTTCGAGAACCGCATGCCGCACGTGCTCGACGGCGATTACACCCCGCGCAGCGCGGTCGAGATCTTCGTCAAGGACCTCGGCATCATCCAGGACATGGCACGCAATGCCAGATTTCCGGTTCCGGTCTCCGCCGCAGCACTTCAGATGTTCTTGATGACGGCAGCCTCCGGCATGGGCCGCGACGATGATGCGTCGGTGGCGCGGATGTATGCGCGGGTCACCGGCGTGAAACTGCCCGGCGACAAGTAAAGGATAAGAGGATTCCGATGCCCCGTTTTGCCGCCAATCTCTCGATGATGTTCACCGAAGTGCCGTTCCTCGACCGCTTCGACGCCGCTGCCGCAGCCGGCTTCACCGCAGTCGAGTTTCTCTTTCCCTATGAGCATTCGGCCGAGGCGGTCGGCGAGCGGCTCAAGCGCAACGGCTTGACTCAGGCGCTGTTCAACCTGCCGCCGGGCGACTGGAATGCCGGCGAGAAGGGCTTTGCGGCACTCCCGTCGCGATTCCCCGAGCTCAAGGCGAGCCTAGAGACCGCGCTGCCCTACGCCAAGGCGACCGGCGTCAAGCGGCTGCATTTGATGGCGGGCATCGCCAACCGCGGCGAGCGGGTTGCTATCGAGGCGTTCTACAAATCGGTGGCGTGGGCCGCCGAGTTCTTTGCGCCGCACGGCATCGACATCGTGCTCGAGCCGATCAATGCACGCAACGTGCCCGGCTATTTCCTCAACGATTTCGGCTTCGCGCGCGACCTGATCCAGGAGCTGCGGCTTCCGAACCTGAAACTCCAGTTCGACATCTATCACTGCCAGATCATCCATGGCGACGTTACGATGCGGCTGCGTGAGATGATGCCGGTGATCGGCCACATCCAGATCGCCAGCATCCCCTCGCGCAACGAGCCTGATGGCGAGGAGCTGAACTATCCGTTCCTGTTCGACGAACTCGACCGGCTCGGTTATGCCGGTTTCGTCGGCTGCGAATATAATCCGCGCGGCAAGACCACCGACGGCCTTGCCTGGTTCAAGCCTTATGCGGGAGTGAAGCCGTGACAGTTGCAGCGAAAATATCCCTTGGCTGCATTGCCGACGACTACACCGGCGCCTCCGACCTCGCCAACACGCTGACGCGCGCCGGCCTGCGCACGGTGCAGACTATCGGCGTGCCCGCGGACGATCTCGCGCTGCCCGAGGTCGACGCCGTCGTGGTGTCCTTGAAGAGCCGTTCGATCGAGGCCAACCTTGCCGTGTCGCGCTCGCGCGCGGCCGAGACATGGCTGCGCGGCCGCGGCGCAAGCCACGTGCTGTTCAAGATCTGCTCCACCTTCGATTCCACCGATGCGGGCAATATAGGCCCGGTGATGGATGCGCTGCGCGCCGATTGCGGCGAGGCGGCCGTGCTGGTGACGCCGGCCTTTCCGGAGACCGGCCGCACCGTCTACCAGGGCAATCTGTTCGTCGGCGCCGTGCCGCTGAACGAGAGCCCGCTGAAGGACCATCCGCTCAACCCGATGCACGATTCCAACTTGGTGCGCGTGCTGGCGCGCCAGAGCAAGACGCAAATCGGCCTCGTCGACCTCGCCACCGTCACGCGCGGCGCGGATGCCGTGCGGGCGCGGCTGGCCGAGCTCGCGGGCAAGGGCATCGGCTCGGCGATCATCGACGCCGTGTTCGACCGCGACCTCGAGACCATCGGCCTCGTCGCTGCCCAGCATCGGCTGTCGGTCGGCGCTTCCGGCATGGGTCTTGGGCTGGCGCGGGCGCTGGTGTCCACAGGCAAGGTCACATCGACCGCGGCGAGCAGCGAGGCGGGGGCAGCGGTCGGCGGACCGGCGGCGTGCCTGGCCGGAAGCTGCTCGCAGGCGACGCTTCAGCAGATCGCCAATGCCGAGCGCGTCATGCCGGTGCTGCATCTCGACCCGCACCGTATTACTACGGGCGAGGACGAGGCGCAGCGCGCGCTGGCCTGGGCAAAGCCGCGGCTGGCGGACGGTCCGGTCCTGATCGCATCGAGCTCGACGCCCGATCAGGTCGCCGCCCTCCAGGCGCGCCACGGCCGCGACGCGGCCGGTCACGCCATCGAGCAGGCGATGGCCGACATCGCCGAGGGTCTGGTGCGGGCCGGCGTGAAGCGCCTGGTCGTCGCCGGCGGGGAGACATCCGGCGCCGTGGTCGACCGGTTGAAGATTCCCGGATTTCTCGTGGGAGCAGAGATCGCCGCGGGCGTTCCGGTGCTGCGCGCGGTCGGTGCTGAAAAAGGCGACATGTTGCTCGCCTTGAAGTCCGGAAATTTCGGCGGCGCGGAGTTTTTCTCCGACGCGCTTGGGCTCATGCGCTGAGCGCAGGGCATTTTTAGCTGCCTGTTCATTTCTTTCAGGCTTCCGTACTCGTATGGAGTCGTCGTTAACATCTGCTCAGGTGCTCTCGTGTTGGATGTCGGTTCTGCTGCCTTAGGTTGATTCGTAAAAGTTCCGGACGCCGCCGCGCCAACGCAAAGAGACCGATTATGCTCGCCACCATTTCCATTCGTGCCAAGATCATCAGTGTCGTGGCGTTCCTGCTGGTCGCGATGGCCGGCATGGGCCTGCTCGCCGTCATGAAGATGCGGTCGATGAATGCCAACACCGTCGACATCACCACGAGCTGGATGCCCAGCGTGCGCGTGCTCGGCGACCTGCGTGCCGGCGTGATCACTTACCGCAACGTCATTCGAGAGCACATGCTGTCGGAAACGCTGGACGAGAAGCTCGCGATGGAAAAGACGCTCGCGACCGTGATCGAGGCCAATGCCAAATTCCGCAAAACTTACGAGGACATGATCACCTCGCCTGAAGAACGGGCACTCTACGGTGAATGGTCGAAGCTCTGGGAGGAGTACAAGAAGGGCACCCAGGAGGTCATGGCGCTGTCGCGCAAGGAGGCCGGCAAGGTCCCGCACGAGGCGCATGAGCTGAACACCAAGACGGTCAACAAGATCGGGCTTCAGGCCGACGAGGTCCTGCGCAAGGACATCGAGCTCAACACCAAAGGTGGCGACCAGGCCGCGCAGGATGCCGCCAACAGCTACTATTATGCCTTCATGCTGGTCGCGATCATTCTCGGCGCCGCCGTCCTTGTCGGCTCCGGCGTTGGCTTCTACCTGGTCCAGGACGTCTCGAACGGCATCAACTCGATTACCGAGCCGATGCAGGCGCTGGGCAAGGGCGACCTTTCCGCCGAAGTCCCTCATCGCGGTGAGAAGACGGAGATCGGCGCCATGGCCGACGTGCTCCAGATCTTCAAGGAAGCGCTGATCGCCAAGAAGGCTGCGGACGAGGCTGCCGCTGCCGATGCAGAAGCCAAGATCGAGCGCGGCCGCCGCGTCGACAACATCACTCGCGAATTCGAGACGATGATTGGCGAGATCGTCCAGACCGTGTCGTCGGCCTCGACCCAGTTGGAGGCCTCGGCCTCGACGCTGACCTCGACCGCCGACCGCTCGCAGCGGCTGGCGACCACCGTTGCCGGAGCGTCGGAGGAAGCCTCGACCAACGTGCAGTCGGTGGCCTCGGCGACCGAGGAGATGGCCTCGTCCGTCGGCGAGATCAGCCGTCAGGTGCAGGAATCTGCGCGGATGGCGGGCGATGCCGTCGGCCAGGCCCGCGCCACCACCGAACGCGTCAGCGAGCTCTCGAAGGCAGCCTCACGCATCGGCGACGTCGTCGAGCTCATCAACACCATCGCCGGCCAGACCAACCTTCTGGCGCTGAACGCGACCATCGAAGCCGCACGTGCCGGCGAAGCCGGCCGCGGCTTTGCGGTCGTCGCCTCCGAGGTGAAGGCGCTCGCCGAGCAGACCGCGAAGGCGACCGGTGAGATCGGCCAGCAGATCTCCGGCATCCAGGCGGCGACCAACGACTCGGTCGGCGCCATCAAGGAGATCTCCTCGACCATCGAGCGTCTGTCGGAGATCTCGTCGGCGATCGCCGCGGCCGTGGAAGAGCAGGGCGCGGCAACCCAGGAGATCGCCCGCAATGTCCAGCAGGCGGCGCAGGGCACCCAGCAGGTCTCCTCCAACATCACCGACGTGCAGCGCGGCGCAACCGAGACCGGCACGGCCTCCTCGCAGGTGCTGTCGGCGGCACAGATGCTCTCCAACGACTCCGGCCGGCTCAAGACCGAGGTCAGCAAGTTCCTGACCAACGTTCGCGCGGCTTAGGCCGGGCAGGCACGGAGTTGCTGAAAGCGGCGTCCTCGGGCGCCGCTTTTTTTTATGGATGGACCGCGGCATCTGTCATCTTTCGGGGCGCGAGGTGCATATCTGGAATGCTATTTCGCAGTGCGATAGCAGGGAATTGACCGCTCGTGACGCAGGGCCGTTGGCCATTTGGGCGGTCTTCAGGTAAATCAACCGAGAAACCCGCGGGGGCGGTGTTTCCTGTCCCTGATCTGGAATTGCCCAACGAATGATTGCTCTGGTCCGTATTGCCCTGAGCCGGCCCTACACATTTGTCGTGCTCGCGCTCCTGCTCCTGATCATCGGACCGCTGGCGGCGCTGCGGACGCCGACCGACATCTTCCCGGACATCCGCATCCCTGTGATCGGCGTGGTCTGGCAATACACCGGCCTGCCGCCCGATCAGATGTCGGGCCGCATCACCACGCCGTTCCAGCGCGCGCTGACGACAACGGTCAACGACATCGAGCACATCACCGCCAATTCCTATAATGGCTTTGGCATCATCAAGATCTTCTTCCAGCCGAACGTCGACATCCGCACCGCCAACGCGCAGGTCACCGCGATCTCGCAGACGCTGATCAAGCAGATGCCGCCGGGCGCGACGCCGCCTCTGATCCTGAACTACTCCGCCTCCACCGTGCCGATCGTCCAGGTGGCGCTGTCGGGTGACGGGCTGACCGAGCAGAACCTCGCCGATATCGGCATCAACCAGCTCCGTACGCCGCTGGTCACCGTGCCTGGCGCCGCGATCCCGTACCCATTCGGCGGCAAGCAGCGCCAGGTCCAGATCGATCTCGACCCGACCGCGCTCCAGGCCCGCGGCCTGTCCGGCCAGGACGTCGCCAACGCGCTCGCGGCCCAGAACCTGATCACGCCGGTCGGCACCCAGAAGATCGGGCAGTTCGAATACATCATCCAGCTCAACAACTCGCCGCTGAAGATCGAGGAGCTCGGCAATCTGCCGATCAAGACCGTCAACGGCGCGATGGTCTATGTGCGCGACGTCGCGACCGTCAGGGACGGCAACCCGCCGCAGACCAACATCGTCCATGTCGACGGCAACCGCTCGGTGCTGATGATGGTGCTGAAGGCGGGCGCGACCTCGACGCTCGACATCATCGCGGGCATCAAGCAGAAGGTGATCGACGTCAAGGACCAGCTGCCGGACGCGCTCAAGATCGGCTTCATCGGCGATCAGTCGGTGTTCGTCCGCGGCGCCATCGAAGGCGTCGCGTTCGAGGGCGTGATCGCGGCGCTGCTCACCAGCGTCATGATCCTGCTGTTCCTCGGCAGCTGGCGCTCGACTGTGATCATTGCGGTCTCGATCCCGCTCTCGGTGCTCGGCGCCATCATCATGCTGTCGGCGATCGGGGAGACGCTGAACATCATGACGCTCGGCGGCCTGGCGCTCGCGGTCGGCATCCTCGTCGACGATGCCACGGTCACCATCGAGAACATCAACTACCATCTGGAGCAGGGCAAGCCGGTCGAGCAGTCGATCCTCGACGGCGCCAACCAGATCGTGACGCCGGCCTTCGTCTCGCTGCTCTGCATCTGCATCGTGTTCGTGCCGATGTTCTTCCTCACCGGCGTGGCGCGCTTCCTGTTCGTGCCGATGGCGGAAGCGGTGATGTTCGCGATGATCTGGTCGTTCCTGCTGTCGCGCACGCTGGTGCCGACCATGGCGAACTATTTATTGCAGGCGCATGTCCATCACGAGAACGGTCCGCCGAAGTCGCGCAATCCACTGGTCTGGTTCCAGCGCGGTTTCGAGGCTCGCTTCGAGCGCATTCGCGGCGGCTACCACAATTTCCTCGGGCTCGCGCTCGCGCACCGTCCGGTGTTCGTGATCGGCTTCCTCTGCGTGGTCGGCGCGTCCTTCGCGCTGGTCCCGTTCCTCGGACGCAACTTCTTCCCCGCGGTCGATGCCGGCAACATCCTGATGCACGTCCGCACCCAGGTCGGCACCCGCGTCGAGGAGACAGCGAACCAGCTCGCCGACGTGCAGAAGGCGATCCGCAAGCTGATCCCGGGTGAGATCGAAACGCTGACCGACAACATCGGCATGCCGATCTCCGGCATCAACATGACCTACAACAACACCGGCGTGATCGGCCCGCAGGATGGCGACATCCAGATCAAGCTGAAGGAAGGCCACAAGCCGACCGAAGAGCATGTGCGCGTGCTGCGTGAGCAATTGCCGCGGCTGTTCCCCGGCGTCAGCTTTGCCTTCCTGCCGGCCGACATCGTCAGCCAGATCCTGAACTTCGGCGCGCCGGCGCCGATCGACCTGCAGATCCGCGGCGCCAATATCAGCGCCAACTTCGTTTATGCCAACAATCTGCTGGCCAAGGTTCGCAGGATTCCCGGCGTCGCCGATGCGCGCATCCAGCAGTCACCGAACAATCCGACCTTCAATATCGATGTCGACCGCACCCGCGCGCAGTATGTCGGGCTGACCGAGCGTGACGTCACCAACAGTCTCGTGGTCAACCTTGCCGGCTCCTCGCAGGTGGCGCCGACCTACTACCTTAATCCGGACAACGGCGTATCCTATTCGATCGTGATGCAGACGCCGCAATACCAGATGGATTCGCTCAGCGCGCTTCAGACGTTGCCGATCACGGCGGCCGGCAATTCGCAGTCGCCGATCCTCGGCGGCATCGCCGATATCAAGCGATCGACTTCGAGCGCGGTGGTCTCGCAATACGACATCCAGTCGATGGTGCAGATCTTCGCCACGACCTCGGGCCGCGATCTCGGTGCGGTCGCGACCGACATCCGCCAGGTGATCGCCGACACCGCCAAGGAGGTGCCGAAAGGCTCTTCCGTGGTGCTGCTCGGCCAGGTGCAGACCATGAACAGCGCCTTCACCGGCTTGTTGTTCGGCCTGCTCGGCGCGGTCGTCCTGATCTATTTCCTGATCGTCGTGAACTTCCAGTCCTGGTCCGATCCCTTCGTGATCATCACGGCGTTGCCCGCAGCACTCGCCGGCATCGTCTGGATGCTGTTCGCCACCGAGACGACGCTGTCGGTGCCGGCGCTGACCGGCGCGATCATGTGCATGGGCGTTGCCACCGCCAACAGCGTGCTCGTGATCTCGTTCGCCCGCGAGCGCTACGAAGAGCTCGGCGATCCCATCGCCGCGGCGCTCGAAGCCGGCTTCGTCCGGTTCCGCCCGGTGCTGATGACCGCGCTCGCCATGATCATCGGCATGGCGCCCATGGCGCTGGGGCTCGGCGAGGGCGGCGAGCAGAATGCGCCGCTCGGCCGTGCCGTGATCGGCGGCCTGATCTTTGCAACCTTCGCCACGCTGATGTTCGTTCCCGTGGTGTTCAGTATGGTACACAAGAAGCAAGGCGCCAAAGGCGCCGCCTCCCTGGAGCCCCCGCATGTCGCCCACTGAACCCCGCTCCCCGGTGTCGCACCGGAAACTGGGCATTTTCGGCGTGGTGGCGCTAATCGCGGCCGGCTTGGTCGTGGGCACCGGCATCCGCGCCCGCGAGGAGCAGGGCTCCAAATTGAAGGCATGGACCGATGATCAGGCTGTTCCCAGCGTCGCGGTGACGCTGCCTAATGCCAAGGCTCTCAATGCGACCATCGACTTGCCGGGCCGTCTCGAAGCCTATTATCGCGCGCCGATCTTTGCCCGTGTTCCCGGCTATCTCAAAAGCTGGAGCGCTGACATCGGTGCGCGGGTGAAGGCCGGTCAGGTGATCGCCGAGATCGAGGCGCCCGACCTCGACCAGCAACTGCTTCAGGCCCGCGCCGACCTCGCCAGCCAGCAGTCCAGCGCCAGGCTGTCGGAAGCCACCCTCAACCGCCGCAAGACGCTGGTCGCCTCCAACTTCGTCTCCGCGCAGGAGATCGACGAGCGTACCGCCGATCTCTCCAACAAGAACGCGGCGGTTCGCTCGGGCCAGGCCAACGTCGAGCGCCTCGAAGCGCTGGCCGGTTACAAGAAGATCACCGCTCCGTTTGACGGTGTGGTCACGGCGCGCGACACCGACGTCGGTGCGCTGATCAATTCAGGCGGCGGCTCGGGCCCGGCAATGTTCGTGGTCTCCGACGTCACCAAGCTGCGCGTCTACATCAACGTGCCCCAGAACTACGTGCCCGCGATCAAGATCGGCGCCAAGGCCGCCATCGTGCTGCCGGAGTATCCGAACCGGACCTTCCAGGCGACGGTGGAGGCCTCCTCGCAGGCGGTTGACGTCGCCTCCGGCACGACGCGCATGCAGCTCGGTCTCGACAATTCCTCAGGCGAGCTGATGCCCGGCGGCTATGCTAGCGTGAAGCTCAGCCTGCAGCGCGACGCCGCGCCGCTCAGCATTCCCGCCAGTGCGCTGATCTTCAACGGCAGCGGCCTGCGCGTCGCAACCGTCGGTCCGGACGACAAGGTCCTGTTCAAGCCCGTGACCATCGCCCGCGATCTTGGCAAGGAGATCGAGCTCGCCTCGGGAATTGCAGCGGATGACCGCGTCATCACGGCACCACCGGACGGCCTCTCCGACGGCGACCAGGTCCGCGTGACCGGCGCCGGCGCCAAGGGCAAGCCCGCGACGGCGTCGGAGAAGCAGGCGCCGAAGGGGTAGCCTCGGTTTCGTAGGGTGGGCAAAGCGAAGCGTGCCCACCATCTCTCTGCGATCCTAAAAAAGATTGGTGGGCACGGCGCAAGAGCGCCTTTGCCCACCCTACGAGAGCTACGCCACCCTCCATTCCGGCACGCCATCTACCGTCATCGTGATCTCGCCGAGCGAACCCACCGGCGTGCGATCCATGTCGAGCAGATGCGCCAGCGTTGCCGCATCGCTCGCGGGAATCCGCGCCAGCGTGCGCCTATCGTTTTCCGTCCGCAGCATCACCACGCCATGCTCGACCTCGCCGGCCCGGCCGTAGAGCACCGTAAAGCTCTCGACCTTGCCGTCGCCCGAGACATCCGTGACGAACTCCGGCACCGCGCGCTTGTTGCCGTCCGCCGCCGCCTGCACGCTGGTCTCCTGTGCCAATGCTTCGCGCGGCGGCACCTTCGACACCACCAGCGCATGATGCTTGGTGACGAAACCGCCCTGGCCGTAGAGCAGGCCGAGCTTTGCGCCGTCGCGCACGCGCCGCACCATCGCGCAGGCCGCGTGCGTCATGTAGGTGTTGAGCGGCGCGCCGAAGAAGGTGAGGCCGCCAGTCACGGTCGGCTGCACGTCCGCGCCTAGGCCCAGCGTCCGCCGCGCCATCTTGGGCACGCACGGGAAACAGCTATAGAGCTCGATCGCGTCGAACTTCCTGCCGTCGCCGCCGGCGAGATCCATCACGGCCTTCAAAACGGCGTTCTGCGGATGGCTCTCGTAAAACTGGTCGCGCAAGAGATAGTCGCGCGGCTCCTCGGCCGAGGCGCCGCCGAGCGGATAGACCAGTCTGTCATCGGCGATGCCGGCCGCACGCGCTTTGGCGAGGCTGGTCAGCAGCAGCGCACCGCCCATGTTGACGCTCGGGTTGGCAACCATGAGCTTGTTGTAGGGCCAGGCGATCAGGCGGTTGTCCGCCGTCGGTGTCGTGATCTCCTCCGGCGCATAGCGCCGCTTCAGCCAGGCATTTGGGTTTTGCGCGGCAGCTTCCGAATAGCGCGACCACAGCACGCCTGACTCTGCCATAGCCTCGCGCGGCGTCTGTCCCCAATGGGCGGACGATGCCGCTTCGTAGAACGGATAGACGGTGACGGGGCGGAACACGCCGAGCTTCACGGCCAGCGGCTTCTGGAACGCCGCGCCGCGCTTCGGCTCCTCGACGTCGTGGGCGAACGGGGTCCATGGCAGCTTTGCCCCGGCGCGCTCCGCCTTGGTCGCCGTCGACTGTGCCTCCGCGCCGCAAACCGCGGCGACGCTGCATTCGCCGCGCGCAATGCGCTTTGCTGCCTCGTGGATGTAGCGGATCGGGCTCTCGCCGCCGACCGGGCCGTAATAGCAATGCGAAGGCGTGATGCCGAGCCGTTGCGCCAGCAGCTTCTCCGGATCGCGATAGCGCCAGCTCAGGAAGTTGACGATATCGAGCGATTGCACCTCGTCGAGCAGCTTTGCGCCGGCATCTGCTTCCGCGCGCCGCAGCGCCTGTTCGAGCAGGTCGAGCGGCTCGAGGCCATCGGTGACCTCCTTGGGACGGTCGACGATCTCGCCGACGCCGACGATGACGGGGATGCGGTCTTCGGGGGTATGCTTCTTATCTGTCATGCTTCAATTCACGATGTCAGTTTTTTGTCATTGCGCGCGTAGCGAAGCAATCAGGGTCTTTCCGCGATGGTAGTCTGGATTGCTTCGCTGCGCTCGCAATGACGGTGTGTGGCAATCACTCCGCCACCAGCGCATTCATGTGCTCGACGGCTTCGGCAAACTCTTCCTTGAACTCCTGCACCACCGCACCGGCCGACTTCACGCTGTCGATCAGCCCGACGCCCTGGCCGACGAAGTAACTCACGAGATCGCGCGCCTTGGCGTCGCCGCCCGCCGCGGCGCGGTCGATCGAGTTGAAGGCGTCGCGGCTGACGATACTTTGCAGCGGCATCGGCAATGCGCCGGGGCTCTCGGCTGCGCGGTCCCAGGCGTCGGTCCAGACCGAACGAAGTTGCCGTGCCGGCTTTCCAGTGCGGCCCTTAGAGCGCACCGCATCGCGCGACGATGCCGCGATCATCTTCTCGCGAAAGATCTCCGTGGTCTCGGACTCGACGGTCGCAAGCCACACCGAGCCGGTCCAGGCGCCCGCGGCACCCATCGCCATGCAGGCCGCCATCTGTCGTCCCGTCATGATGCCGCCGGCCGCCAGCACCGGCACGTCGCGGATATTCTTGATCGCCTTGATCACCTCGGGCACCAGCACCATGGTCGAGACCTCGCCGCAATGGCCGCCAGCTTCGGTGCCCTGGACCACGAGGATATCGACGCCGGCCGCGACCTGGCGCAGCGCGTGCTCCTTGGCGCCGACCAGGGCCGCGACCGGCACGCCGTGCTTCCTGCCCATCTCGATCATGGCCTTCGGCGGCACGCCGAGCGCATTGGCGATCAGGCGGATCGGGTGGTTGAACGAGACCTCCAGCAGCTCCAGCGCCGTCCTGCCATCGAACGGCTGCGGCTGGTTGTCGGCGACCTCGGTGGTCGTGAGTTCGATGTCGTATTTCTTCAGGAGATTGCGCGTGTAGTTGCGGTGCTCCTGTGGCACGCGCGCCTCAAGGCTCTTCCAGGTGACGTCCTTCTCGCCCGCAGTCGAGATGTTTTCGGGGATCAGCACGTCGACGCCGTAAGGCTTGCCGTCAACGTGCTTGTCGATCCATCTCAGCTCGCGTTCGAGCGTATCCGGCGTGTGCACGGTCGCACCTAACACGCCAAACCCACCGGCGCGGCTGACAGCCGCGACGACATCGCGGCAATGGCTGAAGGCGAGCAGCGGGAAATCGATGCCCAGCATGTCGCAGATCGGCGATTTCATCGTTCTCTCCCGGCGGCCTCGCGTTGCTGTTGTCGCAATCTTGAGCGAAGGCTCATCGACGCTAGACCATCGTCTTGCGCTATGCCAATCCGGATTTGGCGGCGCATCTTGCGTGCACACGCCGTGTTGCGCGAAGCCGTACGCCCGGCTCGACAGATGCGGCTTCTCGTGATGGCCGTCCTCGGCAACGTCGGACGCATGACGCGGTCGCGAGGCCCGCGCCGGACGCAGGGCCGGCAGGGCTTGCCATCCGCCGTCCGCGGGCTAATTAATGCAGACGCATCTTTTTGCCGGAGCCCTCGCATGACCGACACCCCCGCCTACGTGCCGCCCAAGGTCTGGACCTGGAACAAGGAGAACGGCGGACAGTTCGCCAGCATCAACCGCCCGATCGCCGGTCCCACCCATGACAAGGAGCTGCCGGTCGGCAAGCATCCCTTCCAGCTCTATTCGCTGGCGACGCCGAACGGCGTCAAGGTCACCGTGATGCTGGAGGAGCTTCTGGCGCTCGGCCACAAGGGCGCGGAATACGACGCTTGGCTGATCAGAATCGGTAACGGCGACCAGTTCGGCAGCGGCTTTGTCGACATCAATCCGAATTCCAAGATCCCGGCGCTGATGGACCGCTCCGGCCCGGAGCCGATCCGGGTGTTCGAGTCCGGCTCTATCCTGTTCTACCTCGCCGAAAAGTTCGGCGCCTTCCTGCCGAAGGACATCAAGAGCCGCACTGAAGCGATGTCGTGGCTGTTCTGGCAGATGGGCAGCGCGCCCTATCTCGGCGGCGGCTTCGGCCATTTCTACGCTTACGCGCCGACCAAGATCGAATATGCCATCGACCGTTTCGCGATGGAAACCAAGCGCCAGCTCGACGTGCTCGACCGCCGGCTCGCCGACAACGAATATCTCGCCGGCAGCGAATACACCATCGCCGACATGGCGGTGTGGCCCTGGTACGGCGCGCTCGCCAAGGGGCTGGTCTACGGCGCCGGCGAATTCCTGTCCGTGCAGGACTACAAGCACGTGCAGCGCTGGACCGACCAGATCGCCAAGCGCCCGGCCGTCAAGCGCGGCCGCATGGTCAACCGTGTCTCCGGAGATCCCGCCAGCCAGCTTCACGAGCGGCACGACGCTAGCGATTTCGAGACCAAGACGCAGGACAAGATCGGCGAGGTGGCCGCGTCGTAGTCCCTCATGCCAACCTTCTCCCCGCAAGCGGGGAGAAGGGGAGAAGGACCTCACGCCATGCTCAGCTCGTGGCGTCCCACTACCATCCAGTGCACCTCGTCCGGACCGTCCGCGAAGCGCAGATGGCGCACGTCCTGGTACATTTCGGCGAGAGGGGTCCAGTGCGAGATGCCGGTGGCGCCGTGCATCTGGATCGACTGGTCGATGATCTTGCAGGCGCGCTCCGGCACCATGGCTTTGACCATGGAGACCCAGACGCGGGCCTCCTTGTTGCCGAGCACGTCCATGGCCTTGGCGGCCTTCAGCACCATCAGCCGCATCGCCTCGATCTCGCAGCGCGCCTGCGCGATGATCTGCATGTTGCCGCCGAGATGGGCGATCTTCTTGCCGAAGGCCTCGCGGGTGAGGCCACGCTGCACCATCAAATCGAGCGCCTTCTCGGCCTTGCCGATGGTGCGCATGCAGTGATGGATGCGGCCCGGGCCTAGCCGAAGCTGCGAGATCTCGAAGCCGCGGCCTTCGCCGAGCAGAATGTTCTCCTTGGGCACGCGCACGTTGTTGAAGCGCATGTGCATATGGCCGCGCGGCGCGTGATCCTGGCCGAACACGTACATGGGGCCGAGCACCTCGACGCCCGGCGTGTCGCGCGGCACCAGGATCTGCGACTGCTGCTTGCTCGGCGCCGCATCCGGGTTGGTCTTCACCATCACGATGAGGATCTTGCAGCGGGGATCGCCGACGCCGGAGATGTAGTACTTCTCGCCGTTGATGACCCATTCGTCGCCGACGAGCTTTGCGCTCGTCGAGATGTTCTTGGCATCGGAGGAGGCGACGTTCGGCTCGGTCATGACATAGGCCGAGCGGATCTCGCCGTTCATCAGCGGCTTCAGCCACTTCTCCTTCTGCTCCTTGGTGCCGACGCGCTCCAGCACCTCCATGTTGCCGGTATCAGGCGCCGAGCAGTTCATGCTCTCGGAGGCCAGCGGACTTTTGCCGAGCTCGGATGCGATATAGGCGTAGTCGAGATTCTTCAGGCCCTGGCCGGTCTCGTCGTCGGGCAGGAAGAAGTTCCAGAGGCCTTCCTGCTTGGCCTTGTTCTTGGCCTTCTCCAGCACCTCGAGCTGCTTCGGCGTGAAGCTCCAGCGATCCTCTTTGCCTTCGCCGGCCTTGGCGAATTCGGTCGACATCGGCTCGACGGTGTCGCGGATGAACTTCCTGACGTGATCGTAGAGCGGCCGGACCTGGTCCGACATCCTGAGGTCGTTGAGCTCGTCGCCGGGATTGAGGGTGTAGTTGGTGGTGCGGGGAATATAGGTGTGTTTTGTCATTGTTCCTCCCGGGGTCGCTGAGATCGCGTTGCGCCGGAGAATAGTCGCAGCGTCGCCAAAGTGCGAGCGCGCATTTTTTCCAACGCGAGCCATGCCATGCGATGGAATATCGCGGACGTTTGAAATGTTGTTTGAATGGGCGGCATTCTCGCTGTCATCGCCCGACTTGATCGGGCGATCCAGTACTCCGAGGCGTATGTGATCTATCGAGAAGCTGCGGCGTACTGGATGCCCCGGTCAAGCCGGGGCATGACAGCGGTGGTTGCGGCCGGCCTAGCTTGCCATCCGGTGCATCGCGCAGATCTTGTTGCCGTCGAGGTCACGCAAATAGGCAATATAGAGGTTGACGCCCGGGCCTTGACGGATACCAGGAGGATCTTCGCAAGGAACGCCGCCGGCGGCGATGCCGGCCGTATGCCATGCATTGACCTGTTCCGGCGAGTTGGCGGCAAAGCCGATGGTGCCGCCATTCGCAGGCGTCGCCGCTTCGCCGTTGATCGGCTTTGTGACCGAGAACACGCCGGTCTTGGTAATGTAGAAGATGCGATGGCCGTCGACCCGCGCCGGCCGCACCTCGAGCGTGGACAGCAAATTGTCGTAGAAGGCCTTGGCCTTGTCGAGGTCGTTGGTGCCGATCATGACGTGTGAAAACATGTGCCCGTTCCCCTCATTATGAAAATCAAAACGCCGTATAACCGCCGTCGATCACGAACGTATCCGCCGTGTGGTACGACGAGGCCTTGCTCATCAGATACACCGCGATGCCGCCGAAGTCGCTGGCCTCGCCGAAGCGCCGCACCGGAATTCGCGGCATCACGTTGGCGACGAATTTCTCGTTGGCCATCAGGCCCGAGGTCATGTCGCTCTTGATCCAGCCCGGCAGGATCGCGTTCGCGGTGACGCCGTGACGCGCCAGCTCGACGCCGAGCGCACGCACCAGCGCGTTGATCGCGGCCTTGGTCGCGGCATAGTGCTCGTTGCGCGCGGTGCCGAAGATCGAGGCGAGGCTCGAAGTCGCCACCAGCCGGCCGAAGCGATCGCCGGCCTCGGCGCGCGCGGTCATGTGTTTTGCGGCAGCCTGGAACGCGTGGAACACGCCGTCGAGATTGGTCGCAAACATCGTGCGCCATTCTTCCTGGGTGCGTTCGATAAAGGAGCGCCGGCCGCCGCCGCCGATGCCGGCATTGGCGAAGCAGCCGTCGACCCGGCCGAATGTGTCGAGCGTGGCCTTCATCGCGGCATTGACCGAGGCCGGGTCGGTGACGTCGCAGACCCGCGTGTCGACCTTGCCTGATAGCCCGGCCAGGCTCGCGGCAGCGGCCTTGTTCTTGTCAGCATTCCGGCCCCAGATCGAGACGTTGCAGCCCTGGCCGGCGAGCGCCTGCGCGATGCCCAGCCCGATGCCGCCATTGCCGCCGGTGATCACGGCGACGCGTTCCGAAAGGTCGAAAAGGTTCATGGCGCGTTTCCTGTTTTTGCTTCGTGCGCATCAGCCGCTGCGCGCAAGATTGCTTGCTATGCTCCGATCACCATGGACAAGACCGCGCCAAAAATCAAATATGCGCCCCGGCAAAAGCAATTCCGGTCTGCGAAACTGGTGCAGGCCGCAACTCACGAGGAAACCATGCAGTTCAAACACGTCACGCTCGATCTCGATGGTTCGGTCGCGATCCTCAAGCTCGACCATCAGGAGGTGATGAACGCGGTCTCCGTGGACATGCTGGGCGGTCTCTCAGAAGCGCTCGACACGATCGAGGAGAAGAAGGACGAGGTGCGCTGCGTGGTGCTGACGGGCGCAGGGCGGGCGTTCTGCACCGGGGCGAATCTCCAGGGCCGCAACAACCAGTCGAAGAAGACCAAGGCCGGCCTGACGCTCGAGACCGGCTTCCATCCCTTCCTGCGCCGCATCCGCAATCTGCATTGCCCGATCGTGACCGCGGTCAACGGCCCGGCGGCCGGCGCCGGCATGAGCTTCGCGCTGCTCGGCGACATGATCCTGTGCGCGCGCTCGTCCTATTTCCTGCAAGCGTTCCGCCGCATCGGTCTGGTGCCGGATTGCGGCTCGACCTGGCTCTTGCCGCGGCTGATCGGCAAGGCACGCTCGATCGAATTGTCGTTGATGGGCGAGCGGCTCCCGGCCGATAAGGCGCTGGAATGGGGCCTTGTGAATCGCGTCTATGATGACGGCGTGCTGATGGAGGAGGCGATGAAGCTTGCGCGCGACCTCGCCAGCGGCCCGACGGTCGCGCTGTCGCTGATCCGCAAGCTGTACTGGGACAGCCCGGAGAATTCCTTCGAGGATCAGCTCAATCTCGAATTTCAGTGCCAGCTCCATGCCGGCGACACGGATGATTTCCGCGAAGGTGTTGGCGCCTTCCTGGAGAAGCGTCCGGCGCAGTTCAAGGGCAAATGATCGAGGCTGAGCTTTCCCGCAGCGTTGCGCGCTGGTGCGAGGGGGCGACCGGCGTGACCGGCGCGGCCAAGCTGTCCGGCGGCGCCAGCCAGGAGACCTGGCGCTTCGACATCGTGCATCCCGACGGGCCGATCGGTGCGATCCTGCGCCGCTCGCCGAAGGGGTATGGCGCGGCGCCGACGCGCGCGGCAGGTCTCGGCGCGGAAGCGCAGCTGATGCAGCTTGCCTATGAGGCCGGCGTGCCGTCGCCGCGCGTGATGCATGTGCTCCCGCCGGACGACGATCTCGGCACCGGCTTCATCATGCAGCGGGTCGAGGGCGAAACCATCGCGCGCAAGATTCTGCGCGACGACGAGTTTGCGGCGGCGCGGCCGCGTCTCGCACGGCAGATCGGCGGCGTGCTCGCGAAGCTGCACGGGCTACCGCGGGACAAATTGCCCGAGCTGCGCAGCCGGTCCGCGACGGAGGAGATCTCTGAGTTCGAACGCGATTATCGCAGCCTGGACTGGCCCAAACCCGTCTTCGAGCTGGCGCTGCGCTGGCTCCGCGACCACGATCCGGGCCCTTCGGCCGAGACGACGCTGGTGCATGGCGATTTCCGCAACGGCAATCTCATCATTGGCGCCGACGGCGTGCGCGCGGTGCTGGACTGGGAGCTCGCCCATCTCGGCGATCCCATGGAGGATCTCGGCTGGGTTTGCGTCAACTCCTGGCGCTTTGGCGAGATCGACAAGCCGGTCGGCGGCTTTGGCTCGCGTGAGGAGCTGTTCGCCGGCTATGAGGCGGCTGGGCGGAAGGTCGATCCATCGCGTGTCAAATTCTGGGAAGTGATGGGCACGCTGCGCTGGGGCATCATGTGCGGCGGCATGATGCAGCGCTTTCGCGAAAGTCCGGACCATTCGATGGAACGCGCCATGATCGGCCGTCGCGCTTCCGAGACCGAGATCGATCTGTTGCGGCTGCTGGCGCCGCGGGGGAGTTGACCATGCAGGACGAGCCGACCCCGATCGAGCTGACGAAGTCGGTCGCCGATTTCCTCCGCAACGACATCGCGCCGCTGGTCTCCGGCCACCAGGCCTTCAAGCTGCGCGTGGCCATCAACATCCTCGATCTCGTGACAAGGCAGTTGACGCGGGAGGAGGGGAGCGACGCCGCGGAGGTGGAGCGGCTGCGTGCTCTGCTCGGCATGGACGGCTCGGTGACCGATCTCAACCGCACGCTGGCCGAGCGCATCGCCAAGGGCGAGGTCGATCTAGCGACGCCCGGCCTTGCCGAGCATCTGTGGCAAACGACCATGGACAAGCTTGCGGTGGACCAGCCGAATTACGCGTCGTACAAACGCGAACTCTCGCGAAGCGGGTAGGCGGTACTACACTCTCTGCTGTCATCGCCCGCGAAGGCGGGCAATCCAGTATTCCAGAGGCGGCATTGATTGAGCCGAGAAGCCGCGGCGTACTGGATGCCCCGGTCCAGCCGGGGCATGACGGCGGTGATGAGCCGAGCGACCCTTCACTTCCCCACCCATTTCGGCGGCCGCTTCTCCGCAAACGCCTTCGGACCCTCGATGTAGTCCTGGGACGCAACCATCGCCTTCACGGCCGGATATTCCCGCTGCTCCTCGATCGCCTGCTCCAGCGACACGCCGAGGCCCTTCTGGATCGCCTGCTTTGACGCGCGGATCGACATCGGCGAATTCTTGGTGATCATCTCGGCCCAGCGCAGCGCGGCCGTGAGCGCTTCGCCCTGCGGCACCACCTCGTTGACGAATCCGAGTTCGAGACCCTCCTTGGCGCTGACATGACGCGCGGTGAGGATCATGCCCATGGCGCGCTTCAGCCCGATCTGGCGCGGCAGCCGGTGCAGGCCTCCGGCGAGTGCGGCCAGCCCGACGCGCGGCTCGGGCAAGGCGAAGGTCGCGTTCTCCGAGGCGATGATCAGGTCGCAGGCCAGCGCAATCTCGAAACCGCCGCCCATCGCCACGCCATTGACCGCGGCGATGATCGGCTTGTCGCAGTCGAAGCGCGCGGTGAGGCCGGCGAAGCCGCCCTTGTCCCAGCCCCGCTTGCCGCCGGCGGCCTGCCATTTCAGATCGTTGCCGGCGCAGAACGCCTTGTCGCCGCTACCGGTGACGATCGCGATCCACTGCTCGGGATCGGCGGAGAAATCGTCAAACACCTTGTTGAGCTCGAAATGCGCGTCGGTGTGCAGCGCGTTGTAGACCTCGGGCCGCGACAGCGTGACGATCGTGATCGGCCCCTTGCGTTCCACCTTGGAAAATTTCAGCTCCATCGTGCGCTCCCGCAGTTTCTCGTGAAGGAATATTGCCGGAATACTACCGCGCCTCCGCGCTGGAGCACCATCGAATTGCGCAATGCGCCTTGCGCATCTCACACGTCTCCCATTGCTTGACTTGGCGGCGCTCTTCTCACCTTAATCGTGCGAAGCAAAGCTGCGCCCAGCGCCTTAACGCAAAACGAAAAAATCATCCGGGAGAGAGCCGTGGATTTCTCGCTGCCTGCCGATCTCGTCGCCTATCTCACAGAGCTCGACCTTTTCATCGAACGCGAGATCAAGCCGCTGGAGGCGGTCGACGATAACATCCGCTTCTTCGATCACCGCCGCGAATGGGCGCGCACCGATTTCGAGAATGGCGGCCTGCCGCGCCACGAATGGGAGGCGCTGCTGCGCAAGGCCAAGGATCTCGCAGACGCCGCCGGTCATTTGCGTTTTGCGGTGCCGAAGCAATATGGCGGCAAGAATGGCTCCAACCTCTGGATGGCGGTCATCCGCGAGCACTTTGCCGCCAAGGGGCTCGGCCTGCACAACGACCTCCAGAACGAGCATTCCATCGTCGGCAACTTCCCCGTCGCCACCATGCTCGATCGCTACGGACGCGACGACCAGAAGGCGATGATCGACGGCTCGATCAAGGGCAAGTACCGCATCACCTTCGGCCTGACCGAGCCAAATCACGGCTCCGACGCCACCCATATGGAAGCGCGCGCGGTGCCCGCGACCCGTGACAACGTCAAGGGCTGGATCATCAACGGCGAGAAGATGTGGACGACCGGCATGCACGTCGCCACGCATTGCGCGCTGTTCGCGCGCACGTCAGGCAATGACGGCGATGCCCGCGGCATCACCTGCTTCCTGGTGCCGGCCACGAGCCATGGCGTGAAGATCGAAGAGTATATGTGGACCTTCAACATGCCGACCGATCATCCCCGCGTCAGCTTTACGGACGTGTTCGTGCCGGAGGATGCGCTGTTCGGCGAGGACGGTCGCGGCCTGTCGCTGGCGCAATGTTTTGTCCATCAAAACCGCATCCGGCAGGCAGCGAGTTCGTTGGGGGCAGCGGTCTACTGCATCAACGAGAGCGTGAAGTATGCGCGCGAGCGAAAACCGTTCGGCAAGGCGCTGGCCGAGAACCAGGCGATCCAATTCCCGCTGGTCGAGCTTGCGACGCAGGCCGAGATGCTGCGCCTGTTGATCCGCAAGACCGCCTGGGAAATGGACAAGCTCACCGAGGAGCAGATCGAGCGCACGCTCTCCGACCGCGTCTCGATGTGCAACTACTGGGCAAACCGCCTGTGTTGCGAGTCTGCCGACCGCGCCATGCAGGTTCACGGCGGCATGGGCTATTCACGCCACAAGCCGTTCGAGCACATTTACCGCCATCACCGCCGCTATCGCATCACCGAGGGCAGCGAGGAGATCCAGATCCGCAAGGTAGCGGGATTTTTGTTCGGCTATATGGGGCCGGGGAAGCATTGAGGGATTGTTGCGCGCAGTCTCTCCCCGGAGTCGTCCCGGCGAAGGCCGGGACCCATTACCCCACGGAGAAGTCGTTGCGCGAGACGGCAACTCCGAGTTTTCGCAAAACCCAATCCTGTGGCTATGGGTCCCGGCCTTCGCCCGGACGACGATGTGGCTGGAGTGGTGCTAATTCACCCTTCTATCCTTCCCCGCCCAATACGGCTCCCGCAACTGCCGTCGCAAAATCTTGCCTGAGGGATTGCGCGGCAGCGCCGGCAAAAACTCCACGCTCTTCGGCGTCTTGAAGCCGGCGATGCGCTCGCGCGTGAAGTTGATGATGTCGGTGGCGGTCGCCTGCTTGCCGGGCTTCATCACCACAACGGCCTTCACCGCCTCGCCCCATTTGTCGTCGGGTATGCCGATCACGGCAGCTTCCGCGACGTCGGGATGATCGCACAGCGCGCTCTCGACCTCGGCCGGGTAGATGTTTTCGCCCCCGGAGATGATCATGTCCTTGATGCGGTCGTGGATGTAGAGATAACCGTCTTCGTCCATGTAGCCGGCATCACCCGTGCGCAGCCAGCCGTCGCCGCGCAGCGTCGCGGCGGTCGCTTCCGGCAGGTTCCAGTAGCCGGCCATGTTGGAGCCCGAGCGCGTCGCGATCTCGCCGACCTCGCGCGGCGGCAGCGGCTTGCCGTCAACGTCTAGGATCGCGATCTCGACGCCCGGCAGCGCCTTGCCGGCCGAGCGCATCCGCTCCAAGCCCTCGATATGATCCTCCGGCGGCAGCGCGACGATGGTGCCGGTGGTCTCGGTCATGCCGTACATTTGCACGAACCCGCATTTGAAGATCTCGATGCATTCTTTCAGCAGCGCCGCCGGTATCGGCGAGGCGCCGTACAGCATGTATTTCAACCGGGAGAAATCGATTGTCTTCGCGCGCGGCTGCCGCACCACGAACTGCATCGCCGCCGGCACCATGAACAGCTTTGTGATGCCGGACTGCTCGAAGAAATCCAGCACCTTGGTCGGATCGAACTCGCGCGCGATCACGCCGCGGGCGCCGTGGTAGAGCCCCATCACGCCCCAGCCGGAGCCGCCGATATGGAAGATCGGCATCGCGACCAGCGACACGTCGTCGGTCGACCATCGGTTCCACTCCGGCTTGTCCTCGGCATTGCCTGTTTGCACCAGGTTGAGGAAGTTCGCATGCGACAGCATCGCGCCCTTCGGCTTGCCTGTCGTACCCGAGGTATAGAGCTGGATCGCGATGTCCTTAGTGTCGATCGGCACCTTGGGATCGTCGCCACTCTGTGCATCGCGCCAAGCTGTAAAATCCTGCCATTCCGGCGCGCCGCCTTCGGTGGTGATGACGCTGCGCACGCCCGGCAACTGGTCCTTGATCTGGCGGACCTGGGTGATGAACTCAGGTCCCACGAACAGCACCGGCGCTTTGCAGTCGCTCACGATGAAGGCGACCTCGGGGCCCGCGAGCCGCCAGTTCACCGGCGCCATCACCACGCCGGCCTTCATGGCACCCATCAGCAGCTCGAAATAGTTGTCGCTGTTCTTGCCGAGATAGGCGATGCGCTCGCCCTTGTTCACACCCATCGCGATCAGCGCATTGGCGACGCGATTCGTCTTGATGTCGAACTCGGCGAAGCTGGTGACACGACCTTCGAACTCGAAGGCGATGGCATTGCCGCGGCTCTTGGCGCGCTCGCGCACCATGTCGGCGAGGTCAGCCAATGGCTGTGTGGTGGACATGTCTCTCCCGTGACGTCTTGTTCTTATGCCGCGGAGTGTGGCGTCATCCGCGGGCGAAGACAAGATGGGAGAGGGTACGCCATGGCTTCAGCGTCGTCGTCTTGGCGAAAGCCAGGACCCATAGCCACAAAACGCAATTCGGCGAAGACTGGCCATGGCCAATCTTCGCCAAAGAACATTCGGTGATAATGGGTCCTGGCTTTCGCCAGGACGACTACGGAGAGAGCCTCAGCCCCGCTTCGCACGGTCCTTTTCATTCTGCGCCATGATGCTCTCGCGTGCGGTTTTCCAGTCGTCGTCGCTCCAGTCGCGGAGCTGGTAGAAATTGCCGCCCATCGCGAGCGCCTGCGCGCCGTCCATGGCGATGGTCTCGCCGCTGATCCAGTCGCAACCGCCGGAGATCAGGAACACGGCGACGTTCTGCAATTCCTCCATGGTGCCGACGCGGCCCATCGGGTTCATCGCCTTGGTGCGCGCGCCGGCTTCGTCACCGGGCTTGATGCGCTTGCTCATGCCCTCGGTCGGGATCTCACCCGGCGCGATCGTGTTCAGCCGGATGCCGTAGCGGCCCCATTCGGTGGCGAGCGACATCGTCATGGCATGGATCGCCGACTTGCTCATCGCCGACGGCACCACGTAAGGCGATCCGTTGCGTACCCAGGTCGTGGTGATCGAGACGACGTTGCCGGGCTGCTTCAACGCGATCCAGCGCTTGCCGACCGCCTGCGTCACGTAGAACGTGCCGTGCATGACGATGTTGGCGACGGCGTCAAAGCCGCGCGGCGACAGCTCCTCGCTGCGCGAGATGAAATTGCCGGCGGCGTTGTTGATGAGGTCGGTGAGGGGGCCGTCGCGAAAGATGGTCTCGATCATCTCCTCGACCGCGAGCGCGTTGCGGATGTCGACGCCGTGGCTGGTGACGCGGCCGCCATGCTCGGCCATCAGCTCGGTCGCGGTCTCGTCGCAGACGATCTTGCGCCGGCCGCAGATGTGGACTTCCGCGCCGAGCTGGAGAAAGCGCGCCGCCATCGACTTGCCGAGCCCGGTGCCGCCGCCGGTCACGAGGATGCGCCGCCCCGCCAGAAGATTTTCCTTGAACATGGCTGTTTCCCCCGTCGCGATTGTCGGTTAATTGATCGATTGACTAAATCCGGCCGCCGGCTTCCTGTAAAGCGGCACCGAACAAGAACAGCCGGGAACCAGGGGAGAATTCATCCATGGAAGAGCGCGTCTCGATCTCGATCTCGGAAGGCGTCGCCGACGTGCGGCTGGTGCGCGCGGACAAGATGAATGCGCTGGATCAGGCCATGTTCGAGGCCCTTGTGGCCGCAACGGATCGGCTTTCGAAGGAAAAAGGCGTGCGCGTCGTGGTGCTGTCCGGCGAGGGCCGCGCCTTCTGTGCCGGTCTCGACATGGGGCGTTTTGCCGCCATGAAGGAAAAGGGGGGCAGTGGAATTCCGGGTGGCGAAAATCGCGACCTCACCAAACGCACGCACGGCCAGGCGAATTTTGCGCAACAGGCCGTGTGGGGCTGGCGCCAGCTTCCGGTCCCCGTGATCGCGGCGATCCAGGGCGTCGCCTTCGGCGGCGGCTTCCAGCTCGCACTCGGCGCCGACATGCGCTTCCTCACGCCCGATGCGCGAATGTCGGTGATGGAAATCAAATGGGGTCTGGTACCCGACATGGCGGGCACGCCGATCCTGGCTTCGCTCGTGCGCGACGACATCTTGCGCGATCTCACCTACACCGGCCGCATCTTCTCCGCGCAGGAGGCGATGGCTTACGGTCTCGCCACGCGCATCTGCGACGACCCGCGCGCTGCCGCGCTCGACGTCGCGCGCGAGATCGCGGGAAAAAGCCCCGATGCGATCCGCGCCGCGAAACGCATGCTCAACAATCTCTCGGTCGATCCGGGCCCCGCGCTACTCGCCGAGTCCGTCGAGCAGCAGAAGTTGATCGGCAGCGCGAACCAGACCGAGGCGGTGCGTGCCAATCTGGAGAAGCGCGCGCCGAAGTTTGCGGATTAGCGCAGACCTCATCCCGAGGAGCCGCGAAGCGGCGTCTCGAGGGATGGGCCACGGGCTCTCATGGTTCGAGACGGCGCCTTGCGCCTCCTCACCATGAGGGGCAACTTCAACAACAAAGAAAAACAACAATGAGCGAAACCTCAAATTTCCTCGGCATCGTCTCCGGCGGGCGCAGCCGCTCCCATGCCGAGGTCGCTGATCGTGCCGACCGCATCGCGAGCGGTCTCAGCCAGATCGGCGTCAGGCAGGGCGATTGCGTCTGCATGCTGATGCGCAACGACATCGCCTTCATCGAAGCCGCCTATGCCGCCATGCGGCTGGGCGCCTACGGCGTGCCGATCAACTGGCACTTCAAGCCGGAGGAGATCAACTACATCCTGAACGACACCGGCACCTCCGTGCTGATCGGCCATGCCGACATGCTGCATGCCTTGCGCGATGCGATTCCCCAAGGCGTCACCGTGCTCAGCGTGCCGACGCCCCCGGAGATCCTGTCCAGCTACAAGATCGATCCCGATCATCTGAAGACGCCGGACTTCGCGATCGATTTCGAATCCTGGCTCGCAGAGCACCAGCCCTATGACGGCCCGGTCGGGCCGCAGCCCATGAACATGATCTACACCTCGGGCACGACAGGCCACCCCAAGGGCGTACGGCGCAACGCGCCGACGCCGGAGCAGGCGGCTGCCGGCGAGCGCATGCGCGCGATGATCTACGGGCTCAAGCCCGGCGCCCGCACGATCCTGCCGGGCCCGCTCTATCACTCCGCGCCGAACTCGTTCGGCATTCGCGCGGGAAAACTCGGCGGCGCACTGGTGCTGATTCCCCGCTTCGAGCCCGAGGAATTTCTCGAGCTGATCGAGCGCTACAAGATCGACACCATCTTCATGGTGCCGACCATGTTCATCCGCCTGATGAAGCTGCCGGAGGAGGTGCGCAAGCAATACGACGTCTCCTCGCTCCGCCACATCATTCACGCCGCAGCACCCTGTCCGGCGGACGTCAAGCGCGCCATGATCGAATGGTGGGGGCCGGTGATCTATGAATTCTACGGCTCGACCGAATCCAGCGCCGTCACCTTCGCGACCTCCGAGGACGCGCTGAGGAAGCCCGGCACCGTCGGCAGGATTTCGCCCGGCGCCGAGCTGCGCTTCATCGGTGAGGACGGACGCGTGCTGGGTGTAGGCGAGATCGGCGAGATCTACTCGCGCATGGCCGGGATGGCCGATTTCACCTACCACAACAAGCCGGAGAAGCGCGCCGAAATCGATCGCGACGGCTTCATCACCTCCGGCGACGTCGGCTATATCGACGAAGAGGGCTACGTCTTCATCTGCGACCGCAAGCGCGACATGGTGATCTCGGGCGGCGTCAACATCTATCCGGCCGAGATCGAGTCCGTGCTGCACGCGGTGCCCGGCGTGCATGATTGCGCGGTGTTCGGCATCCCCGATGCCGAGTTCGGCGAAGCGCTGATGGCGGTGGTCGAGCCGCAAGCCGGCGTTACGCTGGATGCCGCCGAAATCCGCACCCGCCTGAAGGCCTCGCTTGCCGACTACAAGGTCCCAAAGCACATCGAGATCCGCACCGGGCTGCCGCGCGAAGACTCCGGCAAGATCTTCAAGCGGCGCCTGCGCGATCCCTATTGGGAGCAGGCGGGGCGGAAGATCTAGCGGTGCGTAGCCCTGGTGAGCGAAGCGATACCCGGGATAACAACCAGTAAGACCCGGATGTCGCTTCGCTCATCCGGGCTACACGAGCACGCGAATACGTGAGCGGCTTTATCGATCGCAACCTCGCGCATCGTGCTATACTCACGGGATCATTGACCTTCGGATCATCCCATGGCTCCCGTTTCCATCCTGCTAAACCTGCTCTGGATTCTCATTGGCGGCGCCTGGATGGCGCTCGGCTGGCTGGTCGCTGCGGTCATCATGGCGGTCACCATCATCGGCCTGCCCTGGGCGCGGGCGGCGTTCAATATCGCCGTCTACACGCTGATGCCGTTCGGCTCGCGGGCGGTCAGCCGCTATGAGGTCACCGGTGTCGAGGATGTCGGCACCGGCCCGCTCGGGGTGATCGGCAACATCATCTGGTTCGTGCTCGCCGGCTGGTGGTTGGCGCTCGGCCACCTCTTCACCGCCGTGGCCCTCGCGATCACCATCATCGGCATTCCCTTCGCCTGGGCCCACCTCAAGCTCGCCGGCATCGCGCTCTGGCCGATCGGCAAGGTGATCGTGCCGGCTTAAGGCAAACTCGTAGGATGGTAGAGCGCCAGCGAAACCCATCAAACCGTCCGCTGATGACGAAGCATGATGGGTTTCGCAAGCGCTCAACCGATCCTGCGCTGATTCGAAGTGGACCACGACTGCTTTCAACGCGGCATAAGTATCCTGCCCCTCCGCAATGCGTCACATTTCATTGCAACTTTTTTCCGACTTCATTGTTGACGAGCGGGAGCGAACGCGGGCGCAATGTGCCGCGGCTGGCCCTTGGTTCATTCTTATCGGGAGGCGATTGCATGAAGTGGCTTTGCTTGGTGGGCTTTGTGGCGGGGGCCGTTGCTTTGACACCCACACCTTCTGCTTCGGCGATGCCCGTTGCCAAGCCGGACACACTGGGCGCGTCTCAGACTGACACCATCGAGGTCAAGGGCGGCCACGGACATGGCGGTGGCCACGGGTGGGGTCATCGCGGCGGCCGTGGTCATCATTACGGCTGGGGCAGAGGCCGAGGCCATCACTATGGCTGGCGGCACCATCACCACTGGTAAGCGTCACTATTGTCCCGAGATTGGAGTCGGGTGGCCGCTCAATGCTTCCGACCCACAATCCCTCGCGTTGCCCGACGGGCAAAACCCGCCACATGCAGGTCAATCGATCGGTTCTCCAATATTCTGATTGACCGAATTCGCTCCTTCGGGTAAACCGCAAACTATTCCGGCCCGCTAAAAAGGGCGTTTCGCGATCGTCACGATACGTGAGCCGAGATGCGATGGACGCGGCAGCGCCGGCGCGTGACGAGATGGCAGGGCGGGCTACGCCTGTGAGTCATCGCGATCCGCGCGAACGACCCGGCGCGGTCACAGCGGTTCTTTTCGGCTTCGGTGGCGAGCACGCGCGAGCTTCCGGATGTCCGGGGAGGGACGTCCGCGGACGGCAAAAGCGTGTGGTCCTGACGCCCGGGGTCTGTGCGTGAAGGCTTGCGGTGATGTGCGGCCCGACCGGGTGGGCGCATCGATCATCTGCGAGGCGACGGGGGCAATAGTGCATCGCTGCCCGGGGAGAGCGCGCCATAAGCCGTAAAACCATTGCGCAGGAAGGCCGGGATGTTCCGGCATCACCTGTGGTTACCCCCGCGTGCGTTTTTCGCGTGCGGACCCTGGGTGCCAGCCGGCGCCCGGCCTTCCCTGCGCCCTTTTTTATCGATGAGGGCGAAACGACAGCAAAACTCGGGCCCCGCGCCGCGAGACCGCGGACGTGTGCGCGCGTCCGTCGGCAAGGCGCATTTCTCCCATGATAGGTGATGTTGCCGCGCCGCCCCCAACTTCATCTTGCGCTGCGGCAAAAAACTTGCACACTCGGCTGAGCCGGGCAGCCAAGCGAGCTCGAACAACGGAGCGAGCCATGTCCCTCCAGACCATATCATCCGACACCGCCGAGCAGCGCCCCAACCGCCCTGAGGACGTCCAGGCGCTGGAAGCGGACGTGCGGCTGCGGGACGACATCCGCCTGCTCGGGCGCATTCTCGGCGACACGGTGCGCGACCAGGAGGGGCCTGAATTGTTCGATCTGGTGGAACGCATCCGCCAGACCTCGATCCGATTCCACCGCGACGAGGACCGGCTCGCCCGCCGCGAGCTCGAGCAGATCCTCGACAGCATGTCGACCTCCGAGACGGTGCGGATCGTCCGCGCCTTCAGCTATTTCTCCCACCTCGCCAACATCGCCGAGGACCAGAACAACATCCGCCAGATGCGCGCCAACAAGGGCGGCGGCTCCGGCGTGCTGGCCGAGACGCTCGCCCATGCGAGGGCTGCGGGCATCGGTGCCGATGCCCTGCGCAACTTCTTCAAGAGCGCGCTGGTCAGCCCGGTTTTGACGGCGCATCCGACCGAGGTCCGCCGCAAGAGCACCATGGACCGTGAGATGGAGGTCGCAGCCCTGCTCGATCGTCGCGAGCGCGTCGCGCTGACGGCGGAAGAGGCTGCCGCCAGCGACGAGCAGCTCCGCCGCGAGGTGCTGACGCTGTGGCAGACCAACCTGCTGCGCCGGACCAAGCTCACCGTGCTCGACGAGGTCGCCAACGGCTTGTCGTTCTACGATTACACGTTTCTCCGCGAGGTGCCGCGGCTGGTCAACGCGCTGGAGGACCGGCTGGAGGAGGGCGGCGAGCAGGCGGCCGGCGAGCTCGCCTCGTTCCTGCGCATGGGTAGCTGGATCGGCGGCGACCGCGACGGCAATCCCTTCGTCACCGCCGACGTGATGCGCGGCACGCTGCGACTGCAGTCGAGCCGGGTGATGCAGTTCTATCTGAACGAGCTGCACGTGCTCGGCTCGGAATTGTCGATCGCGGCGCACCTCGCCGACGTCTCCGAGGAGCTGCGCACGCTGGCGGAGCGCTCGCCCGATACCTCGCCGCACCGGAGCGGCGAGCCCTATCGCCTCGCGGTCTCCGGCATCTATGCGCGCCTCACCGCCACGGCCGAAATGCTTCAGGTCGAGATTACGCGCCGACCGGTCGGCAAGGGCGCGCCCTATGACAGCGTCGGGGAGCTAAAGGCCGATCTCGACGTGCTGCACCGCTCGCTGATCTCCAACAACGCCGGCGTCATCGCCCGCGGCCGGCTGCGGCTGCTGCGGCGTGCGGTGGACTGCTTTGGATTCCATCTGGCCCGGCTCGATATCCGGCAGAACTCGGCGGTGCACGAGCGGACCATTGCCGAGCTGATGGATGCCGCCAATCCCGGCATGTCCTATCTCGCGCTCGGCGAGGACGCCCGCATCTCGCTGCTCACCAACGAGTTGCGCTCAACGCGCTCGCTGGTGTCGCCGTTCGTCAAGTACAGCGACGAGACGATGGGCGAGCTCAACGTGTTCCATGCCGCCGCCGAGGCGCACGCGAAGTTCGGCTCGGACGCCATCCCCCAATGCATCATCTCGATGTGCAAGGGCATGTCGGATATGCTCGAGGTCGCGGTGCTCCTGAAGGAGGTCGGTCTCGTCCATCCCTCCGGGCGCAGCGCCATCAACATCGTGCCGCTGTTCGAGACCATCGAGGATTTGCAGGCTTCCAGCGCCATCATGGACCGCATGCTCTCGCTGCATGATTATCGCCGCCTGGTCGACAGCCGCGGCAGCGTGCAGGAGGTCATGCTGGGCTATTCCGACTCGAACAAGGATGGCGGCTTCGTCACCTCGGGCTGGGAACTCTACAAGGCCGAGATCGGCCTCGTCGACGTGTTCGAGCGCCACGGCGTGCGCCTACGCCTGTTCCATGGCCGCGGCGGTTCGGTCGGCCGCGGCGGCGGACCGAGCTATGATGCCATCATCGCCCAGCCCGGCGGCGCGGTGAACGGCCAGATCCGCATCACCGAGCAGGGCGAGATCATCTCGTCGAAATACTCCAACGCCGAAGTCGGCCGCAACAATCTGGAGATCCTGGCAGCCGCAACGCTGGAGGCGAGCCTGTTGCATCCGCGCCAGAGCGCGCCGCGCCGCGAATATCTGACCGCGATGGACGAGCTTTCAAGCCTCGCCTTCAAGGCCTATCGGGGCCTCGTCTACGAGACCGACGGCTTCGTCGATTATTTCTGGGCCTCGACGGTCATCAACGAGATCGCGACGCTCAACATCGGCAGCCGCCCGGCCTCCCGCAAGAAGACCCGCGCGATCGAGGATTTGCGGGCGATCCCCTGGGTGTTCTCCTGGGCGCAATGCCGCCTGATGCTGCCCGGCTGGTACGGCTTTGGTAGCGCGGTCGAGCAGTGGATCGCGGAGCATCCCGACAAGGGCATGCCGTTCCTCAAAGAGCTCTACAAGGAATGGCCGTTCTTCCGCATGCTGTTGTCGAACATGGACATGGTGCTGGCCAAGAGTTCGATCGCGATCGCCTCGCGCTATGCCGAGCTCGTGCCCGACGAGGCGCTCCGCGAAAAAATCTTCGGCCGCATCCGCCGCGAATGGCATTCCTGCATCGAGACGCTGCTGGACATCATGGGCCAGGACCGTCTGCTGCAAGGCAACCCGCTGCTGGAGCGCTCGGTGCGCCACCGCTTCCCCTATCTCGACCCGCTCAACCACGTGCAGGTCGAACTCTTGAAAGAGCACCGCGCGCAGAACCCGGACGAGCAGGTGCTGCGCGGGATCCAGCTGACGATCAACGGGATCTCGGCGGGATTGAGGAATACGGGGTAGAGACATGGTGAGTGGCGAGTGGAATCCATTCGCCACTCACCATTCGCTGCACTCAACAGAAATGCGCGCCCTGCGTCTCCACATACACCGCATAGAGCGACTGGCTCGCGGTCATGAACAGGCGGTTGCGCTTCTTGCCGCCGAAGCAGACGTTGGCGCAGGTCTCGGGCAACAGGATCTGCCCGATGCGCGCGCCGTCGTTTGGCGCGAACACCTGCACGCCGTCATAGCCGGGGCCGACCCAGCCGGCGCCGACCCAGATGTTGCCTTCGGTGTCGACGCGCAGGCCGTCGGGGAAGCCTGATTTGCCGTCGAGCGTCATGTCGATCAGCTTCTTCGGGTTCGAAAGCTTCGCCCCATCGATGTCGTACGACCACACCACGTTCTTGGCTTCAGGATAATGCGTGATGCCGGTGTCGCAGACATAGAGCTTCTTGTAGTCCTGACTAAAAGCGATGCCGTTCGGCTTGAACGGCTCGTCGGCCACCTTCGCGACCTGGCCGCTCTGCGGATCAATGCGATAAACCGCTTCCTTCTGATGGGGCTGCAGCGAGCCGGTATTGGCAAGCTTGCCCTCGTAGATACTGATCGCGCCGTAGCCGGGATCGGTGAACCAGATCGCCTTGTCGTTGGGATGCACCACCATGTCGTTGGGGCCGTTGAGCGGCTTGCCGCCGGCCTGCTCGGCCAGGGTCGTCACCGAACCGTCGTGCTCGTAGCGGACGAGCCGGGTGCGCTCGGCACTGAGCTGGCGCCCCTCGGTGTCGAACGAGTTGCCGTTGGCCTCGTTCGACGGCTTGTGGAACTGCTCGGAGATGTGGCCGTCGTCATCGAGGTAGCGCAGCTGCCGGTTGGCGGGGATGTCACTCCAGACCAGATATTGCCCTTGCGCATTCCACGCTGGCCCTTCCGCCCACAGGCAGCCGGTATAGAGCCGCTTGATTGCGGTGTTGCCGACCTTCGCTTTGAAGCGCTTGGGATCGATGGCAATGATGTCAGGATCGGGATAGCGCTGCGGCTCGGCATTGGCGCCGAAGTCGCGGGCGTCCGCGCGTGAGGCGAGCAGGGCGGATGCGGCAACGGTCGCGGCGCCCTTGAGGAGCGTGCGGCGGGCGAGGCCGCTGCCTGCAGTCGTGTCGTCGGAGTCGGTCAGCATTCTTGTCATGGTTTCCTCCCAAAGTTGTGTTGGGAGGAAATGATCCGCCAGCAATCGGGCGTAAAGCGGAGCGATCTCCGGACAAGGCAGCCGGAGATCGCAGAGCAGGAATGCCGGAAGTGCGGCTCGACGGGATCCTTACACGGGATCCCACGGGAAGATGTCGGCGGAGCGGTCGAGCTTGTAGAATGATCCCTTCAGCGCCGGCATGCCGTGTTCCGCGATCGATTGCGGCGTCCAGCCCTCGCTCCGGTGCACCGAGCGCAGTGGACGGTTCTGGCTGAACAGGAACAGCTCGTTCATGCGCGCGCCGAAGATCTGCCCGGACACGTCCTTGGCGGCATCGGAGAGCAGATAGGCGCAGACCGGCGCGATCTTCTCCGGGCCCATCTGCTTGATCTTCTCGACGCGCGCCTTCTCGGCTTCGGTCTCGGTCGGGATGGTCCCGATCATGCGGGTCCAGGCGAACGGCGAGACGCAGTTGGAGCGAACGTTGAAGCGGCCCATGTCGAGCGCAATAGACTTCGACAGGCCGACGATGCCGAGCTTGGCGGCGGCGTAATTGGCTTGTCCAAAGTTGCCGATCAGGCCGGAGGTCGAGGTGAAGTGCACGAACGAGCCGGACTCCTGCTCGCGGAAGATCCGCGCCGCGGCGTGGCTGACGTAGAACGAGCCCATCAAATGCACCTTGATGACGGCCTCGAAGGCTTCCACGCTCATCTTGTGGAAGATCATGTCGCGCAGGATGCCGGCATTGTTGACCACGCCGTCGAGCCGGCCGAAATGATCGGTCGCGGTCTTCACGATCTTGCTGGCGGGGATGGCTTCGGCCACCGACTCGAAATTGGCGACGGCGGTGCCGCCGCGCTTCTTGATCTCCTCGACCACTTCCTCGGCGGGCGCGGCGCTGGTGCCAGCGCCGTCCGCGGCGACGCCGGGATCGTTGACGACGACCTTGGCGCCCTCGCCGGCGCAGAGCAGCGCGATTTCGCGCCCGATGCCGCGGCCTGCGCCGGTGACGATGATGACCTTGTCTTGCAGTGATTTCGTCATGTGGATTACCTCTCGTTCGTAAACACGATCGTGCCCGACGCGGCGAACATGCCGCCGACGCCGTGACACACCGAAATCTTCGCGTTGGCGACCTGCGCCGGCGCGATACCGCGCATCTGCCGCACGCTCTCCTGGAGCGCGTACATGCCGTACATGCCCGAATGCATGTAGCTCAGGCCGCCGCCATTGGTGTTGAGCGGCAGCTTGCCGCCGGGCCGCGTGTTGCCGTCGGCGATGAACTTTCCGGTCTCCTCGTGCGGCATGAAGCCGAGGTCGCCGAGGCCGAACAGCGGCAGATGCGCAAAGGCGTCGTAGATCATGAGATGGTCGACGTCCTTATGCGCGATGCCGGCCTCCTTGAAGGCGAGGGGCCCCGCGGTCTTGAACGCGCGCGAGGAGTTGAACGTCTCCATCTGGCTGACCATCGGCGTCTCCACGCTCTCGCCGGTGCCCATGATGTAGACGGGCTTGCGCGGAAAATCCCTGGCACGGTCCGCCGAGGTCAGGATCAGCGCACCGCCGCCGTCGGTGACGAGGCAGCATTGCAGCAGGCGGAACGGATAGGCGATCATGCGCGAGTTGAGGACGTCCGCGACCGTGATGGGATCCTTCATCATCGCGCGCGGATTCTTCGCCGCCCACTCCCGCTGCACCACTGCGACCGAGGCGAGCTGCTCGTGCGTGATGCCATAGGTCTTCATGAAGCGAAGCACGGGGATCGGGAACATGCTGGGCGGGCCGTAGACACCGAACGGCGCCTCGAACTGGCCTTGCAGGCTGTCGGCAGGAATCGAGCGCGGCGCCTTGCCGATCATCGACTTGCCGCTCTCGGCATGGGTGATCAGCACCGTCTTGCACAGGCCGGCCTCGATCGCTGCGGCGGCATGGCGGACGTGCAGCATGAAGGAGCAGCCGCCGACCGAGGTGCCGTCCACCCAGGTCGGCTTGATGCCGAGATAGTGGCAGACCTGCTGCGGCGTTTCGACGGCGGTGGCGAAACCATCGATGTCGGACAGCTTCAGCCCGGCATCGGCAATGGCATTGAGCGCCGCATCCGCGTGAAGCTGGAGCTGCGAGGCGTTGGGGATGACACCGAGCTCGGTGGTCTCGGCCGCGCCGACGACGGCAACCTGATTGCTGCGCATGGGCTTACCCCTTCGCCGGACGGAATACGGGAAGGGTGATCTTGTCGTCGAGCGCCTCGAAGGCCACCTCGAGCTTCATGTCGAGTTCGAGCGCCTCCGGTGTCTGCGGGCAGTCGATGATGTTGCTCATCATCCGCGGTCCCTCTTCGAGCTCGACTACCGCAATCGCGTAAGGCGGCGTGAAGCCGGGCGCGGCGGGACGGTGGTTGATCACGTAGCTGTAGAGAATGCCCTTGCCGCTCGCCTTGAAGATGCTGACCTTGCGCGAGGCGCAGGACGGGCAGAACGGGCGCGGCGGGAAATAGACATGCGCACAGGCGTCGCAGCGCTGCAGGCGCAACTCGCCCGCCTTGGTGCCGTCCCAGAAATGCTGGGTCTCCGGCGTCGGTTTCGGTCGCGCGCGATGCGGTTCGGCCATCTCGGCAGGTCCTCCCAAGGCCAAGCGAAGCCCGGCTGTTGCGATCTTGATGCGACAATCGACCATGGCGCGTCAACGGTCCAGCAATGCGCATGCATGCCATCATGCGCACAATGCTTGTGTCGAAGTGAGGCAGCGCTATACATTGCGCGCAAATATTCCGTGAGACAGACATGCCCGATTTTTCGACACTGAAGAAGCTCGCCGAAGACCTCGAAAGCGGCCGCACCAGCTCCCGCAAGCTGGTCGAGGCTTGCATCGCCAAAATCGCCGATCCGGCCGGCGAGGGGCAGCGTACCTTCATCCATGTGGACAGGGACGCCGCGCTTGTGGCGGCGGATGCGATGGACGGTTTGCGCAAGGTGAAGGCGGCGCCGTCGCGCTACGCCGGTATCCCGGTCTCGATCAAGGATCTCTTCGACATCAAGGGCCAGGTGACGCGCGCCGGCTCCCGCGCGCTCGATGATTCCTCGCCGGCCGAGCAGGATGCCCCCACGGTAGCGCGGCTGCGCAAGGCCGGCTTCGTCGTGATCGGGCGCACCAACATGACCGAGTTCGCCTATTCCGGCATCGGCATCAATCCGCATTACGGCACGCCAAAGGGCGCCTGGAACCGGGCCGAGGGCCACGTGCCCGGCGGTTCGTCCTCGGGTGCCGCGGTCTCCGTGCTCGACGGCATGGCGCATGGCGCGCTCGGCACCGACACCGGCGGCTCCTGCCGGATTCCGGCGGCCTATAACGGCATCGTCGGCTACAAGCCGACGCAGCGGCGCGTGCCGCTCGACGGGGCTGTGCCGCTGTCGTTCTCGCTCGACAGCATCGGGCCGCTGGCACGATCGGTCAGTTGCTGTGCCATTCTCGATGCCGTGCTCGCCAACGAGCTGATCGGCCCGCTGAATCCGCGACCTGTCAAGGGCATGCGGCTGGCGGTGCCGACCACGATCGCGCTCGATGACCTCGACGCGGCTGTGGCCGGGACATTCGAGCGTGCGCTCAAGAGCCTTGCCCATCACGGCGCGATCATCGAGCGCATGGAGATGGCCGAATTCCACGACATCGGACCGATGAACGCCAAGGGCGGCTTTGCGGCTTCCGAAAGCTACGCCTGGCACCGCTACCTCCTCACATCCAAGGGTGACGTCTACGATCCCCGAGTCTCCGTGCGCATCATGCGCGGCGAGGCGCAGAGCGCGGCGGACTACATCGATCTTCTCAACGAGCGCCGCTCGCTGATCGCCCGCGTCAATGCGCGGATCGCGCCCTATGACGCGCTGGTGCTGCCGACCACCGCCAACACGCCGCCGAAAATCGCCGATCTCGCCGACGACAAGGAGTTCACCAGGGAAAACCTGCGGGCGCTCCGCAATTGCACCCTGATCAACATGATCGACGGTTGCGCCATCTCGCTGCCGGCGCATCGCGAGGGCGAAATTCCCGTCGGCCTGATGCTGGCGGGCGCGGGCGGATCGGACCGCCGTATCTTCGAGCTTGCTGCCGGCATGGAGGCCGTAATTCGTGTTTGACCTGACCTTCACCGTTGACGCCCAGGACACCACCACGCCGCTGACGCTGGCGATCGACCAGATGGTCATCGCCGGCTGGACCGGCCGCGATCCGGTCGCGCGCGACAAGCACATTGCCGAGCTGCAGGAGATGGGTATCGCCCCGCCGGCTTCGACGCCGATCTACTACCGTGCCTCGGCGCGGCGGCTGACGCAGGAGGACAGCATCGAATGCACCGGCGGCGATTCCAGCGGCGAGGTCGAGTTCGTGCTGATCGGCTGGCAGGGCCGCATTTTCGTCGGCTGTGGCTCCGACCACACCGACCGCAAGGTCGAGGCCTACAACGTCACGGTGTCCAAGCAGATGTGCGACAAGCCGATCACCTCCACGCTGTGGGAGCTCGAGGACGTCATCGGCCATTGGGACAGGATGATCCTGCGCTCCTGGGCCACCATCAAGGGCGAGCGCGTGCTCTACCAGGAGGGCACGCTCGACGCGATGCTGCCGGTCGCCGACTTGATCGCGCGCGGTTTCGAGGGTGGAGAATTTCCCGACGGCTGCGCCATGTTCGGCGGTACGTTTGCGGCGAAAGGCGGTATCCGCCCGGCCGCCCGTTTCGATTTCGAGCTGGAAGACCCGGTGCTGAAGCGCACGATCAAGCACGGCTATGACGTGGTGACGCTGCCCGTGAGGGGCTAAGATCTCTCCTGCCGTCATTGCGAGCGGAACTCTCTCCGCCGTCATTGCGAGGAGCCCTTGCGACGAAGCAATCCAGACTGGTTCCGCGGAGGGATTCTGGATTGCTTCGCTCCGCTCGCAATGACGAGGAGAGAGACGGAAATCGGGTGGTAGAGGACGGGGCGGTCTTGCGAAGGTCAGAGCCATGACAGCAACAGCACGCAAATCGCCTCAATCCCCGTCAGCGGATACTGCCGCCCATGTCGATGCCCTCGACTGGCCGCAAATCACCGGCGAGCTCGACACCCACGGCTCCGCCGTCCTGAAGGGCCTGCTCACGCCGGAGCAGTGCCGCGCCGTCGCCGCGCTCTATCCCGACGACACCAACTTCCGCAGCCGTATCGTCATGGGCCGCCACGGCTTTGGCCGCGGCGAATACAAATATTTCTCCTATCCGCTGCCCGATCTGATCGCGCAGTTGCGCCCGGCGCTCTACGCGCATCTCCAGGGCGTCGCCAATCGCTGGAACGAGGCGATGGGGATCGACATTCGCTATCCCGCCACTCACGCCGCGTTCCTGAAACGATGCCACGAGGCAGGCCAAACGCGGCCGACGCCGCTGCTGTTGCAATATGAGGCCGGCGATTTCAACTGCCTGCATCAGGATCTCTATGGCGAGCACGTGTTCCCGCTCCAGGTCGCGATCCTCTTGTCCGAGCCGGGACGCGATTTCACCGGCGGCGAGTTCGTGCTGACCGAGCAACGCCCGCGCATGCAGTCCCGCGCCGAAGTGGTTCCGCTCGCGCAGGGCGACGCCGTTGCCTTCGCTGTGCATCATCGTCCAGTGCAGGGGACACGCGGCACCTACCGCGTTAATCTCCGCCATGGCGTCAGCCGGATTCGCTCTGGCCAGCGCTACACGCTGGGTGTGATCTTTCACGATGCGAAATAAACGCTGCCGCTGATGGCGGATTTGTTCGATAATGTCGCCGAAGCTCAGCCGTCGCGCGAGAAGATCGCCGACGGCGCCGTGCTGCTGCGCGGCTTCGTCAAGCCGATCGAAAGCGAGTTGATCGATGCGGTGCGCGCCATCGTGGCGCAGTCGCCGTTCCGGCGCATGACCACGCCCGGCGGGCATCTAATGTCGGTGGCCATGACCAATTGCGGTGAGCGCGGCTGGATCACCGATCATACCGGCTATCGCTATGATCCCGTTGATCCGCGAACCGGGGCACCATGGCCGGCGATGCCGCCGGTGCTCCGCGATCTCGCGCGCCGCGCGGCGGAGCAGGGCGGCTTTACTGGCTTTGCGCCCGATGCTTGCCTGGTCAATCGCTACGAGCCCGGCACGCGGCTGTCATTGCATCAGGACAAGGACGAGCTGGATTATTCGGCGCCGATCGTCTCGGTCTCGCTCGGCCTGCCTGCGACTTTCTTGTTCGGCGGCATGGCACGCAGCGACAAGCCGCGCCGCTACCGCTTGGTGCATGGCGACGTCGTGGCCTGGGGCGGCCCTAGCAGGCTGGCCTATCACGGCGTCGCGCCGCTCGCCGACGGCGAGCATGCGTTGCTCGGCCGCAAGCGGGTCAATCTGACGTTCCGCAGGACGCGCTGATCTTCCTTCTCCCCTTGTGGGAGAAGGTGCCTTCCCGAAAGGGAAGGCGGATGAGGGGTCTCCATCCGCGGAGACAGCCCCTCATCCGTCTCGCCGCCGCTGCGCGTCAGCGATCCACCTTCTCCCGCAAGGGGAGAAGGAAAGAGTTCCGGAACGACGATGCTTCGTTTACGGCTTCGGCGGGTGAATGAACGCCCACGGGCTGACTTCCGAATCCCGCGTCACTTCCACCGAGATCAGATAAGGCCCGCCATGGGCCAGCGCCTTCTCCATCGCCGCCTTGAACTGGTCAGGCGCGGTGACGCGCGCGGATGCGACGCCAAAGGACTCCGCCAGCTTGACGAAATCCGGATTGACCAGATCGGACGCCACAACGCGGCCGTCGAAGCGCTCGCGCTGGTCGCGGCGGACATTGCCATAGGCGTTGTTGTTGAACACCAGCGTCACCACGCCGATGTTGAACTGCACGGCGGTGGCGAGCTCCTGCACGCCGAACATGAAGCCGCCGTCGCCGGTGATCGCCACCACCGGCTTGTCGGGATTGGCGACCTTGGCGCCGAGCGCGGTCGGGAAGCCCGAGCCGAGCGTGCCCTGATAGCCGGATGTGATGAAGGTGCGCGGCTCGTATATCGGGAAGCCGTACCAGGAGGCGAAGCCGAACTGCGACAATTCATCGGTCACGATCGTGTTCGCCGGCAGCACCTCGCGCAGGATGTTGAGATACGCCATCTGCGGCTGGATGCGCTGGATCTCGGCTTGCGCCGTTGCGGCCGCCTCGCGGATGTCTCCCCGCCGGCCGCTGGTCCTGCCATAGCCGGCCTTCTTCACGGCTGTGACGAGATCGGCTGCGCCCGCCTTGGCGTCGGCGACGATAGCGACATCGGAGGCGAGCCGGCGCATCTCGGCCGGATCGATATCGACACGAATGGATTTCAGCCCCTTCGGCTGATACGGCCAGCGGAAGCCCGATGCCGGCAGCTCGGCGCGCGTGCCGATTGCGATCATCAAATCGGTTGTCGGCCACAGCTTGTAAGCTGCCGCCATGGTCAGGCCGAGCTCATGCGCGTTGGAGACGATGCCGCGGCCGCTGCGGAAGGCGACAACAGGGGCGTCGATCATCTCGGCGAGTTCGAGAAGCTCCTCGCGCGCCTCGATCGCGCCGCTGCCGACGAAGATCATCGGCGCCTTGCTGTTCCTGATCAGCGCGGCCGCTTGCTTGATCATGTCAGGGTCGGGCTGCGGCGCGGGCAGCGGCTCCAGCACTTGCGCAGCCGCGGTGTCGGCGCGCTGGGTGAAGACGTCCCAGGGCATCTCGACCGAAGCGGGGCCACGCCGTCCGGACGTCATCTCCTGGAAGGCGCGCGCGACGGTGGTCGGCGCGTTGCCGGGATATTCGATCCGATCCGCCCATTTCACATAGGTGCGCAAGGTCGCGAGCTGGTCCGGCATCTCATGCAGATGGCCGCGGCCCTTGCCCAGAAACTGCATCGGCACCTGGCCGGTGACGCATAGCACCGGCTCGTTGCAGCCGAACGCGGTGAGCAGCGCGGCGCTAGCGTTGAGCACGCCGGGGCCGGGCACCACGCTGAACACGCCGGGCCTGCCGCTGGAGCGCGCATAGCCGAACGCCATGTAGCCGCAGGCCTGCTCGTGCCGCGCGCCGATCACCTTGAGCTGCGCCTGGTGGAAGGCGTCGAACAGGCCGTAGACCTGCGCGCCAGGCAGGCCGAACACGGTGTCGACGCCGTGGGCGACGAGGCCGCTTACGATTGCTTCGCCGCCGGTGAGGGTGGTCATGGCACTATTCCATTTCAATCGGTGTTCAGGCTTCGTCGACGACGCCGTTGCGTAAGGTTCCGATGCCCTCGGCTTCGACCTCGACGACATCGCCAGGCTTCAAATAGCGCGGCGGATCGAACCGTGCCCCGGCGCCGGTCGGCGTGCCCGTGACGATGATATCGCCGGGAACGAGCGTCGCGAAGGTCGAGATATAGCTGATGAGATAGCGGAACGGAAACATCAATCGGCTGGTGCGGTCGTCCTGCCGCAGCTCGCCATTGACGTGCGTGGTGAGGCGGATGTCGGCGACCTGCGATTCCTGCGTGTAGGGCACCAGCCACGGGCCGAGGCTGCCGCTGGAATCGAAGTTCTTGCCCTGCGTGACGTTGAACTTGGCATGGCGCAGCCAGTCGCGCACCGAGCCTTCATTGCAGAGCGTCAGCGCGGCGACGTGATCGAGCGCCGAACTTTCCGGAATGTGCCGGCCTTGCTTGCCAATCACCAGCACGATCTCGCCCTCATAGTCGAGCTGCGCGGAGGCGCGCGGGCGCACCAGCGGCGTGTCGTGGCCGACGAAGGAGCGCGGCGAGCGCATGAACATGCTCGGATATTTCGGCGCGTCCTGGCCGTCCTTGTACTCGGCATTGCGGTCGGGATAATTGACGCCGATGCAGATGATCTTTTCCGGCGCGGGCACCGGTGGCAGCCAGATGATGTCACCGAGCGCGTGATCGGGCGTGCGGCCGGCGGCCTCTTCGGCGAGGCTCGCGAGCTTTCCTGCGGCGATCACCTCGCGCAGCGTCGGATAATCCTTGGCGTGGCGCGCGGAGAGATCGACAATGCCGCCGTCGACGACGGCGCCGTAGCTGACGGCGCCGTTGACGGAATAGGTGGCGAGGCGAGGGAGATTCATTGCTTAATCCGCCACCAGCACGTCGGCCACGAACTTCGGCTCGCGCACGGCTTGCCCGGCGAACGGCGAGCCCTGCTCGAACCACGAGCGCGGGGCCGGCGCGCCCCACAATGTCTGGCGGCGCGGATCGCGCAGCGACCAGCGCAGCGGCTCGTGGTCGTGATCGCCGGTGAAATAGTCGCTGGTGTAGAGCTCCAGCCGGTGGCCATCGGGGTCGCGAACATAAAGGAAGAACGCATTCGAGATGCCGTGGCGGCCGGGGCCCCGCTCGATGTTCTTCACGAAGCCCTGCGAGGCCATGACATCGCAGAGATGGATGATGTTCATCGCCGTCGGCGTCCAGTACGCGAAGTGGTGCAGCCGCGGGCCCTTGCCGTTGGTGATGGCAAAGTCGTGGACATTGCCCTTGCGATGCATCCAGGCCGCGGCTATGCGCCCGTTCGGCCCGTCCTCCTCGGCGTATTCGGTGAGGCGAAAGCCGAGCCGGGCATAGAATTCGACGGTGTCCTGCACCTCGGCGGCGAACACGTTGAAATGGTCGAGCCGCTGCGGATGGCAGCCCCTGTAGAGATCGTAGCGGCGCAGCAGATGCGGCCGCCGGTCCATCGACGCATATAGCTCGATCTGGAAGCCGAACGGATCGGTGAACTGCAGCGTGCGGCCCTGGAACGGCTGATCGACGAAGGCGTAGCCAAGGCCGTTCTCGGACAGGAACTTCGCAGCCTTGTCCAGATCCCCGTCGTTGCCGACCTTGAAGCCGAGGCGGTTGCAGGCAGGCGCGGCCGCCTTGCGCAACACCAGCGAGTGATGCTGATGCTCCTCGGCGGCGCGCAAGTAGACGACCTTGTCGTCGGCGTCCTCGACATGCAGGCCGACAACGCTTTCATAGAACTCGCGGCTGAGCTTCAGGTCGGTGACGTCCAGCACGGCGTGGCTGGAGCGGATGATGTTGAACGGCGGCTCGAAGATATGTTGCGGTACGGGCATTGCGTTTCCCCTCTCTAGACCCAGCCATTCCTCGTTGGCGCTCCGCGCGCCGAGGAACCGCGGGCGTTAGATTCCCAGCTTCTGAATCTTATGCGTGCCCCGCGCCAGCGAGACGTGCTTGGTTTCCATGTAGAAATCGAACGAGTAATCGCCGCCGTCGCGGCCGATGCCGGAGGCCTTCATGCCGCCGAACGGCGTCGGCAGATGGCGGACGTTTTCCGAGTTCAGCCAGATCATGCCGGCTTCCAGCGCATCCGCGACACGCAACGCGCGGCCGACATCGTTGGTCCAGACATAGCCGGTCAGGCCGTAGCGGATGTCGTTGGCGATCTCGATCGCGTCTGCTTCGTCCTTGAAGGGCAGCACGGTGAGGAAGGGGCCGAACACCTCTTCCTGCGCCACGCGCATCTTGCCGTGTGCGCCGGTCACCAGGGTCGGCTCGACATAATATCCGCCGCCCGGGCCATCATAGGCCTTGCCGCCGACGGCAATCGTCGCGCCGTCCTGGCGTGCGACGTCGAAATAGGAGCAGACCTTCGCGAGATGACGTTCGTGGATCAGCGGCCCGATCTCGGTGGCGGGATCGAGGGGATGGCCGACCTTCAGCGCTTTCACCCGTGCGGTCAGCTTTTCGACGAATTTTTCGGCGATGCCGGCCTGGATCAGCAAGCGGCTCGACGACGTGCAGCGCTCGCCGTTGAGCGAGTAGATCATGAACACGACCGCATCGAGCGCGCGGTCGAGATCGGCGTCGTCGAACACGATCACCGGGTTCTTGCCGCCGAGTTCGAAATGCACGCGCTTCAAGGTCGGCGCGCCCTGAACCATGATCGCCGAGCCCGTCGAACTTTCGCCGACGAAGCCGATCGCCTTGATGGCGGGATGCTCGGTCAATGCCTTGCCGGCCTCTTCGCCAAAGCCATGTACGGTATTGAGCACGCCGTCGGGCACGCCGGCTTCCTTGACGAGCTTCGCAAGAATGGCCGCCGTGACCGGCGACCACTCCGCCGGCTTGTGCACGACGGTGCAGCCGGCCGCGAGGGCAGGGGCGATCTTCCAGGTCGAGAGCATGAACGGCGTATTCCACGGCGTGATCACGCCGACCGGGCCGATCGGCACGCGCGTCGAGACGTTCCAATGCTCGTCGCTCGGTGTGTTCTGGCCGTCGCGCGCCTCGCCGCATCGATCGGCAAAGAAGCGGAAATTCTCGGCGGCGCGGATCGCGGCCTTGGCCATGAAGCGATAGGCCTGGCCGGTGTCGATGCATTCGAGCACCGCGATGTCCTCGGCATTGTCCTCGATGGCGTCGGCGACCCGATGCAGCAGCTTCTTCCGCATCGCCGGTCCCATGTCGCGCCAGGACTTGAAGGCCAGCGCGGCAGCGGTGGCGGCGCGATCGACATCCTCGGCATTGCCGCGGGCGACGCTCGCCAGCGTCGCGCCGTCGACCGGCGATTTCGTCTCGAACGTCTCGCCGGAGATCGACGGCACGATCTTGCCGTCGATCATGTGGCCGATACCGTCGGCACGCAGCGTCTTCAGCAGCGGTGCGATGCGGTCGCGATTGGCCTGGAATACGTCGGTTTTCGGCGTGGGCTTATCCATGGGCGGCCTCCGCTTTCAGGGCGTCGTGGATGTTGTTGCGCTTCCAGCTCGTATCCTTGTCGTTGATCTGCATGTCGAACGAGAGCGCGAATTTCGAGCTTGCGAAGACGGGATCAAGATGGCGGGAGAGCGCATGGAAGATTTGTTCGCCGGCTTTCTTGCGGGTTGGCAGATCGCGGCCTTCGCCGATGCGCAGCACCATGTCGAGAAAGCCGTAGTCCTGCCGCGCGTCCGCAATCGCATAATGCTCGCATTTGACAGCGCGGACGCGGATGCCGCCGAGCGGGAAGATGCCGGTCTCGACCGCAGCCTTGCGCACCACCTCGCACGCCGCGCCGATGTCGAGGCGGTCGTCGAGATTGGCCGAATATTCGATCGTGAAATGCGGCATCGCGGTTTCACTCCCTGTCTTTTTGGTCGTCTAAGCGAAGTAGCAGCTCACCGAGCCGTAGGCGCCATAATCGGCTTGAATTGTGTCGCCCTTGCGGGTCTCGATCGGACGGATGAAAGAGCCGGCGAGCACGATTTGCCCGGGCTCAAGCGCAAGGCCGAGCGGTGCGATCTTGTTGGCGAGCCAGGCGACTGCAGTCGCGGGATGATTGAGCACGCCGGCGGCAAGGCCGGTCTCTTCCAGCTGGCCGTTCTTGAAACAGAGCGCGCCGATCCAGCGCAGGTCCGCGTCCAGCGGGCGGATCGGCCGTCCGCCGAGCACGATGCCGGCATTGGCCGCGTTGTCGGCAATGGTGTCGAAGATCTTTCGGGTCGCCTTGGTCTGGGGATCGACGCGCTCGATCCGCGTGTCCAGAATCTCCAGCGCCGGCACCACGAAGTCGGTGGCGTTGAGCACGTCGAACAGTGTGCAGTCGGGGCCCGCGAGGCGCTTGCTCATGACGAAGGCGAGCTCGGCTTCCACGCGCGTCGCGATGAAGCGCTCCGTCGGGACGAGGCCACCATCGGCGAAGAACATGTCGTCGAGCAATACGCCGGAATCCGGCTCGTTGATGCCAAGCGCGCTCTGCATCGCCTTCGAGGTCAGGCCGATCTTGTGTCCCCGGACTATGCGCCCCTCGGCGACCTTGACGTCGACCCAGGCCTTCTGAATCGCGTAGGCGTCAGCGATGCTGATGTCGGGAAAGTCCTGCGAGAGCTGCCGGATCTGCGTACGGGTCTTTTCCGCGTGGTGCAGACGGTTCGCGCAAGCTCGGATATCGTCGTTTGAAAGCGCCATGTGTAATCTTACAAATCGTCGTGCCGGAAGATACTTAACATGTTAAGTGAATGCGTCAATCGCAAATTGGCTTGCTGCACTGCAAACGTTTCGCGGCTTGAAAGGGCGTCATGACGAAGAGACCGGCTGATCCTGCGAACGGAAGTGAGCCCGCCGTGCGGCAGGTGCCGATGCGCGACTTCTCGCGTTCGCTGCCGATGTCGTTGCTGCGGGCACGCGAGGCGGTGATGCGGCAATTCCGTCCCTCGCTGCGCACGCATGGCCTGACCGAGCAGCAATGGCGCATCCTGCGCGCGCTCGCGGCGATCGACACGGTCGAGGTCACGGAACTCGCGCGCACCGCGTTCCTGCTCGGCCCGAGCCTGTCGCGCATCCTGCGTGATCTCGAGGCGCGCAATCTGATCGAGCGCAAGACCGCCAAGGCGGACCAGCGCCGCAGCATGGTCTCGATCTCGGAAAAGGGCGTGAAGCTGATGGCTTCCGTCGCGCCGTCCTCCGAAGCGATTTATGCCGAGATCACGCGCCGCTTTGGCGCACGCAAGCTCGTCGAATTGCAGGAGATGCTCAGCGAGCTCGAACAAAGTCTCGCAGGGCTCGGCGCGGGCGAGGAGGCAAGTGCCGAGGAGTGAAAGCAGATATGCGCGAGCGCGCGGCAACAATCATGGACATCGCCGCATTTTTTCGCTCAAAGTGCCCCGCAGCCGATGCGCAAAAATCGGCGCGCCGGGACGGATTGCGCCGCCTTTGCCAGTGACAGCTTGCGTCATCGCGAGCGTAGCGCGGCGGTCGGGTTCGCGCTAATAACGGCATCGTGCTGTCGCGGCGCTCGTCATGGTGACGAAGGTCCAAAACAAAGAAGGAAGGCAACGTGGCGAACAAGGTCAAGGAAATCTGGAAGTCGGGCAAGGCCGTGGTCAACGCGTGGCTCGCGATTCCCTCCGGCTTCTCGGCCGAGATGATCGCGCAATGCGGCTTCGACAGCGTCACCGTCGACATGCAGCACGGCGTGCAGGATTATCTGTCGATGGTGCAGTGCTTCCAGGCGATGGACAAGCATCCGATCACGCCGATGGTCCGCGTGCCCTGGAACGAGCCCGGCATCATCGGCAAGGTGCTCGATGGCGGCGCCTATGGCGTGATCTGCCCGATGGTCAACACGCCGCAGGAAGCCAGGAACCTCGTCTCCTATGCCAAGTACCCGCCGAAGGGCGTCCGCTCCAACGGCCCGATCCGCGCCGGCATGTACGGCACCGCGGGCTCCTACCAGAAGACGGCCAACGACGACATCGTGCTGCTGCCGATGATGGAGACCAAAACCGCGGTCGAGAACATGGAAGCGATCTTCGACGTCGAAGGCATCGACGGCGTCTATATCGGCCCGTCCGACCTCGGCTTCTCCTACGGCCTCGAACCGAAGCTCGATCGCACCGAGCCCGAGATCCTTGCGATCTACGAGAAGATCATCAAGGAGTGCGGCAAGCGCGGCCTCAATCCGGGCATCCATTGCAGCGGCGCCGAAGGTGCCGCGCGCGCCATCAACATGGGCTTCAAGCTGGTGACGCTCTCGAACGAGGTCGGCCTGATGACGACCTACGCCAAGATGCAGGTCAACGCCACCCGGAAGGATTCCGGTGGCAAGGCCTGAGAACTCGCGAATGGCGATGGGGAGTAGCGAATGAGCTGCTCCCCTTTTCCATTCGCCACTCGCTACTCACTATTCGTCTGAAGGAGACCTCCCATGACCATCAGCCCCGTCATTCGCCTGCATCCCGATGATGGCGTGCTGATCGCGCGCGCGAGCTTGCCGCCGGGAACATTGGTGGCCGACGGCGTGACGACGGTCGAGCGCATTCCTTCCGGCCACAAGGTCGCGATCAAGCCGATCGCATTGGGCGAGCCGGTGATACGCTACGGCCAGATCATCGGCTTTGCGACGGTGCCGATCGCGCCGGGCCAGCACGTGCACGTGCAGAACTGCGGCATGGGCGATTTCGCCAAGGACTATGCCTATTGCGTCGACGTCAAGCCGACGCCGAATTTCGATCTGCCGGCGAGTTTCGAAGGCATCCGCCGTCCGGACGGCCGCGTCGCCACGCGCAACTACATCGGCATCCTCACCTCGGTGAATTGCAGCGCGCATGTCGCAAGCCTCGTCGCCGACGTCTTCAAGAAGAATCCGTTCACCGGCGACAATCCGCTGGCCGACTTCCCCAATGTCGACGGCGTGGTCGCGCTGACCCACAAGACCGGCTGCGGCATGACGCAGAACGAGCCCTTAGCGCTGCTCCGCCGCACGCTCGGTGGTTATGCACGGCACGTGAACTTCTCTCATGTGATCGTGCTCGGCCTCGGCTGCGAGGTGAACCAGATCGGCGGCCTGATGGAGGAGCAGAAGCTCGCGGGACGTCTGCGTGCGATGGACATCCAGGAGGTCGGCGGCACCCGCAAGACGGTGGAAGCCGGAATTGCCTTCGTGCGCGAGGCACTCGCGGAGTCCAACAAGGTCAAGCGCGAGTCCGTTCCGGTGAGCGAATTGACCGTGGCGCTGCAATGCGGCGGTTCGGACGGCTATTCCGGTGTTTCCGCCAATCCGGCGCTGGGTGCGGCCAGCGATCTCATCGTACGTCACGGCGGCACCGTGATCCTGTCGGAGACGCCGGAGACCTATGGCGCCGAACATTTGCTCACGCGCCGCGCCGTCAGCCGCGAGGTCGGCGAGAAGCTGGTCGATCTCATGCGCTGGTGGGACGAATACACGACGCGCGAAGGCGCCGAGATGAACGCCAATCCCAGCCCGGGCAACAAGGCCGGCGGCCTCACCACCATTCTGGAGAAGTCGCTCGGCGCGATGGCGAAGGCCGGCACAACCAACCTCGTCGAGGTGCTGCGCTACGCCGAACCCATCACCAAGAAGGGTTTCGTGTTCATGGACACCCCCGGCTACGATCCGGTCGCCGCGACCGGGCAGGTCGCCGGCGGCGCCAATCTGGTCTGCTTCACCACGGGCCGTGGCAGCGTGTTCGGCTGCAAGCCGGCGCCCTCGATCAAGCTCGCCACCAACACGCCCATGTACAAGCGCATGGAAGAGGACATGGACGTCAATTGCGGCACCATCCTCGAAGGCGAGGAGAGCGTCCAGCAATGCGGCCAGCGCATTTTCGATCTCATCCTCAAGACCGCGTCGGGCCAGCCCACCAAGAGCGAGAGTTTTGATTTCGGCGGCGCCGAGTTCGCGCCCTGGGTGCTGGGCGCGACGATGTAAGGGGACTTCGTAGCCCGGATGGAGCGAAGCGCAATCCGGGACAAGTCAGTCTGCGGGTGAAGAACCCCGGATTACGCTTCGCTCCATCCAGGCTACGGGTGGGCTATGGCGGATACTTCCTAGGCACCCTCTGCCCGTTGTTAATGCTTGATCGAGGTCACCAGCGGTGTTCTGCTCAAAAAAGCTGCTGGAGTACCGCACCCCGTGTCGATCTACGTCGCACTACACCACGTCACGCACTACAAATACGACCGTCCGATCGATCTCGGCCCGCAGACCATCCGTCTGCGGCCGGCGCCGCATACCCGCACGCCGATCCTGAGTTATTCGCTCAAGGTCACTCCGGCCAATCATTTCGTGAACTGGCAGCAGGATCCGCTGGGCAATTGGATCGCGCGTTACGTCTTCCCGGAGAAGACGACCGAGCTCAAGATCGAGGTCGATTTCACGGCGCAGATGACCACGGTCAATCCGTTCGACTTCTTCGTCGAGCCCTATGCCGACAGCTTTCCGTTCGAATATACGCAAGATCTCAAGACCGAACTCGCGCCTTATCTCGAGACCGTCAAGCCCGATCGGCTGTTCGCGAAATATCTCGACACGATCCCGCACGAAGCCCCGAACACCGTCAACTTCCTGGTCGATCTCAACAGGGAGCTGCAGAAAAGGATCGGCTACGTCATCCGCATGGAAGCGGGCGTGCAGACGCCGGAGGAGACGCTCTCCTCCGCGGCCGGCTCGTGCCGCGACTCCGCCTGGCTCCTGATCCAGACCTTCCGGCACCTCGGTCTCGCCGCCCGTTTCGTCTCCGGCTATCTGATCCAGGTCCGTCCCGACATCGATCCGATCGAGGGGCCGCCGGAGGTCGAGAACGATTTCACCGATTTGCACGCCTGGGCCGAGGTCTACCTGCCGGGCGCGGGCTGGATCGGCTTCGACGCGACCTCGGGCATGCTCGCGGGCGAGGGCCACATCCCGGTCGCCGCGACACCGCACTACCGCTCGGCCGCGCCGATCTCCGGCGGCGCGGGCTTTGCCGAGGTCGAATTCGCCTTCGACATGAGCGTCAAGCGCATTCGCGAGGCGCCGCGCATCACAAAACCGTTCTCGGACGAATCCTGGATACGGCTCAACGATCTCGGCGAGCAGGTCGACGGCGATCTTGCGGCGCAGGACGTGCGTCTGACCATGGGCGGCGAGCCGACCTTCGTCTCCGTCGATGATCTCGAAGGCGCCGAGTGGAACACGGACGCCGTCGGCCCGACCAAGCGCGGGCTCGCCGACGATCTGATCCGTCGCCTGCGCGCGCGTTTCGGACCCGGCGGCCTGCTGCACTTCGGGCAAGGCAAATGGTATCCCGGCGAAAGCCTGCCGCGTTGGGCGTTTGGCCTGTACTGGCGCAAGGACGGCGTGCCGATCTGGAAGAATGCCGACCTCATCGCCAGCATCGAAAATCCGCGGTCGGCGCAGGCCAAGGACGTCCAGGCGTTCGTGGAGGGCACGGCGCTGCGGCTCGGGCTCGATCCCGGCTACATCATGCCAGCCTATGAGGACACCGCGTACTGGCTGCAGAAGGAATCCGAGCTTCCCGTCAACGTCGATCCTTCCGATTCCAAATTGTCCGATCCGGAGGCCCGCGCGCGGATGGCGCGGGTGTTCGAACAGGGGCTCAACAACCCTCGCGGCTTCGTGCTGCCGGTGCAGCGCTGGAATGCGGCGCCACGCTGGCGCAGCGAGCGCTGGCAGCTCCGGCGCAGTCATCTGTTCCTGATGCCGGGCGATTCGCCGCTCGGCCTGCGCTTGCCGCTGGACTCGCTCGGCTATGTCCCGCCCGATCAGTATCCCTACATCGTCGAGCGGGATCCGATGGAGGCCCGCGGCAAGCTGCCGGTGTTCAGCCTTCCGGCGCGTCCGGACGCGCCGGAGCGGCTCGAGCCCGAACAGCTCAACACCTCGGTCCCCGTCCGCACCGCGATGTCGGTCGAGGTCCGCGACGGCGTGCTCTGCGCCTTCATGCCGCCGGTCGAGCAGATCGAGGATTATCTCGAGATGATCGCGGCGCTCGAAGCGACTGCCGAGGAGATGCAGCTCCAGGTCCATGTCGAGGGTTATCCGCCGCCATTCGATCCGCGTGTCGACGTCATCAAGGTGACGCCCGATCCCGGCGTGATCGAGGTCAACGTCCAGCCGGCAAAGAACTGGCGCGAGGCGGTCGACATCACCGTCGGGCTCTATGAGGATGCCGGCAAGACACGCCTCGGTGCCAATCGCTTCCTGGTCGATGGTCGCCACACCGGCACCGGCGGCGGCAATCACGTCGTGGTCGGCGGCTCGAGCCCGCAGGACTCGCCGTTCCTGCGCCGGCCTGATCTGTTGAAGAGCCTGGTGCTGCACTGGCAGCGGCATCCGTCGCTGTCCTATTTCTTCTCCGGCCTGTTCATCGGCCCGACCAGCCAGGCGCCGCGCATCGACGAAGCCCGCCACGACAGCATTTACGAGCTCGAGGTCGCGCTCACGCACGTGCCGCCGCCGGGCACTCAGGCGCCGCTGTGGCTGGTAGATCGCTTGTTCCGGCATCTCCTCGTCGACATCACCGGCAACACCCATCGCGCCGAGATCTGCATCGACAAGCTCTATTCACCGGACGGCACGACCGGCCGCCTCGGTCTCGTTGAATTCCGCGCGCTCGAAATGCCGCCGGATCCACGCATGTCGCTGGCGCAGCAGCTGCTGATCCGCGCGCTGATCGCAAAATTCTGGCGCGAGCCGCAACAAGGCAAGTTCGTGCGATGGGGCACCGCGCTGCACGACCGCTTCATGCTGCCGCACTTCATCTGGGAGGATTTCCTCGAAGTGCTCACCGAGTTGAAGCAGTCCGGGTATCCGTTCGAGCCTGAATGGTATCTGGCCCAGCTCGAATTCCGCTTCCCCGCGTTCGGCCGCATCCATCATGGCGGCGTGACGCTGGAGCTGCGGCAGGCGCTGGAGCCTTGGCACGTCCTCGGCGAGGAGGGCTCGGCCGGCGGCACCGTGCGCTATGTCGACTCGTCGGTCGAGCGGCTTCAGGTCAAGGCGGAAGGCTTCGTCGCGGGCCGCCATATCGTCGCCTGCAACGGCCGCCGCCTGCCGATGACCGCCACCGGCCGCTCTGGTGAAGCCGTGGCCGGCGTCCGCTTCAAGGCCTGGCAGCCGGCCTCAGGCCTGCACCCGACCATTCCCGTTCATGCGCCCCTGACCTTTGACCTCATCGACACCTGGAACGGCCGCTCGCTCGGCGGCTGCGTCTATCATGTCGCCCATCCGGGCGGCCGCAGCTACGACACCAAGCCCGTCAACACCTACGAGGCCGAGGCGCGGCGGCTGGCGCGCTTCCAGGACCATGGCCATACGCCGGGTCCGATGCAGCCGCCGCCCGAGGAACGCACAAATGAGTTTCCGCTGACCCTCGACTTGCGGACCCCGCTCCTGCAATGAGTATGATGCCGGGGCAGGGAGTGGCGCATGGCCGAGGGCGCAGCCGAAGAGGACGACAAGGCGGGTCAGGCGCAAGGTCAACGTGATGGCCAGCGCGAAGGCCAGCGCCGCTTCGCGCAATGGGTCCGCGACTACAGGCGCCTGCCCGACATCCCCGACGAGTTTCTCGGCCCGGACGGCAAGCCCCGCGCGGTCTGGAGCCGCTTCTTCGATGCCTTCGGTGCGCTCGCGCCCGATGAGGTTGAGCGGCGGTTTGGCATGGCCGACCGTCATCTCCGCGAGGCCGGCGTCACCTATCGCGCGCCCGGCGAGAGCGCCGACCGGCCCTGGTCGATCAGCCATCTGCCGCTGCTGATTGACGAGGCCGACTGGAAGCAGCTGTCCGACGGCATCACCCAGCGCGCCGAGTTGCTCGAGCTCGTGCTGCGTGACATCTATGGCGAGGGCCGCCTCGTCGCCGAAGGCGCGCTGCCGGCGGCCGCGATCGCGGGGAGCCCCGAATATCTCCGTCCCGCCTGCGGCGTGCCGCCGCCGGGCGGGCGCTATCTCTCGCTCTATGCCGCCGATGTCGGCCGCGGGCCCGACGGACGCTGGTGGGTGCTCGGCGATCGCACGCAGGCGCCGTCGGGTGCGGGCTATGCGCTGGAGAACCGCCTGGTGCTCTCGCGCGCCTTCTCGGACCTCTACAAGTCGATGAACGTGCCGCGCGTCGCGCCGTTCTTCGAGGCGTTTCGCGACAGTCTTCGGGCGCGCGCCGACCGCGACGAGCCGCGGATTGGCGTGCTCACGCCGGGCAGCTTCAGCGAGACCTATTTCGAGCACGCGACGTTGGCGCGCTATCTCGGCTTCCTGCTGGTCGAGGGCGACGATCTCGCCGTCAGCGACAATCATATCCACATCCGCACGGTTGCAGGCCTCAAGCGCCTCGACGTGCTGCTGCGCCGTGTCGATTCCAATTCGCTCGATCCGCTCGAGCTCGATGCCTCGTCACGGCTGGGCGTCCCCGGCCTGATCGACGTGCTGCGCAAGGACGGCGTCGTCGTCGCCAACATGCCGGGCTCGGGTGTCCTCGAGGCGCGCGCGATGCTCGGCTTCCTGCCGGCGCTCAGCCGCCGGCTGCTCGGCGAAGAGCTGAAGATGCCGCACATCGCGACCTGGTGGTGCGGCCAGCGCTCGGCGCGCGACGAAGTGTTGTCGCGGCTCGACGAGGTCGCGATCGAAGGCGCGTATCGGCGCGGCGTTCCCGGTTTCGACAGCAACGGTCCGGTGCTCGCGAGCGAACTCGACGCCGCCGGGCGCCGGCGCCTGAGCGACGCCATCGCTGCGCGCGGCATGGACTATGTCGGCCAGGAGGTGGTGCGGCTCTCGACCATGCCGGTGTGGGAACAGGGGCAAATCACGCCGCGTCCCTTCGTGCTGCGCGTGTTCGCAGCCGCGACGCCGGACGGCTGGGCCATCATGCCCGGCGGCTTCTGCCGGATCGCCGAGCAGCCGGATGCGCGCGCGGTGTCGATGGGCGACGGCGCGCGCTCCGCCGACGTCTGGGTGGTCTCGGACAAGCAGGTCTCGACCGCGACGCTGCTGCCTGCGGTCGACAAGGTGCGCATCCGCCGGATCGCCGGCGTGCTGCCGAGTCGCGCCGCCGACAATCTGTTCTGGCTCGGCCGCTATCTCGAACGCGCCGAGGCGACGCTGCGGCTGGTGCGGGCGCTGGGCTCGCCGAGCGGGCCCAACAAGGGCACCGCGGCCTCGCTGCAATCGGCGGAGCGTATCCAGCGCCTGCTGGTGACCTGGGGCGCGATCTCGCAGACCTCGCGCGCGGCGCCCGGCCGCATCGTTGCCGAAGCGCTGCAGAGCCCGGAGCGTTTCGGCTCGGCACTGTCGCTGGTCCGCGCGGCCCAGCGCACGGCGACCTCCTTGCGCGAGCGGCTGTCGCCCGATGCCTGGCAAGTCATCACCGAGATGGTCGAGCGGCTGGCCGTCGAGGTCGAGGACGACGACAGCGTGCTGAGCGCGGCCGAGTTGACCTTGCAGGAGCTCGCGAGCTTTGCCGGCCTTGCGCATGAGAACATGAACCGCGCCGCCGGCTGGCGCTTCCTCGATATCGGTCGGCGCACCGAGCGCGCCATCAACACCACGCGCTTTGCCCGGCAGTTTGCCTATGACGAGGCCGGCGACGAGGATCTCGATATCCTGCTGACGCTGGTGGATTGCCAAATCACCTACCGCTCGCGCTATCTGCTGGCGCCGATCCTGGCGCCGGTGCGAGACCTCGCCGTGCTCGACAATTACAATCCGCGTTCCGTGGCGTTCCAGGTGACGACGCTGAACGAACACATCGCCGCACTGCCGAGCCTGAAGGAGCACGGCCTGATCGAGAAGCCGCAGCGGCTTGCGGTCGCGCTGCAGGCGATGCTCGCGACCGCGCAGGCCGAGAAGCTCGAGGTCAAGACGCTGTTCGCCCTGGAGCAGGATCTGCTCAGCCTCGCCGAGGCGGTCGGGCAGCACTACTTCCCGCACGGTCCCAATGCGAGCCGGCCGGAAAAGCTGACGGGGCTGGCGTGATCTACGATATCCGTCACGTCACCACCTACGAATACGAGAGCCCGGTCAGCTTCGCGCGCTGCACGCTGCGGCTGGAGCCGAGGAGCGGCCATGGCCAGGAGCTGATTTCGCATAAGGTCGAGATCCGTCCGCGCCCCGCAGAGCGTAGCGTCCGGCGCGATTTCTTCGGCACCCTGACCGAGAGTGTCGTGATCGAGGCCGCGCATCGCACCCTGCGCATCGATTCCCGCTCTCGCGTGAAGGTGTCGCGCCAGCCGCCGGCGCGCGCCGCTGTCAGCCCGGCCTGGGAGAACATTCGCGACATCGCCTTCGAGGCGACGAGCCTCGGGCCGTCCTCGCCGGTCGGCTATGTCTTTGCGAGCCCGCTAGTGCCGGTGCTGGGACCGGTCAGCGCCTATGCGGCGGAAAGCTTTGCGCCCGGCGCGGGCATCCTTGCCGGGGCGGTCGATCTGATGCGTCGCATCCGCACCGAATTTCGCTACGACCCCAAGGCGACGGTGATCTCGACGCCGCTCAACGAGGTCTTCGTCAAGCGCCATGGCGTCTGTCAGGATTTTGCCCATGTGATGATCGCGGGCTTGCGCGGGCTGGGCCTGCCCGCGGCCTATGTCAGCGGATATTTGCGCACCATTCCGCCGGCGGGCCAGCCGCGCCTGCAGGGCGCCGACGCCACCCATGCCTGGGTGTCGCTGTGGTGCGGGGACGAGCTTGGCTGGGTCGATTTCGACCCGACCAACGATCTTATGGTTGCTGGCGACCATATCGTGCTCGCAGTCGGCCGCGACTTCTCCGACGTTTCGCCGGTCGACGGCATCATCGTCGGCTCGCCGAAGCAGAAGCTCGACGTCGCCGTCGACGTGCTGTTGGTGGAATGATTGCGGGTCCTGCCCGCGACACCCATCCCGGGTGTGGCGGGTCCGCACGCAACCGCGATATCGCGGGGCACAAACCGCAACATATTTCCGAGTTTGCGCCCCCGGGTTTGGCCAGTCGGCCAAGATGGGCTATGCTGGCGCCTGCGTCGAGGACGAGAATGAGATGTCGGGAATTGGCGTGGAAAACCACCGACAGACGGGGCTGCATCCATGATGACGTTACCGAAACTGGCGGCGGACTCCCTTGAAAAATTGCTGGGCTCGTTCATGCGTCGTCGGTTCGACGAGCCCTCTGCGCGCATCGTCGAGAGCGCAACCCGCACGGCGATGGAATGCATCGGCAATAGCGACGCGCTTTATCACAATATCGAGCATACGATGCTGGTGACGCTGGCGGGTCACTCCATCCTCAGCGGCCGATATCTTCACGCCCATCTGTCGGCGGAAGACTATGTCCATGTCCTGATCGCCTGCCTGGCCCATGACATCGGCTATGTGCGCGGCCTGTTCGAGGAGGATGACACCGATGGCTTCGTCATCGATGCAGCCGGCACCAAAGTGTCACTGCCGCGCGGCGCCTCGGATGCAAGCCTGATGATGTATCATGTCGACCGTTCCAAGCTTTATGTCTCGCGGCGGCTGCGACACATTCCGGGGCTCGATCCGGAGCGCATCGCCCGCGCCATCGAGGGCACCCGGTTTCCGGCCCGGGAAGGCCAGGACTATGACGACGAGGCCTCGATCCTGCGCGCGGCCGACTTCATCGGCCAGCTCGGCGACCCCAATTATCTGCGCAAGGCCAATGCGCTCTACTACGAGTTCGAGGAAGTCGGCATCAACCGCCAGCTCGGCTACGATTCGCCGGCCGACATCGTGAACCGCTATCCGCAGTTCTATTGGAATAGCGTCGCGCCGCACATCCAGACCGAGATCGGTTACCTCAACAAGACCGAGATCGGTCGGCAGTGGATCGCCAACCTCTACAGCAACGTGTTCCGCGCCGAACGTGACATCACGTTATCCGGGCCGCAAAAATAGCTCCGCTTTCTAATGCAACAAAAAACGGTCACCACCGATATCCTCGACATCGCCTATCGCGAATACGGCGCGCCGGACGGCTGGCCCTGCATCATGGGTCATGGCTTTCCCTACGACGTGAACGCCTATGCCGAGACTGCGCCGATCATGGCGCAAGCAGGCGCGCGGGTGCTGATGCCCTGGCTGCGCGGCTACGGGCCGACGCGATTCCGCTCCGCTGCGACGTTGCGCTCCGGCGAGCAGGCGGCGCTGGGCGCCGATCTGCTGGCCTTCATGGATGCGCTTGGAATTGCGCGCGCGGTCGTCGGCGGTTACGACTGGGGCGGGCGCGCAGCCTGCGTGGTCTCGGTGCTGCATCCGGAGCGCGTGATCGCGCTCGTCTCGGGCAATTCCTACAACATCCAGAACATCGCGCGCTCGATGGAGCCGGCTTCGCCACCGGAGGAGGCGGCACTCTGGTATCAATATCTCTTCCACAACGAACGCGGCCGCCGTGCGCTGGAGCGCAACCGGCGCGGTTTTGCGCGCCAGCTCTGGTCGATGTGGTCGCCGAGATGGGCCTTCGACGACGCGACGTTCGAGACCAGCGCCATCTCGTTCGACAATCCCGATTTCGTCGATGTCGTGATCCACTCCTATCGACATCGTTACGCGCTGGTCGCGGGCGATCCCGCCTATGCCGCGATCGAGGCGAAGCTCGCCGCCCAGCCCCCGGTTCGGGTACCGACCATCGCGATCGACGGTGACAGCGACGGCGTCAATTCCGGCACCGCTCACCACGCAGGCAAATTCGTGGGCTTTTTCGAGCGGCGCGTCTTTACAGGGGCCGGCCACAATTTACCGCAGGAGCGGCCGGCCGAATGGGCCCAGGCCGTGCTCGATGTACGGAAAGCGGCCTCATAGCGCCGGATTTCTCGTCCCGCTGTCTTGCCGCTCTCATAGCTTCCAATTTTTCCTGATTCCGGGAACCTTTTCCAATCGCAGCCGTCCAAGCTGTGGGGCCGCGTTCTGTATGCGGTTCGTTGCAGGGGAGTTTTCGATGAAGACGCAAACGCGCAGGCTGGAACGTGTCGCGGTCGCGCAGGCGCCGAGCGAGCGGCCTGAGAGGGCGGAGGTCGAGCAGGCGATCCGGACCATGATCCGCTGGGCCGGCGACGATCCCGCGCGCGACGGTCTGCGCGATACGCCGGACCGGGTCGCGCGCGCCTTCGAGGAGTATTTCTCCGGCTATGCGCAGGATCCGACCGAAATCCTGCAAAAGACCTTTGAGGAGATCGAAGGCTATGACGAGATGATCGTCCTGCGCGGCGTTCGCTTCGAAAGCCATTGCGAGCACCACATGGCACCGATCGTCGGCCGCGCCTGGGTCGCTTATATCCCGCAAGGGCGCGTCGTCGGCATCTCCAAGCTCGCGCGTCTCGTCGACATCTACGCCAAGCGGCTTCAGATCCAGGAGAAGATGACCGCGCAGATCGCCAACACGATCAACGACGTGCTGAGGCCCGAAGGCGTCGGGGTCATCATCAAGGCGACGCATCACTGCATGACCACGCGTGGCGCACATAAGCCCGGGACAGATCTCGTCACCAGCCGCATGCTCGGCGTGTTCCGCGACAATGCGTTGACACGCCAGGAACTGCTGGGGCTGGCCAATTCGGACGATTGATCCGCGACGGCTCAAGGAGGCAACGCCATGACCGAAGACAAGAAGCCAAGCGGGCGCGACCTGAGCCGAGGCGTGACGCTCGCCGCGTTCAAGGACGGCAAATTGCTCGGCCATGTCGGCGAGGAAGACGTCCTGCTGGTGCAGGCCGGCAGCGAGATCTTCGCGATCGAGCCGACCTGCAGCCACTATCACGGTCCGCTCGCGGAAGGACTGGTAGTGGGCGACACCATCCGCTGCCCCTGGCATCATGCCTGCTTCTCCTTGCGGTCAGGCGAGGCGACCCGTCCGCCGGCGCTGAATGCGCTGGCGTTGTGGGAGGTCTCGCGCGATCAGGACAAGATCGTCGTCCAGCGCAAGCGCGAGATGCCGAAGCCTCCGGCGTGTCACCGGACGGCGCCAACGCCGGAAAAATTCGTCATCATCGGTGGCGGCGCGGCGGGTTTCGCGGCGGCGGAGACGCTCCGTCGCGAGGGCTTTGCCGGCGCCATCACCATGCTCAGCAATGACAGCGCGATGCCGGTCGACCGGCCCAATCTTTCCAAGGATTACCTCGCGGGCAACGCGCCGGAGGATTGGCTGCCGCTGCGAGGCGAGGACTATTATCAGGACGCCGGCATCGATCTCAGGCTCAACACGAATGTTGCCGCGATCGAGGCGAAGACGCGCAGCGTGACGCTGGGCAACGGCGACAGGCTGCCGTTCGACCGGCTGCTACTCGCGACCGGCGCCGAGCCGGTCCGATTGCAGATTCCGGGTGCCGACCAGCCCCATGTCTACACCCTGCGCTCGGTCGCCGACAGCCGCGCCATCATCAAGGCGGCGGGCAGCGCCAAGCGGGCGCTGGTGATTGGCGCCAGCTTCATCGGCCTCGAAGTCGCGGCCTCCTTGCGGGCACGCAAGATCGAGGTGCACGTGGTCGCGCCGGACGAACGGCCGATGCAGAAGGTGCTCGGTCCCGAGATGGGCGACTTCGTGCGCGCGCTGCATGAGGAGAACGGCGTCAACTTCCATCTCGAGGACACCGTGGAAAAGCTGGACGGCACGCGCGCCACGTTGAAGAGCGGCGGCGTGATCGAGGCCGACCTGGTCGTGGTCGGCATCGGCGTCAAGCCGCGCCTTGCGCTTGCCGAGCAGGCGGGGCTTGCGGCCGATCGGGGCGTCAGCGTGAGCGAATATCTGGAGACCAGCGTATCCGGCATTTTCGCGGCCGGCGACATCGCGCGCTGGCCCGATCCGCATTCGCGGCAAACCATCCGCGTCGAGCATTGGGTGGTGGCGGAGCGGCAGGGCCAGACCGCGGCGCGCAACATGCTCGGCAAGCGCGAGCGCTTCGAGGCCGTGCCGTTCTTCTGGTCGCAGCACTATGACGTGCCGATCAACTATGTCGGCCACGCCGAGAGCTTCGACGACATCGCGATCGACGGTAGCATTTCCGGCAAGGACTGCCTGCTGAAGTATAGCAAGGGCGACCGCGTTCTTGCGGTTGCTTCAATTTATAGGGATCTCGACAATCTCAAGGCCGAGCTGGAGATGGAGCGGACACGCGGCTGAGGCGCGCATCCGGTCTCGATTTGCGTCAATGGTGCTGCCCGCGAGGGCGGCTGTGCACCGGCTGATCAGCAACTCGACGCAAGACCGCCTTGCGGAACTCCGCTGATCTGACGTGCTGGCAAGAAGCAGCACGCCGCGCGCCTTCCGAGTCGCGCGGCGATCATCACCGGGGAGAAACCATGAAAGCCGCTTTGGTCCTGGCTGCAGCCTTGGCTGCCTGCCTGTCCACGCCTGTCTCCGCGCAGAAATCCTACGGTCCCGGCATCAGCGACACCGAGATCAAGATCGGCAACACCATGCCCTATAGCGGCCCCGCTTCGCCCCTCGGTATCACCGGCAGGGTGATCTCGGCCTATTTCGACGAGGTCAATGAGAAGGGCGGGATCAACGGCCGCAAGCTCAATCTCCTGTCGCTCGACGACGCCTTCTCGCCGCCGAAGACCATGGAAGCGGCGCGGCGGCTGGTCGAGGGTGACGGCGTCGCCTTCATCTTCGCGACCATGGGCACGGCGCCAAGCTCGGCGATCGCGAAATATCTCAACAGCAACAAGGTGCCGCAGCTGTTTCTGATCAGCTCGGCCTCGAAGTGGAACGATCCCGCCAACATGCCCTGGTCGATGGCGCTGCCATGGGCACCGAACTACACCAGCGAGGCCGCGATCGACGTCGCCTATGCCCGCGCCAAGAACCCGAATGCGCGCTTCGCGGTGCTCTATCAGAACGACGACGCCGGCAAGGAATATCTGCGCGGCGTCAAGGAAGCGCTTGGTGCCGACGCCGACAAGGCGATCGCGATGGCGTCGAGCTTCGAGGTCGCCGACCCCACCGTCGATTCCCAGGTGCTGACGCTCGCCAACACCAAGGCCGACGTGTTCATGATCTATTCGGTGACGCCGCGCGCCTGCGCCCAGGCGATTCGGAAAGCGCATGAGGTCGGCTGGCAGGCGACGCGCTTCCTCGCCTCGGGCTGTGCCAACAAGGCGACCGTGATGGTCCCGGCCGGCCTCGATGCCGGCAAGGGCGTGCTCTCGCTCGGCTCGCTCAAGCCGTTCGTCGAGGCGCCGAAGGACGATCCGGCGATGACGGCGTATATCGATTTCATGAAGAAGCGCCTGCCCAATGCCGACGTCAACAACGTCGCGGGTCTCTACGGCTACACCGTCGCCGAGGCATTGGTGGTCTTGCTGAAGCAGTGCAAGGACAATCTGACGCGCGAGAACATCATGGCGCAGGCGGCCAATTTGAAGAACGTGCCGCTATCGCTACTGATGCCCGGCATCACCCTCAACACCACGCCGCAGGATTTCCGCCCGATCAAGGACGGCTATATGCTCCAGTTCAATGGCAACGACTGGATCGTCGCCAGCGAGCTGCTGCGCGGCACGTGAGGGGCACGCGAGCGGCAGCATAGACAGTGCACCCTCTCCCCTTGCGGGAGAGGGTGGATCGCCGCGAAGCGGCGAGCCGGGTGAGGGGTATCTCTCCGCGAGTCGTCTCTACATTTGAACTCGCGGATACAACCCCTCATCCGGCGCTTCGCGCCACCTTCTGCCACAAGGGGAGAAGGGAACAGGAGGACCCCATGGATTTTCAACACTCCGAACGTTCGCTGGAGCTGCAGGAGCGGGTCCGCCGGTTCATGCGGACGCATGTCGAGCCGGTCGAGGAGCTCTACTACGAGCAGGTGAAGCCGGAAGCGACACGCTACAGGACGCCGCAGATCCTTCAGGACCTGAAGCGGCTGGCGCGCGAGCAGGGGCTTTGGAACCTGTTCCTCTCCGGCGAGCACGGCCAGGATCCCAACAACACTGGCTTGACCAATCTCGAATACGCGCCGGTGAAGGAGATCATGGGCCGCATCCTCTGGGCGCCGGAGGTGTTCAATTGCTCGGCGCCCGACGTCGGCAACATGGAGGTGCTGGCCAATTACGGTACGCCGGCGCAGCAGGAGCGCTGGCTGAAGCCACTGCTGGAAGGGCGCATCCGCTCCGGCTTCTCGATGACGGAGCCGCAGGTTGCCTCCAGCGATGCCACCAACATCCAGTGCGAGATCAGGCGCGACGGCGGCGACTACGTCATCAACGGCCGCAAATGGTTCACCTCGGGCGCGATGAACGAGGATTGCGAGATCCTGATCGTGATGGGCAAGACCGCGCCCGACGATCCCGATCGCCACCGCCAGCAATCCATGATCCTGGTGCCGAGAGCGACGCCTGGCGTGCGCATCGTCCGCGACATGCTGACCTACGGCTATGACGACGCGCCGGTCGGCCATCCCGAGATCGTCTACGAGAACGTTCGCGTGCCCGCGGAGAACATCCTGCTCGGCGAGGGCCGCGGCTTCGAGATCGCGCAAGGCAGGCTCGGCCCCGGCCGTATCCACCATTGTATGCGGCTGATCGGCTGCGCCCAGCGCGCGCTCGAATTGATGTGTCAGCGCGCGGTCTCCCGCACGGCCTTCGGCAAGCCGCTCGCAGAACAGGGCTCGGTGCGTGAGGACATCGCGCACTCATTCTGCGAGATCGCGCAGGCGCGGCTCTTGACGCTGCAAGCCGCCGACAGGATGGACCGCGAGGGCAACAAGATCGCGCGCGACCTGATTGCGGCCGCCAAGATCGTGGTGCCCAGCATGGCCGCCCGCGTTATCGACCGCGCCATCCAGATCCACGGCGCTGCCGGCGTCTCGCAGGACACGTTCCTGGCGCGTGCTTACGTCTACGCCCGCTTCATCCGCATCGGCGACGGACCGGATCAGGTGCATCTGGCCGCGGTGGGGAAGGAGCTGATCAAGCGTGGCGGGGTGATGGGCTAGCAAACGCCATCACTGACGGCCCCATTTCTTCTTTCCCGCGCAAAGCAAGGCGGCATGAACACCTTGCCGGCGGCGCCTTGACCACCGTCACTGGACCAGATGTGCGGGCCGAAGGGGCCTGAATGCGGCGCGCAGCTCGGCGGAGAAAAGCGCCGGCTGCTCCCAGGCAGCAAAATGACCGCCTTTGTCGACCTCGTGGAAGTAGGTCAGGTTGCGATAGGCGCGCCGGGCCCACGTCTCCGGGGCTTGATAGCTCTCGCCCGGGAAGACCGTGATGGCCACCGGCAGTGAGATCTCCGCAGTCTTCTCCGGACCTGCAAGGGCGGGACTGCGCCCGCTATATTCCCAGTAAAGTCGCGCCGAGGAGGTGGCGCTGTTCGTCAACCAGTACAGCGTGATGTCGTCCAGCACCTCGTCGCGGGATTTTTCGGAGTCGGTGTCGTCGAACTTCCAATGCGAGAAGCCGGGATGTCCGAGCATCCAGGCTGCCAGGCCCGCGGGAGAATCCGTCAAGCCGTAGCCGATCGTTTGCGGCCTCGTTCCCATCATCAGCGCGTAGGACCGGTTGCCCATCTTGCCGGCCGCACTGAATGCATCGAACGCCGCGCGTTCCTTGGCGGAGAGGTCTGCCGGAGCAGGCCCGCCGGCCGCGAGGATCGCGGCGATATCGGGCGGGACGATCGCCGGCAAGTTGATATGGATGCCGAGCAAGCCTGCCGGCGCCAGCCGTGCCATCGCACTCGAGACCGGCGAGCCCCAGTCGCCGCCCTGCGCGACATAGTGGGTGTAGCCCAGGCGCTTCATCAGTTCCGCCCAGATGCGCGCTGTGTGGTCGGGACCCCAACCGGTATCGACCGGCTTGCCGGAGAAGCCATAGCCGGGCATCGAGGGGATCACGACGTCGAACGCGTCCTCGGGCCGGCCCGCATGGGCCGTTGGATCGGTGAGTGGATCGATCAGCTTGAGCTGCTCGAATACCGATCCCGGCCAGCCATGGGTTATGACGACAGGCAGGGCATTGGGATGTTTGGAGCGGACATGAATGAAGTGGATGTCGATGCCGTCGATGTTGGTCATGAACTGCGGAAGTCGATTCATCTTCGCTTCGATCTTTCGCCAGTCGTAGGCCGTCCCCCAATAGTTGAGGAGGGACTGGAGCTTCGCCAGCGGGATACCTTGGGAGTGATCGGAAACAGTCTCGCGATCGGGCCATCGCGTCGCCAACACGCGCCGCCGAAGCTCGACCAAGTCCTCCTCCGGCACGGCAATGTGGAAGGGGCGAATTGTGCTTTCGCCCGCGGCCGCCGCTCCACGCAGCGGAAACACGCTCGTGGAAATCACCGCTGCAATTCCAACCGCTGCCGTGCTCAAAAGCGCGCGCCGGCTTCTGTCGATGGTGTTCTCGGAATTGTATGGCATCGGCATAGGACACCTTCCTGGCTTCAGGCGATCGGAGCCTGCGGAGCAGGGCAGTCCTTCGTCTGGCTCTGCAACATGGCTCGGAAGCTGGTCAATAGCTCGTTAAGGCTTGTTAGATGCTGTGAGCAGTTGCGTGATGCCGGGCAGGGTGAAGGAAGACAAGCTCAGCATTTCTGTCCCATGTCCGCTGACACGGACGGAGTGAACAAGCTGACGGGACTCTGTGCGCCGGCTCGTTGTCCGGGAACGCGTTCAGCAGCGGGCCTCGCTGCGCAAGGACATCGCAAACTCTCTCTCTGCGACATCGCGCAAGCAAGCCTTCTCACGCTAGGTGGCTGCCTCCGCCGCAGCAATGATCGCTTCTGCCAAAACCAACGCCGATAAGGATGAAAACACGGTCAGGCAGGCGAGCGCATCGATTGGCCTGATTGGTGGCGCCGTAGAGTCATGCCGTCGCGCGATTTCACTGTCGCCCTCGTCGTCATGCTGTTGACGCAATGTCTGTCTTAGACGGCGACAAGTAAAACACGTGCTGGAACTGTTGGGGTTCCTACAAACGGTTCCGGAGCCAGGGGTTGGCTCGATCCGCAAAACGATTTGCGGCATCGGAACCGAACAATCGAAAATCACAGGAGATATAATGGGGTTCCGATCGAGCGCCGCAATCTGCGGCGCCGTGATTGCACTTGCCGTTTCCGTTTCTATTGCGCGATGTGAAGCTGGTGGGGTTCATTCAAGCGCTGTCGACAACGCCGCTTCCGGGGAAACGATCGTTGGCGCGGCATCCATGTACAATCCGTTCAAGCCAGGCAAAGAGGAGGGCGGCCCGAAGACGGCTTCCGGCGAGCGCTATGACCCCTCGGTCTGGTCGGCCGCCATCAAGACGAGCTTGCGCAAGAAATTCGGTGGGGTCCAATTTGGCGCGAAGCCGAAATACGCCCTCGTCGAGGCCGTCGGCAAGAAGGTCATCGTCAGGATAAATGACGTGGGACCGCTACGGCCCGGCCGCATCATCGACTTCAATGAGCGGACGATGCGCCATTTCGATCCGAGCCTGGAGCGCGGGGTCATTCCCGATGTCAAAGTTCGGCCGCTTGCTGGTGGCGATTGGACCCCCGGACCAGTTGGCTGAACCGTCGCACCAGGAGGTCGCGCAGCACGGCCCTTCCACAATAGGCGAAACGCTTCGATGGCTCTCCATGCGGTCGGCGAGGCGTTGCCCACCGGCGCGACGGTGGTCGGATGTTTGGGAAAACCGACATATCTCCATGCTCGACCAAAGCCGAATAGCGGAGTGAAATCTGCGCGTCTAGATTGAAAGAATGGAAAGGCAAGTGGGGCGGGCAGCCGTTGCTCCGGCGGTCTCATCAACTTGCTTTTTTCCGACGGTTTTTATCAGCGTTCTACGCCCACGCATGTTCGCCAGTATCGATGTCATTGCGAGGCAGTGCCACTGGAGCGGTGTGCGATTGCACGCAACCGCGGAGAACGCAGATGAGCAGCTTCCCTTCGCCCTTGTGGCAAAAGCACAAGAACAAATCGCTGGATCGTGCGGAGCCTCCTTCGGACAAGGTGGAGCCTTCGTCCGAACAGTTCGAAGGCGGGGGTCGGCGACACCTGCTGCAGGCGCTGTCCGTCTTCGCCGCCGGCAGCGCGTTGGGGGAGATGTCAAACCCCGCCGAAGCAAAAGACTCCAGTGATTTGCCACCTCCAAGACGTGCACTGACCGGCCGCGATGAAGCCGGCAAGTCGGTGTTGAAGTCTTTTGAGGTGACTCCAAAGCTGGTGGAAATCGATGCCAATCCAGGACTGACTTTCTATGAACTGTATATGACTGAGGGAGTGCCAGGACTGACTGGCCTGGAGCCGGATCCGATGTCGGCAGGAACGAAGGCGTTTCCGGGGCCTGCGGGGACCATCTTTCGATTGATCTCGTATCCGCCGAAGCGTCCTGAAGGTTGGAAGCCGCCGCCTGGCGTCACGTTCGAGAGTGGGCTTAGAGAAATGTCGGACAAGATCCCCGGCATGGGAGATCATTTTGAGCGCGGCGCTCCAGGGATGCACACATCGGATACAATAGACTACGGAGTCGTGGTTCGCGGCGAGATGACGCTGGAATTGGACGACGGCCAGAAGGTCCATTTGCGTCAGGGTGATTGCATCGTGCAAAACGGAACGCGCCATCGCTGGCGCAACCCATTGCCCGAACCCTGCCTCATGGCGTTTGTTTCGATCGGCGGGAAGCGCGCCTGACGCGTGGAGACCTGGCGCCTCGTTGGCTGAAATCAGCCATGTCTAGCGTACAAACTGCTAAGCGGCCGTGATCTTCGAAGCCGGGCCTTCGGCTCCAGTGCCAAGGGAGTCCACACCCGTCGCCTCTATGCAGAGTTTAAGCGCCCCGCCCAGAGTTGCAGCAGCCAGATCCGCCTTGGCACCTTCCCGCAGGCTTTCCAGCGCCGCTGGGTCGATGTCCTTCATCCAGCAACCCAGAATGATTGTGGCCTTCGGCAATTTACGGCGAAGGCGTCGCACCGAGTAACGCATGTGGGCGGGGCTGCTTGCATCCATATAGACGAGGCAGACAATGGCGACCCCGGTGGTCTCCAGCCGGAAGATATTCGCCGTCGATAGCGCTTCCGCTGCTTCAACTCGTGCCGACAAGCCATGCGCACCGGTCAGTTGAGCCAGCATGATCGCAGCGGCTTCGTCGATCGGATTTCGCCCGGCCACACAGAGGACGGGATGTTCGCCTTGCCATCCAGTGGGCAAGTCCTCCTTGCGCAGAACCCGCAGACTCTCATAAGGCGCGTCCTCAGCCACGCCCTCTATGGCAGATGTAGCTTCGACATCTGTGGTCGGGCCGACCTTCGGCGGCGGACGCTCATCCTGCTCCGAAATGTTATTGGCAAATTCCTGGACCGCATCCCTGATTTTGGTCAGCCGGTCGGGATCCAGAGCGCCGCGCTCGGCATCCGCTTGAGCCAGTTGCAGTCCTCGCAGGGCGACTTCGTCGTAATAGGAGCTGAGAGATCGCTCCTTCAAGAACTCCTCGGCTTTTGCAGATGCTTCTGTCGGGTCGCCGGCGAGCATCCGCTGATAGAATATCTCAGGCGGAGAGAGTGCTGGTCGGTCTCCAAACATGACGTCCAGGAACTCCAGCCGCTCGACATGGCGGCCCAGTACGACGAGACACACCGTGAGTGGTGTCGCCAGAACGAGGCCGATCGGACCCCAGAGCGCCGTCCAGAACGTCGCAGAAGCCACAACGGCCGCCGGCGACAGTCCCGTGCTGTGTCCATAGACCATCGGCTCCAGCACATGGCCGACGACGGGCTCCACCACCACGAACAGCGCGATCGTCCAAAGCAGCATCGTCCAGGTTGGATCGACCGCGACCGCGAGAGCGAGAGGAAAGGCGGCGGCGATGACCGCCCCGATGTAGGGCACGAAGCGCAGCACTGCTGCCAGAATACCCCACAGGATCGCGCTTGGAACGCCGATCAGCCAGAGACCCATTCCGATGACGATGCCGAAGCTGCCGTTCACGAGAAGCTGGATAAGGAAAAGCCGGCTGAGGCGGCTCGCCGCGTCATCAAGGGCAGCCGTGGTGCGCTGCAGGTCATCCGAACCGGCCAGCCTGATCAGACGATTACGAAGATCCTCGCGTTGAAGCAAAATGAAGATCACGAATATGACGATGATCCCGGTCGTTGCGAGCGGATGAAGCAAGGGTGAAATCAGCGTTTGCAAGCTCTCCAGCGCGCCGGGATCGGGCTGAAGCACTTCCACAGGAACGGGCCTCGGCGCGGCCGCTTTCGGAGCTGCTATGGTCCCCAACGAATTCGCGGCCTCCTTGGGCTTGTCGAGTTCTTTGCTGAGGTCCTTCAACATGCTCGAAGCCCGCTCGAGCGTGCCTCGACCAGCGGTGGTCTCACGGAAGGATTGGATCTTCTCGCTTATTGTGGACTGATATCGCGGCAAATCGCCAGCCAGCTGCGTGAGTTGGGTAGCAAGGAGACTGCCCATCGCAAATATGAATGCGAAGGCGATCACGACCACGCTCACCACAGCCAAACTGCGTGGAATGCGCAGACGCTGAACCAGTCGAACCAGGGGCGCCAGCACGAAGCTGAGCAAGACGGCCAGCGCTATGGGGATGATGATCTCGCGACCATAATACAGCACCATGACAATGATCGCGGCGAGAATGGCCATCGCCACGGCGCTCAATAGCGAAATCAATTCTTCCGGTGTTCGTGCTTTGAATGGCTGCCTGATCACAGCTCCTCGCTAGGCCGGGAAAAGCGGCGAGTTTGTTGACGTCCAGTGAGTTCAAAAAAGCCGCGGATTGCTCCGCGGCTTTTGCATTCACAGGATTCGTATCTCAGTAGCGGTCGGTGCCGATCCCGACGCTCACGCCGGGAGCGCGGAAGCCGATGCCGCTGCGCTCTTCATAGCCGCGCCGCTCGATGTAGCGCTCGCGAGGCGCATATCCGTAGGAATCGCGCCCTTCGCGGATGATGACACGGCGTTCGCCGCGCTCACGCCAGCAACGACCGTCTTCGTTGCAGACCATGCGCACGTTCTGAATGTTGCTGTCCGGAGCGACAGACAGGGTGGGAGACAGCGGGGCTGCAGCAGCGGCGGTCACGAGAAGGGTACTTGCTGCGGCCGCCAGAGCGGCTGTGAAAAATTTCATCGTGTTTCTCCCAAATGTGATGTGTCAGTGAGGCAATAGACTGGGAACCCAATGGTTCCATGGCTGAACAGATATCGTCAGCTGCCGCCATTCTGTTCGCAGGCATTCCCTGCCCGAAAGACAGGTGAACTCGCCATGATTGGCGATCATGACCTGGAAGATGGGATTGCGGAGAGAGGCATCGCGCGGTCTCTGTGAAGATCGGCTTCGAGATCCTGCCGGCCCAGCGCGGAAAGCTCCAACATTGACATCATGCTCCTGTTTTGCCCGACGGAGCAAGTAGATTCGTCAAATCCGCAGAAGACGGGGCGGTAGCCAAGCCATTGAAATCGCTGTCCCCGGCTACTGTGCATGGGGTTGTTTTCGCGTTTTTGATGGAGCGACCCCACCGCCGGCTCTGTTGGCGATGGACGTGCGGCTACCCGGCCTTGGCGATGCGGCCGTCCGCCGCGCCTGCGCGCAGGTTCTGGAAGAACTTCTCCACCTCGCGCGACAGCGTCTCCGCCGTCTCGGTCACGCTGCTCGCAGCCCTCAGCACCGAGGAGGCCGCAGTATCGGTCTCGCCGATGGCGTCGCGGAGCGAGCTGATGTTGGCGACGAGGGTCTCGTTGCCTTGGGCAGCCGATTGCGCGTTGGACGAGATCTCGCGCGTGGCGGCGTCCTGCTGGCCGATGGCGCCGGCGATCGCCGAGGTGACGTCGTTGATCTCGCGCACCGCGCCGCCGATCTCGCGGACGGCGTCGACCGCGTTGCGGGTGGAGGACTGGATCATCGAGACGTTTTCGCTGATGTCGGCGGTCGCTTTCGCGGTCTGCCCCGCGAGCGCCTTCACTTCGTGTGCGACGACGGCAAAGCCGCGGCCAGCATCGCCCGCGCGCGCCGCTTCGATGGTGGCATTGAGCGCGAGCAGATTGGTCTGCTCGGCGATCGCCTGGATCAGGCTGAGCACGCCGTCGATGCGTTGCGTGGCGGCCGCCAGGCTCTCGATCTCGGCAATCGATTTCTCGGTGCGCTGCCCGGTCTGCTCGACCGCGCTGGCGGATTGCCGCACCTGCCGGCCGATCTCCACCACCGACGCAGACAGCTCCTCGGCCGCGCCTGCCACCGCCGTGACGTTGTGCGATGCCTGTTCGGTGGCGTTCGCCGCCGTGCCGGCGCGACTGCTCGCGTCCGCGGTGACGCGGGTGATGGTCTGCGCCGTCTCGCGCATGACGGAGGCGTTGTCGCTGAGGCCGCGCATGATCGCGCCGATCGCCTCGCGAAACGCGTCGACGGATTGCTCGATGTGGCGGGCGCGCTCCTCGCGCGCGGCGGAGTCCTGCGAGACCTGCGAGGCAAGGTTGCGGTTGCGCCCCATCGCGTCCTGGAAGATCTGGATCGCGCGCGCCAGTGCGCCGATCTCGTCGGCGCGGTCAGAGTGGGGCACCACGACGTTCTCGGCGCCGTCAGCGACCTGCTTGATGGTCGCGGTGATGGCGGAGAGCGGGCGTGCGATCGAGCGGGCGATGATGACGATGCCGATCACGACGAGGGCGAGCGCCACGCCGGCGAGGCAGGTCAGGACGAAGGACAGGATGCGATTGGTCTCGGTCTCGTGCGCGATTTGCCTCGCGCGCTCGGAATAGACTTTGGACAGCGCCTCGAGATCCTTGTTCAGCGCCGAGCGCACGGCGCGGTTGGCGTCGTTGTCGCCCCATTCGCGGCCCGCGGCCGCATTGATCTCGACGCCGCGGCGCACCAGCTCCTTGCGAAACTCGACGAACTGCTCGATGCGCTTCTTGAAGGTGGCGAACTGTTCGGCATCGTCAGCCTTGACGATGGTCTCCCAGCGCTTCACGACGTCGAGGATCTGGGCGTTGAACTTGAGCAGGCCCTCGCCGTATTTCTTCACCACGGCCGGTTCGGTCGACATGTAGACGCCGCGTGATTCCATCACGACCGCATAGACCAGCGAGTTGACCCGCTCAACGTTCAGCGCGGCGGCGTTCGCGGTCTCGATCGCGGTGGTCAGCTCGGCACCGCGGCGGCTGTTGTAGTCGGACAGCATCGCGATCGCGGCCGTGAGCAGCGCGAACAGCGCGAAGATCGCGTAGAGCTTGTTGGCAAGCGTGAAGCGGCCGGCGAGGCCGGCGGCATTCCCAGATTGGTCGGTTTTCATGGTTTCAGGGGCCCGAATGGCCGGGAGCGGCCGGAGAGCGCGGTCGTAACAAATCGATGCAAAACTATGCAGAATGAAGATGGACGCGGCGTTAACGCCGGGTTTGGCCTCCTTGGGTCGATATTTCAGCGTCTTGATCCGAAGGTATAGTCTTGGGATTGCCTGGAGTCGGCCTTTGCCCGACGAACCCCGGAGAGACCCTTGGTCTACCGCCACACCATCGACGCCACGACGTACACGTTCCCGGATTTGCGCGACCTGCTCGCCAAGGCGACGCCGCCGCGCTCCGGCGACCGGCTGGCCGGGATCGCCGCCGCCAGTGCCGAACAGATGATCGCGGCGCGGATGGTGCTGGCCGACGTCCCGCTCGGGCAGTTCTTACAGGAAGCCGTCATCCCCTATGAGACCGACGAGGTCACCCGCCTCGTTATCGACAGCCACGACGCCAAGGCGTTCGCGCCGGTGGCTTCGCTGACGGTCGGCGCCTTTCGCGACTGGCTGCTATCGGACGCCGCGACGCCCGAAATCCTACGCAAGCTGGCCGGCGGCATCACCCCGGAGATGGCGGCGGCGGTGTCGAAGCTGATGCGCAACCAGGATTTCATCCTGGCGGCGCGGAAATGCGAGGTCACCACCGCTTTCCGCAACACCATCGGTCTGAAGGGCCGGATGAGCACCCGGCTCCAGCCCAACCATCCCTTCGACGACGCCAGAGGGATCACCGCCTCCATCCTCGACGGCATCCTGCTCGGCGCCGGCGATGCCTGCATCGGCATCAACCCGGCGAGCGACGACCCGGCCGTGATCGGCCAATTGCTGCGGCTGCTCGACGAGGTCATCGCGCGGCTGAAGATCCCGACCCAGGCCTGCGTGCTGACCCATGTCACCACGACGCTGTCGCTGATCGGGCAGGGGGCGCCGGTCGACCTCGTGTTCCAGTCGGTCGCCGGCACCGAGGCCGCCAACCGCAGTTTCGGCGTCGACCTCGCGCTCCTCAAGGAGGCCCAAGAGGCCGGGCTGTCGCAGAAGCGCGGCACGGTCGGGCAGAACGTGATGTATTTCGAGACCGGGCAGGGCTCGGCGCTATCGGCCAATGCCCATCACGGCGTCGACCAGCAGACCTGCGAGGCCCGCGCCTATGCGGTGGCCCGCGCCTTTGCGCCCCTCCTGGTCAACAGCGTGGTTGGCTTCATCGGCCCGGAATATCTCTACGACGGCAAGGAAATCATCCGGGCCGGGCTGGAGGATCACTTTTGCGGCAAGCTGCTCGGCCTGCCGCTTGGGATCGACATCTGCTACACCAACCACGCCGAGGCGGACCAGGACGACATGGACAATCTGCTGACGCTGCTTGCGGCCGCCGGCGTCACCTTCATCATGGGTGTCCCCGGCGCCGATGACGTCATGCTGAACTATCAGTCCACGTCTTTTCACGACGCGCTCTATGTCCGCGACGTCTTCGGATTGCGTCGTGCGCCGGAATTCGACGACTGGCTGGTGCGGTCGGGCATTGCGGGCCCCGATTTCCGTCTTGCCGGCGATGCAGGCCTGCTGCCCGATTTTGCCTCACGGTTGATCGCGTGACGTGGCGGAAGCACCCGGTGGCCCGAGGAAACCATTGGTGCCCAAGGGAATTAAGCTCTGCCACAATATTGAGAAATTCCGGCGGCAGCATTACGCTATGTAGCTGTCTGGCAATTTCCGCAGCTAAGTCGAGCGTGGCGGGGGAGCTTTGATGCGAGCTGAAAGTAACGGGACGTCCCGGCGGATTCTCTGCGTGTTTCCGCGATACACATCGTCGTTCGGGACGTTCGAGCATTCCTACCCACTAACCGATGGCGTCCGCGCCTTCATGCCGCCGCAGGGACTTTTGCTGCTCGCGGCCTATCTGCCCGAGGAATGGCAGGTCAAATTCGTCGACGAGAACCTTCGCCGTGCGACCAGAGAAGAGTTCGAATGGGCCGAGGCGGTCTTCGTCAGCGGCATGCACATCCAGCGCCAGCAGATGAACGATATCTGCCGCCGCGCCCACGAGTTCGATCTGCCGGTCGCGCTCGGCGGCCCCTCCGTCAGCGCCTGCCCGAACTACTATCCATCCTTCGACTATCTCCATGTCGGCGAGCTCGGCGACGCCACCAATCAGCTGCTCGAGATACTGTCGCGCGACATCTCGCGTCCCGAGACCCAGGTGGTTCTGACCACCAAGGACCGCGTGCCGATGACGGAGTTTCCGATCCCGGCCTACGAGCTCGCCGACGTGAAGAAATACTTCCTCGGCAGCATCCAGTATTCCAGCGGCTGTCCGTATCAGTGCGAGTTCTGCGACATCCCCGGCCTCTATGGCCGCAACCCGCGCCTCAAGTCGCCGGAGCAGATCATCGCCGAACTCGACCGCCTGCGGGAATGCGGCATGACCGACACGGTCTATTTCGTCGACGACAATTTCATCGGCAACCGCAAGGCGGCGCTCGACCTCCTGCCGCATCTGATCGAATGGCAGAAGAGGACCGGCTACATGGTGCGGCTCGCCTGCGAGGCGACGCTCAACATCGCCAAGCGGCCGGAAATCCTCGAGAAGATGCGCGAGGCCTATTTCGTCACCATCTTCTGCGGCATCGAGACGCCCGACCCCGATGCGCTGAAGGCGATGCACAAGGACCACAACATGATGGTCCCGATCCTCGAGGGCGTGCAAACCATCAACTCCTACGGCATGGAGGTCGTGTCCGGCATCATCATGGGGCTCGACACCGACAAGCCGAACACTTCGGAGGCGCTGCTCGCCTTTGTCGAGGAGTCCCGAATTCCGCTGCTCACGATCAACCTGCTTCAGGCGTTGCCGAAGACGCCGCTGTGGGACCGTCTGGAGCGCGAGGGGCGCCTGGTCGAGGACGACGGGCGCGATTCCAATGTTGACTTCCTGTTGCCCTACGACGACGTCGTTGCGTCCTGGAAGCACGCCATGGCCGTCGCCTACGAGCCCGAGAAGGTCTACGGGCGCTTCCAGTATCAATGCGACCACGTTTACGTGCACCGCCTCAAGATGCCAACGCCGGACGAGATGAAGACCTGGACCAACATCAGGCGCGGCCTCGTCATGCTGCGAAACATCTTCTGGAAGGTCGGCGTGCTCGGCGACTACAAGCGCGTGTTCTGGAAGTTCGCGCTGGGCCGCATCAAGCGCGGCGATCTCGAAGGCCTGATCGGCTGCACCCTGATCGCGCACCATCTCATCACCTTTGCGCGGGCGGCCTCGACCGGCCAGCAGAACGCCTCGAACTATTCGATCCGGCTACGCGAGGCCTCCGTTCCCGCCGAATGACACAACATGTCTGATCCGGCCATCCCGCGTCGTCCGACCCTCGATCTGCGGTCGCTTACGCCCGCGCGCGTCGCGCTCGGGCGCAGCGGCGCGAGCCTGCCGACGCGGGCATTGCTCGATTTCACACTGGACCACGCCCGCGCCCGCGATGCCGTACACGCCGTGTTCGATGCGCCGCGGCTGGTCGCGGATCTCTGCGCGCTTGGCCTCGTCGTCACCGAGGCGAACAGCCGGGCGGTCGACCGCGGGGACTATCTGCGGCGGCCCGATCTGGGCAGACGGCTCGATGCCGGATCAGCCGAGTCCTTGGCGCGGAGCGCCTCGGAGCCGTGCCAACTCGCACTCGTGATTGGCGACGGCCTGTCGGCGGCGGCGGTCCACGCCCATGCGGCCGCGCTGGTGATGCGCCTGCTGCCGTTGCTCGCGGCCGACGATGGTGTCGCGATCGGCCATGTCGTCGTCGCCTCAGGCGCGCGCGTCGCGCTCGGCGACGAGATCGGCGCCATTCTCGGCGCGCGCATGGTCGCGATGCTGATCGGCGAGCGGCCGGGCCTGTCGGCGCCCGACAGTCTCGGCGCCTATCTAACTTTCGCCCCCAAGCCGGGTCGCACTGATGCCGAGCGCAATTGCGTGTCGAACATCCACAAGGCCGGGTTGAGCTATGACGAGGCTGCCTTCAAGATCGCCTGGCTGGTCCGCGAGGGGCTCGCGCGGGAAGTGACCGGTGTGGCGCTGAAGGACGAGAGCGCAGACCGCGCGCCGCGTCGAATTGGCACGGCTTTGCCCGAATGAAGGGCATTAAGGCAAAATCGCCACATCTTGATCGATTCGGCCACACTCCGCCTGCTTGCGAGAAGGGCGATTGACCTGCTAAACCCTCGCAGCGATTTTCTGCGCATTTTCAAAGGGCAAGCCTCCCATTGGTATGGCATTTTCAAGCCGTTCGCGGGGCGCGACAAGCTCACAGACCCGAGCCGATTTAGGAACTGGACAAGGCATGCTCGAAAAGCACAGCGAGAGTGAGGTTCATGTCGACAAGGTCGAGCAGGGACCTGCGTCCTCGATCGCCTTCGGGCTGGAGCGCATCGGGCTGATCGCAGTCCGGGCGCCCATCGTCTCCTGCGTCGTCCTGCTCGTGCTGATCGTCGGCGCCGTGTTCGGCATCCACCGGATCAAGATCGACGATTCGCTCTCGCAGCTGTTCCGGTCCAACACGCCGGAATTCCGCCAGTACGAAGCGGTGACCAAGAAGTTCCCGGCCGAGGAATTCGACGTCCTCGTCGTAGTCGAGGGCAAGACCCTGCTGGCCCGGAACAACCTCGAGAAGCTGCGCGACTTCGTCACCGACATGCAGCTGGTCGAGGGTACGCGCGGACTGGTCTCGCTGTTCTCCGCGCGTCAGGCGCCCGCTCCGGGCAAGCTTCCCGCCGCACTGTTCCCGCCCGAGCTGCCCGAGGGCGAGGCCTATGACAAGTTCATCGAGGGCGTCAAAGCCAACGAGATCATCCGCGGCAAGCTGTTGTCCGAGGACGGCACGCTGGCGCTGATCGTACTGTCGCTCGATCCGGAGGTGGTCGCCTCCAACAAGCTGACCAAGACCGTCGCCGACATCCGCGCGCTGATAAAGGAAGACCTCAGTGACACCGGGCTCAACGTGCAGCTTTCCGGCGTGCCGGTGATGCAGCTCGAGATCCGCAACGCGGTCGAGCGCGACGGGCTCACCTACAACATCCTCGGCATTCTCGCCGGCTGTGTCATCGCCATCATCTTCTTCCGCAAAATCTCGTTCATGGTGGCGGCGGCGTTCCCGCCGATGATCGCGATCCTGCTGGCGCTCGGCGCGCTCGGCTGGGCCAATTTCAATCTCAACATGTTCCTGAACGTGATGACGCCGCTCATCATGGTCATCAGCTTCTCGGACTCGATGCAGCTCACCTTCGCCGCGCGCGACCGGCTGATCGCGGGCCAGGACAAGTTCACCGCATTCAAGAACGCGGTGCTGGTGGTGGGACCGGCCTGCGTGCTGACGCACGGCACCGCAGGCATTTCCTTCATCGCGCTCCAGTTCTCCGACTCCGATCTGATCCGCAAGTTCGGCGAGGCGGGTCTCGCCGCCACCATCATCGCGCTGGTTGCGGTGTTGTCGCTCGTGCCGGTGTTCGGCGTGCTGCTCGTGCGCAACGAGAAGGTCTTTGCGACCAAGTTCCAGAGCGCGGATGCCGGCGTACAAGCGCTGCGTAATTTCTGCTACTGGATCGCGGTGCGCATGGTGGGCCGTCCCGGCCTGTTCAGCCTGATCGCGGTGGTGTTCGTGGCGGGCCTCGGCGTCATCTACGCAAATCTGGAGCCGCGCTACCGGCTCGCCGACCAGGTGCCGGACAAGCGCCAAGCGGTCGCGGCCAGCGACCGGCTCGACGCCAAGCTCACCGGCGCCAACCCGGTCAACGTTCTGATCCAGTTCCCCAAGGGTGAATCGCTCTATTCGCCGGAGACGCTGCAGACCATCGCGGACGTGCACGCGACGGTGGAGAAGGCCGCCGGTGTCGGCAATGTCTGGTCGGTCGAGACCCTGCGCCGCTGGCTCGCGGACAAGGCCGGCAGCGCCGACGTCGCGACCCTGAAGGAATATGTCAGCGTCATTCCGGAGCATCTGGTGCGCCGGTTCATCGATGCCGAGCAGGACGCGGTCGTGGTCGCAGGTCGCGTGCCGGACAAGGATTCCAGCCAGCTCCTGCCGATCGTCGACAAGCTCGATACCGAGCTCGACGCCGTCCGCAAGAAGCATCCCGGCTATGAAGTGGCGGTCACGGGTCTTGCCGCGATTGCCGCGCGCAATTCGGCCGGCATGATCGAGAAGCTCAACCGCGGGCTCACCGTCGAATTCGCGCTGGTCGCGATTTTCATCGGCCTTGCCTTCCGTTCCTGGGTCGTGATGTTCGCCTGCATCCTGCCGGGCATCTTCCCCGTCGTGATGTCGGGAACAGTGCTGTGGGCGATGGACGAGGGACTGCAATTTGCCAGTGTCGTAGCTCTGACCGTTTCGTTCGGCCTGGGCTTAAGCGCCACCATCCACTTCCTCAACCGCCTCAGGCTCGAGAGCAAGCCGGGCGTCGGCTCGGCGCTCGCAGTGGAGCGCGCGACCGTGCTGGTCGGCCCGGCGTTGATCCTGACCACGTTGGTGCTGGCCTGCGGTCTCGTCGTCACGGTGTTCTCCGATCTGCCGTCGCTACGGCTGTTCGGCTGGCTCAGCGCCTTCTCGATGGTGATGGCGCTCGTCGCCGACCTCTTCATCCTGCGGCCGACGGCGATGTGGTTGATCAATCTGCACGCCAAGCTTCAGGGCACCGACAAGCCGGCGATCTGAGCGGCTGCATCCATCGGACACGGAATCGGCGCGGTCCGGACGATTGCGCCGCGCCTCCGAAAAACAACAAGCCCCGGTTCGCGAGAACCGGGGCTTGTCGCTTCGAAGCGGTAAGAGCTGTCAGCCCTTCGTCATCGTGATGTTGACGCCGCGAATCTCGCCCTTGGATGAGATCTGCACCGTCTGCTTGGTGCCGTTGGTGCGCAGCGACAAATTGGCGGCAAATCCGTTGGCCTCGACGAACACCTCGATCTGGCCGCCACCGGCGGTGCCTTGGAGATTGCCGAAGATGTTGCGGTTGGTCTCGCTCCAATTGCCGGAGATGCGCTCGCCTTGGCTGGTCACATCGCTGGTGAGGTCGAACTTGTAGCTGTCGGAGGCGCAGTGCAACGCCTGCTTGAGACTGAGACCGGTGCCGGCAACCTTGTAGTCCGCCTTGCAGCGGATGCGCTCGGTCGAGCCGTCGGACAGCGACACCGTACCCGTCCCGGTCCATGCGCCCTCGAAACCTGCAAACGGTCCGGACGACTGAGCCTGACTTGTCGAAACCGAGAAGAGCAGCGCAGCGCCGATGCCGGCCGCCTTGATTGCCAGTTCAGTCCGTCCAAAGAATTTCATCTCAAAATATCCCGTTTAGAACGACGTCCGCTTCTCACGAAGAACGTCTCGCCACATCGAAAGTTTAGTGTTCCGAGCCAGTGACAGGTTCAATGCCCGACTGCCAGAGATGGCAGTTCACGACGCCTTGCGCCATGCTTCCACCTCTCGATTTGTCGTATTTCGGCATGTTTCTTGGTCCCGAGGCGGTATCGAGAGATGCAGCTCTGCAACAGGTGCGCAGCAAAACGCGGCGCACCTGAATTATGACGTAGTATCAGTCTCTTACATTTGCCAGAGAAGACGCAGGGAAGCCCTGATTTGGTGGACGTGGCGCCAATTTGGCCGCATTTGCCAGTGCTTGTGCCTTCTCCGAGGCCGCTCCTCCCGCGGCGACTTGCCATCAGAACAATCCGCTCCGGTCGTCGCCCTGTGCTGTCCGGGATTGGTGCGATTCTGCCGTCAGAATGAAGGAATACAATGCGTAAGCTTCTCGTCGCTCTCACCTTGCTGTCGGCCTCCCTCTCGACCGCAGCGTTCGCCCAGCAAGGGCGCGGCACGGACGCCGAGCAGAAGGCCTGCTCGCGCGATGTGCAGAAGCTCTGCCGTCCGGTCATCGACCAGGGTGATTTCACCATCCTGGCCTGCCTCAAGGAGAACCGGGCCAAGATCTCTCAGGCCTGCGACCAGGTCCTGAAGAACCACAACCAGTAAGCTCGGCCACTGGCCCACAAAAGGCGGCCCCGGGGCCGCCTTTTCGGACCTGATCCGCAAAGGGCAGCCATCGAGAGACAGGATTGGTTTTGCGGCCGTATTCCCCTATATGGGGGCCGCGGCGGCATCGCCCGCACGGGCTCGCGCGAGCGAAAAAGCCCTTCCTGTCCAAACGATTGTAGACCAGCCCTCGATGACCTCTGCGAGCGAATTGCGATCCGGCAAGGGTGAGCGCGACGAGAATTTTCCCGTCGCGTCCTGGATCATTCATCCGCGTCATCGCGCGCTGATCCTGGCGTATTACAATTTCGTCCGCACCGCCGACGACATCGCCGACCACGCCACGCTGCCCCCGGACGAGAAGCTCGCTTATCTCGACCTGCTCGAGGCGGAATTGCTCGGCAAAGGCGACACCCAGGCCGAGGCCGTCAGCCTGCGGCACGCACTGGCCGAACGCGGCATGGCGTCGCGCCACGCGCTCGACGTGCTCATCGCGTTCCGTATGGACGTGACCAAGTTGCGCTACGAGAATTGGGACGAGGTCATCCATTATTGCCGCTACTCGGCGATGCCGGTCGGCCGCTTCATGCTCGACGTCCATGGTGAGAGCACCTCGACCTGGGCCGCGTCAGATGCGCTCTGCGCAGCGCTGCAGATCAACAACCACCTCCAGGATTGCGGCAAGGATTTCCGCGAGCTCAACCGCGTCTATCTGCCGCGCGATGCGCTGGCCGCGAGTGGCGCCTCGGTCGAGCAGCTCGGACTGGCGCAGTCGCCACCGGCGATGCTGGCCTGCCTTCAGGCTCTCGCCGTCCGCAACGAAGCGCTGCTCGCCGAGGGCAGGTCGCTAGCTGCGGAGATCCGGGATTTCCGCCTCGGCGTCGAGGTCTCGGTGATCCAGGCCTATGCCGACCGCATCGTGCGCCTGTTGAAGGTGCGCGATCCCCTGCGCGAGCGCGTGCACCTGAACAAGCTCGAGCTCCTCACCTTCAGCCTCGCCGGCATGATCGGCGAAGTCGGCCGCCGCACGGTCGGACGCAAGGCCATTTCCAGACCGGGGACTGCACATGACGCTTGAGGCGACCTCGCCCGGCGCCAATTATGGCTCGACCGCATCCGGCAGTTCGTTCTACGCCGCGATGCGCATCCTGCCGCACGACCAGCGTGAAGCGATGTTCCAGATCTACAGCTTCTGCCGCCAGGTCGACGACATCGCCGATTCCGATGGCCCGCGCGACGAACGGCTCGCCGCCCTTCAGGCGTGGCGCAACGACATCGATGCGCTCTACCAGGGCAATCCGCCGCCGCGGCTGAAGGACTACGTCACCTCGGTGAAGACCTTCGGCCTCAAGCGCGAGGATTTCCTCGCCATCGTCGACGGCATGGAGATGGACGTGCCGCAGGACATCCGCGCGCCCGACATGGCGACGCTGGATCTCTACTGCGATCGCGTCGCGAGCGCCGTAGGGCGGCTGTCGGTCCGGGTCTTCGGCTTGCCAGAAGAAGACGGCATCGAGCTCGCCCATCATCTCGGCCGCGCGCTCCAGCTCACCAACATCCTGCGCGACATCGACGAGGACGCGGGCCTCGGCCGGCTCTATCTGCCGCGCGAAGCGCTGCTGCATGCCGGCATCACCTCCAACGATCCGGACCGCGTGATCGTCGAGCGCGCGCTGCCGAAGGTCTGCCTGCCACTGGCGCAGCGCGCAAAAGTGTATTTCGAGAAGTCGGACGAGATCATGAACCGCAACCGGCGCCGCGCGGTGCGCGCGCCGCGGATGATGTCGAAATACTATCATGCCATTCTGGATCTCCTGATCGCGCGCGGGTTCAACGCGCCGCGCGAGCCGGTGCGTGTGTCGAAGATCACACGTATCGCCATCCTGCTCCGATACGCTCTTATCTGATGCAAAAAACAGCTCACATCATTGGCGCTGGAATCTCCGGCCTCTCCGTCGCCGTGCGACTTGCCAATGCCGGCTTCAAGGTCGCCGTGCACGAAGCGACGCAGCAGGCCGGCGGCCGTTGCCGTTCCTATTTCGACGGCGCCACCAATCTCACCATCGACAACGGCAACCATCTGCTGCTGTCCGGCAATAGCCATGCGCGCGCCTATGCGCGTTCGATCGGGACCGAGGCGGGCCTCGTCGGTCCGGAGCGCGCGCAGTTTCCCTTCGTCGATCTCAAGACCGGGCAGCGCTGGCAGATCGACCTCGGCGACGGCCGGCTCCCGACCTGGGTGCTCGACGAGAGCCGCCGCGTCCCCGACACTGGGCTGACCGATTATCTGAAGCTGGCGCCGCTGATCTGGGCATCGGAAGAGACGCTGGTCGGCAAGTCAATTCCGTGCGAAGGCGTTCTCTATCAGCGCCTGGTGCAGCCTCTGCTGCTCGCGGCCCTCAACGTCGATCCACCCGAAGGCTCGGCGGGGCTTGCCGGCGCGATCGTGCGCGAGACGCTGCTCGCCGGCGGGCAGGCCTGCCGTCCCCTGATCGCGCGCGACGGGCTCAGCGCGGTACTGATCGAGCCCGCCGTGACGTTCCTGCAGGGGCGCGGGCACAGCGTTCAGCTCGGCCATGAGCTGCGCTCGTTTGCGACCCATGACGGCAAAGTCGGCGCGCTGAATTTCGGCGGCGAGGATGTGATCCAGATCAGCGAAGGCGACGTCGTCGTGATGGCGGTGCCGCCGCGCGCTGCCTCCAACCTGCTGCCGGGCCTGAAGACGCCGACCGAATTCCGCGCCATCGTGAATGCGCATTTCCGCGTCGAGCCGCCGGCGGGATCGGCACCGATCCTCGGCGTGATCGGCGGCGTCGTGGAATGGCTGTTTTCGTTCCCGAACCGGCTGTCCGTCACCATCAGCAACGGCGACCGTCTGGTCGACATGCCGCGCGAGGAACTCGCGCAGGCGATCTGGAACGACGTCTGCAAGGCGGGCGGTGTTTCCGGCGAGCTGCCCCCCTGGCAGATCGTGCGCGAGCGCCGTGCCACATTTGCGGCGACGCCGGCGCAGAATGCCCTGCGTCCAGGGCCGGTCACTGCGCTGAAAAACCTGTTTCTTGCAGGCGATTGGACTGCTACGGGATTGCCTGCAACCATCGAGGGATCGGTCCGATCCGGTGATCGCGCCGCCGATCTGGTTCTGGCCGCCAAGGGATAGTGACAGGCGGCCCTGACGGGCATTTGTCCCGGTCAATTTCGGCCCATTCAATCGACTATCGGAGCAATCGAGCGAGATGGATTCCGTGAACGCGACCAGCCGCGAAGCCCAAGAATTCAGGAACTTGGAATCGAGCATTGCGTCGGCCACCGAAGGCGTCCTCGGCTTCCAGCAACCCGACGGCCATTGGGTGTTCGAGCTCGAGGCAGATTGCACGATTCCGGCCGAATACGTCCTGCTGCGCCATTATCTCGCCGAGCCGGTCGATGCCGTGCTCGAAGCCAAGATCGCCAATTATCTTCGCCGCGTGCAGGGCGCCCATGGCGGCTGGCCGCTGGTGCATGACGGCGAGTTCGACATGAGCGCCAGCGTCAAGGCGTATTTCGCGCTGAAGATGATCGGGGATTCCATCGACGCGCCGCACATGGTGCGTGCGCGCGAGGCGATCCATTCCCGCGGCGGCGCCATTCACAGCAATGTCTTCACGCGCTTCATGCTTGCGATGTTTGGCGTCGTGACCTGGCGCGCGGTACCGGTGCTGCCGATCGAGATCGTGCTGCTGCCGTTCTGGTCGCCGTTCCACATCAACAAGATCTCCTACTGGGCGCGCACCACCATGGTGCCGCTGATGGTCATCGCCGCGCTGAAGCCACGGGCGAAGAATCCCAAGGGCGTCGGCATCGACGAGCTGTTCCTGCAGGATCCGCGCTCGATCGGCATGACCGCCAAGGCGCCGCACCAGAGCATGGCCTGGTTCGTGCTGTTCCGCGCGCTCGACGGCATTTTGCGCGTGGTCGAGCCGATGTTTCCCAAGAGCCTGCGCAAACGCGCCATCGACGCGGCGCTCGCCTTCACCGAGGAGCGGCTGAACGGCGAGGACGGCATGGGCGCGATCTATCCGCCGATGGCCAACATCGTCATGATGTACGACGCGCTCGGCAAGGACGAGAACTTCCCGCCGCGCGCGATCACGCGCCGGGGCATCGACAAGCTGCTCGTGATCAAGGACGACGAAGCCTATTGCCAGCCCTGCGTCTCGCCGGTGTGGGACACGACGCTGACCGCCCACGCGCTGCTCGAAGCCGGCGGCGACAAGGCGGTGCCGGCCGCCAAGCAGGGTCTCGACTGGCTGATCCCGAAGCAGGAGCTCGAGGTGAAGGGCGACTGGGCGGTGAAGCGGCCCGACGTACGCCCGGGCGGCTGGGCCTTCCAGTACAACAATGCCCATTATCCCGATCTCGACGACACCGCGGTGGTCGTGATGTCGATGGACCGGATGCGCCGGGAGCACGGTGCGGCCGGCTATGACGCCGCGATCGACCGTGCCCGGGAGTGGATCGAGGGCATGCAGAGCAACGACGGCGGCTGGGCCGCCTTCGACGTCAACAATCTCGAATATTACCTGAACAACATCCCGTTCTCGGACCATGGCGCACTGCTCGATCCACCGACCGAGGACGTCACCGCCCGCTGCGTCTCGATGCTGGCCCAGCTCGGCGAGACCGCGGAGACCAGCAAGCATGTCGCGGACGGGATCGCCTACCTGCGCAAGACCCAGCACTCCGAAGGGTCCTGGTACGGCCGCTGGGGCATGAACTTCATCTACGGAACCTGGTCGGTGCTGTGCGCCCTCAACATGGCCGGCGTCCGCCATGACGATCCCATGATCCGGAAAGCCGCCGGCTGGCTGGCCTCGATCCAGAACCAGGACGGCGGCTGGGGCGAGGATGCCGTCAGCTACCGGTTGGACTACCGGGGCTGGGAGGCCGCCCCCTCGACCGCCTCGCAAACGGCATGGGCCTTGCTTGCCTTGATGGCTGCTGGCGAGGTTGATCACCCGGCCGTCGCCCGCGGGGTGGAGTACCTGATTGCAACACAGAACGAAAAAGGACTGTGGGACGAACAGCGGTACACCGCCACGGGCTTTCCCCGTGTATTCTATCTACGGTACCATGGTTATCCGAAGTTCTTCCCGCTGTGGGCGTTGGCGCGGTATCGGAACTTGCGGAACACCAACAGCAGGGTGGTAGGGGTCGGAATGTGACTTTGGGGACGGGGGACCATCTTACCGCGGGTCAAACCGTTGATCCGCGGCCGATATTGATCGTGACTGGACTGGTTCAGGAGGCCCGCATCGCGGCCGGGCCTGGCATGGCGGTCATCTGTTCGTCGAGCAGCCCCACCCAGTTGCGGGCGCTGTTGACGGTGCTGGATCCCGAGACGATTCGCGGTGTGATCTCCTTCGGCGTGGCCGGCGGGCTCGACCCGACGCTGCGCTCCGGCGACGTCGTGCTGGCGACCGAGGTGCTCGCGGGCGATACCCGCTGGGCCGCTGGCCTCTCGCTCGGCGACGACCTCATCGACCGCCTGACGTCGGGGCGCCGCCGCGTTGTGCGCGGCAGCCTCGCGGGTGCCGAGGAAGTGGTCACGGGGCGCTCCTGCAAGGCGGCGCTGCATTCGGAGACGGGAGCGGCCGCCGTCGACATGGAAAGCCACATCGCGGCGGCCTACGCCGCCGAGGCCGGCTTGCCGTTCGCCGCGGTCCGCGTCATCAGCGATCCCGCCCATCGCGCGCTGCCGGCGCTCGCCCGCGCCGCCATCAAGCCGAATGGCCAGATCGACGTGCTGGCCGTGCTGCGCGGCATCGCGCGCAACCCGACTGCGCTGCACGGACTGGTCTCGACCGGCCTCGACTTCAACCGCGCGCTACGCAGCCTGCGCGGCTGCCGCGACTTCCTGATCGGCACCGAACTGGTCGACAGCGAGGCGCTGGTCTCCGAGGCGGCCTGAGCGGGTTCTGCGATCACTAAAAACAAAAGGCCCGGTCGCCATTCGCGATCGGGCCTTTTCTTGTTGGTGGGACTAGCGCGCTTACGCGGCGGTCGACGCCTTCCGTGCGGCCTTCTCCTGTGCGGCGGCGGCCTCGTCCTTGCGGATCTCCGACAGGCGCTTCTGCACTTCCGCGGAGAAGATGTACTGCGCAGGACGCTGCTTGGACATGTCGATCTCCGGCGCCATCGGACCCGTGGTCCTGATGCCGCGCAGCGACACCCACATCGCCTTCAGCGGGTTGTTGATGGCGGCGGTCGCCGCCGTCGGCTCGTAGCCGCAATGGGCCATACAGTCGGCGCACTTCTCGTACTTGCCGGTGCCGTAGGTCTCCCAGTCGGTGGTGTCCATCAGCTCCTTGAAGGTTTTTGCATAGCCTTCACCGAGCAAATAGCAGGGCTTCTGCCAGCCGAAGATGTTGCGCGCGGGCATGCCCCAGGGCGTGCACTCGTATTCCTGGTTGCCGGCGAGGAAGTCCAGGAACAGGCCGGAATGCATGAAATTCCACTTCTTGCCCTTGCCCATCGCAAAGACGTCGCGGAACAGCTTCTTGGTCTTGGTGCGGTTGAGGAAGTGCTCCTGGTCCGGCGCGCGCTCATAGGCGTAGCCCGGCGACATCGAGACGCCGACGCCGAGCTCGACGGTCAGGTCGAGGAATTTGGCGATCTCTTCGGCCGGGTGGCCGTCGAAGATGGTGGCGTTGACGTTGACGGTGAAGCCGCGGGCCTTGGCCGCCTTGATCGCGGAGACGGCGCGGTCGAACACGCCCTTCTGCGACACGGCCTTGTCGTGGTGCTCCTTCAGGCCGTCGAGATGCACGGAGAAGAACAGGTAGGGCGAGGGCTCGAACAGATCGAGCTTCTTCTCGAGCAACAGCGCGTTGGTGCAGAGCGAGACGAACTTCTTGCGCGCGACGAGGCCGCGCACGATCTCGCCGATCTCCTTGTGGATCAGCGGCTCGCCGCCGGGAATGGCGACCATAGGCGCACCGCACTCGTCGGCCGCGTCCCAGCACTCCTGCGCCGTCATGCGGCGGTTGAGGATCGCATCCGGATAATCGATCTTGCCGCAGCCGACGCAGGCGAGGTTGCAGCGAAACAGCGGTTCCAGCATCAGCACGAGCGGATAGCGCTTGCGGCCAAGCAGCTTCTGCTTGATCAAATAGCCGCCGATACGCATTTCCTTGAAGAAGGGGATAGCCATTACAAGTTTCTTTCTGGGCTTGAAATTCGGGTGGGTCAGCTCGCAGCCAGTTCGGCCGGAAGCCGGAATTCGATGTTTTCCTCGCGGCCCGGGAGCACCGAGACCTTGACCGGTCCGATCCGCCGCATTGCTTCGATCACGTCATCCACGAGTACCTCGGGCGCCGAAGCGCCAGCCGTGACACCGACGGTTCTGGCATCTTTCAACCACTCCGGATTGAGCGCGCTGCCGTCGGCAATCAGATAACTCGCGACACCGGCCTCAGTGCCGATTTCGCGGAGCCGGTTCGAATTCGAGCTATTGGCAGCGCCCACCACCAAGATCACGTCGACCAGCTTGCTCAAGTCCCTTACCGCAGATTGGCGGTTCTGTGTCGCATAGCAGATATCCCGGATATCCGGGCCTTGAATATCTGTAAAGCGGGCCTGCAGGGCCGAAATGATGTCCTTTGTGTCATCCACCGACAGGGTGGTCTGGGTGATATAGGCCACTGGCGTATCCGCCGGCAGCTCAAGGGCCTTAACCTCTTCAACGCTTTGGACCAGCAGTACGGGGGCGGGAACCTGGCCCATCGTACCCTCGACCTCGGGGTGGCCGGCATGGCCGATCAGGATCAGGGTGCGGCCCCTGGCGATGTAGCGCTTCCCCTGATTGTGAACTTTCGTGACCAAGGGGCAGGTGGCATTGAGCACCGGAAGGTCGCGCGCGGCCGCTTCTTCCTCGACGCTGCGGGCGACGCCATGAGCGCTGAAGACCGTCACCGCCTTCGGCGGCACCTCCGACAGTTCCTCGACGAAGATCGCGCCCTTGTTCTTCAGGCTCTCGACGACGTACTTGTTGTGCACGATCTCATGGCGCACGTAGACGGGCGGGCCGTACTTCTCCAGCGCCCGTTCCACGATCTCGATCGCACGCACTACCCCCGCGCAAAAGCCGCGCGGTTGCGCCAGATAAACTTCCATTGGACGGCCATCACGCAAGTTGCACCAATCCGCTCTCAAGTTCAGGGGACACCCCGATACGAACCAATGAGTTGCAATATCCGCACCATCGGTTCGGCGCACGCGGTAGCCGCCCACCCCTGCCGGGGCCCCGGTGCATGGAGGTGCAGTACTTTGTGTCAAAAAATCGGCAGTAAGGAAAGGTGGAATGAACTTTGGTTCCCTGCCGGATCAGTTTGGCGGTATTATAGTAGAGGGTGCCCGTGGCAGCAACGTGGCGACATTTGTGCGCACGCTTCGTCACTTTCCCGCCTCAACTCCTCGGCTATACCGATGGCCCGCATGATAATGCCATGGTCTTCCGCCGTTTACCTCGAAGCTTCTGACGGCGATAACCACTCAAAACAGCAATAGGTTTCGGCCGGGAACTCCGTTAAACAGCGGGCGTTTCCGGCAAGCTGTTAACCGCAGAAAGAAAAGTAGTGCTGCAAAGCGTCGTCGTTGCCATCGTCAGGGCCTGCACCCGGTTTGCCTCCCTCGTCGTCGTTCTCGGGCTCCTGCTGGCGGTGGGGGCGGGCTATTACACGTCCCAGCATTTCGCCATCAACACCGACATCAACTCGCTGATTGCCCAAAATCTGGACTGGCGCCAACGCGACCAGCAGTTCGATCGCGCCTTCGACCGCGATGCGACGATTACGGCGGTGGTCGAAGCCAAGACGCCGGAGATGGCGACCGCGGCGTCGGACGCGCTCTATGCCAAGCTGAAGGACAACAAGACCGAATTCCAGTCGATGCAGCAGCTCGGCACCGGCGAGTTCTTCGAGAAGAATGGTCTGTTGTTCCTGCCGACAGAGGAAGTTGCCAAGGTCACCGGCCAGTTCGAATCCGCAGCACCCCTGATCGAGATCATGGCGGGCGATCCCTCGATCCGCGGCCTGACCGGCGCGCTCGAGACGGGACTTGCCGGCGTCAAGCGCGGGCAGGTCAAGCTCGACAACACCGAACGGCCCTTCAACCAGATCGCGCAAACGGTCGAGACCGTGCTCAACAAGGGCAATGCGACGTTCTCCTGGCGCCAGCTCGTCAGTGACGAGCCGCTGACGGATTCGGACAAGCGCGCCTTCATCGAGTTCAAGCCGATCCTCGACTACAACGCGCTTGAGCCCGGCAAGGGCGCAACCGACGCGATCCGCAAGGCCGCAGCCGATCTGGATTTTGCCACCAAATATCAGGCGCGAGTCCGGCTGACCGGGCCGGTCCCGATCGCCAACGAGGAATATGCAACCGTCCAGGAAGGCGCCGTCGTCAATGGCATCGGCACGGTCCTCGTCGTGCTGCTCATCCTGTGGCTGGCGCTGCATTCGGCGAAGATCATCTTCGCGGTGTTCGTCAATCTCTTCGTCGGTCTTGCGCTGACCACCGCCGCCGGCCTGATGATGGTGGGCTCGCTCAATTTGCTGTCGATCGCATTCGCCGTGCTGTTCGTCGGCCTCGGCGTCGATTTCGGCATCCAGTACAGCGTCCGCTATCGCTCCGAGCGCTACAAGCACAACGATCTCTCCGGTGCGCTGATCCTGGCCGCCAAGCGCTCGGCAATTCCGTTGTCGCTGGCGGCAATGGCGACCGCGGCTGGCTTCCTCTGCTTCATCCCCACGGACTACAAGGGTATCGCCGAACTCGGCCAGATCGCCGGCGTCGGCATGCTGGTCGCGTTCCTCACTAGCATCACCGTGCTCCCGGCGATGCTGAAGCTGTTGAACCCGCCCGGTGAGAAAGAGCCGGTCGGCTATGCCTTCCTGGCGCCGCTCGATCACTTCCTGGAGAAGCACCGCGTGCTGGTCGTCGGTGGCACCATGTTTCTGGCGGTCGCCGGCCTGCCGCTGCTCTATTTCATGAAGTTCGACTTCAACCCGATGAATCTGCGCAACCCGAAGGCAGAGTCGATCGCGACCTTCCTCGACTTGCGCAAGGATCCCAACACGGGCGCCAATGCCATCAACGTGATGACCACGTCGGAAGAGCAGGCAAGGCAGGTGGAGGCGAAGCTGGAGAAGGTGCCGGAGGTGTTGCGGGTGATGTCGCTCAACAGCTTCGTTCCTGAAGACCAGCCGCCGAAGCTGAAGCTGCTCGCGCAGGGCGCCAAGGTGCTGAACCCCGCGCTCAATCCCGACCAGATCGACGCCGCGCCGTCGGACAAGGAAAACGTCGATGCGCTGAAATCGTCGGTCGACAATCTGCGCCGGACCGCAGGCGATGCGAAGGGCCCGGGTGCGGTTGCCTCGCGTCGGCTCGCGGATGCGCTGGAAAAGCTCGCCAATGCCGATGAAGCCACACGGAACAAGGCGCAGGACGTGTTCGTCGCGCCGATGAAGATCGTGTTCGACCAGCTCCGGAACGCGTTGCAGGCCGAGCCGGTCACCCTGAAGTCATTGCCGGCAGATCTCGTCAGCGCCTGGAAGAGCAAGGACGGTATCATCCGCGTCGAGGCGCTGCCGAAGGGTGATCCCAACGACAACGACACGCTACGCAAATTTGCGGCGGCGGTGCTCGTTGCCGAGCCGACCGCGATCGGCGGTCCGGTCTCGATCCTGAAATCCGGCGACACCGTGGTGAAGGCGTTCATCCATGCCGGAATCTATGCGCTGCTGGTGATCGGCCTATTACTGTGGATCACGCTGCGCCGGTTCGTCGACGTGTTGATGACGCTGGTGCCGCTGTTGGTGGCAGGCGCGGTCACGCTCGAGATCTGCGTGCTGATCGGCTTGCCGCTCAACTTCGCCAATATCGTCGCGTTCCCGCTGCTGCTCGGCGTCGGCGTGGCCTTCAAGATCTACTATGTCGTGGCCTGGCGCTCGGGCAGGACAAACCTGCTCCAGACCAGCCTGACGCGCGCGATCTTTTTCAGCGCGCTGACAACGGCCACCGCGTTCGGCAGCCTTTGGCTGTCGAGCCATCCCGGCACGTCCAGCATGGGCAAGCTGCTGGCGTTGTCGCTGGTGACGACGCTCGCCGCCGTGCTGCTGTTTCAGCCTGCCCTAATGGGCAAACCCCGCAATCTCAGGGAGTAGGCAGATGTCGCCGACCTGGTCGGCGGCGCCCTTCTGACCGGGTTTGGCGGTGCCGGCGGCCTTCGGGGCTGCGGGCGCAGGCTGCGCCACCGTAGCGCCGGTCGTTCCCGGGGCTTTCGACGCCGCGCCGGTGGGCTTCGGCGCGCCCTTGGCCATGGCGTTGGCGGAGCTCAAGGGAATCGGGGGGCTGACCCGGGTCCAGGTCTCGCCACCGCACAGGAACCCCATCACGCAGCCCTTGATCTCGAGCTGGTCGGTGCCAACCGGCGTGATGGTTGCGCTGTAGAGCTGGCCGTCCTTGGCATTGTAGACCTGACCTTCCCATTGATCGGCGCCGGGCTTTTTCTTCATGTCGATCAGGGTCGCCATGCCCAGCGTGGGCCGGGTCTTTTTCGACGCGTCCGGATTGTTCTCGTCGCGGCCCCCGGGCTGTTTTTCCCAGGAAACCGCGCCCCACATGCTGCCATTGCATTGGGCGACACGAATGTTGGCGACGCCGTCGGCAACCCGCCAGTCGCCGGTCGGATCGGCCGCGAGCGCCGGGTTCAGGCAGGTGTAACCGCCAGCCAGTATTAGTCCGGTGTAAAGGGCTAAACGCATGATAGTTCCTTGGCAGTGCAACATGGTCTAAAGCTCTGCTTGCGAAGATGGTCCGAAAAAGGGCAAAAGGCCGCACAGACCGTTTTCAGCGACGTTCCGTTTTCAGTTGACGAGACGGCCCTCAACCGAAGTATGTAGCGGATGCACAGCCCAAATCCAGACATGTCTCAGCTGTTCGCGGACCGCCAGGCCCAGCGCAGCGCCCTGCATAATCGGCATCTGAACGAGCAGTTCGTTCGGGTTCTGAAGACCATCGGCTACGATGTCGGCTTCCAGAAGGGGCAGGGACAGTATCTCTACGACCGCGACGGGGCGCGCTATCTCGACCTCTTGTCCGGTTTTGGCGTGTTTGCGATCGGGCGCAATCATCCTGTCATGCGCGAGGCGCTCAAGAGCGTGCTCGATGCCGACCTGCCCAACCTCGTCCAGTTCGACGTCTCGGTGCTCGCCGGCGTGCTCGCCGAGCGGCTCCTGAAATACGTCCCCTATCTTGATAAGGCGTTCTTCGCCAATTCCGGCGCCGAATGCGTCGAAGCGGCGATCAAGTTCGCCCGCGGCGCCACCGGTCGTCCGGGGATCGTCTATTGTGCCCACGGCTATCACGGCCTGACCTATGGCGCGCTGTCGCTGACCGGTGATTCGAACTTCCGCACCGGCTTCGAGCCGCTGCTGCCGGGATGCACTTCGATCCCGTTCAACGATCTCGCCGCGCTCGAAAAGGCGCTGGCCTCGCGCGAGGTGGCGGCCTTCGTCGTCGAGCCAATCCAGGGCAAGGGCGTCAACATGCCCACCGACGAGTTCCTGCCGGGTGCAGCTGCGCTCTGCAAGAAATACGGCACGCTGTTCGTCGCCGACGAGATCCAGACCGGCATGGGCCGCACCGGCCGCTTCCTCGCGGTCGAGCACTGGAACGTCGAGCCCGACATGGTGCTGCTGTCGAAGTCGCTGTCCGGCGGCCATGTGCCGGTCGGCGCGGTGCTGACGCGCAAAAGCATCTTCGACAAGATATTCAACCAGATGGACCGCGCCGTCGTGCACGGCTCGACCTTCTCCAAGAACGACCTGGCGATGGCTGCGGGCATCGCCACGCTTGACATCATGGAGTCCGAGAAGCTGATCGAGTCCGCCGCCAAGCGCGGTGCCGAGCTGCGCCTCGCGCTCACGCGCATGGTGCCCGGCTACGAGCTGTTGAAGGAGGTCCGCGGCAAGGGCCTGATGATCGGCGTCGAGTTCGGTCCGCCGAAATCGCTGCGGCTGCGGGCGTCCTGGAACGTGCTGGAGGCAGCCAACAAGGGTCTGTTCTGCCAGCTCATCACCGTGCCGCTGTTCAAGGACCACAAGATCCTCACGCAAGTCGCCGGCCATGGCAGCCACACCATCAAGCTTCTGCCGCCGCTCACCATCACCGAGGAAGATTGCGGCTGGATCGAGCGCGCCTTCGACGACGTCATCGCCGGCAGCCACAAGGTCCCCGGCGCGATTTGGTCGCTCGGCAAGACGCTGGTGGACAATGCGGTGCGAAGGTCTGCGTAAGGCCTCTGCTGCGGCCTGATGTCGCGACGTGCGACCTGCTGAAGCAGTCCGTCTCCCGAAATTCCAAATCGACGCTTATTTCCCGGCATTGACCTGACCGGGAGAGGAGTGGGCGATGCCTTTGACTGGCGGCTGTCATTGCGGCGCCATCCGCTATGAAGTGAACGGCGACATGATGGTGCATGCGCTCTGCCATTGCGCGGATTGCCGCCGTCACTCCGGGGCACCGATGGTTGGCTGGGTGATGTATTCGCTCAAGGCGGTCAAAGTCGTGCGCGGTCAGCCGAAGATCTATCAATCATCCGAACATGGACGACGTCACTTCTGTGCCGATTGCGGCACGGGGCTGTTCTACATCAACGAAAACCTGATGCCCGATATCATCGATATCCAGAGCGGCACCTATGATGACCCTGATGCCGTTCCGGCGACGATGCACATTCAGGTCGCCGAGCGGATTGGCTGGATGGTGCGGGCTCACGAACTGCCCGTCTTCGAACGATTTCCTCCGCTCGAATGACGGCATGCGCAGAAGCTAACCGTTCATCGCCGCCTCGAACTTGTCGACGAATTCGGCAAGCTCGTCTGCGCCGAGATCGCTGACGGCCCAGAAGTTCAGGCCGCGATTGCCCCAGCGCCGGCAGTTGAAGCCCTGCATGGCTTCGGTCCTGGGTGCGCGGTATTCCGCGTTCGATGTCTGCGATACGAACAAATTCACCACGTGCTGCCGGCGCTTATAGACGACCGCACCGATGGCGCGGGCGTCGATATAATCGAGCCTGCCGCCGACCAGCGTAAAGCCTTGTGCGGTGAGGTCGATCACGGGCGGGGCGACGTCGAGCTTGCCGTTGAACCACGGCTTCACCGTGTGCTGGTCGGTCGAGACCACGTCGATGAGGTGGCCGGCCTGGAGCGAGCGCAGATGCGCGGAGACGACCTCCGACAGGATGCGCTGCTGGTCGTCCTGGCGCAGCACCAATGCGACGACGCCGGAGGCGGCGAGCGCGGAGACTGCCGAGCCCATCGCAAAGCCGCGCAGCACGGAGCGGCGGCTCGGCTGTTGATGCTGCGGCTGCGGCAGCGAGGCCTCGATACGCGCACGCAGGCTCGCCGGTGCGGTGTAGCGCAAATCGGCGTCTGCGAGCACGCGCTGCATCTCGCGCTGCGCGGCGAACTCCGCAGCGCAGGCCGGGCAGCCGGCGATATGGGCTTCGACCTCGCGCGCGTGGCCGGCATCGAGCTCGTTGTCGAGCAGCGCGTGAAGCAGGATTCTTGCTTCGTCGCAGGTCATCTTGCTTGCTCCTCATCCGCCGTCCAGCCCGCGCGCAGCATGGCGCGGGCGCGGGCGAGGCGGGACATCACAGTGCCGACGGGCACGCCAGCGGCCTCGGCGATTTCACGATAGGACAGGTTGTTGATCTCCCGCAGCACGAACGTTTCCTTGAACGGCTCGGCGAGCGCGTCGATCAGCTTGCGGATCGCGCTCGCATCGCGGCTGCGCAGCACTTCGGTTTCGGGGCTGGCCTCGGTCTCCTGCCAGATCGGCGTCTGCTCGGCAGCGCCGGGCGTATCCTCGATCGCGGTGTGCCTGTGTGCGCGCCGTGCATATTCGGCATTGCAGACGTTACGCAGGATCGCGAATAGCCAAGGCTTTATCGCCGGCCCACGATAGCTGTCGAAATGCTTCAGCGCGCGCAGATAGCACTCCTGCACCGCGTCCTCGGCATCGGAGGGGTCACGCAAGAGATAGCGCGCGAGCGTGTAGACGTCGTCGAGATGGGGCAGCGCCGCCTCGCGGAAGCGTTGCGCCTTCTGCAAATCGTCGTTGGCGGGCATCGCTCCTCGCTTTGCCTCTTGTTCTGCTCGTTGCTTGGTTTCGTCGCTGATCGTCTCGTCCCTATTCGTTTCGTCCCTGAGTGTGACCGAAGGCACACGGGCCCGGCCGGTGTGGGACCACCGGCCGGGCAAGACGTTGATGCCTTGGTTCGAGGTGTTACTCAACCTTGATCATCCCCGTCATGTGCGGGTGCAGAGAACAAAAATATTTGTAGTCGCCCGCATTGGTGAAGGTGAACGAGAACTTGTCGTCAGTGTCCAGGGTCTTGGACCTGAATTTGCCGGCCGACACCACGGTGTGGGGGATGTCGTCCCGGTTGGTCCAGGTCACGGTGGTGCCGACCTTGATCCTGAGCTCGGCCGGCTGGAAGACGAAGTTGTCGATATGCACCTCCATGTCCTCGGCACGGGCGGTTGTGACGGGTAATAGCATGGCCGCGGCCAGAGCGAGACCGAAGGCGACACCGAGGTCGCGGCGATTGAGAATCTTCATTGTCAGCTTCCGTTAGCCTTGCATCAACCCTGGAGCGGCGTGTCGATGATCGCGAGCCGCTGCTCGTTCTGCTTGAAGTTGATGCTGGCAACGCCAAGCATCGCGCGGAGCTTTGCGTCCTCGACCTTCATCGGTCCGGGCGAAGGAGCCGCCCCGGGCGCGGGCTGCGGGAAGGCGGTCGAACGTGCGGTATGGAACGTGACGTTACCCTCGACCTTCTGCATCACCTGGTGAATGTGGCCGTTCAGCACGGTGACCGAACCAAAGCCTTTCACCTGGTCCAGCGCGCGAGCACCGTCCTCGGTGCCCCAGCCCCATTCGGGGTAGACGGTCCAGAGCGGAATGTGGGCGAACAGCACGATCGGCGTCGATTTCGACTTGCCGCGCAGATCGTCCTCGAGCCAGGCGAGCTGCTCGGCACCGAGATTGCCGAGGCCGCCGGCCTTGAGGTCGACGACATTGACGAGGCCGATGAAGTGCACGCCGCCGGCGTCGAACGAATACCAGCCTGCGCCCTTGGTACCGCGGCCGTAGCGCTCGCGATAAAACTTCACGTCCTCGTCGAGGAAATCATGCTCGCCGGGCACGTAGTGCACGTCGAGCTTGCTCTGCGAGATGATGCGATCGGCATTGTCGAACTCGGCGGCCTTGGAGAGATGCGTGATGTCGCCAGTGTGGATCATGAAGGACGGCTTGACCGGCATCGCGTTGATCTTGTTGACGGCTTCCTCCAGCGTGCCGAGCGCGTTGGGATTGGCCGGCTTGTCGAAGCCGACATGGCTGTCGCTGATCTGGAGGAAGGTCATTCCGGGCGCCGCCGCGGTCGCAGCCTGCGCGGAATCGATGATGCCGAGCGAGCGCGGGACGCCACCGGTGACGGTCCAGAGCACCCCGGTGCCCGCCCAGGTCATACATTCCAACACCTTGCGGCGGCTTAAGCCGTCCTCACCGTGATCGTGTCCGCTCATCGCGCAGCTCCACTCCGCCCGGAATTGGGCTTCGGAGATGTGATTGGCAGAGGAGGGGACTTATTCCCGGACGCGATGACGTTTTCGTGAGGTGGTTGGACGCGTAGCCCGTATGGAGCGTAGCGGAACACGGGACCAGACTTACAATACTCCCTGGATTTCGCTACGCCCGATCAAAGCTACGCATTCACTTTGCATCCTCCAAAATCATCGTCGCGCCTTTCTCGGCGATCATCGCGGTCGGCGTGTTGGTGTTGCCAGACGTGATGGTCGGCATGATCGAGGCATCGACAATGCGAAGGCTGCCGAGACCGTAGAAGCGCAGGCGTTCGTCGACCACCGCCATCGGATCATTTGCTGCGCCCATCTTCGCGGTACCGACGGGATGGAAGATGGTGGTGCCGATGTCGCCGGCGGCCTTGGCCAGAGAGGCATCGTCGTCGCCGACGGCGGGGCCGGGCAGATATTCGCTTGGGCGGTATTTTGCCAAGGCCTTCTGCTGCATCAGGCGGCGGGTGGTGCGGATGGCATCGGCGCCGACCTGACGATCGTCGTCCGTTGAAAGATAATTCGGCGCGATGATGGGCTTCTCGTCCGGCGCCGCCGAACGCAGACGTACGGTGCCACGCGATGTCGGCTGGAGATTGCAGGCGCTCACCGTGATCGCGGGAAAGCGGTGCAGGGGATCGCTGAACTTGTCGAGCGACAGCGGTTGCACGTGGAACTGGATGTTGGCGCGTGCGCGCGTCGCATCGGAGCGGGTGAAGATGCCGAGCTGCGACGGCGCCATGGTCAACGGCCCGCGGCGGCGGAAGGCGTAGTCAAGGCCCATCAGGCCGCGTCGAACCAGGTTGTAGTAGGTCTCGTTCAGTGTGCGCACGCCTTCGACCTTGTAGATCGCGCGCTGCTGCAGATGATCCTGCAGATTGCGGCCGACGCCGGGCTTGTCCATCACGATGTCGATGCCGAGCGGCGACAGCCAGTCGGCAGGTCCGATGCCGGAGCGATGCAGCACCTGTACCGAACCAATCGCGCCTGCCGAGAGGACCACCTCGCGTTTCGCACGCACCTCGATGATCTCGCCGTTCTGGATGAAGCGAACGCCGACGGCGCGGCCCTGTTCGATGATCAGACGATCGACCAGCACATGCTTTTCGAGCCGCAGGTTCGGGCGGTTCAATACCGGCTTGAGAAAGCCGCGCGCCGACGACCAGCGCCGGCCGCGCTTCTGATTGACGTGGAAATAGCTGGTGCCTTCGTTGTCGCCGGTATTGAAATCCGGGATGCGCTTGATGCCCATCTCCTCAGCCGCATCGCCCACGGCATCCAGTATGTCCCAGGACAGCCGCGGCGCCTCGATGCGCCAGCCGCCGCCGGCGCCGTGATGCTCGCTCGCGCCGAGGAAGTGATCCTCGAGCCGTTTGAACAGCGGCAGCACGTCGTCATAACCCCAGCCGGTCATGCCGAGCTGGCGCCAGTGATCGTAATCGGCGGCCTGTCCACGCATCGAGATCATGGCGTTGATCGCCGAAGAACCGCCGATCACCTTGCCACGGGGATAGGCAAGCGAGCGGCCGTTCAGGCCGGGCTCGGCCTCGGTCCTGAACATCCAGTCCGAGCGCGGATTGCCGATGGCGAAGAGATAGCCGACGGGAATGTGGAACCAGATCCAGTTGTCGTCGCCGCCGGCTTCGAGGACGAGGACGCGATTGCTGGAATCGGCCGACAGCCGGTTGGCGAGGATGCAGCCCGCCGTGCCGGCCCCAACGACAATGTAGTCAAACTCACCTTCGAGCCGCCTTGGCATTCTGCTTCCACCCAACAGGCGTCATGCCCGGGCTGTCCGGGGCATCCACGCGCTTTCCGTTCTAATAGTCAGACGTGGATGGCTGGGACAAGTCCGGCCATGCCTGTGAGTCGGGGCTACACCCCGATCCCCGCCAGTTGGGTGGACTGGTGCTTGCATGGTAGACAGGCCTGCATTTTCAACAAAGCTTGAGACCCTCCATGCCCATCGTGAACCGCGTCGCCGACCTTCAACCCGATATTCAGGCCTGGCGCCGGGACATCCACCAGCATCCGGAGCTGCTCTATGACGTCCACCGCACCGCAGCATTCGTCGCAGACCGCCTGCGCGAATTCGGTTGCGATCAGGTCGTGACGGGGATCGGCCAGACCGGCGTGGTCGGCGTGATCAAGGGCAGCAAGCCGGCCGGCGAGGGCCTCAAGGCCATCGGCCTGCGTGCCGACATGGATGCGCTGCCGGTCGAGGAACAGACCAACGTGCCTTACGCTTCGAAGACCCCGGGCAAGATGCACGCCTGCGGCCATGACGGCCACACCGCGATGCTGCTCGGTGCTGCGCGTTATCTCGCTGAGACCCGCAACTTCGCCGGCGATGCCGTGGTGATCTTCCAGCCGGCCGAGGAGGGTGGCGCCGGCGGCTTGGCCATGGTCAAGGACGGAATGATGGAGCGCTTCGGCATCGAGCAGGTCTACGGCATGCACAACGGTCCGGGCATTCCGGTGGGCTCGTTCGCGATCCGGCCGGGTCCGATCATGGCGGCGACCGATGAGGTCGATATCATGATCGAGGGCCTCGGCGGCCATGCCGCGCGGCCGCACAAATGTGTGGATTCCGTTCTGGTCGGTGCACAGGTGATCACGGCGCTGCAGTCGATCGTTGCGCGCAGCGTCGATCCGCTGGAATCGGCCGTGATTTCGATCTGCGAGTTCCACGCAGGCAATGCCCGTAACGTGATTCCACAAACCGCGACACTGAGGGGCACCATCCGCACGCTGTCGCCGGAGGTGCGCAAGCTGGTGGAGAAGCGCGTCCACGAGGTTGTGGCGGGCGTGGCGCAGATCACAGGCGCCAAGATCGATCTGCACTACAAGCGGAATTATCCCGTGGTGAACAATCACGCCGCGGAGACCGAGATCGCGCGTCGCATCGCCGGGCAAGTTGCGGGCGAGGCCAATGTGCTCGAGATGTCGCCGCTGATGGGTGGCGAGGATTTCGCCTATATGCTGGAGGCGCGCCCCGGCGCCTTCATCTTCTGCGGCAACGGCGACAGCGCCGGCCTGCATCACCCCGCCTACAATTTCGACGACGAGGCCATCGTTTACGGCACGTCGTACTGGGTCAAGCTGGTCGAGCAATCGCTCGCGGCATCGTAAGGCCAAGCGCAAGATCAAGCCGAAAGCACAAACGAAAAGGGCCCGCGCATCGCACGGGCCCTTTGTCTTCGAGTGAAGTGATCGGCTTCAGAAGATCCGCGAGAAGATCACGTACAGCGTGCCCGACAACAGGATCGCGACGGGCAAGGTCAGCACCCAGGCCATCACCATGTTCCTGATGGTGGCGACCTGGAGACCCGAACCGTTCGCGGCCATGGTGCCGGCGACGCCGGACGACAGCACGTGGGTGGTCGAGACCGGCAGCCCGAACACGTCGGCGGCGCCGATCGTGGCGGCGGCGACGAGCTCGGCGGAGGCACCCTGCGCGTAGGTGAGATGGGTCTTGCCGATCTTCTCGCCGACGGTGACGACGATGCGCTTCCAGCCGATCATGGTGCCGAGGCCGAGCGCGATCGCGACCGCGACCTTCACCCAGGTCGGGATGAACTTGGTCGCGCTGTCTAGCCCGCCCTTGTAGGCGTTCAAGGTCGCGACCTCTTCCTTGCTGAGGTCGTTTTCCTTGTCCTTCATCAGGAATCGGATCGCTTCCGAAGTCAGGTACATGTCGTTGCGGGTGTTGCCGACGACTTCCGCCGGCACCTTGTTCAGCGAACCGTATTTCGCGACCTGCTCGCCGACATCCTTCACCAGCACTGACAGCGAAGGGTAGGTGCCTTCGCTGATGTGATGCGAGGTGACGTACTGCGTCACCGCAGGACGGGGATCGCCGATGATCGCATGGCCGGCGCCCTTGGCCGCAACCACCTTGGAGGCGGCATCCGAGACCTTCGCGAACTGGGCGACCTGCGACTCCGGCAATGCGCGGTTGAGCGCATAGGCTGTGGGCACGGTGCCGATCAGGATCAACATGATCAGGCCCATGCCCTTCTGGCCGTCGTTCGAACCATGGGCGAAGCTGACGCCGGTGCAGGTCAGGATCAGCAGGCCGCGAATCCACATCGGCGGGGCTTTGTGACCCTCAGGGGCGGCATAGAGCGCCGGGTTCTTGATGATCAGCTTGAGCAGCAGAAGCAGGCCGGCGGCGCAGACGAAGCCGACCAGTGGCGACAACAGAAGCGCATAGCCGATCTCCGTAGCCTTGCCCCAGTCCACGCCCGAGGTGCCGTCGCGGCCGCGCATCAGCGCGTTCGCAACGCCGACTCCGATGATCGAGCCGATCAGCGTGTGCGAGGAGGAGGCCGGCAGGCCGAAATACCAGGTGCCGAGGTTCCAAAGGATCGCGGCGATCAGCAGCGCGAACACCATCGCGAAACCGGCGCTGGAGCCGACCTGCAGGATCAGCTCGACCGGTAGCAGCGAGACGATGCCGAAGGCGACCGCGCCGGACGAGAGCAGCACGCCGAGAAAGTTGAAGAAACCCGACCACATCACCGCGACTTCGGCCGGCAGCGAATGGGTGTAGATCACGGTCGCTACCGCGTTGGCGGTGTCGTGGAAGCCGTTGACGAATTCGAAGCCGAGCGCGATCAGCAGCGCGACAAACAAGAGGATGTAGGGCAGATAGCTCGTGACCCGCGTGCCGGTCGCATCGACATCCGAATAGATGCTGTAGGCCACATAGAGCAGGCCCGCGGCGAGGATGCCGAAGAACAGGATCATCGTCAGCGGATTGAAGCCCTTGTCGAGATTTGGCCGCGAGGCCGGCTGGATCGGCGCGGGATCGGCTACCGCGCGGTCGAATGCAACATCGGTCATGTCTGGAGGCCCCTTAACTTTCTGTAGGGGCTATTGTCCGCGATGGATTTGAAGGCTGGATGACAGGCGAGGCCTGAAAGGGGTTTTCCCGCCCGTATTCAGGCGGCGCGCGCGGCTTTCTTCTGCAACCCGGCGACGATCTTCAAATCTTCGACAAAGCGCCGATATTCCAGCACCTTGGCTTCCGGATCGGGCAGCCGCAGCAGATAGGACGGGTGCACCGTCACCAGCGCCTTGTGACCGTCGGGCAGGTCGATGAGCCGGCCGCGGTTCTTTCCGATCGGGGTGATCTTGCCGAACACGCTCTGCGCGGCGGTCGCGCCCATCGCGACGATGAGATCGGGCTGGATGACGGAGACCTCCCGCTCATACCACTGCCGGCAGGCCTTTATCTCCGGCGTATTCGGCTTCTGATGCAGGCGAATCTTGCCGCGCGGTACGAATTTGAAGTGTTTCACCGCGTTGGTGACATAGACCTTCTTGCGGTCGACGCCGGCCTCCTGCAGCGCCTTGTCGAGCATCTGGCCGGCTGGACCGACGAAGGGATGGCCGGCGAGGTCTTCCTTGTCGCCAGGTTGTTCGCCGACCAGCATGATATTGGCGGACTTCGGACCCTCGCCGAACACGGTCTGGGTGGCGTCCTTGTAGAGATGGCAGGCGCGGCAGTGGGCGGCCTCCTCGCGGAGCGCTTCGAGATCGTCGGCAGCGGTCTTGCGTTTCATCGGAGCCTCCGGCCGCTTTTGAGGCTTGTGCGGATCGGTTGGGGCATTGACGATCATGGCGCCGGTCATGCGCTCGGCGTCCTCAATCAGGGGCTTAATGATCGAAGCCTCGGGCAGGTTCCTCCAATATTTCTTCGGCATCTCGGTCTGCATTGCCTTCACCTTCAGGCGGGCCGGATTGAAGATGCTGGCGTAGTAGCGCCGCCAGGTTTCCTCCAGCCGGTCTTCGCTCGGTGCCTCGCTCTTGCTGACGCCTGATGTGAACGAGAGCGCGTGGCCATCCCAATGCGCGCACAAATCCGGCGTCAGGATCGACCAGGGCATGTCGGCAAAGCGCTTGGCGAAGAACGGCGCGGCGAGCTCGACGATGTGATGCTCCGGCTCGAACCAGGCGACGTAGTGTGCTTCGCGTTCCCTGCCGATCTCACGGAAGCGCACGAAGGCATGCATCTTGTGCTCGTCGCGGTAGACCGCCTTTGCCATGGCCGCGACTTGCGCGACATCGTGATCGGTCGCGACCTCGATGAGGTCGTGATTGTCCTTCAGCCGAAACAGCAGGCGATAGAGGATCGCGAAACGCTCGGGATCGCGATGCAGGATCGCGGCCTTGGCGAGCTCGACGAATTTTGCCGGCACGTTGAAGGTACCGTCGCCAGCCGCCGGCAGCGCAGACGGCGAGGGCGTCGCGAACAGCTCCGCTTCGCCGCCCTGCACGGCCCAGGTGACATCGGCCGGTTTCGTTTGGTGAAGCACGAGGCTACGTGCGGCTTTACGCCAGCCGTCGAAATCGGTTTCGTTCTCGAGGGTGATGTACTGCATCAGAATCCAAATCCCAGTTGCGTTGCCGGCTTGAACCGTTCGATCAACAGTGCCTCGTCGAGGCGATGCGGCGGGGGCTTGTGATCGCTGAGGACGATGAACGGCAGCGCCTTGTTGCGGGGCACATGCAGCCGCGCGAGGTCGGCGACGCGGATCGTGGTCGTGCGGCGCGCCGCGATGATGCGCTCGACCGCCTTGGTGCCGAAGCCCGGCACGCGCAACAACTCCTCGCGGCTGGCGCGGTTGACGTCGAGCGGGAAGCGGTCGCGGTGACGCAGCGCCCAGGCGAGTTTTGGATCGATGTCGAGCGGCAGCATCGCGCTATCGTCGACGATCTCGCCGACGTCGAAGCCGTAGAACCGCATCAGCCAATCGGCCTGATAGAGACGGTGCTCGCGCAGCAAGGGCGGCGCGCGCAGAGGCAGCGCGCGGCTGGCATCGGGGATCGGGCTGAACGCGGAATAATAGACGCGCCTCAGCCTGTATGAACCGTAGAGATTGGCGCTGGTGTGGAGGATGGTGTGGTCGGAGGCCGCGTCGGCGCCGACGATCATCTGCGTGCTTTGGCCGGCCGGTGCGAAGCGCTGCGGCTTGGCTTTTGTGTTCGCGCTGCGGCTTTCCTCGGCCTCGTCCAGCTTCAGCCGCAGCCGGCCCATGGTGCGGCGGATCGCGCGCACGTCTTTCTCGGGCGCGAATTGCTGCAGGCTCGTCTCCTGCGGCATCTCGATGTTGATGGAGAGACGGTCGGCATATTTGCCGGCCTCGGAGATCAATGCGTCGTCGGCCTCGGGGATCGTCTTGAGATGGATGTAACCGCGGAAGTGATGCTCCTCGCGCAGTTTGCGCGCGACGCTCACCACCTGCTCCATGGTGTAGTCGGGGTTGCGGATGATGCCGGAGGAGAGAAACAGTCCTTCGATGTAATTGCGCCGGTAGAAGTCGAGCGTCAGCTTGACGACTTCGTCGATGGTGAAGCGGGCACGCGGCACGTTGGAGGAGGCCCGGTTGACGCAATAGAGGCAGTCGTAGTTGCAGGCGTTGGTCAGCAGCACCTTGAGCAGCGAGATGCAGCGGCCGTCCGGCGCGTAAGAATGGCAAATGCCCATGCCGGGCGCGGTCGATCCCATGCCCTTGCCGTCGCTGGAATCCCGCCTCTCGGTGCCGCTGGAGGCGCAGGACGCGTCGTACTTGGCGGCGTCCGCCAGGATTTCCAGCTTGCGTTGCACGTCCATATTGGAATCCCTTTGATTCAGCTCATGAATCCCAAGGCCCGCCAATTCGATTGACTCCCGGGGCGTCGTTAGCTTTATATTAGAACATATCATGAACAAATGAGCTAGCCGCTGGTTCTCTTTTTGAGAGCCATCGGCAATCACCCTTAAGGAGCGGCGTATATGAGCGGCGCACGAACAAGCGCGCTTGCAGCCTTGCGCGGCCAGATCGAGCGCATCGAGACGGCGGAGGTCGTGCATCATCGCGACCGTGTCGCGCTCGGCCATCGCGAGGCCGACAGCGCGCTGAAGGGCGGGCTCGCACGCGCGGCAATCCACGAGGTATTTTGCGAAGGACGTCAGGGCGCGGCCGCGACGGGCTTTGTCACCGGACTTGCGGGGCGCGTGACGGCACGCAAACCGCTGCTGTGGGTGCGGCAGGATTTTTCAGAAATTGAAACCGGTGCGCTGTCGATGAGCGGGCTCACCGAGATCGGTCTCGATCCGCGCCGCATGGTGATGGTGCGCGCCGCCGACGTGGAGAGTGCGTTGCGCACGGCGGCCGATGCGCTCGCCTGCGACGCGCTGGGTGCGATCGTGCTCGAGCTCTGGGGCGAGACGAGGCAGTTCGATCTGGTTGCGAGCCGCAAGCTGACGCTGGCTGCGCAGTCTTCTGGTGTCACCGGCTTGCTGCTGCGGATGGCCGCGCAACCTTTACCCTCAACCGCCGAGACCAGATGGATGCTGCGCGCGGCGCATTCGCCGCCGGGCGCGATGTGGAGTGCCTGGGGGGCGCCGCGCTTCGATGCCGAGCTCCTGCGCAATCGTCATGGCCCGTGCGGCCGGTGGATCATGGAATGGAAATGTGATGAGTGCCAGTTCTCTGAATCGCCGGCGTATCCTCAGCCTGTGGCTGCCGCGCCTGCCCATCGATCGGATCCAGCGGTTCTTCGGCAACGTCGGACTGCATGAAAATAATGCGCCCAGCATCGTCGTTGCCAAGGACAGCAACGCGCTGGTGATCCATGCGCTGGACGAGGCGGCCGAGCGCCTCGGTCTGCATATCGGCCAGCCTTTGGCCAATGCCCGGGCGATGTGTCCTGATTTAAAGGTGTTCGACGCCGATGCCGTGGCCGATGCCAAGACGATCGGCGACATCGCCGACTGGTGCGATCGTTTCACGCCGCTGGTGGCACTCGATCCGCCGCACGGGCTGTTCCTCGACATCACCGGCTGCGCGCATCTGTTCGGCGGCGAGGCTGCGCTGTTGCAAACCCTTGTCCGCGCCCTCGACCGCCAGGGCTTTGCCGTCAGCGCGGCGATCGCCGGCACCTCGGTCTGCGCGCGCACGCTGACGCGGCAATCTTCAGGGACCATCGTTGCCGATGGCGAGGAGGCGGCGGCAATCAGTCGGTTTCCGGTGTCCGCACTTGGCGCGGGTGAGGCCATTACCACCGGTCTGCGACGCGCCGGCCTGAAGACCATCGGCGATGTCGCCTCGCGCACGCCGAGCGAAATCACGGCGCGGTTCGGTGCGCGGTTCTCCACGCTGCTCGCGCATGCGCTGGGGCAGGGCGATGCGCCGATCAATCCACGAAAGCCGCCGCCTGATTACATCGTGGAGAAACGCTTTGCCGAGCCGATCGCGACCGACACCATGATCGCGATGACGCTGTCGCGCCTGGCGGATACGTTGATCGCGTCGATGGAGAAGCAGGGCAAGGGCGCGCGACGGTTAGAAGCCACATTCTTCCGTACCGACGGCGCGGTGCGCGCCATCATGGTCGAAACCGGACGTCCCGTGACGCGGAGCGCGGTCGTCGACCGGCTGTTCCGCGAGCGTCTCGATGCACTCGCCGATCCCCTCGATCCCGGCTTCGGCTTCGACATGGTGCGGCTGTCGGCAAGCCGCACCGAGATCGTGGTGCAGGAGCAGCGCGATCTCGACGCCCATGTCCACGACAATGACGAGCTTGCCGCGCTGATCGACCGCATCGCCGCGCGCATCGGCGGAAAGCGCGTCGTCGTGCACCTGCCTGAGGATACCCATATCCCTGAATGTGCGGTGCTGGCGGCGCCTGCCCAGCATCATCTCGCCGTGGCCATGCAGGCCGAATGGCCCGCGCGCACCGAGGGTGAGCCGCCGCTGCGTCCGTTGCGGTTGTTCGACAAGCCTGAGCCGATCAATGTGCCGTTCGCGACCGTGCCCGACGGGCCGCCGCATCAATTCACCTGGCGCCGCGCGCAGCATGCGGTGGTGCGGGTGGAGGGCCCCGAGCGCATCGCCATGGAATGGTGGCGGCAGGACGGCAAGCAACTGACACGGGATTATTTTCGTATCGAGGATGCCGAAGGCCTACGCTTCTGGATCTTTCGCGACGGTCTTTACGAGGGGGAGTGCTTCGACGACGACGGCAAGCCCGCTCCTCCCGGTTGGTATGTGCACGGTCTCTTCGCATGAACACGCCCGCTTATGCCGAGATCGGCATCACCACGAATTTCTCCTTCCTGCGCGGCGGCTCGGATCCGCGCGACTATGTACACCAGGCCAGCATCTTGGGCATTCCCGCGATCGGCATTGCCGATCACAACACGCTCGCCGGTGTGGTGCGTGCCTACAAGGAGCTCGACAATGACAAGGTGCTGCACAAGCCGAAGCTTCTGATCGGCACCCGCATCGTCTTCATCGACGGCACGCCGGATATCCTGGTCTATCCGTGTGACCGCGCCGCCTATGGCCGGCTGTGCCAGCTTCTCACCCGGGGCAAGCGCGGCGACGACATCACGCGGATCGCGAAGGGCGAATGCCATCTCACCTTCGCCGATCTCCTTGCGTTTTCCGAAGGCCAGCTCCTGATCCTGACGCTGCCGCATCGCTTCGATGCGGCGCAAGCGCAGGACATCCTCGCCAAGCTGAAGGCAAGTCGCGCCGAGGGCGTGTGGCTGGCGGCGAGTCTGGTCTATCGCGGCGACGATCGCCGTCGCCTCGCGCAGCTCGATGATCTCGCCGCAAAAGCAAAAGTGCCGCTGCTTGCGACCAACGAGGTGCTCTATCACCACCCCGCGCGCCGTCCCCTCCAGGACGTTCTGACCTGCATCCGGGAAAAGACCACGATCGAGGCGGTCGGCCGGAAGCTGGAAGCCAATGCCGAGCGATTTCTGAAGACGCCCAGGGAGATGGCGCGGCTGTTCCGCGATTTCCCTGAGGCTATCGCGGAGACCATGCGCTTTGCGGACAAAATCACCTTCTCGCTCGACCAGCTCAAATACCAGTATCCGGATGAGCCGGTGCCACCGGGGAAGACCGCGCAGGGGCATCTGGAGGATCTGACCTGGGCCGGTGTCGACAAATATTTTGGCGGCAAGATCGACGACAAGCTGCGCGCCACCCTGAAGAAAGAACTCGCACTGATCGCCGATCTGAAATACGCGCATTACTTCCTCACCGTGCACGACATCGTGCATTACGCCCGCAGCCAGAACATTTTGTGCCAGGGGCGGGGATCGGCGGCGAATTCGGCGGTCTGCTACGTGCTCGGCATCACCTCGGTCGACCCGACCAAGGTCGATCTGCTGTTCGAGCGCTTCATCTCCAAGGAGCGGCTGGAGCCGCCCGACATCGACGTCGATTTCGAGCATTCGCGGCGCGAGGAGGTGATGCAGTATGTCTATCGGCGTTACGGCCGCCATCGCGCCGCGATCATCGCCACCGTCATCCATTATCGCCCGCGCAGCGCCATCCGCGACGTCGGCAAGGCGCTGGGCCTGACTGAGGACGTCACCGCCGCACTCGCCGACACCGTCTGGGGCAGCTGGGGCAAGGGTCTCAACGACATGCAGGTCAGGCAGGCCGGCCTCGATCCGCAAAATTCCATGATCAACCTCGCAGTCGAGCTCGCGACCGAGTTGATCGAATTCCCGCGTCATCTGTCCCAGCATGTCGGCGGCTATGTGCTCACGCAGGACCGGCTCGATACCTATGTGCCGATCGGCAACGCCGCGATGGACGATCGCACCTTCATCGAATGGGACAAGGACGACGTCGACGCGCTCAACATGATGAAGGTCGACGTGCTCGCGCTGGGCATGCTGACCTGCATCCGCAAATGCTTTGATTTGATCGAGCAGCACAAGGGCGAACGCTGGATGCTGGCGAGCGTCCCGCAGGATGATTCCAGGGTTTACGACATGCTGTGCGACGGGGAATCGCTCGGCGTGTTCCAAGTCGAGAGCCGCGCGCAGATGAACATGTTGCCGCGGCTGAGGCCGCGGACCTTCTACGATCTCGTGATCGAGGTCGCGATCGTGCGGCCTGGTCCGATCCAGGGCGACATGGTGCATCCTTATCTGCGGCGGCGGAACGGCCTGGAAAAGGTGAGCTATCCGTCTCCGTCGCCGGATCATGGCGACAAGGACGAGCTTTACAGGGTGCTGCACAAGACGCTCGGCGTGCCCTTGTTCCAGGAGCAGGCGATGCGGATCGCGATCGAAGCCGCGAAGTTCACGGCCGAGGAGGCCAACGGCCTGCGCCGTGCGATGGCAACGTTCCGCAATGTCGGTACCATCGACAAGTTCGAAGACAAGATGATCGGCAACATGATCGCGCGCGGTTATGCGCCTGATTTTGCCAGAAACTGTTTCGAACAGATCAAGGGGTTTGGCAGTTACGGTTTTCCGGAGAGCCATGCCGCAAGCTTCGCGCAGCTTGTCTATATCTCCTCATGGCTGAAGCATTATCACCCTGATGCATTCTGCTGCGGCCTCCTGAACTCGCAGCCGATGGGCTTTTACGCCCCGGCGCAGATCGTCAGCGACGCCCGCAAGAACGGGGTCGAGGTGCGCGAGATCGATGTGTCCTACAGTTTTGCGCAGAGCACGCTGGAGCAGGGAAACGGCGGATATTGCGCGGTACGTCTCGGCTTCCGCCAGATCGACGGTTTCCACTGGCTGGACGAGGATGAGGAAAGGCTGAAAAGAGGCGCGTCCCGGAATGACCATGTGGAGAGAGCGCCCGACTGGGCCGACCGCATCGTCGCCGCCCGCAACCGCCGGCCCTTCACATCGCTGGAAGACTTCGCCCGCGACACCGGCCTGCCCAAGCGCGCGTTGATCCTGCTCGCCGATGCCGACGCGTTCCGCTCGCTCGGGCTCGACCGCCGCGAGGCGCTGTGGCAGGTGCGGCGCCTGCCCGACGATGTGCCGCTGCCGCTGTTCGAGGTGGCCACCGCACGCGAGCAGCCGGACGAGCACGCCAGGCCGTTGCCGGTGATGCCGCGCGCCGAACAGGTGGTCGCGGACTACCAGACCATTCGCCTTTCGCTCAAAGGCCATCCGATTGAATTTTTGCGGGAGATGTTTACGCGCGAGCGCATCGTCGCCTGCAAGGACATCAATCACGACAACGAGCGGCGCCGTGTCCGCTGTGCCGGCGTCGTGCTGGTACGGCAGCGGCCGGGCAGCGCCAGCGGCGTCGTGTTCATGACACTGGAGGACGAAACCGGCATCGCCAATGTCGTGGTGTGGCCGAAGATCATGGAGCAGTACCGGAAGGAGGTGATGGGCGCACGCCTCATCCTGGTCGAGGGCTACATCCAGAGCAGTCCCGAAAAGGTGACGCATCTGATCGCCCAGCGGATGATCGACCGTTCGCACGATCTGGTCGGCCTTGCCAACGACGCCCTCGGCCGCAAGCATCCGGTGCCGGCAGGCGCCACCGTGGTCGAACCGCTCAACGACGACCCCCGCGCCCACACGGATGCGCCCGCGCAAAAAATCCGTCATCCCCGCAATGTCCGCATCCTGCCGCCGTCGCGGGATTTTCATTGAGGGTGGGGGCCGCGCCCCTCTCGCCCCGTCATTGCGAGCGCAGCGAAGCAATCCAGACTGTCACCGCGGAGAAATACTGGATTTGCTTCGCTACGCTCGCAATGACGAGTTTGTTCTAAAAATTCACCCGGTTCGAGATCGCGCCGTCCACCACCAGATTGGAGCCCGTGGTGAACCCCGACACCGGGCTCGCCAGAAACACCGCTGCGCTCGCGATCTCCTGCGGCGTCGCCATGCGGCCGGTGGGGTTACGCTTCATCGCATCATTGTAGCGCTCGGGCATGTTATGCTCGATCGTATTCCAGACGCCGCCCTTGAAATAGACCGTGCCTGGCGAAACCACGTTGACGCGGATCTTCTTCTTCGCGTACTGCCGTGCCAGCCCCTTGGCCATGTGGATCAACGCAGCCTTGATCGGGCCGTAGGAACTCGCCGTGTCCGCTTGCGCCGCGGAGATCGATGAGATGATCACGAAGGCGGCGTCGCCACCCTTGTCGCCACTAGCCTCGAGGAACGGCCGCGCGGCGTCGAACGCGTGCACGGCGCCGAGCAGGTCGAGTCGAAAATTCTGCTCCCACGACGCGGCATCATGGCCTTGTGCCATTGCGCCCGCGTTAGAGAACAGCATGTCGATGCCGCCAAGCTCCTTTGCAGCATTCTCGATCCAGGATTTCAGTGCCGCGCCGTCCGTGACATCCACCGGACCGCCGGTCGCGCGGATCCCGCTGGCCTTCAACTCCGAAACGGTAGCGGCAACCTGATCACCGTTGCGCGCGCACACCGCGACATTGCTGCCTTCGCCGGCCAACGTCGCCGCAATCGCCCGCCCGATGCCGCGCGTCCCGCCAAGCACGATGGCGTTCTTGCCTTTGAGACCGAGATCCATTGGTTGGTTTTCCTTTTTTGTTGGTCGCAGCTAGTGTAGCTGTTTCGAGAGATGCCCAAAAGCCTCCACATCGTCATTGCGAGGAGCTCTTGCGACGAAGCAATCCAGACTGCCACCGCGGAAAGACTCTGGATTGCTTCGCTTCGCTCGCGATAACCGTGTGGAAACAGCGGCCCTCACTCTGGTGCCGCCCCCACCGGCGGGCCGCCGGGCGGGCGGTGCAGGAATGTCAGTGAGACGTAGGCGCCGGCCCAGGAGCCGATCGCCGCGAAAGCCACATAGAAAGCGTTTTCGGTGTAGCTGATCACTGCGTAGGAGGAGAGCATGTACCAGACCGCGCTCCAGTTCGCCGCGGGCACGCGCTTGCGCGCGATCACGGCCGAGGTGAACATGACATAGACCGCGTCGGTGGCCGCCGTTGCGATGAACACGGCGCCTGCGGTGAGGGGATCGATGGCGGCCATTGCCTGTCCTTGTGTGCTAATGCGATGATTGCAAGCTAAAGGGAGAGAAGGGTCATGCAAAGCCCCACCGAAATTCTCAGTGGCATCTGGACCTCCGCCGGCGGTGACGCCGCCGCGCTCGCGCGCGTACGGCTGACGGGCGAGGAGCCGCAGATCCCGTCTTCGTTTCGCGTCGCAATTGCTGGCCAAACGACGATCGCCGCCGCCGGCCTTGCCGCCGCCGAAATCTGGAGATTGCGCAGCGGCGAGGCGCAGGACGTCAGCGTCGACCTGCGCCATGCCGTCGCCGAATGCCGCTCCGAGCGCTACTTGCGCGTCGACGACAAGCCGCCGCCGCCCGCCTGGGACGCCATCGCCGGCGTCTACAGAACCGGCGACAACCGCTTCGTCCGCTGCCACACCAATTTCCCGCATCATCGCGACGCCGTCTGCAAGGTGCTCGGCTGCGAACCCGAGCGCGAGAAGGTGCAGGCCGCATTGATGCTATGGAAGGGCGAGGATTTCGAGACTGCGGCCTACGCCGCGGGCGGCGTCGTTGCCCTGATGCGTTCCTACGACGAATGGTCGGCGCTGCCGCAGGCCCGCGCGCTCGCCGAATTGCCGCTGGTCTCGATCGAGAAGATCGGCGAGGCCCCGCCGAAGCCATGGCCGCAACGATTGCCAAAAGGCGATCGCCCGCTCGCAGGCCTGCGCGTGCTCGATCTCTCTCGCGTCATCGCGGGGCCCGTCGCCGGCCGCACGCTCGCCGCGCACGGCGCGGATGTGCTGCTCGTGTCAGGCCCCGAACTGCCGGCCATTCCGTGGCTGACCATCGACACCGGGCGCGGCAAGCTCACCACCTTCATCGAGCTGAAAAGCGAGGCCGGGCGTGCGCAGTTGCGCGAGCTCTTGAGAGACGCCGATATCTTCTCGCAAGGCTATCGCCCGCGCGCGCTTGCCGCTCTCGGCTTCACGCCGGAGGACGCAGCGACAATCAACCCCGGCATCGTCTACGTAACGCTGTCAGCCTATGGCCATGCCGGTCCCTGGGCTGAACGGCGCGGCTTCGATTCGCTGGTGCAGACCACGACCGGGTTCAACCATGCCGAAGGACAGGCTGCCGGCATCGATGGACCGAAGGAATTGCCGGCGCAGATGCTCGACCACGCCACCGGCTATCTGATGGCGTTCGGCGCGATGATGGCCAAGGCCCGCCAGGCCCGCGAAGGCGGCAGCTGGCACGTGCGCGTGTCGCTGGCGCAGACCGGGCGCTGGCTGTGGAATCTCGGACGGCTCGAAAAGGGCCTGAATACCCCGGATATTACGGGTGAGGCCGTACATGCTGCATTCATCGAGGGCATGCCATCTGGCTTCGGCACGTTGAAGGCGGTGCGCCATTCGGCACTGCTGTCGAAGACGCCGGCGCAATGGAGCCGTCCGGCGATGCCGCTCGGCAGTCATCCGGCAGAGTGGCCTGCGATAAGCTGACGTGAAGCTGACGTGTCGCAAATTTTTAACGCAAACCGAAAGGCGCCCGGCGTTTTTTAGGTTGTTTGAAATTACAATTCGGCACTATTAGCGCGACCGATGACGCAGGCATCCGCCGGTATCATCGCAGACATGACCGGGCCCCATGGTAGTTGAAAATACCAAGCGATTGCAGGTGCTTACAAAACAACGGGTAATTACATCCGTAGTTTTACTAGCTCTTGCCGGTGCCGGGGCCTACGGCTTCCTCTATGCGGGAGCCAAGGAGAAGAGCCACTCCGAGATCTCCAGCCAATCGCGCAGAAATGCGCAGAACTTCACGCCGACGCCGTCGGAATGGGCGACGCTGACGATCGAGCCGGTCAAGGCCAAGACCTTCCGCGCCGAGTATGTCACCGAGGGCAAGGTCGCAGTCGACGAGGACCGTTCGACGCCGGTGTTTTCACCCTATGCAGGCCGGGTGACCAAGCTGCTCGCCAAGCCAGGCGAGGTGCTGAAGCAAGGCCAACCGCTGTTCACGATCGAGGCCGCCGACACCGTGCAGGCCCAGAACGATTTCATTGCAGCGATGAGCTCGCAGAACAAGGCCAAGTCGGCGATCGATCTTGCCGATATCCAGTTCAAGCGCGCCAAGGACCTCTACGAGGGCCATGCCATCCCACTGAAGGACTATCAGCAGGCGGAAGCGACCCAGGTTCAAGCGCAGAACGACATGCGCTCCTCGGCGACAGCGCTGGAAGCCGCGCGCAACAAGCTGCGGATCCTCGGCTTCACCGACGAGACCATCAAGGCGTTCCAGGACAAAGGCGTCATCAATCCGGAAGTCACGATCTATTCGCCAATCGCAGGCACGGTCGTGCAGCGTAAAATTGGCCCCGGCCAGTACGTCAATTCGGGCGCCAGCGATCCGGTCTTCGTGGTCGGCGATCTCTCCACCGTCTGGCTCACCGCCTTCGTGCGCGAGAGCGATGCGGCTGCCGTGTGCGTCGGGCAGGACATCAGCGTCAACGTGATGGCGCTGCCAGGCCGCCCCTTGACCGCCAAGGTCAACTACGTCGCCGCCGCGATCGATCCGAACACCCGCCGCCTGCTGGTCCGCGCCACCATCGACAACAAGGATGGCCTGCTGAAGCCGGAGATGTTCGCCAACGTCACGATCTATTCGTCCGGCGACCGCGCCGCGCCGGCGGTACCGAAGCAGGCCTTGATCTACGAAGCCGACAAGGTCCGCCTCTGGGTCGCACGCGAGGACAAGTCGGTGGAGCTGCGCGAGATCAAGATCGGTCTCATCAATGGCAACCTCGTCGAGGTCACCAGCAATCTCAAGCCCGGCGAGCAGGTGGTCACCAAAGGCAGCCTGTTCATCGACCGCGCCGCGTCCGGCAGCTGATCGACGGGCCGGGAAAAGACAAGCTGAAGACCTGAATGGATCGCCTCGTCGCCCTTGCCGTCAACCGGCGCTTCCTGATGGTCGGGATGTTCGTCGCCGTCCTCATCGGCGGCCTGATCGCGTTCAACCAGCTCAACATCGAGGCTTACCCCGATCCGACTCCGCCGATGGTCGACATCGTGACGCAGAGCCCGGGCCTGTCGGCGGAGGAGATCGAGCGCTACATCACCATTCCGATCGAGACCCAGGTCGCGGGTCTGAAGAACGTGACGACCATTCGCACCATCTCGCTCTACGGCCTCTCCGACGTCAAACTGCAGTTCTCGTTCGCTTACACCTATGACGAGGCATTGCAGCAGGTGTTGAACCGCCTGGCGCAGCTCGCGCCGCTGCCCGGCAATGTGCAGCCGCAGATCTCGCCGCTCAGTCCAATTGGCGAAATCTTCCGCTACCGTCTCGTCGGCCCGCCGAACTACAGCGTGCTCGACCTCAAGACCATCCAGGACTGGATCCTCCAGCGGCGCTTCCGTGCCGTGCCCGGCGTGATCGACGTCACCGGATGGGGCGGCAAGAGCAAGACCTACGAGCTCCAGGTCGACTTCAACAAGCTGGTCGCCAACGGCCTGACGCTGCCGCAATTGCTCCAGGCGGTCGGCAATTCCAACGTCAATGTCGGCGGCAACACCGTCAATATCGGTCAGCAATCGGCCGTGGTGCGCGGCGTCGGCCTGATCCGCTCGATCGACGACCTCGCCAACACCATGGTCTCGCAGACCAACGGCAATCCGGTGCTGGTCAAGGACGTCGCCACCGTCACCGTCGGCCAGAAGCCCCGTCTCGGCATCGCCGGCCTCGATGAGTCCGACGACATCGTGCAAGGCATCGTCCTGATGCGCCGCGGCGAGCAGAGCTCGCCAACCATCAAGCGCGTCCACCAACTCGTTCAAACCATCAACGACTCCAGCATCCTGCCGCCCGGCGTGCGCATCGAGCGCATCTATGACCGCGGCGACCTGATCGACCTCACGACCCACACTGTGCTCCACAACATGGTGATCGGCATTCTGCTGATCGTGTTGCTGCAGTGGATATTCCTCGGCGATCTCCGCAGTGCGCTGATCGTCGGCGCCACCATTCCGTTCGCGCTGTTCTTCGCGGTGATCATCCTGGTGCTACGGGGGGAATCGGCGAACCTGTTGTCGGTCGGCGCGATCGATTTCGGCCTGATCGTCGATGCCACCGTCATCATGGTGGAGGCGATCTTCCGGCGCCTGACGCAGACGACGCCGATGTCGGAATCCGAGCAGATGTCGTCCGAGACGCTGTTCGGCATGAAAAGCCACGCCATCCTCAGCGCGGCGGCCGATGTCTCTCGTTCGATCTTCTTCGCCGCGGCCATCATCATCGCGGCCTTCCTGCCGCTGTTCACGCTCTCCGGCGTCGAGGGCAACATCTTCGGACCGATGGCCCGGACCTATGCCTACGCGCTGGCCGGCGGTCTGCTTGCGACGTTCACCGTCACTCCTGCGCTGTCGGCGATCATTCTGCCGGCGCATGTTCATGAGACCGAGACCAGGGTGATGCTGATCCTGCATCGGATCTACATGCCGGTGCTGCATTGGGCGGTCGCCAACCGCGGCATCATGCTCGGTGGCGCGTTCGGCCTCGTACTGATGACGGTTGCGCTCAGCCGCTTGCTTGGCCTCGAATTCCTGCCGAAGCTGGAGGAGGGCAATCTCTGGATCCGCGCCACGCTGCCGCCGACCATCTCGCTTCAGGAAGGCAACTCCTACGTCAACGAAATGCGCAAGGTGATCCGCGCGCGGCCTGAAGTGGAATCCGTGGTGTCGCAGCACGGCCGCCCCGATGACGGCACCGACGCCGCCGGCTTCTTCAACGCCGAGTTCTTCGCGCCCCTCAAGCCCGCCAGCCAATGGCCCGGCACCCGCGACAAGGAAGAGCTGACCGCGCAACTGCTCAAGCAGCTTGACGATCGCTTCCCCGGCGTCGAGTTCAACTTCTCGCAATATCTCCAGGACAATGTCTCCGAAGCCGTTTCCGGCGTGAAGGGCGAGAACTCGATCAAGCTGTTCGGCAGCGATCTCCAGGCGCTGACCGACACCGCCAACAAGATCAAGTCGGTGCTATCAACCGTGCAGGGCGTCACCGACCTTGCCGTGTTCACCTCACTGGGGCAGCCGACCATCCAGATCGATATCAACCGTGCCAAGGCCGCGCGCTATGGCCTCGCGCCGGGCGACATCAACGCCACCATCAAGGTCGCGATCGGCGGCGACACCGCCGGTGACATCTACGAGGCAGGAAGCGACCGCCACTTCCCGATCATCGTTCGTCTTGCGCCGGAATTCCGCAGGAGCGCCGAGGCGATCCAGAATTTGCGGATCGGTGCGCCCGGACCGAACGGCACCGTCACGCAGATCCCCCTGAGCGAGGTCGCCACCATCAGCCTCGTCTCGGGTGCGGCCTACATTTATCGCGAGCAGCAGGAGCGCTATCTGCCGATCAAGTTCTCGGTACGTGAACGCGACCTCGGTAGCGCCATCCGCGAGGCGCAGCAGAAGATCGCCGCTCAGGTGCAACTGCCGCCCGGCGCGCACATGGACTGGGTCGGCGAATTCGGCAATCTCCAGGACGCGATCCGGCGATTGTCGATCGTGGTGCCGATCTCGCTGGCGCTGATCGGCGTCCTGCTCTGGTTCAATTTCGGCTCGATGACCGACACGCTGCTCGCCATGAGCGTGATTCCGATGGCCATCTTCGGCGGCGTGCTCGGTCTCTTGATCACAGGTACCGCCTTCAGTGTCTCGGCGGCGATCGGCTTCATCGCGCTGTTCGGCATCGCCGTGATGGACGGCATCATCATCCTGTCGCAGTTCAACCAACTCATCGAAGAGGGCATGGACCGCATGACCGCGGTGATACGCACCGGCGAATTGCAGCTTCGGCCGGTGCTGATGACCTGCGTCGTCGCCGGCATCGGCCTGTTGCCGGCCGCGCTGTCGGAAGGCATCGGCTCGCAGGTGCAGAAGCCGCTTGCGGTCGTCGTGGTGACAGGCATGATGCTCGCCCCTATCGTGATCCTGGTGACGCTGCCGGTGTTGATCTCCTTCTTCTCCCGCCGCGCACGCTGACGCCGCCAATCACAGCATCCGCTGCGCGATCCGCACCAGCATCATGGTGCCGAGGCCCAGCAGCATCAAGCTGGCCAACCGACTGCTCATCGACAGCATGCGCGGCGTCAGCCGTGACCGCGCCATTGCCACGATCGTGCTGAGCACGGTCCACCAGATCGCGGAACCGACGAAGACACCGGCGATCAGCGGGGCTGCCGCGGTCTGCATTGAAAAGGCGTGCAGCGCAGCCAGAAACAGGATGACGGTCAGCGGATTGGTGAACCCAAGCGCGATGGCGCTGAGATAGGCCCGCGCCAGATGCACGTTGTCGACGACGTCGGTCGTCTGGAGCGCGACCGAGCCGCGATGGGTCCGGATCGCGAACCACAGCAGCGTGAGCGCCGAGACGGTGCCGAAGCCGGCGGCATTGGCCTCGACCCAGGGCTGTGCCAGCGAGCCCAGTCCTAAAACCGCGAGAGCGCTGTAGGTGAGATGCACGGTCGCGGCGCCGAAGCCGGTTGCGAGGCCCGTGGCCATGCCGGATGCCAATGTGCGCTGTATGCACAGCATGCCCATCGGTCCGATGGGGGCGGCCACGGTGAAACCAATTCCAATGCCGGAAAAAAGCGCGGCAAAATAATGCGATAAAGGCATGCACCCGCACGAACAAATGAAATCTGTGCGTGTGCGTAGCCCCGAAAAAGAATCGCCGCCTCAACCAGAAGGGTGAGAAACGGACGAGAGCACAAACACGTTCGTGTGAGTCCAACAAGTTTGTGCCTTCGCGACAACAGTTCCACGCCTCATTGTGGAACCGTGTCGCGGTCGTTGAACCGAATTGCGCTTGGCGCGACTCAGAACCCGTAGAGTTGCGCCGGGTTGTCGACCAGGATCTTCTTGCGCACATCTGCATCCGGCGCCCACACCGGAAGCTGGTTGAGCAGGCGGCCGTCGTCGATCTGGTAGAGCGGCGCGATGTCGGTGGCTTTGCGTCCCTCGACACGGCTCGAATCCGGATGCGGCCAGTCCGTGCCCCAGACGATGCGGTCCGCATTCGCCGCGATCAGTGCGCGGGCATAGGGCACCATGTCCTGATAGTCGGGCGCGAGCTTCGAGGAGCGATAGGCGCCGGAAATCTTGACATAGGCCTTGCCGGATTTCACCAGCGCGACCAGGTCGGAAAATCCCGGCTGCTCCAGCCCAAGCGAGGCCTCAAGGCCGCCGAAATGGTCGAATACAACGGGTACTGGCGCCGTCTCGATGAGGTCCTTGATCGCCGAGATCATGGGAAGCGTCGTGTAGAGCTGCACGTGCCAACCGCGCGCCTTCATGCGCTCGACTGCGGCGGTGAAGCGCGGCCGGCCGACATTGGGGTCGTTGACGCCGCCGGTCGCGAGATTGAGGCGGACACCGCGAAAGCCGTCTGCCTGCATCGTGTCAAGCTGGGCCTCGGTCGTTTTGTCGTCGATCACGGCCACCCCGCGCGCGGCCGCGCCACGCGCTTTCATGCCGAACAGCGTCGACGAGTTGTCGGTGCCGTAGACGCTCGGCGTCACGATCACCACGCGCTCGATATGCAGCGCCTTGTGCAGCGCGGCCATCTCCTCCGGCGAAGCCGGTTCCGGCGTGTAGACGCGGCCCGCGAAGAACGGAAATTTTTCGACATCGCCATGGATGTGGGTGTGACAGTCGCAGGCATGGGCCGGGACGTCGAAATTGACCGGAGTGGCGGGCTGCGCGGCACGTGCGTGGGCTTTGTTCGACATGGCAACTCCGGCGGCAAGGGAGGCAAGCAGGACGCTGCGTCGGCTGAGCATGGTTTCTCTCCCTGTATTATTATTTGGCAGTGGCATCGTGACAGTATCACATCAGCCCGGCAGCCGCTGCGCTTCGCTGCATAGCTGCTCGACGAGGTCCGCAAGCAGGCGTGAGCCGTCGACGCGCACGACCGGGCAGGGCAGCTTCGCGAGCCACGCCTCATCTCTTGCGAGACTGCGACCCTCGCGATCGCCGGCTTCGTAGTGCGAGGCCCAGTCGACGAACGACTCCGCCTCCTCATGACGCCAGCCGCCCTGTGCGACGGCATCCGCTCCGAAATGCGTAGCCTCGCGGTCACGCAGGCGCTGCAAGCGAAGCTCGCGCGGCGTCGTCACAAAGACGACGAGATCGAAGAATGGGATGAACTCGTCGCCCCAGCCGGTGACCGTTCCGCTCAGCACCCAATCGAGCCGCGGCAGAAACATCTCGCGCATCAGGCGCAGACGCTCGGCAGCGGGGCGCGTGGTCTGGTAGGGCGGCGCCGTCGGCAGCCAGAAATAATCATCGCTGTCGTGATGCGGCAGCGCAAGCCGGCTCGCGAGCGCGCGGCCGATCGTCGTCACGCCGGAGCCGGAGGCTCCCATCAGATGGATGCGGCGGCTTTTCATCGGCACCAAGCCAGACGATTGAAACTACTGCCCCGATGGCGTGCGCAGGCCGTGCCAGGCGTCGCGGACCTGCTGGTAGTGCACCTCGGGCAGATAGTCCGGCGTGTTCAGGCTCAAGGTCTTGACGTCGAGATGGCCGACGGCGCTGAGCAGCGTGTAGGAAGCGATCACGCGGTCGCGATTGGCGCCGATCAGGCGGGCCTTGGCCTGGATCAGATCGGCCTGCGAGTTCAGCACATCCACCGTCGTGCGCTGTCCGCCGGCGGCCTCGCGCTGCACGCCCTGGAGCGCGACGGTCGCCGCCTTCACTTCGGACTCCGAGGCCGAGACCGCGATCTTGGCGCCTTCATTGGCAACCCAGGCGCTGACCGCCGCCGTGCGCGCCTGGTTGCGCACCTGATCGAGCACGAGCCGGCTCTGCGCCGTGATTTCCTTGGCCTGCCGGGTCTGTGCGGCGGCCTGGCCGCCGTCGTAGATCGGCACGGTGACATTGGCGACGATCGAGGCCTGATCTTCGGCGAAGGTGCCGAGCGTCGGGTCGTTGTTGCGGCTCTTGCTGGCGCTGCCCTGGACGCTGGCGCTCGGCAGCAGCGCGCCTTCGGCGACGCGGATGTTGGTGGAGGCGACATCGACATCGAAGCCGGCGGCCATCACCGCTGGGTGCTGACGGATCGCCATCGTCAGCGCGCCCTCGCGGCTCTTCGGCAGATAGCGGTCGACGACTTCGGCGGCCCGAAGCTGCGATGGCGCATTGCCGATCACTTGCGCGTAGATCGCCTGGCTCACCGCCAGCGCGACTTCCGCAGCGTTCAGATCGGAAAGCCCGCGGTTGAGCCGCGCCTCGGCCTGGGCGCTGTCGGTCGGCGTGACGTCGCCAGCGTTGAGGCGCCGCTGGGTGACCGAGAGCGTTTCGCGCAGGAAGGCGACGTTGGAGCGCTGCGCCTCGACCAGTGACTGGTTGGCGAGCACGTTGGTGTAGGCGGTGACCGCGTCGAGCAGCACGCCCTGGCCGACGTTGCGCAGCGCCTCGCGGCCCGACTGTACCTGGAGTTCGGCGGCGCGCACGTTGTTGGCGGTGCGGAAACCGTTGAACAGGGTCTGCGACACGGTGACACCGATGATCCATGGCTTCAGATTGGCGGTCTGGATGGTGTTGTCGGGCAGCAGGTTGCGCACCGATTGCAACCCGGCGCTGAGGCTTGCCACGATCTGTGGCCGGTAGCCGGCGAGCGCCTGCGGCACGTTCTCGTCGGTGGCGCGCTGCCGCGCACGCTCGGCATTGAGTTGCGGATTGGTCTGGTAGGCCTTGGCGAGCGCCTCCGGCAGCGCTTCCGCCCGTGCGGCGGAGGGCAGGGCGCAACACAGCGCCAGCGTGGTCCATGTCGCGAGCACAGGAGCCACGCCCGATCGATGCCGCGTCATCACGCGACCAGCTCTGGCGGCATGCCCAATCATGTAATCCCGCAAATCCCGGCTGTCCGCCCCCGCCGACGGCGGCTCTCTTAGCTGTTTAACCAGCCGAGGTCCCGCAGGCAAACTGCCGCGGGGGAAACCCCCATGTATTCCGTGCTTGTTGCAGGCACGTCACAGGGATTCTGCGGGAAAGCGGCAGAGCCTTACACCAGCCTGACCGCTCGCCTGCCTTTACCTGTTCTTGTTCACCGGCTTCCGCTTCTCGATGAACGCCGCCATGCCCTCGGAGCGGTCCTCCAGTGCGAAGGTCGAGTGGAACAGGTTGCGCTCGACGCTCATGCCCTCGGCGAGCGCGGTCTCGAAGGCGCGGTTGACCGCTTCCTTGGCCATCGCGACCGCGGGTCGCGACATCGCGGCGATCTTCTCGGCCGCGGCCATCACCTCGTCCATCAGCTTGTCGGCGGGAACGATGCGGCTGACCAGGCCGCTGCGCTCGGCTTCGGCCGCATCCATCATGCGGCCGGTGAGGCAAAGGTCCATCGCCTTGGACTTGCCGATCGCACGGGTCAGGCGCTGGGTGCCGCCGATGCCGGGGATGGTGCCGAGCGTGATTTCGGGTTGACCAAATTTGGCGGTGTCGGCGGCGATGATGAAGTCGCACATCATCGCGAGCTCGCAGCCGCCGCCGAGCGCATAGCCTGCGACCGCGGCGATCGTCGGCTTGCGGCAGCGCGCGACCCGATCGCCGCCGATCGCGGCAAAATCCTCCGAGAACATGTCGATGAAGCTTTTCGGCTGCATCTCCTTGATGTCGGCGCCGGCAGCAAACGCCTTCTCGCTGCCGGTCACGACGATGCAGCCGATGGCGTTATCGGCTTCGAGATCGTCGACGGCCGCGGCGATCTCGCGGAAGACGCCGAAGGAGAGTGCGTTGAGCAGCTTCGGCCGGTTCAGCTTGATGATGCCGACCGCGCCTTTGCTTTCGACGATGATGTGTTCGAACGTGCTCATGCTCCACCCACGCTTTTGGTTGAGCGGGCAATGTGCCCGCTGGCGCGGTGGGCTTCAAGAGGCCGCAAAGCCATCGGCGCAAGGACGGCCGGAACACGCGGCCAGATGCGCGTTCCGGACCAGGTCCCGCGGGCCGGCGATCAGGCCAAAATCAAGCCAAAGTCACGCCATGAACATGCGCGCGGCTGAGGCCAGCGTCAGCAGCGTGCCGACGCCGATGAAGATTTTTCCGATCAGGGAGCTCTGGTCCCAGGCCGAGCTCTGCTGGCTGCTTGCCATCACCGGCGCCGGACGCGGCTGCGCGTCGGTTGCGGCGATCACCGCCCTCTGCGCCGGCGTGTTGTCCTGTTGCAAGGCGCGGTCGATGTCGTTGAGCTGATCGGGTGCGACGACCTGGCCCTCGGCGTTCGGGGCGGCGGTATTATCGGCCGCGGCCTGGACGTTGTCGTTGGCCCGGCCCGTCATTGCGGAAGCGGCAGCCGCGGTCGGCGTATCGGCGGCGGCGAGTTGCGCATTGGCGTTGGCGACTTCCGGCGGCATCTGGCTCGAGGTCGGCGCGTCACGATTGTCGGCCTTCGTCTCATCGGCCGTTGCCGCGGCGTCCTTCTTGTCGGCCTTGTCGTCGGATTTTTCTGCCGTCTTGGTGTTGTCGCGGTGACGCGACGTGTGATGCCGCTGCTTGGTCGGCTTGACCGTGTCGGCCTGTTTGCCCGCGCTGTCCGACTTGCTGCTTGCGGCTGAATTCGGCGCCGCCTGTGCAACGCCCCCGAACAGCAAGAAAAGCCCGGCCAGGACAATCAGGGCCGCGCGCCCGCTGGCTTTCATCATGTTGACGATCTCCCCAAATTCCGCCCGTCCCGGGACTGAACAGAGACCCTGGGGCGTGACCACAGCGGGGCAGAAAATGGGAATCTTCGGGCCACACCCGGCAAAAGCGCGGCAAAACCGCTGCCTTCGCAGCCGGCCGCGGGGTGCGGACTGGACCGATCGGTGTTATGAGCCGTCGCAGATCCTGACGGCCGCATCGGTCGCGTGGCCAAGCAAGATCACGAATTCGTGATCTGGCTGATGCCAGCGTAACAAACTGAAAGAGCGGCCGAATTGCATGGTGAGGGGCGCGCGTGCGCGGACGTGAGGACGAGTGGACCGGCCTGATGCGGTCGGCCATGGCAGGCGATGACGCGGCGTATCATCGCCTGTTGAAGGCGGTCACGCCTGTGCTGCGCGCTGCCGCGAGGCGCGGCCTGGCTCGGGCCGGGCAGCCTCCCGACCAGGCCGAGGATATCGTGCAGGAGATTTTGTTGGCGGTGCATCTGAAGCGGCACACTTGGGACAGCGAAGCCCCCTTCGCCCCGTGGCTGTTTGCGATCGGCCGCAACAAGCTGATCGACATGCTGCGGCGACGGGGCAGGCGGATCTTCGTCAACATCGACGATTTCGCCGAGACCCTGCCGGGCGAGGCGCCGCAGGAGACCGCTTCGGCCAGCGAGGTCGCCAGCCAGCTCAATACGCTGCCGCAGCGCCAGCGCGACGTGTTGCAGTCGATCGCGGTCGACAGCACCTCGATCAAGGACACGGCGGTGAAATATTCGATGAGCGAGGGCGCGGTGCGGGTCGCGCTACATCGCGGACTTGCCGCGCTGACTGCCAAACTGCGGGACCAGTAGTCATGGACACCGATCAACTCATTCGCTCGCTCGCGGCCGACAACGCCCATCGTCCGCCGCGCGTCGGCGCGGTGCTGACCATGGCGCTGCTGGTCGCTGCGCCGCTGTCGATCCTGATCTTCGCCACCTTTCTCGGTGTGCGTCACGATGTGATGACGGCGATGCACAACCCGTTCTTCGACATGAAATTCGCGGTCACACTGTCGCTCGCGATTCCCGCGATCATCGTCAGCCTGCATCTGTCGCGTCCCGAAGCCTTGCTGCGTGGCTGGGGCTGGCTACTGCTGCTGCCGGTCGGGCTGCTCGCGGTGGCGATCGGTAGCGAGGCGATGATGGCGCCGGCCATGCCGATGACGATGCGATTGATGGGCAAGAATTCCAGGGTATGCCTGTTCGCAATCCCTGCGATGTCGCTGCCGCTGCTTGCTGGGGCCCTGTTCGGCCTTCGCCACGGTGCGCCGTCCCATCCCGCACTCGCCGGTGCGCTCGCTGGCCTGGTGTCGGCGGGCCTTGCCGCGACGCTGTACGCCTCGCACTGTACCGACGACTCGCCGCTGTTCGTCGCGACCTGGTACACGCTCGCCACCGCGTTGGTGGCGGCAATTGGGGCGCTGGCGGGGGCGAAGGTCCTACGCTACTAGCTTGCCGGCTTCACGCCGCCGGCGTCGCGCCCTGCTGCATGCGGTGGAAGCGCAGAACCTGCTGCGCCGTCGAGCTGCGCAGCGCCTCGTAAGCGTCGCGCAGCGTCAGCATGTCGGTCTGCGAGCCGCCTGAGAGCTTCTCGCGCAGGGCAATGATGGCGCGGACGCTCGACCATTGCATGGCCGCGACCTTGGCGAGGATCATCACGCCCTCGATCCGGCTTTCGATCATCATGGTCTCGGCGGTCTCGACTGCGACGCCCGCAAGCGCCGCGAGCCCCGCATTGGTCTCGTCGAACTTGCCCTGCTCCGCGAAGGTGGCGACCTGGAGCTCGGTGAGGCGGCCGTCCTCATGCAGCGACTTCACCAGCGCGCGCGCCCTCTCGGTCTGCCTGGTCATGCTGGCGGCGCGGATTCGCTGGGCCGCTTCCTGGACCACGCTGGACACGTCGTCCGCGAACTCGGGGTGCGCGGCCTCCAGCTTCCTGCGCACGGCCAAGGAGGCCTTTGCGACCAGCTTCAAATAATGATGGCGGGGCAAGTCGGGCCGCAGGCCGATGCAACTGGCGAGGTCGTCGTCACGCTCGGCGCGGGTCACGAGGTCGGCGAGACTTCCCTCCGACAGTTGCGCACCCGGATTGCTGACGGTCGATTGCACCACGTCCTCGTCGCCGCGGGTCACCAGCACGTCGGTCAGCGCTTCCGACAGCACCCGCCGTAGCGAGATCGCCTTGAGATGGGCTTGACCCCTGGTGCGCGCGATCTCGATCAGGATCTCCTCGTCCAGCCGTTCGGATTTCGACAGCACCGGGCCGGAAACCTCAATCACCTCGTCGAGCGCGAGCGTGCGGATGATCTTCGGCGGCGCAGCCGCGATCGGTGCGAGGCGGTCGGCGAGCAGCGCCTTGGCGGACGTCTCGATCTGCTCGATCAGGCATTGGAACACGTCATCGAACACACGAACGTGGTCGTCGGAATAGTCCGAGGCGTTGCCCACGAAGAGATCTGTGACGCGGCGCAGCGTCTCGACCCGGTGCGCGACGGTGCCGTGCGAGAGCGCGGTTTGCAATTCCTCGAGCAGATTCTCGGATGATTTGGCGGATTTAGATCTCATTGCCCTGTCCTGGCGCGTTCGGCCCGGCAGCGGCTTCGGTCGCGCCGGGAGAAAATGGATTGATCAGCTGGTTGCAATGCGGTTGCGCCCCTGTGCCTTGGCGGAATAGAGCGCGCTATCGGCGCGCACGAGAAACGTGTCGGCGGTATCGTTGTCGCGCAGCGTCACGACGCCCGCGGAAATGGTCACGCGCATGCCCGGGGAGAATGCGCTCCAGTCCAGATCGGCGACGATGCCGCGCAGCCGATCGAGCGTGCGCGATGCCGCATCGCCGTCCGTCCCCGGCAGCAGCAGCAAGAATTCCTCGCCGCCGTAGCGGCCGAAGCAGTCGGCCGGGCGGATGTTGGCGAAAATGGTGATTGCGAAGGTGCGCAGCACCTCGTCGCCGACGGGATGGCCATGGGCGTCGTTGATGCGCTTGAACCAGTCGAGATCGATGAGTGCGATCGCGCAAGGGGTCGATGTCTGCCGCGATTTTTCGATCTCGGCGTCGAGAAGCCGCATGATGCAGCGGCGGTTGTAGGAGCCGGTGAGTTCGTCGAGCTCCGCCAGCTCCTCGATGCGCTGATAGGCGGCCTTCAGCTCGATGCTGCGCCGGTACAGGATCTTGCGCAGCGTGGCGCCGAACAGGCCGAGGAAGGCGCACTGGCCAATCACCAGCACGAAGCACAGCATCGAGGCGGCCCGTTGCAGCTGGGTCGTAACCGGCAGTCCGATTGGCAAGTCCGAGGCGAGGAAGACCAAGGCGAGCCCGCAAGTGGCGAGGCCCCAGGTGAGCATCGCCTGGCTCGATGTCATACGAAGCGTGCCGAAGGCGAAGATCAGAAACAGCACGGCAAGGAACGCAACTCCGACTGTCGGCACCGCGAGCAGGAACAGCAGCTGCAGCGACATATGCGCCGAGATCTGGAAGACGGTGAGGTAATGATCCTCGAACCGGTCGCCGAAGCCCGCTTCCGACAGCACGGTGAAGGTTCCGATGGTCAGAAGGCCGCCGAGCCAGAACAGTGACGGAACGCCCATGGAGATGACGCCGTCATAGGCGTAGAGCAGCAGGACGGAGGCGCCGAGCGAGTAGCTCGCCACCTGGCCGACATACATCTGGCGCCGCTGCCGGATCCGGCGCGCCAGGACCTCGGGTGCCGCAGCCGCGGTCGTCAGGGCGAGATCCGCGGCCTCAGCGGCATTCCTCTCGGGAAAGGACGTCGCAGCCGTGCTCATGGTCCCGCCCAATGGTGGATGTCAGCCCAAAAATCTACGTGGCAAGCCTTTAGGTTTGGTATCCTTCGAAACCGAATCCACGCTGTGCAGCGCAGGAGCGGGGACGTCGAGCGGCCGAGGAATTTGCCGGCCATGAGGCGTCGTGTGCGACGCGGTCGAGCCAAAGCAGGGCTTCGGAAGACATATGTCGTGCTAGGCTGCTAAGGTTCCATGCACGTCGGCTTCTCTATGCTGGACGGCATTGCTCAGGAAAGTGCTTCATTACTATGTTACCGTTCTTGAGCGCGGCGCCCAGCCGCGGGTGGCAAAAGGAAATTTCGCGTATGTGGGGTAGATCACACAGCCTCCCGTATGACTGCGGTAGGCTGAACAATTTTACCCCTCCCGTCGAACCGTCTGCCGCATCGACCCGACCAATCTTGCGAGACGGCCTTTGAGCGTGACACAAGCGGCTTCGGACGAGATCCTGATCGCCAGGATCGCTCAAGGCGACCGGCTCGCCATGCAGGTGCTGTACGGGCGGCACCATGTAAGGGTGTATCGGTTCGGCCTTCGGCTCGTGCGGGACGAGCAGGCGGCGGAAGACCTCATCAGTGAGGTATTTCTCGACGTCTGGCGTCAAGCCGGCAAGTTCGAGGGCCGATCCGCCGTTTCCACCTGGCTGCTGGCCATTACCCGATTCAAGGCCCTGTCTGCGCTTCGGCGCAGGAAGGATTTTGAGTTGGACGACGACGCCGCGAACGCGATCGAGGACACGTCCGACAATCCGGAAACGGCGGTGCAGAAGAAGGATACCAGTGAAGCGTTGCGGGAGTGTCTGACGGGCCTCTCGCCGGATCATCGGGAAATCGTCGATCTCGTCTACTACCACGAGAAATCCGTGGAAGAGGTGGCCGAAATCGTTGGCATCCCGGAGAACACTGTGAAGACGCGCTTGTTCTATGCGCGCAAGAAATTGGCCGAACTGCTGAAGGCAGCCGGCATTGAGCGAGGCTGGCCATGATGGCTTTGAGCAAGAAGATGCTGGAGCAAGAGCCCGGTGAAATTGAACTGCTGCTGCCGTGGCACGCCGCCGGCACGCTGAACCCGCGCGATGCGCGCCGCGTCGACGAGGCGCTAGCGCGCGATCCCGAGCTCGCGAAGCAATATGCCGCGATCCGCGGCGAGTATGAAGAGACCATTCATCTGAACGAGAGCCTGGGTGCTCCGTCGGCGCGCGCGATGCAGAAGCTGTTCGCGGCGATCGACGCCGAGCCCGCGCGGGCGGCCGGTTCGCTGCCGCTGTCGGCGCGCATCGCCACCTTCTTTGCGAGCCTGTCGCCGCGCACTCTCGCCTGGTCGGCGAGCCTTGGCGCCATGGCCCTCGTGCTGCAAGCCGGAATCATCGGCGCGGTGTTGACGCAGACCCAGACTGCGACCTTCCAGACTGCTTCGCTTTCGACCAGCGCTCCGATCACACGCGACCTCGGCACGACCGTCCCGCCAGCGCGCGCGCTGGTACGCTTCACGCCCGAGGCGCGCGTCGCCGACATCACCGCATTGCTCGACGGCTACCAGGCTTCGATCATCGGTGATGCCAAGGGCGGCATGTTCCGCCTCCAGTTCGACAAGGCGATGAGCCGTGACGAACTCAACTCGCTGCTTGGCAAGATGCAGCGCGAGAAGTTCGTCAACCTCGCCGTCGCGGCGCCGTAAGGCGCTTCCAAGCTGATGACGCGCAAGTCCGAAAGTGGAGTAAGAGCCGGGGTCTGCGCTTCGTCGGTCGCAGCCGCGCTTTTGCTCGCCGCCTGTTTCGGCGTCGAGGTTGCGCAGGCGCAGGCGATCATGCGCACGCCGACGATCAGCGTCCCCTCCCGAATGCCGACCATTTCTCCTGGCATCGCCGCACGCGTCAGTCCGGGCGTTGCAGCCAGAGCGGTGGCCGTCGGCCGCGGTCCCGGTCCGATCGTGACGACGAGGATTTCGGCGCGGATGGGGCCGACGCCGGTGCTGCCTTATGCGCGCTACTCCCCGAACCTCTATCCCGCCTGTACCGCGCCCGATCGCGACGCCGCCGGCGAATGCCTGGCGCAGCAGAACGCAGGCGGCGATGGCTCGGGCAAATCGGGCAAGAAGACCGCCGGAAAGCGGCGCGGCAACAACGCGCCCGTCGCCGCGGATTTGCGTACCTTCGCCGACGAATTCGTCGCCGAGATCGATGGCGGGCTGTCGTCGACCGAGGCCGACGAGCTTGCGCGTCGCCATGGCCTGACTCGCGTGACTTCCGAGAATTTTCCGCTGATCGGGGCAACGTTCGGACTGTTCCGCATCACCGACGGCCGGCCCTCCGCGACGGTGCGGCGTGAATTCGCGGCCGACGGCAGCGTGCGCTCGGTCCAGCCGAACTTCCGCTACCTGCTCCAGGACCAGAAATCGTCGGTGCCGACCGAGGGAGATCCCGCGCAATATGCGCTGGCCAAGCTCCGCCTGCCGCAGGCACATACTCTCGCGCATGGCGCGAATGTGACGGTTGCTGTGATCGACTCCGGCATCGACGCCCGACATCCGGAACTTGCCAATTCCATTGCCGACAATTTCGATGCGCTCGGTAGCGCCGAAGGCCCGCACATTCATGGCACCGGCATTGCAGGCGCCATCGTGGCGCATGCCAAGCTGATGGGCAGCGCGCCCGAGGCGCGCATCATCGCCATCCGCGCCTTCGGCGGCACCACCGGCGGGGCCGAGAGCTCGTCCTACATCATCCTGCGCTCTCTGAACTATGCCGCCGAGCACGGCGCGCAGATCGTCAACATGAGCTTTGCCGGTCCCAAAGACGCGGTGATCGAGCGGGCCATCGCGGCGACCGCCGCGCGTGGCCTGGTGCTGATCGCAGCCGCCGGCAATGCCGGCGCGAAGTCGCCGCCGCTCTATCCGGCCGCCAATCCCAACGTGATCGCGGTCAGCGCAACCGACCAGCAGGACCGGCTGTTCACCGCCTCCAACCGTGGCAACTACATCGCGGTCGCGGCCCCCGGCGTCGATATCTTCCTGCCGGCGCCTGACGGCAAATACCAGATGACGTCGGGCACCTCGTTCTCGGCCGCCTATGTCTCCGGCGTCGCGGCGCTGCTGCTCGAGCGCAACTCCGCCTTGAAGCCGGAAGCGCTGCGCACGACGCTGGCGAAGACGGCGCGTGACCTCGGTTCACCCGGGCGTGATGATCTGTTCGGCGATGGCGAGGCCGACGCGTTTGCCGCGGTCATGGCCGTTCCCGCCGCCGGCGCGACGCCGGTCGCGGCCGCATCCGGTACAACAAAACGTGAAGATATCGAGAAGCGTCGCGACGAGCCTGGCATCCGCGCATTAGAGCAACCCTCGTTGTCGAGCACCGAGGATAAAGCCACGGTTTCTCAGGCGGATAGGCCGGCGACGCGATAGCGGCTCCGACAACTTTGCGCGCGGCGCGAAGGTTGAAAAATCAAACGCCGCATTGAACGTTCGGCCCGCTGCCACGACCAAATTATGTGGGAGCGGTTATCCCTCCCCATAAGTCATATCAGGCGCGAGCGCCCATCCACCCCAAGCGCCCATATGGCTCGACCCGTCCGGTTGTCCCCCCGGACGGGTCTTCTTTTTGGGCGTCCAATCCCTCGAAGCCTGCGCGAGATCAGCTTCCGGTTGAGAGATCGTGGCTCACTCATCGCCACTGCTCCGCCGGCACGCCGCAAGCGCGCTATGCTTGTGCGAAGCTTGACTCCAAAACCGCTTGAATCTCCGCACGACTACGGAGTTTGGCGACGAAAACATCGTCGTTGCTGGACAAGTCAAAACTTTTCCACAAAATATTCACGTCGCGTCTAAATTGATTCGTGTGCGTTGCGTCGCGTCCGTATTTTCTCCTGACGGGCTGATTTATGACACATCGCCAAGAGGCTATTCGCGACGTGGCTATTGGCCGCGACATTGCGGCACGCTGGTGCGCTCTCGCCGAGCAGCGGCTGGTGCATCTCTCCGAGATGTTCGAGACCGGGCGCTGGCGCCGCTATCACTCCGAGATCGCATTTCTCGAAAACATCCAGGAAGCGAAGCTCGCCGTCCAGACCTGGCGCGCCCTTGCCACCGGCGCTGACGTCGCCACGGCGGCCGCGAGCGTGTCGCCCGCATTCGGCTGGTCGCCGGCGACCATGCCCCGCATGTTTCCGCGCGAGCAGCAGGCGCAGACAGTGCAACCGAAGGCCGTGCACATCGTCCCGGAGACCGCAGTGCCGGTCAGGCTCGATCCCAAGCCGGGCGTTCTCGCCGACATCTCCGAAGCCCCGGCCGCGCGGGTCGCCGCGCCTGCCCCGATGGCACCGCTCCAAGTGCCGGCTGCCATGGCGCCGCCCACCGCGCCCGTCGCGATGACGGGGCCCAAGGTGCCGGCCGCGACGGCAGCGCCCAAGGCGCTGGCTGCGATGGCGGCGCTTCTGCCGCAGTTCTCTCCGCCGGCAGCCGAAATTGTCGCAGCCCCCGAGCGCCTGGTTGAGTTCACCTTCAGCCTCGACGGGCTCGAAGCGAAGTATCCACTGCTGCGGAACGCGTTCTAGCGTTCGGGAGGAGGCGAGCAGCGGCAGCTATCGCCGCACCGCATTCCCGCCGACCACCAATTGCGCAAACCGCTGGGCGCCGTCCACCGACAGATCGGACGTCACGGCGCGCGCATGATCGAGCCCGACCACGGCGCCGCGCGGGGTTTCCGAGATCATGTTGTTGTTGACGAGCGCGGTGCCGGCGCCGGGCACGACGGACACCCCGACGCCGGCCAGTGCCTTGCGGATCACGTTGCCCGTGATCGCGACGTCGCGGAGATATTTGCCCCAGCCGGCGACGATGCCGTAGGACGGCGCGTTCTCGATCACGTTGCCGGTGACAGATGAATCCGCCTCGATGTAGATGCCGATGCCGGCATCGTCATCCGGCGCGGTGCCGATCGGCCGCTTCGGGATCAGATTGCGGATGATGTTGCCCTGGACCACGGCGATGCGGCCGCCTTCGTTGAAATTGCAGACGGAGACGCCGACCGCGGCGCCGTCCACAATGTTGTTGGCGATCACCGCGGCCTCGAAAGCGAATTCCGAATAGAGCGCGACCTCGCGCACATCGCTGACGCTGTTGCCGGTGATGTGGATGTTCGAGGCCGAGTTGCCGCGCACGGCGGAGTAATCGCAGTTCTTAATGCGATTGCCGCGCACGATGACGTTGCCGGCGCGGAACGTGTTGATGGCGTTGCCGTACTGGCCGGAGCCGCCGGGGCCGGCCTTGATGTCCTCGATGCGGTTATCGGTGACCAGCGTGCCGTCATCGCCGATGGCCGTGCGCAGGATCTCGATGCCGTTGTCGTTGGTGCCGGTGATGGTGTTGTGGGAGACGCTGAGACCCCTGGCGTCGAACGACACCACTGCCGTCACCGCGATGTTGGTAAAGATGTTGCCCGAGATGTCGCCGGAGACCTGCTCGAGCCAGATGCCGCTGCCGCCGGAGCCGGTGATCGCGCAATCGGTGATGCGGACGTCGCGTCCGCCGAGGATCTGGATCAGCCCGCGCCGCGTCGGCAGCGGAATGCCGCCGCCGTCAAAGGTGATGCCGGAAAGGCCGATTGCATCGGAGCCGTCGCTCTGGATCGCCGAGGCCCCGCCGGTGAAGACGAATTTTGTCGCGCCGCGCATGCCGATCAGTTGCGCGCCATTTGGCAAGCGTAGCAACCCACTGCGGTAGATGCCGGGTGGCAGCGCTAGCGGCATCTGCGCCCGCGCAGCCTCGTCGATCGCCCGCTGGAGCGCGCGGGTCTGATCCTCGCTGCTGCCGGGCCGCACGCCATATTGCGTGGCATCGCGGCCGAGCAGCGACGTCAGCGGCGCCGCACGCGCGGCGTCGGCTGGTATCGCGAGCGCGCCGGCGAGGCCTGCGGTCGATGCTCCAATGACATGGCGGCGATTGAGGTCCATGACGCGTCCTCCGGCGGACGCGGGGGTCCGCAGCGGTTAGGTAGCGCAAAAACGGGACCGCGCGGCTGGGGCCGTGAGGATTGTTCGCGGTAGGGTTAAATGTTTACACAGTCGTGTTCCGAGCCTTCCGTGCCAACTGTACCATCTCCATCAGCATCGCTTCCCCGGCGTCCACCAGTTCCTCCAGCGTGATCCGCGGCGCGCCCTTGCGGCGCACGGCGCCACTGCGCGCGAGCAGGGGAATATGGATAAATGCGGCGAGCTTTGGCCCGCCGCCCCTGACGTTTTCGATCGCGCGCCAGCTCAGGTAATTGCAGAGATAGGCGCCGGCGTCGCGCGAGGGCCGCGCGTCGATGCCGGTGAGGCGGGCGGCGCGCAGCAGCCTTGCGGTGTGCGGGCCGAAAATCAGCGCGTCCGCATTACCGGCGATGCCGCGCTTGCTCGAGCGGGTGTTGGCGGCATCGGGCCAGAGCATGGTGACGGCGTTGCGCGCGCGGCTCTCGATGCGCAGATAGGGCGTGCGTGCGGCGAGGCCGAACATCAGCAGCGCGTCGGGCTTCTCTTTCGCGAGCACCTCCGGCAATTGCCGGTCCACCGCGGCATAGGTGACTGGGAAGATGTGGCTGGAGATCGCGGCATCGTCGAGTGCGGGACGGCGCAATTGCACCAGCCGGGCGACCAGCGGCTGGGTCGGATTGTAGGGCGCGCCGGGGAACGGGCCGAAGGCGGTGAGGAGAACGCGGAGCTTGTCGCTCATTGCAGCAACTCCAGGATCTTTTCGGCGGCGAGCGCCGGCGTGAGATGGCCGTCGGCCACCTCGGTCTCGATCTTCCGGACCTTGGTTCGCACCGACGCCTCGCTGCGCAACCGCGCCAGCATGCGTTGCTCCAGCATCGACCACATCCATTTCACCTGCTGCTCGCGCCGCCGTGCGGCGAAGTCGCCGGAGGCATTCATCGCCTTGCGGTGATCGAGGAGTTTCTGCCAGATCTTCGCAATGCCGTCGCCAGTCAGCGCCGAATAGGTCTCGACCGGCGGATGCCAGTGCTCGGAGCGTGGCGTCAGGATATGCAGCGCGCCGCGATAATCGGCGGCGGTGATGTTGGCGCGCTTGAGATTGTCGCCGTCGGCCTTGTTGATCGCGATCATGTCGGCGAGCTCGACCAGGCCCTTCTTGATGCCCTGCAATTCGTCGCCGCCGCCTGGCAGCATCAAGGCCAGGAAGAAATCGGTCATGTCGCAGACTGCGGTCTCGGACTGGCCGATGCCGACGGTCTCGACCAGCACGACGTCGAAGCCGGCCGCCTCGCACAGCAGCATCGCCTCGCGTGTCTTGGCCGCGACGCCGCCGAGCGTGCCCGAGGACGGCGAGGGTCGGATGAAGGCATCGTCGGAAGCCGACAGCCGGGCCATCCGCGTCTTGTCGCCGAGGATCGAGCCGCCGCTGCGGGCTGAGGACGGATCGACTGCGAGCACCGCGATCTTGTGACCCTGTTCGATCAGATGGATGCCGAGCGCGTCGATGGTGGTGGATTTGCCGACGCCGGGCGAGCCGGTGATGCCGACGCGTAGCGCTCTGCCGGTGTCAGGCAAGAGCATCTGCACCAGCTCGCGCGCCAGCGCCTGATGGTCGCTGCGCCGGCTCTCGACCAGCGTGATGGCCCGCGCCAGCGCCGCGCGGCTGCCGGCGCGAAGGTCATGGGCGAGGGATTTGATGTCCAGTGAAGGCTTTTTCTCAACCATGCCCTGCTTTACAACGCCCGCGTGGGGCAGGCGAGGGCCGCCCGCCCGATATCACCGGGATGTCGCCGCCACTCCGGTCCGCACCGGTTTCAGCTTTCGCCACACCCAGACCATCACCGGCCACAGCAGCGCCCCGATCGCCATGGCGGCGAGGATCGCGGCCACGGGGCGCTCGAAAAACGGCAAAATGCTGCCGTCCGACTTGATCAGCGAAGTGACAAAGGCCTGCTCGACCATGGTGCCCATGACGATGCCGAGCACCATCGCGGCGACGGGATAACCGTTGGCTTCCATGACATAGCCGATCACGCCGAAGGCGGCGACGGTGACGACGCCGAACATGTTGTTGCCGATAGCGAACGAGCCGACTGCGCAGCACAGCATGATGATGGGCATGATGGCGGAGCGCGGTGCCAGCAGGATGTAGGCGGCAACCCGGATCATGGCGATGCCGAGCGGGATCATCAAAATGTTCGCGATGATGAACATCAGATAGATCGCGTACATGCTCGACGCTTTCTCGGTGAACAGCGTCGGTCCGGGGTTGAGCCCCTTCATGTAGAGCACGCCGATTGCGATCGCGGCGATGGTGTCGCCGGGGATGCCGAACAGCAGCGACGGCACCCAGCCCGAGGCGATACTGGCATTGTTGCTGGCGCCGGCCTCGACCAGGCCCTCGACATGGCCGGTGCCGAACTTTTCCGGTTCCTTGGAGAAGCGCTTCGACATCGCATAGGACACCCAGGCGGCCATGTCGGCGCCGGCGCCGGGCAGTACGCCGATGATGATGCCGACGATGTTTCCGCGCGTCATCTGCCAATGGTATTTCTTGGTCAGCTTCCACTGACCGGCCATGATGCTTCCGAATTTGCGCCGCGGCAGCGGCGGCGGCTCGGGCGTCAGCATCGCGCGCATCACCTGGGCGACCGCGAACACGCCGACCAGCGCGGGGATCGGCTCGATGCCGCCGAACAGATCGGTGAGGCCGAAGGTGAAGCGCGGCACGCCGCCGGGATTTTCGATGCCGACGCAGGAGACCAGCAGACCGAGGAACATGCCGGCGATCGCCTTCACCGGCGAGGAGCGCGCCACCAGCGTCGCGCACATCAGGCCGAGCAGCGCCAGCCAAAAATACTCGAAGGTCGAGAACGACAGCGCGATCTCGGCTAGCGGCGGCGCCAGGATCATAAGCGACAGCACGCCGGCGATGCCGCCCACGGCCGAGAACCACACGCCGGCCCCGAGCGCCAACTCGGCCTGTCCCTTCCGGGTCATGGCGTAAGCCTCGTCGGCATAGGCGGCGGAGGCGGGCGTGCCGGGGATGCGCAGCAGCGCACCGGGGATGTCGCCGGAGAAGATCGCCATCGAGGAGGCCGCCACGATGGTCGCAATCGCCGCGATCGGCGAGAGATAGAAGGTGACGGGGACGAGCAGGGCGGTTGCCATCGTCGCCGACAGGCCCGGCAGCGAACCGATCACGAGCCCGTACACGGAGGCTGCGAACATCGCGATGATGACCTCCCAGGTGGAGATCAGTGCGAATGCTTCAATCAGGGTTTTCAGCATGGGATCACCAGGGCGTCGGCAACAGACCGGCGGGCAGCGGCACGCGCAGCAGCTTGCCGAAGATGAGGTGGATGGCGAACGGCGCCAGCGCTGCGAGCGGCAGCGCCAGCTTCCACTTTGCCCCCAACGCGGTCGAGGTGACGTAGACCATGATCGCCGCGGTGATGATGAAGCCGAGCCGGTCGGCCGCGACCACGTAGAACAGCAGCAGCGCCGGGGGCAGCAGCGCGCGCAGGCCATAGAATCTTCCCTGCGGCGGCGCGGCGGCCGCTACCTGGCCATCCTCGAGCGGGATCAGCTCTTCCGCTTCCTCGAAGGTGTGGCCGATCCCGAACACGATCGCGAGCCCGCACAGCGCAAGCCCAATGCCGATCACGAGCGGAAATACGTTGGGGCCGACCGGCTGCCCGGGTACCGGCGGCAGCAGCCAGCCGCCATAGGCGGCTGCGGTGCCGAGCACGACGAGAAACGATCCCGTGACGGAGTCGGGAAGGCGCATGGGAGGATCCTATGAGATTTCTTATCCCTCACCCCGTTCTTACGGAGAGAGGGTGGAGTCCGGGGCTGCGTCCGCGTTGGCGGTGAAAGCTGGACTTGGAGAGACTCCCCCTCACCCGAATTTGGGCTGCGCTCAAATTCGACCTCTCCCCGCAAGCGGGGAGAGGTGACAAGATCACGCCTTGCTCAGACCCGCCGCCTTCATCGCTTCGCCCATCTGGGCGTCGCCCTTGTCCATGAAGCTTGCGAACTGGCCGGCATCGCCCCACACGGTGCCGAAGCCGCGATTGCTCATGAAGTCCTTGAACTCGGCGGAGTCGTAGACCTTCTGCAGCGCCGCGGTGAGCTTCGTTGCGATCTCCGGCGGCAGGTTCTTCGGCCCGGCGATGCCGCGCCAGGCGCCGGTCGCGTAGTCGATGCCCATCGCCTCCTTCAGCGTCGGCACGTCCTTGAAGATGGGATTGCGCGCCGGCGCCATGATAGCAAGGCTCCTGGCCTTGCCGGCCTCGATGATGGCGCGGGCTTCCGGCACCGAGCAGGTGGTGAGGTCGAGGCCGCCGGCGGCGAGGTCCTGCATCGCGGGTGCGGCGCCGTTGGACGGCACCCAGGCGACCTGGTTGGCAGGCAGGCCCATCGCCTGCATCCAGCCGACCAGCGCCAGATGCCAGATGCCGCCCTGGCCGGTGCCGGAGGCCTTGAACTTGCCGGGAGGGGCCGCCTTGATGGCTTCCGCGAGCTCCTTCACCGTCTTGTAGGGCGAGGAGGAGGAGACCTGGATGCCCGGGGGGTCTTCGTTCATCAGCGCCAGCGGGGTGTAGCTCTTCGGCGCCAGCTCCGTCAGCCCTTGCCAGTGCATCATCGAGATTTCGACGGTGAGCATGCCGATGGTGTAGCCATCAGGTTGCGCGGTCGCGATCGCGGTATGGCCGACGACGCCGGAGCCGCCGGTGCGATTGACCACGTTGAAGGGCTGGCCGAGATCCTTCTCCAGAAGCGCTGCGACAATGCGCGCGGTCGCGTCAGTGCCGCCGCCCGCGCCCCAGGGAACGATCACGGTGACGGGCCGCGCTGGATAGGCTTGCGCGCGTACGGGTGTGAGACCGAATGCGGCGGATGCCGCGACTGCGGCAGATGAAGCCGCAAAGCTGCGGCGCGTAATCTTGGACATCAATGCCTCCCAGCGGCGCCCACGACGTCGGGCGCTCTTGTCTATGGCGACATTCTAGTCGGCTTTGCAGCGCGGCTGCAAGGTAGCGCTACCAGCGCTCTGCGGGCAACGCGGCCCTCATGCGTGGAATAGTGGAAGGCGAGGCCGGGAGTCTTGCCCGCCTCGGTTGAGGACGCAAACGTCACCGCGCCCATCTGAGCAGGCTCCGCTTCAATTCCGCGAACCAGTCGTCGCAGTCGCGCTCGCATCGCGCTTCATCTTTGCGACCATGAGCGATGCAGTCACCCCCTTCACCATTGCGGTCATGGCGGCGTCGTTGTCGGCGGTCTCGGTGAAGAATGGGCGGATTGCCGAGCGGCGGCCGAATTACTCTGCCGCCTCGCTATGCCCGAGCCGGGCGTTCAGCTTGCGGATCAGCTCCTCGGCCGCGTCCGCGATCACCGTGCCCGGCGGGAAGATGGCTTCCGCGCCGGCCGCGTAGAGCGCATCGTAATCCTGTGGCGGCACCACGCCGCCGACGATGATCATGATGTCGTCGCGGCCCTGCTTCTTCAGCGCGGCCTTGAGCTCCGGCACTGCGGTGAGGTGGGCGGCGGCAAGCGAGGAGACGCCGAGGATGTGGACGTCGTTCTCGACCGCTTGGCGCGCGGCTTCGTCGGCGGTCGCGAACAGCGGCCCAATGTCGACGTCGAAGCCGATATCGGCGAAGGCCGACGCGATAACCTTCTGGCCGCGGTCGTGACCGTCCTGACCGATTTTTGCGACCAGGATGCGCGGACGGCGGCCTTCCGCCTCCTCGAAGGCGTCGATCAGCGCCTGAACCTTCTCGACCCGGTTACCCATGCTGGACGCCTCCCGCTTGTAGACGCCGGTGATGGATTTGATTTCGGCGCGGTGCCGGCCGAACACCTTCTCCATCGCGTCCGAGATCTCGCCGACGGTTGCCTTCGCGCGCGCAGCGTCGATGGCCAGCGCCAACAGATTGCCGTTGCCTTCGCCCGCCGAGCGCGTCAGCGCGGCGAGCGCGGCCTCGACGTCCTTTTGGTTGCGTTCGGACTTCAGCCGCGTCAGCTTGTCGATCTGGAGCCGGCGGACATTGGTATTGTCGACCTTGAGGATATCGATCGGAGCTTCGTCCGTCGGCTTGTATTTGTTGACGCCGATCACCGCCTGCTTGCCGGCGTCGATGCGGGCCTGGGTCTTGGCCGAGGCTTCCTCGATGCGCAGCTTCGGTACGCCGGCCTCGATCGCCTTGGCCATGCCCCCGAGCTCCTCGACCTCCTGGATGTGGCCCCAGGCCTTGGCGGCGAGGTCGCGGGTGAGACGCTCGACATAATACGAGCCGCCCCAGGGATCGATGATGCGGGTGGTGCCGCTCTCCTGCTGCAGGAAGAGCTGCGTGTTGCGGGCAATGCGCGCCGAAAAGTCGGTCGGCAAAGCGAGCGCCTCGTCGAGCGCATTGGTGTGCAGCGACTGGGTGTGGCCTTGCGTCGCCGCCATCGCTTCCACAGTCGTGCGCATCACGTTGTTGAAGACGTCCTGCGCGGTCAGCGACCAGCCGGATGTCTGGCAATGCGTGCGCAGTGACAGCGAGCGCGGATCCTTCGGATTGAAAGGCTTCAGCAGCTTCGCCCAGAGCAGCCGCGCGGCGCGCATCTTGGCCACTTCCATGAAGAAGTTCATCCCGGTCGCCCAGAAGAACGACAGCCGCGGCGCGAAGCGGTCGACATCGAGGCCCGCCGCAAGGCCGGCACGAAGGTATTCGACGCCGTCGGCCAGCGTATAGGCGAGCTCGAGGTCCTGCGTCGCGCCGGCCTCTTGCATGTGATAGCCGGAGATCGAGATCGAATTGTATTTCGGCATTTTTTGCGAGGTATACGCAAAAATGTCCGAGATGATCCGCATCGAAGGCGCGGGCGGATAGATGTAGGTGTTGCGCACCATGAACTCTTTCAGAATGTCGTTCTGAATGGTCCCTGAGAGCTTCTCCGGCGGCACGCCCTGTTCCTCGGCGGCCGCAACGTAGAGCGCGAGGATCGGCAGCACCGCGCCGTTCATGGTCATGGACACGCTCATCTGGTCGAGCGGAATGCCCGCAAACAGCGTGCGCATGTCGTAGATGGAATCGATGGCAACGCCGGCCATGCCGACGTCGCCGCCGACGCGCGGATGGTCGCTGTCATAGCCGCGGTGGGTGGCGAGATCGAAGGCGACCGAGAGGCCCTTCTGTCCGGCCGCGAGATTGCGGCGGTAGAACGCGTTGGAATCCTCGGCCGTGGAGAAGCCGGCATATTGCCTGACGGTCCAGGGCTGGTTGACATACATGGTTGGGTAGGGGCCGCGCAGATAAGGCGCGATGCCCGGATAGGTATCGAGGAAGTCGAGCCCGGCCAGATCGGCCTCGCTATATGCGGGCTTCACCAGAATGCCCTCGGGCGTCAGCCACGGCTCGGCGCTGCCGGTCGGGGCGTCGGTGGCGGCGCGCTCGAAGGCGACGTCGGCGAAATTGGGAATGCGGGTCATTCCTTGGGATCCTCAAACCTGCGATTGCGCTCAATCAGCTTTTGCACATTTTTCTTGTAGACGGGATCGTCCAAGCGGCTCTGAGTAATTTGGCCGGTCCCAACCCAGAGCAGCCGCGCGAACAGCTTCCCAATCTTCCATTCTGCCAGACCGAGCAACGTTTGTCCGAGCAGCTGAAACATGGCGGCGCCTCAATCATGGTCCGGATGCTGATGGCTGACGATGGTCGCCATCTTTTCCGGCCCGTAATTCTGCTGCGTGGTCTGGCTCGGCAGATTGGCGATCCCGACCACCCAGCCGAGACGGGACTCGGTGCCGAACTGCCGAGTCGGCACCACGTGGTCAGGACGGTCGAAGGCGCCGGTCATGATCTCGATCCGGTCGCCGTCGATGCGGCCAAAGCTCAGCGGCGTGCCGCAGGCGGCGCAAAAGCCGCGCTCGGCGATGGAGGAGGAGCGGAAGAACGACGGACCCCCCTTGGTCCAGGCGAAGTCCGTCTTGTTGATGTCGGCAAAAGAGGCGAACGGCGCGCCGCTGGCCTTCTGGCACATCCGGCAGTGGCAGATCGAAACCCTGTTCGGCGCCGTCGTGACTCCAAAGCGCACTGCCCCGCATTGGCAGCCGCCGGTGAGAACGGGTTTGCCTGCGTCTGTCATGGCTGCTCCATCCGTCGATAGGTGTCTTGCAGCGTGGCAAGCGCATCGCCGCCGGCAAAGACGAAGCCGGTGACGCCGGCTGCACGCAGCGCCGCCTCGGCATCGGTCGGGCGGCCTGCCAGATAGATAAGTCGGGCGCCGGCGGTTTGCAGGGCCTGCGCCGCGGCTTCGGCGTGTTCCGCATAGACCTTGTCGCTGGAACAAAGGCAGGCGAGCCCGGCACCGGAGGCCTTGAAGGCTGCAGCTAACTGGGCCGGATCGGCGAAGCCCTGGCTGTCGACGGCCTGGATGCCACCGGTCTCGAACAGGCTTTTGGCAAAGGTCGCGCGCGCCGTGAAATCAGCGGGCGTGCCGAGATTGGCCAAGAAGACTTTCGGCCGCGCGCCGTGTGCCTTCAAGGCCGCATCGGATTTGTCCCGCAGCGCCTCGAACGGTTCTGCCAGCCGGATCGGCGGCAGTGCGTCGAATTTGTATTTTTGCTCGCCATAGGGCGCCAGCGCGATCGGCGTCGCCTTCAGCACCGTCGTCTCGTTCTCGTGCAGGTTCGGAAACTCGCTGGCGCCGGTCAGCACGTCGCGGCGTCTTGCGATGTTGGCGTCGCGGGCTTTTCGCGCGGCCGCGACCTTGCTCTGGAACAGGCCCTGCTGAAGCGCAGCGAAGGCGCCGCCGGCTCTCTCGCTCTCCTGGAATAGCGCCCAGGCCGCGTCGCAGAGCTGGCCGGTCAGTGTCTCGATGCCGCCTGCGCCTGCCGCGGGATCGCTGACCTTGGCGAGGTTGCTCTCTTCCAGCAGCACGAGCTGCGTATTGCGCGCCACGCGCCGCGCGAATGGATCGGGCAGGCCGAGCGCCAGCGTATGCGGCAGCACGGTGACCGCGTTGGCACCGGCAAGTCCGGCCGCAAACGTCGCCATGGTCGCGCGCAGCATGTTCACATAGGGATCGCGCTGCGTCAGCATGCGCCAGGCGGTATCGGCGGCGATGTACAGCGGTTTTGGCGTGAGCCCGCACGCCGTCTCGATACGCGCCCACAGCAGCCGCAATGCGCGGAATTTTGCCATGGTGAGGAACTGGTCTGCATCCGCGGCAAGCCGCGCATAGACCATGCCCTGCGCCTGCTCCAGCGGAACGCCCGCGCCCTCGATCGCGCGGAAATAAGCGACGCCGCAGGCGAGCGCGAAGGCGAGCTCCTGCACCTCCGAGCCACCGGCATCGTGGATCACGCGTCCGTCGGCCGATGCAAACGGCCCCTTGAAGCCGAGCGCGGCGAGGCCCTTGACGCCGCCGGTGATGGCCGGAACGATCTCATCCCAGGTATAGGGGCTGTGGCCCCACACCGCGCAGGCCGCGAGCGGATCGAGCCCGAAGCGGATGTCGCAGGCCCCGGGATCGATGCCCTTGCTCTTCACATATTCCGCGACGTGGATCGCCGCCATCCGCGATTGCGGACCGATCTCGAGCTCGAGGCCGATGCCGGCATCGAGATGGACGTCCTTCAAGATCTTTGCGACTGCGTCCGCGGTCGCTTCCAGCCCGAAACCGTGAGCGGCATTGCCGCCGGCGAACACCAGCGCCAGCCCCGTCGCGCCATTTTCGAGATCGGTCAGTGCCTGTGCATTCGCCGCACTTGCATCGGGATGGTCGATCCGCTGCATGATCTGCCAGGGCGCGGATGCCGGCCGTCCCACCACGGGCGCAATGCCTTTGGCGCGCGGATAGAGCGGATCGATCTTGATCCCGTCATAGGTCTTGCCAACCAGCTTCTCGAACGGCGCGCCCTTCAGCACGCCATCGACCAGCTTGCGCCAGTCCTCGACGGTCGCCTTGGGAAAATCCGCCGCCAGCGGCAGGTCGTCAGTCGCGGAGGTCATGCGGCGAAGGGCTCCCGAAAATCTTGTTGTTCGCAGGCGAAATTGCCACGGCCGGCCGTCCCTGCAAACGGTTGTTTTTGGTTAACCGGTATCCGGAAGCCGCTCAATGCCTTGTGTCGAGACGCTGGCGAGACCGTCATGGACACGAATGCCTGCGATCACGCGGTCGGGCGCGATCTCGGCCAGCGGCACCAGCACAAAGGCGCGCTCGAATAGGCGCGGATGCGGCAGGGTCAGGTCAGGCTTCTGCATCGACACATCGTCATAGGCGATCATGTCGAGATCGAGCGTGCGCGGGCCCCAGCGCCGCTCTTTATCGCGGGTGCGGCCGAATTTCTGCTCGACCTTCTGCATCACGAACAGGAGCGCATGCGGATCAAGGCTGGTCTCGATCTCGATGCAGGCGTTGATGAAGGGAGCCTGGTCCTCGTCGCCCCAGGGCGGCGTCGCATAGTCCGACGAGCGCGCGATCAAAGCGGCCTGCGCCATGCCGCAGATATGGGCGATTGCCTTCTGGAAGGTCGCGCGGACATCGCCGACATTGCCGCCGAGCGCAATCAGGACGCTCGCCATGTCAGGGGTGCCGCGAGCGCGTCAGCATGACGCCGACGTCGTCGAAGATCGCGGCGATCGGCGCATGCGGCTTGTGCACGGTGATCTTGACCGCACGGATGCGCGGAAAGTGCGACAGGATGGCGTCGGCCACCGCGCCGGCCGCGCGCTCCAGTAGCTTGTAATTGGTGTTCTTGAAGGCCGCGGTGGTGGTCGCCACGACGTCGGCGTAGGACACGGTGTCGGCGAGCCGGTCGCTGCGGGAAGGCTCCGACAGGTCGGTATAGAGCTCGAGGTCGATGACAAAGCGTTGGCCGACCTCGGTCTCGTGCTCCATCACGCCGTGGCGGGCATGGATCGACAGGCCGGTTACGAAGATCGTATCGGTCATGGCTTGCTCTCGATTGCGTGCGCCACTCGCAGGGCCTGCAAGGTCTCGGCGACGTCGTGGGTGCGGATGATTTTCGCGCCGCGTTGTGCGGCGAGCAGATGTGCGGCGATCGAGCCGGCGAGCCGCTCGGTCGGCTCCGACGGCGACACCGAGGCGATGAAGCGTTTTCGCGAGGCACCAACGAGGATCGGCAGGCCGAACATGTCGAGCTCGCGAAGTCGTGCCAGTGCAATCATGCTCTGTTCTGCCGTCTTGCCGAAGCCGATGCCGGGATCGAGCACGATCTTGTCGCGGGCGATGCCGGCTTGTGCCGCGATATCCAGCGAGCGCTGGAAGAACGCCTTCATGTCCGCAATGATGTCGATGGCGGGATCGACCCTGTCGCGGTTATGCATGACGATGACAGGGACGCTCCTCGCGGCCACCAGCGGCGCCATGCCGGCGTCGCGTTGCAGGCCCCAGACGTCGTTGGCGATCGCAGCGCCCTGATCGAGCGCAAAGGCCACCACCTCGGCCTTCATGCTGTCGATCGAGACCGGCACGCCGAGCGCCACGATGTCTGATAGCACCGGCTTGAGCCGGGCCAGTTCGTCTGCCGCGGTGACCGGCCGGGCGCCCTTGTAGGGCCGGGTGGACTCGGCACCGATATCGATGATGTCGACCCCCACCTCGATCATCGCCCGCGCCCGCGCGAGTGCCTGCTCGGGCGCGATGAATTCGCCGCCGTCGGAGAATGAATCCGGGGTGACGTTGAGCACGCCCATCACCGCCGGGATCGGCCGCTCCAGCAACGTCCGCAGCACGTCAAGCCCGACTGAACCGGCCGCCGGGACGGATGGGGAGGGCGAGGCATTCATGCGGCCCGCTTTAGCCGTCGGGGAGGGGGAGTCAAGACGGGAAGGCGTGGGTTGCCAGCGTTTGGACAGGGCGTCGCACACCCTCGCTGTCATTGCCCGCGAAAGCGGGCAATCCAGTATCCAGAGACAGTGCCGCGATACGGAGGAGCCGCGGCGTACTGGATACCCCGCTTTCGCGGGGTATGACGGCAGAGTTGGGATGCATTGTTGCTCATCGGGCAAAACAATGCCGAGAGAGTAGCGCCCACCCCGTATGCGGAGAGCAGCAGTCCTAATACGAAATCTTTGGCGGCAGCTTCTTCGCCTTGGCGATGATGTCGCCGACCGACTTCTCCGAGGGCAGGATGCGGAGCAGCTTTTTCTTCTCGTTGGCGTCCCGCATGCTCTGGGCGAGCCTTGCCGGGTTACGGTAGGCGAGCTCGCGCACGGTGGTGACGCCGGCGGCGCGGACCAGACCGACCTTGGCCCTGCCCATGCCGGGGATGCGCATGTAGTCGGAGACGTTAGCCCATTCCAGCAGCAACTGCTCGCTGATGCCGGTCTTCACGGAGAGCGCCTTGCGGCCCTTCACGGTCGAAGCCGCCTCGAGCAGCGCGTCGGTGGTGCGGATACCCTGCGCCTTCAACTTGTTGGCGGCAAAGGCCGACAGGCCCTCAATCTCGGAGATCGGATATGTCATGATACTCGATGTGAAATGCGCAGGCGTCAGGCGAACTGGCTGAGGCCCGGGGTCCCCGCGATGATCTTGCCCATCTGATCCGCTCCGATTTTGTCTCGGCCGAAGCGAAAAAGTTCACGGGCGATGTTCTGAATCTCGGACATGCCAAGTCCCAGGCCCATCAGGCGCGTGCCGACCGCCATCAGGCCGCCGCCCATCAGCCGCGACAGTCCTCCGCCGGTGCCGGATGCCTCGATTGCCGCTTCTGCACCTGGAATCTGGTCGATCAGGACCTGGACGCTGTCGGAAGGACCCTCGTTGCGGAGGAAGCCCAAGATAATGCCGACGGTCTTTTCGGCGACAGCACTATCTATGCTGGCGTTTGTCGCCAGCCGCCCGATTAGCTCGTCCATATGGCCGCCCCTCAGCCGGTTCACATGCCGGAGTATTGCTTTCGAAAATGATCTTGAGCCGGTGTGGTGTGAAATACAAGCGATGAACGCCATCAACGTTCCGATTCATTCTCGAACGCGCGAGAAGTGTTGCAGTGATGCAAGAGCGGAGATGAAATCGGCAAAAAAATGCCGCGATGCGAATGCGTCCTTCCTACTTTCGGCGGATGTCCACCTGCATATTTCCGACGATGTCGCATGCCCGGAGCGCGTTGAATGGTTTCAATCAGCGCGCGACATGCGTTAAACTACGGAACTGTGCATTCGAGTTTCGATATGCGAAACAGGGCAGAGAGATCAGGGAATAATGACCGCACAGGACAGCAAGCTCGGTGATACCGACGACAAAATCTTCGTCGGTAAAGGAAACGAGCAGGCTTGGCTGACGCTGGCGTTCGCCAATCGCCACGGCCTCGTCACAGGTGCAACCGGAACCGGCAAGACGGTCTCGCTGCAGGTTATGGCGGAAGGATTTGCGCGCGCCGGTGTTCCGGTCTTCGCGGCCGACATCAAGGGCGACCTCTCGGGCATCTCCGAGGTCGGCGTGCCCGCGGATTTCATCGTCAAGCGCGCCACCGAGATGGGACTGACGTTCGAGCCCGACCAGTTCTCGACGGTGTTCTGGGACGTGTTCGGCGAGCAGGGCCACCCGGTCCGTGCGACCGTCACAGAAATGGGCCCGCTGCTGCTCGCACGTATGCTGGACCTGAACGACGTGCAGGAAGGCGTGCTCAACGTCGCCTTTCGCGTCGCCGACGACAACGGGCTGACCCTGATCGACATGAAGGATCTGCGCGCGCTGCTCGATGCCATCGTGCCCGATGCGGGCAAGAAGGGGACGGATGCCGAGGACAGTCCGCTTGCCGAGATCAAGAAGGCGGCGCAGGGTTTTGGTAATGTCATCAAGGCCACGGTCGGCACCATCCAGCGCCAGCTTCTGGTGCTCGAGAACCAGGGCGCCACCAAATTCTTCGGCGAGCCGGCGCTGACGCTGAAGGACTTCATGAAGACCGACCGCGACGGCCGCGGCATGGTCAACATCCTCGTCGCCGACAAACTGCTGCAGAGCCCACGGCTTTACGCGACATTCCTGCTGTGGATGCTGTCGGAATTGTTCGAGGAGCTGCCCGAGGCCGGTGACCTGCCCAAGCCGAAGCTGGTCTTCTTCTTCGACGAGGCGCATCTGTTGTTCAACGACGCGCCCAAGGCGCTGATGGACAAGATCGAGCAGGTGGTGCGCCTGATCCGCTCCAAAGGCGTCGGCGTTTATTTCGTGACTCAAAACCCGGTCGACGTGCCCGACCGCGTGCTCGGACAATTGGGCAACCGGGTGCAGCACGCGCTGCGCGCCTTCACCCCGCGCGACCAGAAGGCGGTCGCCGCTGCGGCCCAGACCTTCCGCCCCAACCCGAAGCTCGACACCGCCAAGGTGATCATGGAGCTCGGCAAGGGCGAGGCGCTGGTGTCCTTTCTCGAAGGCAACGGCACGCCGGCGATGGTCGAGCGGGTGATGATCCGGCCGCCATCGGCCCGGATCGGACCGATCACGCCGGAAGAGCGCAAGGCGATCATGGATGCAAGCCCGGTGAAGGGCAAATACGACACCGCCGTTGATGCAGAGTCCGCCTACGAGATGATCCAGAAGCGCATTGCCGGCACGGCGGCGACTGCCGATCCCGGCGCGGCTGGCGGCATTGGAGGCGGTGGCATCCTCGGCCAGATCGGCTCGATGGTCGGCACCATCTTCGGCACGAACGTCAAGCGCGGCCGCCTCTCGACGGGCCAGGTCATCGCCCGCGACGTGACCCGATCGGTCACCAATCAGGTAATCGGGGGGATGGCGGCCAATATCGGCAAGTCCGTCGCCGGCCAGCTTGGTGGCTCGATCGGCCGCACGCTGGTCCGCGGCGCGCTCGGCGGCTTGCTGCGCAGGTAGGCAGAAAGCCTCGTTTGAGGCAACTCCTCCGCAAACCCGCCGCTTGTGCGCGGCGGGTACAAATTCGGGTGATCAGGACTCTCCAAGCGTTCGTTGGTCTGCTAGGTGCTATGGCCCCTGACTGGACCACATCGTGACCTCACCTAAATCTTTCGTTCGATCCGGCGCACTCCGAACCCTGTCGTTGCGTGCGCCACTCGACCTGCTCTTCCTGCTCTGCTGCTTCATCCTGGCTGCCGATGTCCTTGGTCCCGAGATCTTCGGGCACGGCAAGACCAAGGACTACGGCCTGTGGTACTGGGCCGGGCAGCAGGTCTTGAAGGGTGGGCCGCTCTATCCCGGCGATATCCACCAGTACTTCGAGTTCATCTACCCACCGCTGCCGGCGATCCTGCTGGCAGTCCCGAGCTGGTTCGGCAAGATCGCGCTCTACAGCGTGCTGTCGATCCTGAATATTGCGGCGTGGTGGTACACCGGGATGCTCTCCAATGTCATGAGCGGTTCGGGCCGCACGCCTGGCCCTTGGCTGGAGGCGCTGCCCGCTCTCGTCACCGTGACCTTCGTGTTCGACATGTTCGATCTTGGCCAGCCGAACCTCGTCTTGCTGGCGATGATGCTCTACGGCTTCTGGAGTTTGCAGCATCAGCGCTCCTGGCTCGCAGGCTTCATGTTCGCGCTCGCCGCCGCCATCAAGGTGTTTCCCATTGCGGTGCTGCCCTATCTGGTCTGGCGGCGAAAGTGGGGAGCCGCCGTCGCTACGGTCGCGTTCGCCGGCATCCTTCTCTATATCGTGCCGGCCCCCATTCGCGGCTTCGAGCGCAACGCCGCCGAGGTCAAGACCTGGTATCAGGGCATGGTCGGGTCGAGTTCGGAAAAAGGATTTGGCCAGCGCGACGAGCAGAACTGGTCGTGGGTGAACCAGTCACTCATTGCTGTCACGCACCGGCTGGTCCGGCCAATCAACTACAATCAGGAGGATCCGAGCAAGCCGCCGCGCACGATGAATGTCATCGACGTCGATTACAGGACGGCGAACTGGATCGTGCTGGCGCTGTCGGCGTTGCTCGGACTCGGCTTCGTCGCGGTCATGCCACGGCAAGCGCGGCGCACGGCGCGCTCGGACGCCGAGGAACTCGGCATCCTGTTCTGCCTGATGACGGTGGCATCGCCTCTGGCGCGGCAATACTACTTCATGTGGCTGTTCTTCCCGATGACGGTGCTGATGCATCGTGCCGCCTTCGACGAGCGGGCGAACGTGCGCCTGGGAACCTGGCTCGCCCTTGGCGCCGCCGGCATCCTCATGCTGCTGGCGCTGCCGTGGTTTCCAAATGTCTTGCAGGCCTGGGGCAACAACCTCGTCGCCACGGCGGTGCTCGCAGCTAGTCTCGCATGGCACATCCGGCATCCGCCGGTTGCGGCTGGCCCCAACGCCGCGGCAGCGCTAAAAGCCGATAGTTCTTGAGAAGACATCTTGAGCCCCGACGTCTTGGGATTCGAACGCAGGGAATACGACCAATGGCAAATGCGCAGCTTCAATCCGTGCTCGACCACATCGACAAGGAGTTCGACAACAGCCTGGAGCGCCTGTTCTCGCTGTTGCGGATCAAGTCGATCTCCGCCGATCCGGCCTTCGCGGCCGATTGCAAGGCGGCGGCCGAGCATCTTGCCAGGGACATCGCGAGCCTCGGCGTTGCCACTGAAGTGAGGCCAACCGCCGGCCATCCCGCGGTCGTCGGCAAGAGCGTCGCGGGCGGCCGTCCGCATGTGCTGTTCTACGGCCACTATGATGTGCAGCCCGTCGATCCGCTCGAGCTCTGGCACCGTCCGCCATTCGAGCCTGTTGTGACCGACCATGCCGATGGTCGCAAGATCATCGTGGCGCGCGGCGCCGAGGACGACAAGGGCCAGGTCATGACCTTCGTCGAGGCCTGCCGCGCCTGGAAGAAGGTGACGGGGTCGCTGCCGATCGACGTCACGTTCCTGATCGAAGGCGAGGAAGAAGTCGGCTCGAAGAACTTCGTGCCCTTCATCGAAGCCAACAAGGACGAGTTCAAGGCTGACTACGTGCTGGTCTGCGACACCGGCATGTGGGACCGCAACACGCCGGCGATCACGACCTCCCTGCGCGGCCTGCTCTATGAGGAGCTCAAGATCACCGCCGCCAATCGCGACCTGCATTCCGGCGTGTTCGGCGGCAGCGCGATGAACCCGATCCGGGTGCTGACCAAAATTCTCGGCGGGCTGTTCGACGACGACAATCGCATCACCATTCCGGGCTTCTATGATGGGGTGAAGGACACGCCGCCGGATATTCTCGCGCAGTGGAAGAAGCTCGATTTCACGCCGGACACATTCCTCAAGCCCGTTGGGCTATCGATACCGGCCGGCGAGAAGGGCAGGCTCCTGGTCGAGCAAGCTTCCACGCGTCCGACCTGCGACGTCAACGGCATCTGGGGCGGTTATATCGGTGAGGGCTCGAAGACGGTGATCCCGTCGCAGGCCTCGGCCAAGGTCTCGTTCCGACTGGTCGAAGGGCAGGATCCGCAAAAGATCCGCAAGGCTTTCCGTGAGTACGTGACGGCGCGCATTCCGGGAGACTGCAAGGTCGAGTTCGGCGACCACTCTGCCGGGCCTGCGATTGCGCTCGACTGGAACATGAAGCCGCTCGCCGCGGCCAAGACCGCGCTGACCGAGGAATGGGGCAAGGAGACCGTGTTGATGGGCTCGGGCGCCTCGATCCCGATCGTCGCGGACTTCAAGCGTACGCTTGGGCTGGATTCGCTGCTCGTCGGTTTCGGCCTCGACGACGACAATATCCACTCGCCGAACGAGAAGTACGACCTCCGCAGTTTCCAGAAAGGCATCCGTTCCTGGGCCCGCATCCTCGCGGCGCTGGCGGAGGTGAAGTAGGGCGCTCTTTCCTCGTCATTGCGAGCGTAGCGAAGCAATCCAGAAATCTCTCTCCGGCGCCAGCCTGGATTGCTTCGTCGCTTCGCTCCTCGCAATGACGGGGCCAAATAAAAACGCCGCCCGGAATTGGGCGGCGTTTCATTCCAAAAGGCGTAGAGGTTCGTTGACCGTTACCCTACACCAAATCCCGAAAATTTCAAGAGCGGTAGCCCGGAAGCTCGCGGTCCAGCTTGCGTAGCAGCGGTGGCCACACGAGGTTGGTGGCGCGCAGCTCGGCGCGGTCGCGGTTGGCGAGCAGCTCGGTGTTCTTGTCGATCGCGACATCGTCGACCGGGTAGACCGGCGTGCCCAGCGCGCGCGTACGCACCTGCATCGAGCAGGCTCGCTCGAGGTGATACATGCGCTCGAAGGCCGAGGCGACCGAGCGCCCGACCGTCAGCGTGCCGTGGTTGCGCAAGAGCATGTGATTGTGGTCGCCTAGGTCCTTCTGCAGCCGCGGCCGCTCGTCGTGGTCGAGGGCGATACCTTCGTAGTCGTGATAGGCGAGGTCGTGGGTGACGAGCTGGGCGGTCTGGTTCAGCGGCAGCAGGCCTTCGGCGCTGCTCGAGACAGCGGTGCCGTCGAGGGTGTGAAGATGCAGCACGCAGATGGCGTCCTCGCGAACCTCGTGGATCGCCGAGTGGATGGTGAAGCCGGCGGGGTTGACGCTGTATTCGCTCTCGGAGAGCTGGTTGCCGTGCAGATCGACCTTGACGAGGCTCGACGCCGTGATCTCGTCGAACATCAGCCCGTAGGGGTTGATGAGGAAATGATGGTCGGGGCCGGGCACGCGCGCTGAGATGTGGGTGTCGACCAAGTCGTCCCAGCCGTAGAGCGAGACGAGGCGATAGCAGGCGGCGAGATTGACCCGTTGCTGCCACTCGGCCTCCGTCATGTTCGACGGCACTTCCTTCAGGCGCGCTTCCGCTGGCGACATGGCTGATCTCTCCGAACATCGTTGTTGCAGGGAGGGAGCGTAGTCCTGCCGCGACCTGCCAGCAAGGCACACAAAGCGCGGCAGTCCAGCGTAGCCCGCATGAGCGAAGCGACATGCGGGGCTGCCTGATAGGCCCCGGATGTCGCTGCGCTCATCCGGGCTACGGTCCTACAAGAGAGAAGAATTTTTACGGCGCCGGGATCGAGAGCAGGCTGGAAATGCTGCTGCCGCGGATATCGTAGACGCGGGCGAACACCACGTCGTCGCGCTTGATCTCGACCAGCACGGGGGCGGTGAGGCCCTTGCAGTAGAACTCACCGAGCGTCATGGCGAAATCGGCGGCATTGGAATCCCAGCCAATGGTGAAGTCGGGGCCGAGCGCGACCTGGGCGGGACGCTGCGGACCGCACACGGCAACCTTCCATTTCCGATTGCGCGGCGGCACTTCCTGGCGTTCGACCAGCTGCTCGCGCAATTCGTCGGAGGCCTGCTTCAGCGCGAGGCCCCAATAATCCAGCATGAAGCGGTCGTCGGCGCCGCGCACGGTGCCGGCGATGTGGTTGAAGTGGGTGTATTGATAGGGATGCAGGCGGATCATCTCGGCGAGCGAGAGCGCAAGGCCAAAGCAGAAGGTGGCGAGCACGACCGGCTGCCAGGTGCGATGATTGGCGCGCAGGCGCTCCATGGCCCAGCCAAAGGCGACGCCGCCGAGCACCGCCATCGGCGGGATCACGAAGACGAAATGGCGGATGCCATTGTACAGCGCCGGTCGCTTCACCATCGCGATCGCGAGCGGCAGCGTCGCGGCGAGCGTGAGCATCAGCAGGATGGTCTTGCGGCGGGCTGGGACCTCGCGGCGGGGCAGCATAACCAAGGTGCCGATCACGGCGCCGAACGTCAGCACCAGCATCACCTCGGGCAACTGAAGTGCGAACAGCGTCGGCAGATAGGACCAGGGCATGTCAGGCACGGATACGATCGCGCCGTCGAACATCTCCTTCCAGGGTTTCTCGAAGAAGTGCGAGAAGTAGGTCAGCGCCTCGAAGGGATTGCCGGGCTCCATGATCGACCACGGCCAGATCAGCCCCATCACGAGATAGCCGAGCACGAGGCCGGGCAGCAGCACGTAGACGACATGAGCGAAGCGTCGGACCGACTCGCGCAGGCCCTCGCTGCGCAGTTCCTCCAGGAACAGCGGCATGAAGCCGATTACGGCATAGACCAGCGCAAGGCCGCCGAGGATGCGGGTGCCGAGCGAGAGGCCGGCACCAAGGCCGACGATCAAGATCGTGCGCGGCGAAGGCTGCGGATATTCCTCGGCGAGGCGCACAAGGCCCAGCATCAGGATGATCATGGCCACGGCGAAGGGCGCATCCTTCGGGTTCATGAACATGTGGCCGTAGAAGATCGGGCAGAGCGCGAGCAGCAAGAGTGAGGCAAGTCCCGCAAGCGGGCCGCCGATACGGCGGCCGAGCCGCCACGTCACGGCAAGTCCGATCACGCCGACGACGGCGCCGACCAGACGGCGCGTCTCGAACAGCTCGAGCGGAATCACCTTGTGCAGGAGGGCCGCGACCATGTCGAAGCCGCCGCCATACATATAGAGGTTGGCGAAGGAGAGTGCCGCGGTGTCCTTGAAACCGGAACCGAACATGCGCAGCAGCAGGTCGGCATATTCGGCGTGGGTGTAGTCGTCCCAGCCGAGCCCATAGTCGCGGAAGGTCAAGCCTGCAATGACGGCGACCGCAGCCAGCACCAGCATGGCGAGATCGTCGCAAGTCCGTTCAACCGAGCGCCGCAGAGGCGTGTCGATCGCCGAAGTCGTGATGGATGTCATGGCTATTGGTGACCCGGAATCCCCTCTTGGCCCTGCTGGTGCGCGCGGGCCTGCTCCCCGGAATCCCTATAGCGCAGTTCCATTACCAAGTAATTGGGCATTATGGCCAAATTTCTGATGCAACGCAGCAAATCCGACCAACTTGAGAGCAGCCTAGAAGTAGCGAGCCGTAGCTGAAGGGAATGTGAATAAGTCCCTGATTTCCTTTCCTTTAGGAACGCAGCCTATAATTCGACGTTGGCGTGGAACACCGGATGACGGTATCGTGGCGTGACGAGTGTCGCGTATGGGCGCGCGGCCGGGGGTGAGTTCGATGGCGTTGGCATTGTTGATCGCGGGGATTTTCGCCGTTTTGGCGGGCCTCCTTGCGATCCTGTTCGGCTTCACCGTCAGGGAATTCAGTCTCGGCAGTACCCTCATAATCTCCGGTACCATCGGCGTCTGCTCCGGACTGTTACTGGCCGGCCTCTACGTGGTGGTCGCGGAGTTGAAGGGCATCGCTCGCCGGCTGGCTGGATCAATTGCACCATCCGACGTTCGGGTCAGGCCCGTGCTGCCGGGTCTCGGGATGGCCGGGACGCCTGCCCCCGCGCCTGAGCCGGCGGGCGCCGAGAAGATGGAGCCGGCGCCGCCATTGCCGGCCGCAGGACCGCCGCCTTGGCAGAACGAAGCAGCCGCGCGCGAGCGTCCGCGCGTCGAGCCGCCGGCAGCGCCGGAAGCTCCGAGCCCGCCTGAGGTTCCGGAACCGCCGCGCCGGCGCAACCTGTTGTTCGCCTCGACCTCCCGCAAGGAGCGTGAGCGCGCGGAAGCGAAGACCGGCGAGGGCTTGCCGCCGCTGCCGCATGCCGAGCCGTCGGCGGAGCCTGCCGCCCCGGAGACGCCGCCTGCGAGCTTTGACGACGCCTGGCCGAAGCCGGACCGTATGAGGCCTCCGGAGCCGCCGGCCGCCGCGCGGCGCCCGCCACCGCGCTCGCCGTCGACCTTCGCTGAGCCTGCTCCGCCGCCCGCACCCGAGCCTGCGGCTGCGGCCGAGCAGACGCCTGTGACCGTGCTCAAATCCGGCATCGTCGACGGCATGGCTTATTCGCTCTATTCCGATGGCTCGATCGAAGCCCAGATGCCTGAGGGGATGATGCGCTTTGCCTCGATCGACGAGCTGCGCTCCCACCTCGACCAGCGCGGCGCTTGAGAGCGGGCGCAGGCAAATCTGGTGCAGGCAAAGGTTAGCGTAGACAAGTAAAGCGGTGGTGTTCTTGTCACTTCGTCAGTAAATCAGCCCGGATTCCTTAGTCGTCCCATTTCAGCCGAACGTATTGTTGACACGGAATACTTTGGCGTCGTCTCTCGCGTGAGACGCAAGGTGGAGAAAGGCGGGGCCGATGTCGGATGCTGGGGCTAAGAATTTCGTTGAGCTGACGGCGGGCATCGTGTCGGCCTATCTCAGCAACAATCCAACGCCTGCGGCTGAGATTCCGAATCTGATCAGCCAGGTGCATGGCGCGCTGGTGCGCGTTTCGTCAGGCCGCACCGAGACGGCGCCGCTCGAGCCAGCGAAGCCGGCGGTCTCGCTGAAGAAGTCGATCGCGCCCGATTATCTGGTTTGTCTGGAAGACGGCAAGCGCTTCAAGTCGCTGAAGCGCCATCTGCGCACCCAATACAACATGACGCCGGAGCAATATCGCGAGAAATGGGGCCTGCCGGCCGACTATCCCATGGTCGCACCGAACTATGCGGTGGCCCGCTCGCAGCTTGCGAAGCAGATGGGACTGGGACAGCAGCAGCGGAAGCGGAAGTAGAGTTTCTACGACGCTTCCGCGAGCGCCTCTTTCGCGTCGGTCTTGATCCGCTCGACCATCGAGCGCAGGCCGTTGGAACGCTGCGGCGTCAGATGGTCGCGAAAGCCGAACTCGTCGAATACGGCAATGGCGTCGGTCGCAAGAATCTCCTGTGGCGTGCGGCCGGAGTAAAGCGACAGCACGATCGCGACCAGCCCGCGCACGATGTGGGCGTCACTGTCGCCGCGATATGTCAGGATCGGCGCGCCGTCATCGCGACGATCAATCAGCTTCTGAAGCCAGACCTGGCTGACACAGCCATTCACCTTGTTCTCGGCCGAATGCTCGGCTTCGGACATCAGTTCCAGGGTGCGGCCGAGCTCGATGACGTACCGATAGCGGTCGTCCCACTCGTCCAGAATCTCGAAATTGTCCCTGATTTCATCGATCGTCGTCATGCTGGCCCAAAGTTCCCGTTCAGGTCAATATAGGGACGCAAAGCGCCGAAATCGATAGGGTTTGGGCGCTAATTCGCTGTCGCGGGCGCCGGGCCGCGCCATTCCAGCGCGAGGTCGTCCTGGGACAGGGTGTCGCGCGGCGCCTCGCTCGCAGCAAGATCGCCTTCGCCGGCCAGCGCGATCGAGCCGGTGTGGTCGGGCGCCTTCTTGTCGGGCTTCTCGAGCTGTTCTTTCTTGTCGTTAATGATCTGGTAGATCTTCTTTGCGCCGTCCTGCGCCCGCTGGCCGATGATGGTGGCGGCCTGTCCGCCGACCTCGCACGCCGTCGGCTGGCGCTTGCAGAACTGGGTCATGTCGGAGACGGCCGCGGTCGCAGCCTGCACCGCGTCGGCAGCGCCGATCTGCGGCAGCTTGTCCGATTCGGGCGTCTTGTCCCGCGGCAGGAGCACCAGCACCAGCCCGAGCCAGAATGTGATGCGAAGCAGAAAGCGCATCTTGCGACCTGTATGTTAGATCCCGCCGCGGCGATCTCCGCGGATGTCGGACCTAGCAACTCTCGATAAATCGCAAGTGATTGCCTTCCGCTTAATTCGCGGAAAATTGACTCAAGAATCTTTGCTAGCGATGGTGTCGTAAATTTTCGATTGACGTCCGTGCCGTGAGCGCTGCCGCCACGCCCGTCCACCATTTCGAAACCATGCGGATCACGGTGAAACCCTGTGTTCACCATCCTCGCCGATGACGTCGTCAAATCGTCTAAAAAGCCCTGCGATGACGGGGTGTCCGGCGGCGCGCCGCGATGCCTTAGTGTTCGTTTAAGGTCGCTCTGACACGGTGGCTCAACGATAAGGAGGCGTTCCGGCGCGTCTTCCCGACGAATGAGCCGAAGCGCGAGACCCGTGACAGTTTTGAGTATCATCCGCGATTGTCTCGATGCGCTGCTGCATCCCTCCGCGCGTTACGACGCGCTGACGCGAGCGCGCCATCGTGCCTTCATGGCCCCGCGGCTGCTCGGCAGCCTAGCCGCCTTTGCCGCATTCCCGGTCTATCTCGCCATGCGCGGCGCGCCGAGCGCGATCGAGGTGGCAGCCTTCGCCTGGCTGATTGCGCCGATCCTGTTGTCCTGGTTCCTGTCGCGCACCGGCCGTTACGAAGGCGCGCATGTGCTGTCGTCGCTGGCGCTCTCGGGCCTGATCATGGCGGTTGCGGTGACGACCGGCGGCATCGAATCATTCGCCGCAATCTGGCTGGTTGTCGTTCCCCTCGAAGCTGCGCTGTCGGCCTCGCGCCGCGTCGCGGCCTTTGCCTCGCTGCTGGCGCTGTCCTGCGCCGGCATCCTGATCCTCGTCAGCCAGCTCGGCTGGCTGCCGATTGGCGATACCAGCGCTGCGGAACGCGGCGTGCTGATAGCGTTCGGCGTCGCCTCGGCGACGCTCTATGCCGCAGGTCTGGCCTTCGGAGCGGAATCGCTCGCGCGCACCAGCGTTGCGCTGCTGTTGCGTGAGGAAGAGCGTTACCGCCTCCTGGCGCGGAACATGAGCGACGTCATCTCGCGGCATCAGCGCAACGGCGCGGTGCAGTTCATTTCACCGGCGGTGGAAGCCATGCTCGGCGTGCCCGTCGCGCAACTGCTCGGCCACGGCCTGTTCGATCGCGTCCATGTCGCCGATCGGCCGGCGTATCTGACGGCGCTGTCCGATGCCGCGCGCGGCGACGTGCGCAGTGTCGAGTTCCGGTTGCGCCGGGAGCGTGCCGGCTCTGAGCGCAGCCAGGTTGATTTCATCTGGGTCGAGATGCGCTGCCGCCCGCTCGATCAGGATATGGGCCGTGATGCCACGCGCGAGGCCGATGTCGTCGCCGTGATGCGCGATGTCACCGACCGCAAGCTGGGGGAGCAGGCGTTCGATCAGGCGCGCAGCGCTGCAGAGGCGGCGGACGCCGCCAAGACGCGCTTCCTCGCCACCATGAGCCATGAGCTGCGCACGCCGCTGAACGCCATCATCGGCTTCTCCGAGATGATCACGCAGGAGCAGACCTTGATGCTGGGCGCGGCCCAGCGGAGGGAATACGCCCAGCTCATCAACGATTCCGGCCAGCATCTGCTCTCGGTCGTCAACGGCATCCTGGACATGTCCAAGATGGAGTCGGGCAATTTCGAGATGGCGTCCGAACCGTTCGCGCCGCGTGCATCATTGATGCATTGCTGCAATCTGCTGGCGCTGAAGGCGCGGGAGAACGGCGTCGATCTTGTCACCGATGCGCCGCAGGATCTGCCTGTCATGACCGGCGATCCGCGCGCCTTCAAGCAGATCGTGCTCAACCTCGTCGCGAACGCCGTCAAGTTCACCGAGCGTGGCGGTCAGGTCACCGTAACGGCCGCGGTCTCGGGCTCGCAGCTTGCGCTGCGCGTCAGCGACACCGGTATAGGCATCGCGCCTGACGATCTCAAGCGCATCGGCGCGCCGTTCTTCCAGGCTGGCAAGACCTATCAGCGCCGTCACGAAGGCACCGGCCTCGGACTTTCGATCGTGAAGAGCCTGGTGGCGTTGCATCTCGGCGAATTGACGGTACAAAGCAGGCTCGGCGAGGGCACTGCCGTCACCGTCAAGCTGCCGCTCGTCTACACGCCGCAAGCCAAGACGTCTGATATGAAGACTTCTGATGGCAAGATGTCCGACAGCAAGGCGAGCGAGAGCAAGATCGCGACCCTGACGCCGGTGCTACGCCAGGAAGTTCAGGACCATCCTCACGACCAAGTTCAGGACCAACCCGCTCTGGTGAAGAAAAGTGCCTAAAAAGTCTGCCAAGGACGAAGCCGCTCCGCGCCGCCGTGGCGCCAAGGCCGCGGTCATCGATGTCGAGACCGAGCGCAATCTCGTGCTGCGCGTGCTGCTGCATAGCCCCAAGGATACCCTGGCCGGTCTCGTCGCCGTTGCCGCCATCGGCGCGATCGTTGCCAATGCGCTGTTCCTGCAGACCGGCCGGCATCCAGCGCCGATGTTCGGCACCGTGATCAATCTTCCCGCACCGTCGTCCCTGGCGCTGTCGAACCCCTTGCCGCGTCCGCGTCCCGTCGGCGCCGATACTTCGCCGCTCGAGCCGAGAGCGACGGAGTTTCGTGCCGAACCCAGACCTGCGGAAAAGCCGCCTGAAAGGCCTGTCGAGGCGACCGCATCGACGCCGCGCTCGGGCGATCCCATGACCAATCTGGTCAAGCAAACGATTTCGGCGCCGCCCTCCGTCACGCGTCCTCCGGCGCCGATCCCCGTGCAGCAGAGCCCGGCCGCGCGGCGCATCGCCGGCGTGCAGCGCGCGCTGTCCGAATATGGCTACGGGAATTTGAAGATCACGGGCGCGATGGGCGCCGAGACCCAGTCCGCGATCCAGAAATTCGAGCGCGAGCACAAGATGCAGGTCACCGGCCAGCTGTCCGACCGCCTGCTCCGCGAGCTCGGCGCCGCGATCGGACACCCCGTCGAATAGTCGTGACTGTTGCGAAGGCTGGTGCTGATTGCAGCGCTGTCCTATCGTGCGCTCCATGCGTTTGAAATCAAATATCTGGGTCTCAGCCTATCTGCGCCGGTGCCAGACCGAGGGCGTGTACGGCGCGGTGCGGCGTCGCGGCGCGGAGGAGGCGGGTGCGGTGTTCGTGAAGGTCTCGCTGCTTGACGGCAATGCGATGCTCTATGTGCCGGCGCCGCAGACCTCTTATGACGACGGTCGGCCGGTCGATCGCTTCTTTGTGCCGCTTGCGCCGCAACCGATGCCGGAGCCCGCGGTGGAGGAGCGCCTGACCAAGGAAATCCGCTTCGACTCCGATATCTGGATCGTCGAGACCGAAGACCGCGCCGGGCGACATTTTCTCGAGCTGGCGAAGGCCTAACGATCCGATCCGTCAGTCCCTGTCCGCACCGCGGGCGCGGAGCCGGGCTGCACGCCCGGGCGCGTCTGGCTTGCGCCCGCACGTGCGCGCTGGCGCTCGCTGTCATGCAGCGAGGGCTGGTACTTTGCGCGGGTGACGGCGAGCGTCGAGCCGCGCCAGGCGGCCAGCATCACCAGCGCCGCGCGATCGCTGAGGCGATCGTAAAGACGCGACAGCCGGTACACGTCGGTCACGGAGTTGCCGATCTCCGGCTTGAAGAACAGCAGGATACGCTGGAACACCGGGCTCGGCATGTCGAGCGCGCGCGCGGCGACTGCGAGCGCTTCGCCGCTTGCATCGTCGACGATCTGGGCTGCGACGCGCGAGGGCAGGATCAGGCTGTCGCCGAGCTCGGAGGTGAAATTCTCGACATCGCCCGCGATCGCCGCCATCTCGAGGATCTGGATCGCGCGCTTGGCGCGCACGATCGGAATCCGCGGCGCCGCCTTCAGCGGGGTCTGCGCCAGATTGTGCAGGATCAGCGCGCGCTCGGGGGCGCCGGCGCGGAAGAACATGTCGTGGATATCGGCCGCGTCCGTTGGCTGCATTGCCATGTTCGAGGCCATGCGCAGCTCGGCGTCGCTTGGCGTGCGAACCGGCAAGGGGGCAGGAGGGGGAGCAGAGGCGGGCGCCGGGATTTCGCGCGCGAGCGGAACCCTGCGGCCCTCCTGCGCGGCCGACAGTCCGAGCTTCTGCATGATCGGGGCGGGCGTCGACGGATAGATCGCAAGCCGCGCCTTGACGGCCGCGCGCGTCGCGTCGTCGACCTGGTCGATCAGTCGTGTGGCGAGCTCGACGAACTGGCGCTGCTCGTCGTCGCTGTGGGTGCTCGACTGGACATAGAGGTCGGTCAGCACGCGCAGCAGCGTCGGACGAACATCGACGCCTTCGCGACGGGAGAGGGTCATCAGCCCGTCGAATCCTGGAAACAACGACTTGGTCATGGAGAGATACGCGACCTGGAAGAGATACTCGCCGGCAGCCTATCGCGGGCTCCTTTAAAGGCTCGTTAAGGAAAACGAGGCGTGAAGCCGAACGCCTGCTTTGAAGCGTTCTCGTGCCGCAACGGGACGGTGGGTCCCGCCCGTGCGGTTACGGTGCCGCCGGCACGTTTACACCCCGTTAACCATGAACTGATCTTAATGATCCCCATGTTGCAGAGGCGCGCCGGGTCGCGCGGCAATTGAAGAGAGCTGATATGGGGACCATCATCGAATTTCCGGCCGGTCGCCGGGTGGGCGCGTCGGTGGACGTGGCTCCGCGCGCGGACATGGGCACGATTTTGATCCTTCCCGTGATCCGCATCGAGCGCGAGAGCGACGAAACCAGCGGCGATCACGGGCCGGAGCAGGGCACAGCGCCGGGGCGCCGTCGTCGTCGCCGTTAGCCTTCGGACTTTGCAATGCCGGAGAACCTCCGTCAGATCCGGCCCATCGTAACGGCCCTCATGCTCGCAGTGCTGGGCGCGACGCTTGCCGCCTGTAGTGGCGGCGATTTCGGCCGGACCCGTGCCGACATGCGCAGCGACGACATGCATCGCTGGCTGGGCGCGGAAGTCACCTCCAGCGTTGGCCTGAAGCCATCCCAATTCCAGCTCACCGACGAGGAGCGCCAGCTTCGCGACCTCGCCTATCCCCTGATCGAGCCGCCGCTGTCGCGGCCCGCCTGGAAGAGCGTGTTCGGCGACTACAAAGCGCTGCCCTCGCCCTGGCGGCAAACGATCGTGTTCGACCGCACCATGTATGGTCGCACGCTGATCGACGAGCCGCACCGTTCGCATTCTTCGCGCTATACGCAGCTGATGGAAGACGTGCGCAACGACATCACCCGCTTCGAGCCGTTCTTCGCCTCCGCGATCCGCGTCATCGACCTCGACAAGAAGCGCAACGCCAGCATGGCGCGTGTCTCTTCCCTCTCGCCGAAGGAGAAGGAGGACGCGGTCGAGCGCATGCAGGAGAATTCGCTGATCATCCAGTGGGTGCAGCAGTGCCTCGAGCAGCGCGTGTCGTCCTATCGCTGGGGTCTGGAGCGGCTGGTGATCCAGGCGCCCGACGGCATGGCCGCCGATGCCGACCGCCTGATCGGCGAACTCGCCGCCCAGACCGCCAACCCGCCGGTCGCGGCCCAGCCGCCCTACGGCCGTGCGGTCGTCTCGAAGGGTTAGGATTTTCCGCGGGCGCGCGATCGTTGCCCCGCGGGCTTGCGCCGCTGCTTCCGGAGCTTGCTGACAAGATCCTTCAGCGCATCCGGTAGCGGCACGGATGCGCGATAGGCGAGCCCGACCTCGCGCTTGACCTTGACCTCGATCTCGCGCACCGCGACATCCGGATTGCCGCGCGCTACGCCTTCCGGGACGATGGCGATGCCAACGCCGGCTGCGACCAGCGCCATGGCCCAATCCTCTGATTGCGCGATCGCCGCGGTCTGTCGGGCCTGCGGGTTGCGGCGGAAGAACTCGCTTTGCTCGCAATGGCAGCGGTCGATCAAGGGGACGCCGGCGAGATCGGCGGTGCGAAGCTTCTCCTTCAGGGCCAGCGGATGCGACGGCGGCAGCGCTGCGACATAGCGCTCGCTCCACAGCGCCACGAAATGTTCGTCAGCGCGCAGCATGCTCTTGGAGATGATCCGCGCGTCGGCGCGCTCGTCGCTGCCGACGAGGCGGAGTGCGATGTCGGCGCGCGCCGTCAGCGGCTTGAGCAGTGCGATCGTCCGGGGCACGTCGAGCGTGCGCATCAGGCCGAGCGTCACATTGGTTTTGGTGCTCGGTCTCCTGAACAGGCTGCGCGCCGCGTCGGTCTCGTCGATGATGCGGCGGGCGAGCGTGTGAAACTGCTCGGCCGAGGCGGTTGGCGCGACGCCCTTCTTGTGCCGGATGAACAGCGTGGTGCCGAGCTCGGCCTCCAGATGGGTGATCGCGGTGGAGATCGACGGCTGCGAAACGAAGCAGACGCGCGCCGCCGCGGTCAGGTTGCGCTCGCGGTAGACGGCGGCGAAGTAGCGGAGTTCGCGTATGTCCATAGGATATGCCTAGAGATATTATCAATATTCGATATTTTACCTATGGATCTAGCGATGACAAGAACGCTCTGCTCACAACAGGCAGGGAACGCGCGATGAAAATTCACCATCTCAACACCGGCACGATGTGCCCGATGGGGCGGCGCCTCGTGAACGGCACCGGCAGCCTGTTCCAGCGCGCCCGCATGGTCTGCCATTGCCTGCTAGTGGAGACCAATGACGGGCTCGCCCTGGTCGATACCGGCATTGGACTTGGCGATATCGCAACGCCCGATCGGCTGGGACGACGATGGCTGCGGCAGACCGCGCCAAGGCTCGATCCGGCGGAGACGGCGGTGCAACAGGTGAAGGCACTCGGCTATTCCCCCAAGGACGTGCGCCATGTGCTGCTGACCCATCTCGACCGCGATCACGCTGGCGGCGTGCCGGACTTCCCGCATGCCGCGATCCATGTCCATCGCGCCGAATACGACATGGCGGTGCAGCGCAAGCCGGCGCCGCCGGAAGGGCGCTATGTCACCGGGCAGTGGAGCCATGGCCCGAGCTGGACATTCTATGGCGAAGCCGGCGAGGACTGGTTCGGTTTCAAGGGCGTGCGCGCCCTCGGCGACGCAGAGGCGGACATCGTGATGATCCCGCTCGCCGGCCATACGCTCGGCCATTGCGGTATCGCGGTGCGATCAGGCGACAAATGGCTGCTGCACGCCGGCGACAGCTATTTCCATCACGGCCAGCTCGACGCATCGCCCCGCATGCCGCTGGTGCTGGGCTATTTCCAGCGTCGCGCCGACATGGACCGCGGCATGCGGATCGCCAACCAGGTGCGACTGCGCGCGCTGAAGCTGAACCACGGCGAACGCGTCACGATCGTCAACAGCCATGATCCCGTCGATTACGAGCGTTGCCGCTGCAACGCGCATTGATCGCGCCCGTCAGCGCTGTCCGTCGTGCGCGGAGATCGCGGATGCCGCGAGGCCTCCGATGCGCGCGTGAGGCCGGCCGCCGGTCGCCATCACGAGCCCGAATGCGAGCTCGTCGCGCCGTGGTGAATCCCACAGCGTCATCTCCGCGGTGCCGAAATGGCTGCGGACATAGGCGGCGTGGATGTGCCCGAGCGGAACCATGAGCCGCGTGCCCGGACCGCCGATGGTCTTCGCCGCCGGAACGATCGCCTTGGGCTGACCGAGCACCTCGCGCATGCCCTGACCGCCGGCCTCGTGCCAGACCGCGCCGTGCTCGAGCTCGCCGTCCTCGCCGACGATGATGCCCTTGCCATAGGCTTCGATCTGCGCGGCGCCGCCGAGCTGCGCGATCAGCCGTGTTGCGAGCTCGCGCCCGAGTTCGCGCAAGGATGCCTGAAACGGCATCAGGTCGGGTTCGAAGCGGCCCGCGAAAGGATTGCGGATCACCGCAATGGCCGTCCCGACCAGCAGAGGCTTCTCCAGCCGGGGACCGCGCTCGTGCCAGGTGGTCTCGACGCTAAGCGCGGTCTTGCGGATGTCATGGGACACGTCTTGAGACGACATGCGCAGGCGCTATGCTTCGTCGACGACGGGATTGCGCAGCACGCCGATGTTCTCGATCTCGACCTCGACCACATCGCCGGGCGTGAGGAAAACAGGCGGCTTGCGAGTGAAGCCGACGCCGGCCGGCGTGCCGGTGGCGATGACGTCGCCGGGGACGAGGTCGAAGATGGTCGAGCTGTACTCGATCAGCCGCGGAATCGAGAAGATCAGCATCGAGGTGTCGGACGACTGCACCACCGCGCCGTTGACGCGCGTCTCGAGCTTCAATTTGGTGGGATCGCCGATCTCGTCCGGCGTCACCAGCCATGGTCCGAACGGGCCGGTGCCGACGAAGTTCTTGCCGGAGGCGATCTGCTGGGCGTGACGCTGCCAGTCGCGCACGCTGACGTCGTTGTAGATCGAATAGCCCGCCACGTGATCCCAGGCGTCGGCCTGGCTGATGTGACGGCCGCCCCTGCCGATGACCACGGCAAGCTCGCCCTCCCAGTCGAAATTGTCCGAGACTTTCGGCCGGATCACCGGCGCGTTGTGCGCGACCTGGGAGCGCCAGACGCGGAGGAAGATCGGCGGAAATTCCGTGATCTCGCGCTTCATCCCGAACGCCACGGCTTCATTGTGGTGGTCGAGATAATTGCGCACGGCGCAGACGATCTTCTCCGGACGCGGGATCACCGGCAGATATTTGACGTCACTGAGCGCCATTGTGGGCTTGTGCCCGGCGACGATGGCCTCGCGCCGCGCATAGTCGTCGCTGCCGAGGAAGTCCGCGAGAACAGGGTACTGGGGCAGGGCGCGACCGAGATCCACGACACCATTTTCGGCAACGGCGCCCCAGCTTTCCCGATTCCCGTCCAAAAACGACAGCAGCTTCATGGTTACGCCTCAAAGGTTGGCATTTTCGATCTTGGCTATTATTTTCGAAAATGGACCGAGGCGCAAGCCCACGGCGATAAAAAGCCGTGTCGCCTATTCAGTATCGAGCAGGTGCGCGGCGTAGGTCGCGACGTTGTCGGCGGTCGAGCGGATATGCGTCTCGATCAGTTGCACCGCGAGATCCGGATTGCGCGAGATGGCGGCCTGCATGATCGCCTGGTGCTCGCCGGCCTTGTCACGTGGGCGCGGCCGGAAATTGGCCGAAAGGTGCCGATAGCGCTCGGCGCGATCGAACAGATCGGCGCGAATGGCGAGGAGTGTCGCGGAGCCGCAGGCGGACACCAGCGCCTGGTGGAATTGGCGGTGGGCGATCTTCCATTCGGGATCGCGCAGCGGATGTTCCGGACCGCGCTGCTCGATTCGCTTCAATCTGTGCAGGGTCGAGATGACGGCGATTTCCCAGTCGTCGTCGCCCCGCTCGATCGCGCGGCGGATCAATTCCACCTCGATCAGCACCCGGGCATCGGTGACTTCCACCAGGTCCTGGCGGCTGACCGGCGCCACGCGAAATCCGCGCTGCTCCTGCGCGTCGACCAGGCCTTCGGCGGTAAGCGCCGTCAGCGCCTCGCGCAGCGTCGTGAAACTTACGCCGAATCGTTCGCGCAGGACGTCGAATCGCAGCGGCTCGCCCGGCGGAAGTGCGCAGGCAATGATCTCCTCGCGCAGCCGATGGGTGATGTCGGCGGCAACGGTCTTGCCGAATTCCTTGCGGGAGCGAATGGCGCTTTCGGACATGATTTCTGTCATTTGAATCGATGACTCAACATGCCCCGCCAACGACCATCTTGCAATAATTTTCGTAAACGGTATGATTTTCGAAAATATAGCTGGGGAGGCGTGTGACATCATGAGAGCGGTGCTGGTGCGTCAGCCGGGTGGGCCGGATGCACTCGAATTGGTTGAGCTTCCGGTGCCTGTGCCCGGACCACGCCAGGTGCAGATTCGCGCCGAAGCGTTCGGCGTTGGGCAGCCCGATGTGCTGATCCGGCGTGGCGTCTACAAATGGATGCCGCCACTGCCGGCCAATCCGGGCAACGACGTCGCCGGCCGCATCGCCGCGCTCGGGTCCGGCGTCGAGGGGCTTGCGATCGGCCAGAAGGTGCTGCTGAGCGCACGCGACCTGTCGCAGCGCGGCGGCTGCTACGCCGACTATGTGGTCGCGCCTGCGGACGCCATTCATGTGCTGCCCGACAATGTCGATCTGCAGGCGGCCGTGTGCCTGTCGAACTACCAGGTCGCTTACGCGCTGCTGCACGAGTGCCGCCATCCGCGCGCACCGGCGTGCGTGCTGGTGATCGGGGCGGCGGGTGGTGTCGGCACCGCGCTGGTACAGCTTGCCAAGCTCGCACAGATGAATGTCATCGGCACGGTCTCCACCGAGGAGAAGGCCGCATTCGCGCGGGGCAACGGCGCCGATGAGATCATCTTCTACCGCGGCGAAGACGTGGTGGCGCGGACCCGCGAGCTGACGAAGGGCGAGGGCGTCGGCCTCGTGCTCGATCACGTCTGTGGGCCTGAGTTCACCGGCTATCTCGGCGCGCTCGGCAAATGGGGGACGCTGCTGTCGTACAACGCCTTCGCCGGGTTGCCGGAAGAAAACCTGATGGCGGCGATGCGCGACCATCTCGACATCTGCCCGGCGATACGCTGCTTCTCCTTTCATATCTACGACCACGATCGCGACGGGCGTCGCGCGCTCATGCGCAATGTGATTGACGCGCTGAGCCGCAATGCGATCAAGCCGGCGATCTCGGCGGTCCTGAAGCTCGACGAGGTCAGGCAGGCCCACACGCTGCTCGAGCAGGGCTCCGCGCTCGGCAAGATCATCATGACGCCATGAGGGGGTGGATCGCACGATGACGACACAAGCACCCATTGCACGCTTCACCCGGCTCCGGCACGCGAGCTTTGCCTCGCCAGATCCCGAGCGGTTGCTCGACTATTACCGCGCCGTGATCGGTCTTGGCCTCGTCGGCCGCGACGGCAACCGCATCTTCCTCGCCAACGATGCCGAGCAGCTTTCGCTGGCGATCGAACCCGGCCACGCGGCGCTGACGAGCATCGCCTTCGAGATAGCTCCCGATGTCGAGATCGAGACGCTCCGCGCGGCGCTGAAGCAGGCCGATCTGCGGCCCGAACTTCAGAGCGATCCGCTGCCTGGCGTTTCCAGGCTGCTGTCGTTCAGCGATCCCGAAGGAACGCGCTTCGAGTTGATCCAGGGCTGGACGCCGACGCCCGCGCAGGAGCGGATCGGAGCGCTTGCCGTCAGCAAGATCGGCCATGTCGCGCTTGCTACGCCCGATCCGCGCGCGGCCTCGGAGTTCTACGCGAACATGATGGGCCTGCGCGTCTCCGACTGGATCGAGGATCGCTTCGTGTTCATGCGCAGCGGCTTCGAACATCACACGCTGAACTTCGCCCGCGCGCCCGTCCGTGGCCTGCATCATGTCGCGTTCGAGCTGCGTGGTGCCGCCCACATGCACGAGGCCTGCGATCATCTCGCGCGGCACAAGCTGCCGGTTCTCTGGGGGCCGGTGCGTCATGGCCCCGGGCACAACACCGCGATCTACCACCGCAATCCCGACGGGCATGTGGTCGAGCTGTTCTTCGATCTCGACCGCATGACCGACGAGGCGCTCGGCTATTTCGAGCCGCGTCCCTGGCATCGCGATCGACCGCAGCGGCCAAAAGTCTGGGTCGGCCTGCCGCGCGACGTCTGGGGCATGCCGCCATCGCCTGAATGCACGGAGTTCGCCCGCTAGCGGATCAAACGCGAGTTGAAGAAACGCCGCCTCGTCGCGGCCAACGATAGAACAACCAAAAGGGAGGACGCATCCATGCAACGGATGAAGCGGCTTGCTGCGGCGATTTTTCTGTTTGGCGGTTTTTGTCGCAACCACTTCGGCGTCGGCGGAGAATTATCCGTCGCGCCCGATCCGGCTGTTGCATGGATTTGCCGCCGGCGGCGCGGCCGACACGCTGTCGCGCATCATCGCCGACGGGCTCTCGAAAAAGCTCGGGCAGCCGATCATTGTCGAGGCCAAGCCGGGCGCCGGCGGCAACATCGCCGCGGATGCCATCGCGAAGGCGGCGCCCGACGGCTACACGATCGGGCTCGTCACCGGCGCTCACGCCATTTCCGCGGCGACCTACAAGAGCCTCGCCTACCAGCCGGCCGAGAGCTTCGAGATGATCTCGACGCTGGTCTATTACGCGCTCGTCATTGCCGTGCGTAGCGACTATCCGGCAAAATCGCTGGGCGAGCTCGTCGCCATGGCAAAGCAGAAGCCCGGTGCGCTCAGCTTCGGATCGGTCGGTTTCGGCAGCACGCACCATCTTGCAGGAGAGCTGTTGAACGCAGCCGCCGGCGTCGAGATCGTGCACGTGCCCTATCGCGGCGATTCCCAATCCGTCACCGCGCTGCTCGGCGGAGAGGTTCCGGTGATCGTCGGCACCCCCGTCCTGCTCGCCTCGCAGATTCAGGGCGGTGCGATCCGCGGCCTGGCGGTGACCTCGCCGGCGCGCACCGCATTGTTGCCCGACGTGCCGACGGTTCAGGAAGCCGGTATCAAGGGATATGACGTGCGCACCTGGGCCGGCCTGCTGGCCCCGAAGGGAACGCCGCCCGGCATCATCGCCGCACTCAATGCGGCGACGCTGGACGCTCTCAAGGATCCCGACCTCAAGCAGCGCCTGGAGACCGCCGTCGGCGGCGAGGTTCGCGGCAGCTCGCCGGAGGAGATGAAGACGCTGATCGAGACCGAGATCAGCAAATGGATCGGCGTGGTGGAGCGGGCGAAGATCCCGAAGATCTGATGGTCGAAAGTGCAAAAGTGAACATAGTACCGCCTCGCGCATGCGGTAGTTCTCAGCGCGCGAATCGGATTGCCGCGCCGGCGCACATCGTTTGACGGCCCGCTTGAATGTCGGGCAGCGGCGTGCGTCATTGATCGCTCGGGAGGTGAGCGTGGCCGCCAGAGCAATCAGGTATTCGATGCGGGCGTTGATCGTTGCGGCTTGCCTGGTCGCGGCTGCCCAGTCCGCGGCTCAGGAAGACAAGAAAACCGACGACGACAAGCCTGCCGATCCCGATACAGGCGAGAGCACCATCGAGGAGAAAACGCTCGGGCTGCTGCCGAACCCCTGGCAAAGATACGGGGTGAAGTTTGCGGCCACCTATATCGGCGAGGTGCTCGGAAATCCGACCGGCGGTCTGAAGAAGGGTGCGGTCTACGAAGGCCGGCTCAATCTCGCCGTCGATCTGGATTTCGAAAAACTCGTCGGCATCGACAAGCTGACCTTTCACGCCAACATGTTTCAGATCCACGGCGAAGGCCTCTCGCGCTCGAATCTGCAGAATTTCTTCGTCGTCAGCGGGATCGAAGCGTTGCCCTCGACGCGACTCTACGAGGCCTATTTCGAGAAGCAGTGGGGCGACAAGAAACTATCGCTCAAGCTCGGGCAGCTGGCGGCCGACAGCGAGTTCTTCAATACCAAGTACACGGATGTGTTCACCAACGCCTCGATGGGTTGGCCGGCGATCACGTCGCTTGCTTTGCCAAGCGGCGGGCCGTCGCCGCCCTTGGCGGCCGTGGGCGCGCGCCTCCTGTGGAACGTGACAGACCAGCTGTCCGTCCTAGGCGCGATTTTCGACGGCGATCAAGCCGGTCCCGGTCCCGGCGATCCGCAGGAGCGTAACCGGTATGGCGTCAATTTCCCGGTCAACGATCCGCCGCTTCTGCTCGGCCAGGTTCAATATGCCTGGAACAACAAAAAGGGTGATCCGAACTTGACCGGCCAAATCAAGGTCGGTGGCTGGCGTCATTTCGGATCGTTCGGGGATCAGCGCTTCGCATCCAACGGCGTCTCGCTGGCCGCGCCAACGAGCAGCGGGGAACCGCGGCTCTTGTCGGGCGATATTGGAGCCTGGGCGGTCTTCGAGCAGCAGATTTATCGGATGCCGAACAGCGACGATCGCGGCATCGGCATTTTCGCACGCGTGTCCGGCGCGCCGGCTGACTGCAATCTGGTCGATGTCTATGCAGATGGCGGCGTCGAGCTCATCGGGCTCAGCAATGCACGCCCCGACGACAAGTTCGGCATTGCCGCCGGATATGCGCATGTCTCAAAACGGGCCCAGACGCTCGACACCGATTATGCCAGGTTCGTCGATCCGCGCTGGCCGGTGCGAAGCTTCGAGGGGCTGCTCACGGCCGTCTATCAATACCAGATCAAGGATGGCTGGACCGTTCAGCCGAACTTTCAATACATCGTCCATCCCGGTGGCGGCGCGACGGCTCCGGCTAGTCCGCTGCCGGGACGGGCATTGCGCAATGCCTCGGTTTTCGGATTGCGCACGACCCTGAAATTTTAAGTCGAGGCAAACGCGAGTGAGGCCATGTCGGCAATCATCGCGCCTCGACCACCTCGCCATCCTCCTTCACGAACCGGCCGACGGGATTGTCCAGGAGATCGATGACGGCTTCCGAGGGCCGGCACAAGCGTGTGCCCTTGGGCGTCACCACGATTGGACGGTTGATCAGGATGGGGTGCGCGAGCATCTGGTCGATCAGCTCGTCGTCCGACCATTTGGGGTCGTGGAGGCCGAGCTCCTTGTAGGGCGTGCCTTTTTCCCGCAGCAGCGCGCGAACGGAGATGCCGAGGGCCTTGACGAGCTCGACGAGCTTTTCGCGGGACGGCGGCGTCTTCAGATACTCGATCACGTCGGGCTCGACGCCGCTCTGCCGGATCATCGCCAGCGTGTTGCGCGAGGTGCCGCAGGCGGGGTTGTGATAGATCGTGACGCTCATCGGGTTGTCTCCGCGATTGGGATGGGGCCTCGCGCCTGGGGCTGTCCGAGCAGCCAATTCATCAACAGCATGGCGGCTAAGGCTCCGCAGAGCTCCGCGAGAATGAATCCGGGCAGGTCGGCGGGACGTATGCCCGAGAACGTGTTCGTCAGCGACCTTGCGATGGCCACGGCCGGATTGGCGAATGAGGTCGAGGCCGTGAACCAATAGGCCGCCGTGATGTACAGGCCGACCAGCCAGGGGACCGCCGTCCGCTGAAACCGGATGCCGGCCAGGATCGTCGCGATGAGACCGAGGGCGGCGACGGCTTCGGCGAACCATTGCGGTCCCCCGGTTCGCACCTTCGCCGAGAAATCGAGCAGCGGCAGCCCGAACATCAGATGCGCCGCCATCGTTCCCGCGATGCCGCCGGCAACCTGCGCGACGACGTAAAGTGCGGCGTCGTTCACCGGCAGCTCGCGCCTGCCGGTGAAAACCAGCGTCACTGCCGGATTGAAGTGCGCGCCGGAGATCGGGCCCAACACCGTGATCAGGACGACCAGAATGGCGCCGGTCGGCAACGTGTTGCAGAGAAGCGCAAGCGCGACATCCTTGGTCAGCGTCTCGGCCATGATGCCGGAGCCGACCACCGTGGCAACGAGAATGCCCGTGCCCAGCGCCTCGGCTGCGAGGCGTCGCGGAAGATCGAATTGATCAGGCACGGCTCCGCTCCTTTCGTCTCGGCTTGCAGCAGGCTTGCAGGGTTTCGACGACCGGCTCGCAAACTTCCGGCCGCCCGCCGCAGCAATCCCGCAGCAGGAAGACCGCAACGTCGCGGAATTCGGCAAGGTTGGCGCGGTAGACGATCGAGCGGCTGCGCCGCTCGGAGGTGACGAGGCGTGCCCGCGTCAGGATCGACAGATGCGCCGAGAGCGTGTTCTGGGGGACCTCCAACAGCCGGGCAAGATCGCCCGCAGCGAGACCATCAGGCTCGTGCCGGACCAGCGTCCGGAAGGCCTCAAGACGGGTCGACTGGGCCAGGGCGGCGAGGGCCAGGACGGCTTCTTCGGTTTCCATATATCCAGACCTATGGAAGTATGGCGGCTCCGTCAATCCGAATCCGAAGCGCGTCACCGGCCCCAGTATTTCGAATATTCTAGAAATAGGGTTGACGGCACGGACCAGCGGGTGCATTGTGAGGCCATGAAGATCGACGACGCAGCAGCACGCCTCGAAGCTTTGGGTAACCGGACGCGACTCCAGATCTACCGGGCCCTGGTCCGGGCCGGGCACTCCGGCATGCCCGTCGGTCGCTTGCAGGACAAGCTGAAGGTACCGGCGTCGACCCTGTCGCATCACATCAAGACCCTGGTCTCGGTCGGGCTCGTCAGCCAGGTCCGGGAATCGACGACTCTGATTTGCCACGCAAACTTCGACGCGATGCGGGGTCTGGTCGATTTCCTGGCGGCGGAGTGCTGCGCAGACGAAGTCGGATGCAAGACGACGCAAACGGCGGCGTGATCTTTTTTGGCTAGTGTTGTTCGATGATTCTAGAAGTATGGGAGGAGCCGAATGAACGCTAAGACGGTCGCCATCATCGGGGCAGGGCCTGTCGGCCTCGCAGCAGCTGCGCACGTCCTGGAGCGTGGCATGTCACCCATCGTTCTGGAGGCAGGATCCGAAGCGGGGCACGCGGTGCGCCAGTGGCAGCAGGTCCAGCTCTTCTCGCCGTGGGAGTACAATGTCGACAAGGCCGCCGCGCGCCTGCTCGCGCCGACGGGATGGAATTCGCCGGACCCGAGCGCCTATCCGACCGGCGGCGAGCTGATCGATCGATATCTGACGCCGCTTGCGACGCGAACGCCATTGCGCGAGGTGATCCGGACATCCAGCCGTGTCTCCGCTATCAGCCGCGTCGGCTTCGACAAGGCGAAGACGAAGGGGCGTGAGCTGGCCCCTTTCGAAATCCGCTACCAAAACGGCAAGGGCCCCGAAGTGCTGCGCGCCGATGCCGTGATCGACACATCAGGTACATGGTTCTCGCCCAATCCTGCCGGAGGTAATGGTCTGCCCGCGATCGGCGAGCGTGAATGCGCTGGCCACATCGCCTACGGCATGCCCGATGTCCGGGGGCCCGGTCGCGCCAGATATGCCGGGAGGACCGTTGCGGTGCTCGGCGCTGGCCACTCCGCGGTGGGCACACTGATCGATCTCGTGCATCTCGCGGGCGAGGCGCCGGGGACGCAAGCTGTCTGGCTGTTGCGCGCCGCCGATCCCGCCAAGGCGTTTGGTGGCGGCCGGAATGACAAGCTCGCTGCACGCGGAGAGCTCGGCAGTGCGTTCGCTGCGCTCGTTGCCTCCGGCAAGATCAGGGTGGAAACCGAATTCGGCGTCACGCATCTGGCGGAGGCCGAAGGTCGCCTCGAGATCGCGGCTGGCTCGGATGGTGGTGCGCGAAGCGTGATCGTGGACGAGCTGATCGTCTCGACGGGCTTTCGTCCCGACTTTTCGTTCCTGTCCGAATTGCGCCTGCGGCTCGATCCCGCTATCGAGGCGCCGGTCGCCCTGGCGCCGCTGATCGATCCTAACGAGCACAGCTGCGGCACCGTGCGCCCGCACGGCGCCCGCGAGCTCGCGCACGAAGAGCCGGGCTTCTACATGGCGGGCATGAAGTCGTATGGTCGCGCGCCAACCTTTCTCATGATGACAGGATATGAGCAGGTGCGCTCGATTGCGGCCGATCTCGCCGGCGACAAGAAAGCCGCCGCAAGGGTGGAGCTCGTGCTACCGGAGACCGGCGTCTGCACGCGCGGCGGCGTCGAAGCCGCCGGCGCTGTATCAGGATGTTGCGGTGGGCCGGCGAAGCAGGAATCAACGGCCTGTTGCGCCGCCGACGAAGCAGCAAAGAAGGCCGGCGCTTCGGGGTGCGGTTGTTTATGAAGTCGGTTCTTGCGGCTGATGTCGGAGAGTTATCCATTGTGGTTCGTGCGCCGTTTCGGCGCGGGGGCGGGAGGACAGCATTCGTAACTTGAGCGGCCGGTCTCTGATCGCGGTGATGTGCATCGGCCAGGTCGGCAATCTGCTGCCGCACGTGACGCTATCCGCCAATCTGGCGCAGCATCTGATGCCGGCGTGGGGCCTCTCGGCGGCCGAAGGCGGCTTGATGGCGAGCGGTTACGCGTTCGGCTACATGCTCGCCGTGCCCGTGCTGACGACATTGACCGACCGGATCGACGCACGGCTCGTCCTGCTCTGGGGCTCGATCGTCAGCGGGCTGGCGACCGCAGCGTTCGGAATCTTCGCGCAAGGGTTTTGGTCCGCGACCGCGATCTGGTCCCTGGCAGGGCTTGGATTTGCCGGCGCCTACATGCCGGGCCTGAAGGCGCTGACGGATCGGCTTCCCGCCGGCGATAGTTCACGCGCCGTCACGCTATACACGTCGAGCTTCTCGGTCGGCGTCGGTCTCTCGTTCCTGGTCGCGCAGCTGATCGCCGACCGTTGGGGATGGCGGACCGCCTTTCTTGTCACCGGCTTCGGTCCGATCGCGATGGTCGTCGCGTGCCTTCTGATGCAGGAGCAGCGGCCCGCGCCGAAGGCGGGACGTCTCTTGAACTTCGCGCCCGTCTTCGCCAATCGCGAGGCGCTCGGATACATCTTCGGCTACGGCGCCCATTGCTTCGAGCTCTACGGCATCCGCACCTGGCTGGTCGGGTTCTGGACCTTCGTCGTCGCCCATCAAGGCGCCCCGTCGTGGCTGAGCCCCGTCGTGCTGAGCTTCTGCTTTGCGGTGATCTCGATGCCGGCCAGCATCCTCGGCAACGAGGCCGCGCTGAAATTCGGGCGCCATCGCGCGATCACGGTCGTGATGATCGCGTCGGCCTGCGTCGCGCTGGTCATCGGCCTTAACGCGACAGCGCCGGCATGGGTGCTGGCACTGCTGCTGCTCGTCTATGGCCTGACCGTGCCCGCGGATTCGGGCGCATTGACCGCCGGCATGTCGGCCGCGGCTGTGTCCGAACATCGCGGCGCGACCCTGGCTCTGCATTCGACGGTCGGCTTCGGCCTGTCGGCGGTCGGCGCCTGGGGCACCGGCGCCGCCCTCGATGCAGCCGGCGGCCCGCAGAGCGCGACCGGCTGGCTCTTGGCGTTCAGCGTCCTCGCGGTCGGGATTGCACTGGGGCCGCTGGCGCTGCTGTGGGCGCGGAAGGTGCAGCCTGGTGGGGCGAAGTCGATATGAGGTCGCGCAATTCTACTCGGCGGTGGAAAATCGATCGAGGCGCAATCGATGCCGATGATCGGTCAGAAGGCGAGCGCCTCCCGTCACGGCGGCGAGCGTCCCCAATCCCGTCCCGCCGGCGATCAAGAACATGATCAAGAGTTGATACTTGACGGCGTCGATCGGTTCGACGCCTGCAAGGATTTGACCGGTCATCATCCCCGGCAAAGAGACAAGGCCGATCGCAGCCATGCTGTTCATGATTGGCGTGAAGCCGCTTCTCAATGCGTCCCGCAGGACCGGCAGCAACGCCTGATACCGGGTACCGCCAAGAGCAAGGCAAGCTTCGACGGCGGCTCGTTCGCGCACCAGTGTATTCGTCAGCACGTCCAGGCCCAGGCTTATTCCCGTCATGGTGTTGCCCAGGATCATGCCCAACAATGGCAGCGCATAGCGCGGATGATACCACGGATCCGGGCGTAGCTCCGTCAGAAGCGCGAACATCGTGACGGTACCGGCCGCCAGCAGCATGCATCCCGCTCCTAAGCCATAGCTCCAGATACCCGGCAGGCGTCGCTTTTGCCGAGCGACGATTTCCCGTGACGCGAAGAGAACCATGATGACGGCGGCGAGGGCGGTCCAGAGCGGCGAGACCGCGGCAAACAGGAACGTCAATACGTATCCAACGAGCACCAGCTGAAGCACCATCCGCACGGTGGCGATGGCCAGCTGCTTTTCAAGCTTGAGGCGGAGAGCGAGCGAGAGAGCGCCGTCCATGACGACAAGGAGCGCGGGCAGAACCAAATCGCCGTATGCCAAGTGAATGTAACTCACGGCCGATTGTCCTCGATCCCGCCGTCGGCATTCATCACAAGGACCCTCGACCCGACGCGGCAGGCCTGGGCGTTGTCGTGAGTGCTCCAGACGACACTCGTTCCGTTCGAAATGCGTTCCGCGATCAAAGATTCCACTGCCGCCGTCGATGCCGAATCGAGGGCCGATGTCGGCTCGTCCAGGAGAAGAACCCGCGACCGCAGCATCAGCGCCCGCACCAGCCCCAGCCGTTGTCGCTCGCCGGTCGACAGTCTTTGGACCGGCCAGGGACCGCAACTGCACGGCAACCCCAGTCTCATGACCAGCGGTAAGGCATCATCCCAGCAGCTGAAGTGATCTTGCACGATGTCTGACCACCAGCCCGGCTCGGCAGCGAGGTAGGTCACCCGCTTGCGCCAAGCCGGAGCGGGCATGGCCTCCCTGAGCGTTCCGTCCAGTTCGACCATTCCTTCGTTGGGATCGAGGTCCGCGATCGAGCGAAGGAGCTGGGTCTTCCCGGCGCCAGAAGGCCCTTGCAGGGCGACGCATTCGCCGTCCTGCAAGTCGAATGAAACGGAGAGGTGCAAGCGCTTGAGCGCGCGGACCGTCAGCATGTGTCAAAGCTTGCGCCGGAGCCGATCGGCAACTCGCCTCGCGATCTCCGCCGGCGCCTCGTCCGGATAAGGATGCACCGAGCTGACATTGATCTCGCCGAGGACATAGCTGTCGGTCCCGTCGGGAAGGACCGGACCAAGCATGAAGTCGGCGTCCCAAATCGCAGGCAGGTCAAGTCGCGCAATATCCAGCAACGACGTCAGCTGGGGCGTCCACTCGTCTTCCATCAACCGACGCAGCCGCTGGAAACGCGGCTCTGCGTTCGAGGTGTAGAGGCGCGGTCCGGCCTCGGAACGGGCGGCCGGCGAGTCGACCAGGGCTTTGACCTTGTGATAGCCGAAGCCGGCACAGCGATCGCCCGCCATGTAGCAACGCACCACGCCTTCGCTTAAGCGAGGCTGGAATGGTTGGTCGATCACGCTGCCGTTCTCGAAATACTCCGCGCAACGACGGAGAAAATCATCCAGCGTCAGTTCCTCGGGCGCGTCTTTCGTCGCGTCCAGCACCTTTATCATGGAGGAGGTCGGCAGACTCTCGACCTTCCAGACGCCTTGGCCGCCATTGCCCCGGTTGCGCTTGATCACGCGCGGACCAGCGGCGAGCCGTGTCGGCAACTCGGCGCGCATGGCCTCGGCGCTTTGATATAACGCCGTGTCGCATCCCCAGCCCATCGAGCGGGTACGATAGAGTACCTCCTTGGTGCCCATCTTGAGGATGACATCGGGATGAGCGCTGACCCACACGCCCTGAGCCGCGACGTCCCGCAGCAATGCGTCGAGACCAGCGCGATCTCGACGGTCTTGAATGGGGTTGACCCAGACCAGCACGCCGTCAATCGCGAGCAATTGTTCACGAACGTCCTCGGCGAAGCTTTCATCATAGATCGCCGGCTGGGCTTCAATGCCGACGGCGGCGAGTGCTTCGAAGACGTGTACGAAGCGGCTGTTTTGCGCCGTCGCATCCCGCCGCGCGGCAGCGTCTCCGCGTGAGAGGATGGCGACGGTGTGTCGATGAGAAGGGTGTCGTTCGATGTCCATGCGCAAGCTCCACGAATGGCGTGCTGCGCAGAGCTTGGACCGAGGCCTCACGGGGAGTCTGCTTTGTCCCCACGCAAAGGACACTAGCGGGGCCGTCCGCGAGTTTCAAGACATGGCTGGCGCGGTTCCGCGGAGCGGTGAATTCTTTGTGACGTTCGTCGGCGACTTCGGTGGGCCGCCCGAAGCCTACGCCCGTTGACAGCCGCCGCCCTCGGGTTTTTACTTGGGGTTCGGGGATGTGCGATCTCCCCGTGAGGCGACATGCCCAAGCATCGCGTCCTGATCACCAAGGGCGCACCATGTCATCATACTTTCCTCGATTGCATCCAGCAGACTGGCTCGATTTCTCGGCACGGCGTCCGCGCCGGTCGCATCGCTGTGCGCATTGATGCCCGCGGCCTGTTGCGCCGTGTTGGCACCGAGTAGGGGAAGATCGCGAAACGGACTTCACTTGGGGCAGGACAAGACCAGGAGAATGATCATGCGAACACGAGCAATCTTCCGCACGGTCCTGTTGCTTGCGATCGCGGGCGTGCTGTCGAGCGCGCACGCTCTGACACAGGAGGAGTTGGTCGCCAAGATCCAGGCGGCCGGCTACGCGCAAGTCAGCGATATCAAGTCGACGGCTGAAGGCGTCACCGCCAAGGCGGTGAAGAACGGCAAGGCGGTGACGCTGGTCGTCGACAGCAGTGGTCGGGTTAAAGAGCGAAACTAAGCCGAGGAGTAGCACGATGAAAAGAATCATCTGGGCCGTGGTCGGCATTGGCGTCTGCCTTCTTGCATTTCGCTTCGGCCCCTTCATCCCGGCATATGCCCAGGATGCCGACTGGCAGAAGGTGGACGAGACCCTGGGCCGCAAGCCCGCCGTCTCGGACGACGTCCGCCGTTACGGCTTTCCCCGCACCGATCTCTCCGTGACATTGGACGGCGTCGCGATCAAGCCGGCGCTGGCGCTCGGTGGCTGGATCGCGTTCAAGCCTGCGCATAGCGGCGCCATGGTCATGGGCGATCTTGTGCTGCTCGAAACCGAGATCAATCCGGTGATGGCGAAGATGATCGCGAGCGGGCTCGAGATCACCGCCGTGCACAATCATCTGCTGCGTGCGAGCCCGGCGACGTTCTACATGCACGTCGCCGGACATGGCGACCCGGTCAAGCTGGCCGCGGCGATCCATGATGCCCTGGCCGAAAGCAAGACCCCGCTGACGGTCACGGCGCCGGCGAATCCGCCGCCCGCCATCGACCTCGACACGGCGAAGCTCGACCAGATCATCGGCGTCAAGGGGCAGGCGAACGGCGGCGTCTACCAGTTCAACGTGAAGCGGCGCGACCCCATCACGGAGGACGGCATGCTGTTGACCCCCGTCGCCGCCATGGGCGTCGCAATCGCCATCAACTTCCAGCCGACGGGCGCGGGTAGGGCGGCCATTACGGGCGACTTCGTGCTGACCAGCGACGAAGTGAACCCGGTTATCCTCGCGCTTCGGACGCGCGGCATTGAGGTGACCGCGCTGCACAGCCACATGCTGGACGAACAGCCTCGGCTCTTCTTCATGCACTTCTGGGCCAACGATGATGCCGTCAAGCTTGCGGAGGGCCTGCGCGCGGCGCTCGACAAGACGGCGAGCACGAAGAGCTGATGCGAGGCGGGAGCTGCGCGCGAAGAGGTTCGGTGAAATGCGAGCTGGCCAAATTCACGCGCAAGTATCGCATTGCAGCACTGAAACGGCTCCGACCGTTCCGAACCCAAGCTTGTATCGGTCGTTACCGTTCTACGAACGGAGGAGGTAGGCATGCGTGTCCTAGTGATCACCGCGGCAGTATTACTGTCTTGTACGCTCAGTCCCTCACGCGCCGACGAGACGGCTCCTGCACGTCAGGCGCAGGCGACCGTTCCGGTGCAGCCGGATCGAACTCCCGAGCAAGCTGAACAGGCCCGAGACCAAGACAGGAAGAACGCCGAAGACGTTAAGATCGAACGTGATTGGAAGGCGCAAGGCGGCACCGATGGCGATCGCGCCGGCCGAGCCGATCAATCGGATCAGGATCATCAAACGGTGGGACGTGATTGGCGGGCCCGGCCTGACAACGCCGAGCGCCGTTGAGCCAAAATCAATCATCTGCGGTCCAAGCCGACAGCGACATATATGGGTGACACGTTCACGAGCACCAGCAGGTGACGAGAAGCTTGGTCGGATCCGCGCCGTCTAGTGGTTAGAAACAAAGCTTCGACGGCATTGACAAATTCGACCGGCGCGTAATATTTGCCTCACGGGGAAGCGATCTCCCCGTGAGGCGACATGCCCAAGAATCGCGTCCCGGTTTCGACAAGGACGCTGCATGTCTTCCGTTTTCCGATCCCCTCTCCAAGCCCCTTTATCCGTTTCGCGCCCACCAGGGCCTCGCTGTCGGCGGTGGGATCACCGTGCCGACGGACTCTGCCGGGCGGCAGCGATCGTGAACCATCCAACTCGAAATTCATCCGTGATCTCAATGGAGGACTGCCATGACCTACGTCATGAAGCCGCTGTCGTGCGACCCGAGTCGAATCCGCGGCATGTCGGACGAAGTCCATTATCGCTTCGTCTACGACCAGGACGGCACGCTTCGAAGCTATTCGATGGGCGAGAGAAGCATCTGACATAACAACTGACGATTCGGGGATACCGAGACCTCCCCGTGAGATGGAGTCCCATCCAAGCGCTCGCCACCTCGATCCCGGGACGATCATATGGACGCACTTGGCTTCGCTATCTTTGCTCTTGCCGCCCTTGCCGGCGGCTTCGTCAGCGGCTTCTCTGGCTTCGCGATGGGCCTGGTGGTCTCTGGTGTCTGGCTGCACATCATCACGCCGATCCAGACCGCCACTTTGATCGCGGGGTACGGTCTGCTCACCCAAGGCTACGGCATTTATAGGCTGCGACATGTCCTGGATCTGCGCAGGGCATGGCCTCTCGCGCTTGGAACGGTCATCGGCATTCCGATTGGCGTTGAAATTCTCGTCTATCTCAATCCCCTCTATCTGAGGTTCGGCGTCGGTGTGTTGTTGATGATTTACTCCATTTACGGCTTGGCGCGCCCTGTGCTCGCGCCCATGAGAATCGGCACCGGAGCAGACATCGCAATAGGCATCTCGAATGGGATGCTTGGCGGGTTGACGGGGCTCGGCGGCGTGATCTCCACGATATCGTGCCAATGGCGCGGTTGGCCGAAGGATTTGCAGCGGGCCGTGTTTCAGCCGGTGCTGTTCATCGCCTTCGTGGTCATCTCCTTGTCCCAGGCGGCGGCCGGCACCATTACCAGGGAAACACTGGTGCTGTACGCGTTGGGCGTTCCCTTCATGGTCGCCGGCCTTTGGTCCGGCTTCAAGATGTTCGGGACCATCCAGGACGAGACCTTTCGCAAGGCTGTGTTGGCACTGTTGCTGTTGGCGGGGCTCTCGCTGGTCGTCTCGACCCTCCCTTTTTCCGCTGATCGATAAGGGCATCATGCCATTGAAGCGACTGGGCGTCATCGCCATCCCGAACGGACTGAACAGCGATTTCGATCACGCCGCGTTCGATCCGAAGACGCGCCGCGTCTTCACGGGGGCCTCCTGGCATTCTCCGATGAGTGATGAGTGCAGATCGAGCGCGGCAGGCCGTGCGCGAATTCAATCTTCTGCATGGGCCAGGCTTGCGCTGGCATCCATGCTGGCTTTTTTGGTGGGAGGAAATGCGATGGCCGAGACCCTGAATTTCGACAACGCTGCCGCCGGAACTTCGCCCGACGGATGGACTTTGACGATGACCGGCAAGGGACAGCCGAAATGGACCGTCGAGGCCGAGGCTACGGCGCCAAGCAAGCCGAACGTTCTCAAGCAATCCGGACGGGCGACGTTTCCCCTCGCCATCAAGCGCGATACCGCCATCCGTGATGGCTTCGTCGAGGTGAAATTCAAGGCCGTTGCCGGTTCCGAGGATCGCGCCGCGGGACTCATTTGGCGTGCGAAGGATGCCGACCACTACTACGTGGTCCGGGCTAACGCGCTGGAGGACAATGTCGTTCTCTACAAGACGATCAATGGCGTTCGAATGTCGCTCGAGATCGTGGGTCGCAGAGGCGGCTATGGCGTCAGCGCGCCGGTGTCGTCCGGGCAATGGCACCTGCTGCGCTGCGACTTTGCAGGAAGTCGGTTCAAGGTGAGCTATGACGGAAAGCAATTGTTCGAGGTGGAAGACGCCACCATTCCGGACGCGGGCATGATCGGCCTGTGGACCAAGGCAGATAGCGTGACCCTGTTCGATGATCTGACATATGGTGAGAGCAAATAGGCCTTTGGTCACCTATGCCGGAGATTGCCATGAACGTTCGATGCCTGTCGGTCGCGACGGCCCTGCTGATTGCGTCCATCTGCCCAGTACGGGCGGAGGAAGGTCTGGTCGCCTACAAATCGCTCGGTCCAGAACTGGCGCTCGATCTTGCGCGCGCTGCGTTGGCGAACTGCCGCACCCGTGGATACCAGGTTGCAGTTGCCGTCGTCGATCGCTTCGGCGTCACGCAAGTGATGTTGCGCGATCGCTTTGCAGGCCCTCACACGCCCTCGACGGCAGCAGGCAAGGCGTGGACAGCAGCCTCGTTCAAGACCAGCACGACCGAGCTCAATGCGATCAGCCGGCCGGGGATGATGCAGGCGGGCATTCGCAACCTTCCCGGAGCGGTCGTCATTGCCGGAGGACTGATCGTTGAAGCCGGCGGCTCCCTGGTCGGAGCGGTCGGCGTGTCCGGCGCGCCGGGCGGTGACGCGGACGAAGCGTGCGCGAAAGCCGGAATTGATGCCATACGCGACAAGCTGGACTTCTGAGAAGACGTCAAGATCGCGGTCAAAAAGTCCTTCGGCCTTTCACGAGCCTGGCGGCCGTCTGATCCACAGGGACAAGCAGACGCGCCGCCTTCGCACGCGCAGGTGTGGGGCGCTCACCGACAGGAATCGACAATATCCGATTTGTCGCGCCAACCTGAGAAGTAACACCGTCGAGCTTCCCCAACGATTGTTCTCGACAAGCCGATGTCCGCGAGAAGCCGGTCATCCAGTTCGAGAAGCTCGTCGTATTGGCGGCGCCGTGTGATGCCGTCCAGCAGCGCGAGCGTGAGTTTCCAGAACCATGCAGGGCTTGGAGAAGGAACGAAGGCTGCGCTGGATGTGCCGATTGAGCCAGTGGTGCTGTCGCAAGACATGTTTCACCTCCATAATGGAGCGAAACAACGCTTGGCTCGAAAGCTGGTCGGGCGGTTGTGTTTGACCCGATGGCCTTTTCTATCATGCTCGTCTCTGCCGCACAAGCGATCCGCTGATCTGGAAGCTGGAGGCGTCGCTGGAGTGCCGGTCATGCTGAAAGGAACGTTCGGCGCCGCCCGTCCCTGGATCAAGCTGACCGCAACGCGGAGCATCACACCCTGCAAATGAGTGTATCCGACCGAGGAGCACTGATCGGAGCGCCGCCTGATGGTTGAGATCCTCGCTCCCTCACTGGTACAACTGAGATCCAGATCCCGACAGAGGCATGCAACGCACGAAGCAGCACCACGGAACAATAAAAAGACTTCGCGGTTAAACGGTTTCCCCCGACACCGGAGTCGACCATTTGCAAGCCCATCAGTCAAAACTTGACGGGATCGACGATACTGCGCGCCTTCAACTGCTCATTGACGCAATCGTTGATTACGCCATCTACATGATCGACCTCGACGGCACAGTCCGCAGCTGGAACTCCGGTGCCCAGCGGTTGAAGGGCTACTCGCCCGACGAAATCATCGGCAAGTCGTTCGCATCCTTCTATACGCCAGATGATCGCGCCAATGGGCTTCCAGAGCGCGCCTTGAGCGTCGCAGCACGAGAAGGCCGCTTCAGTGCCGAAGGATGGAGAGTCCGCAAGGACGGAAGCCGTTTCTGGGCATCGGTCATCATCGATGCCGTCCGCAATCAAGCCGGCGAAGTGATCGGCTTCGCCAAGGTCACGCGAGATGTTACCGAACGTCAGGAAGCCCATGAAGAGCTTCTCAATAGTGAGCGGCGCTATCGCCAGCTAATCGAGGCCGTGGTCGATTACGCGATCTTTCAGCTCGACCCACTGGGCAACGTGACAACCTGGAATCCCGGAGCAGAGCGGATCAAGGGCTACGCGCCGCCGGAGATCATCGGTCAGCATTTTAGCGCTTTTTACACGCCCGAAGACATCGAACTCGGTGTGCCCAAGCGTGCGCTTTCAGAGGCGGCGGAGCATGGTCGCTTCGAGGCGGAAGGCTGGCGCCTGCGAAAAGACGGCTCCCGCTTCTGGGCATCCGTCATCATCGATCGCATCACGGACGAGGCCGGAAACATTGTCGGGTTCGCCAAAGTCACGCGCGACGTTACGGACCGGAAGCGCGCCGAGGACGAGCTCAAGCACGTTCAGGAGCAACTCGCCGCATCCCAAAAGCTGGAAGCGGTGGGGCAACTCAGCGGTGGCATCGCGCACGACTTCAACAATCTGCTCATGATCGTCCTTGGCAATCTCGAAACAGCTGAGCGGCACGCCAAGGCGCCCGGAGCCAATCTGAACCGGGCGCTCGCAAACGCGAAGCGCGGCGCACAGAGAGCCGCGGCGTTAACCAGTCGCTTGTTGGCATTTTCGCGCCGACAAGCGCTCGATCCCAGGCCAATCAACGTAAACAACTACGTCAATGGCCTGCAGGAATTTCTTCAGCGCACGCTCGGAGAGCGCATCGAAGTCCAGACCGTCGGAAGTGCGGGTCTTTGGGAAATCGAAGCCGACGCCAATCATCTGGAGTCAGCCATCGTCAACCTGGCAATCAACGCTCGTGACGCCATGCCCGACGGCGGAAAGCTGACTTTGGAAGCAGCCAACATCTCCGCCGACGATGATTACTGCCGGCTCAATCCTGAACTGGCGCCCGGTCAGTACGTCGCCATTTGCGTGACTGACACCGGAGGCGGAATGTCGCGGGACGTTCTCAGTCACGCCTTTGAACCCTTCTTTACGACAAAGGAGCCGGGCCACGGCACCGGCCTTGGCCTGAGCCAGGTCTACGGCTTCGTCAAGCAATCCGGAGGCCACGCAAAAATCTACAGCGAGGTGGGGCAAGGCACCACCATCAAGATGTACTTTCCGCGCTTCTCCGGAAGCACACGGCCCGAAGAAATCGCACCTGAGGAAATTGCCGAGGGTGAGCTATCCGAGACCGTTCTCGTCGTCGAGGACGATGAGGATCTGCGCGTCTATATTTCTGACGTCCTGCGGGATCTCAACTATCGCGTCCTCTCGGCCCGCAGCGCTCAGGCCGCTCTGACCATTCTCCTGCAAGACGATTCGAAGGTGGACCTTCTTCTCACTGACGTGGTCATGCCGGGGATCAATGGTCGCGAGCTCGGCAGGCGCGCGCATCAAATTAGACCGGGACTGAAGATCCTGTACATGACGGGCTATTCGCGTAATGCCGTGGTCCATCAGGGAAGGCTTGATGAAGGTGTCAACCTGCTGGAGAAGCCAATCTCGCAAGCAAAACTGGCGCTGAAGGTGCGAGAGATTCTGGATCAGTTTGAATGACCAGGGTCTGACCAGCGGTACTATCCTGACCGCCGGCCGGCGGCGGCCACCGTAGCACCGTCCGTTCTCTGGGCCTTAGCCGTCATCCCTTCCCTGACTGCCTGGTGCCTCAACGGCACCAGGATTCCCATACTGCGCTCACCCTGAGGGAGTGGATCGGTAGCCGGGACTTCCCCGCTTGACCTTTTTTCGCGCCGTGAGATTTTTAAGGGTCCGAAAAAAGCCGGGGGCGGCGATGAAACTGTTGAACGAATACCTGGAGCGTGCCGTCGGTCTGGAGAAATTGGCGGCGGGCGAGCAGGATTCGACCTTCAAAACTCAGCTGTTGAACCAGGCCGCGGCTTACAGAAAGCTGGCGGCAAAGCGCGCCTTGGAATACGGACTGCCGCCACCAAGCCCGCCAGAAGACCCGCCGCAGCCCTGAGAGAGTTAAAAGATCGATCTGGATCAGGGCCGCCTGCGGCCGTGCGGCTGGTCAGCGAGGGCGACGAGGCCCGGTGGCGCATCCTCCAAGAGTATGTCGTGGGCTTTCGCGAATTGATCGGGAAGTCGCGCAAGAAGCTGCACTCCCGAAGTCGAGCTGACATCCGTTGGGCGGGGGACCCTTGCTCCCTGTGTTCAAAATGGAACATAACTCTTTATCGCGAGTTCCTTCCCGATCGCACAGCGGGGTGCGCAGGGGGCCAGCATGCAAGGGACGGGAGTTACTATCCTCGTCGTCGAAGACGAACAGCTTATCCGCGACATGGTGGCCGACGCATTGTCAGATGGCGGCTTTGAAGCCGAAGTCGCCGTCAGCGGGGAGGATGCAGTTAGTCTTCTGCAGGGCAACCAAACCAAGTATCGCGCACTCGTTACCGATATAAATTTGTTCGGAAAGCTCGATGGCTGGCAAGTCGGCCATCGCGCCAGGGAGCTAAATCCGGACATCTCTGTGATTTACATGACAGGCGCGGCGGCCGATCAATGGCCCGCCCGCGGCGTGCCCAACAGCATCTTGCTGACCAAGCCATTTGCACCTGCGCAAATCGTGACCGCCGTAGCTCAACTTCTGAATACCGGAACTCCGCCCGCGCAGTCCTGAGGGGAGTGGACGAAGCCTTCTCCGACCGAGGCAGCCTTAGTTCTTCGTCAAGGGCTTGGGCGGCTCTTCGGCCATGGCCTCGACATCAATGGCAGGAAGCTCGCCGGTGCGGTCTTTCAGGTCTGCCGCACGCTGGACCAAGCCAGCAGCGACCGTGGGATTTTTTGTTGTTTTTGCCATGCGCAGCAATGCCGCTGCGGCCTCACGGGCGAACTGATTTAAGCGCGACACGGTTGGACATCCGACACTTAGCTGACGTGGAATGATTCAAGGGTCGAATATTCGTTCCGAATCGGCTTAAAAATGCGCGCACGACACAAGAAGGGCTTCAGCTCGGGGCTGGGCCAGCTGAGGTCCTTCGTGTGTCGGCACCACGTTATTTGAGGTGCGGTTGCGAATGATGCCCAACCAAAGAAGTGGTTCTTGGTTCCCGTTATCAGCCCAAATTTCGAAAAAAAACGGGCCCCAGCTCGCGGGGCTATTGGGGGCATGGAGCTGGGGCCACTCGGGGTCGCCCTTGGGGAAGGGCATCGGGAAAACTTGGCAATCGCAGGAATGTTCCTGTCCTTTTCCAAAGAGCGAGTGTGTAGATCAACCGCACGGCCGCGACTTGAGACGTCCTCGTGAACGACTTTTACGACCCCTGAGCCCCGGTCCTCTGGGGGGCACACCGCGTTGCAAACTCACTATGATGGATCGAAGCCGCGCAGAGTCGTTGGGCGACCAGTCCTGCAATAGTGAGAGGCGCGGTGATCCACAGCGCTACGAAACCAAGGCGTGTGCGCTGTCGAATTCATACGAAGGGCCAGATCCGGGCGCGACGTCCTCGGGACTACGCGCCCACATCGCAAGACGGCGATGCTCGGTCTGACTTAACGTACGCGCCTTATTCGGACACAGCGAGAACGGTCAGGCCCCTGGTGCGCTTGTGGGGCGTCTCGAAGTCGATCCGCTGTCCCGGCGATAGGCCGATCAAGGCCGCTCCAACAGGCGTCAGGACCGAGATCCGACTGAGCTCGATGTTTGCCTCATGCGGATAGACCAGCACGATCTCTCGGCTCGCACCCGTCTCGTCATCGCGATAGGTCACTTTCGATCCCATCCTGATCACGCCTCGCAAGTTGTTCTCGTCCGTCACCGTGGCACGTTCCATCTCTCGAGCCAGAAAATGGGCCACTCGCGGAAACAGATCCATGCTCGAATGGGCCAAGGAACTGAGGCGCCGTGATTCGTCCTCAGTAATCTTGATCGGCGGCAACGCCGGCTGTTCTCGCCGGCTCTCAGCTTCGAAATTGCGCATTGGTCGCTCCTATGCTGCAGTTGGTCCGGGGTCGTCATCGAACGGGTTGCCTGACCGCGTCGGCCCTCTCCGGAAGAATGGGACGACCTTTGAATCCGATGGGGTCAGGCTTTGGACCCTGACGACATTCAGACATCCGGCGACGAAGTACGGCATCTGATCGCCGACCCGCAGTCCGATCAAAGCTGTACCCAGCGGGGTCAACACCGAAATGCAGGCGGGATCCGACCAGCACTCCTCAGGCCAGACCAGTTGCACGGCGCGACGCGGAGCGCCCCAATTCGTGCAATGGGTGACCCATGATCCGATCGTCACGAAAGGACGGACGTTGTCCGTTTCGTCCGCGACGATATCGGCGCGGTTGATTTCGCCCATGAGGAATATCCCGTCCAAATCTCCTTTTTGGACGGCGAGCCGGGCGAGCTGTTCGAGCCGCGGATAGTCTGATGAGGTCAGTGCAATTTTTGGAAGAGGCAGCACGGCGCACTCCTTCTGCTTCAAGACGACCTCTCGACTGGAGGTCACGAAAGCTGGAAAAGGGCCCGGACGGCGCGAACACCGCCCGGCTAACCGCCTGCTTGGAGGCGGCCGGCGTGAAGAGCAAAACGCGCGGTGCGCGCATCAATGTCGATGACATAAGCCATGATGCTCTGACTATAGTGGTTCATTTCCCTGGAAACATTGCGACGAAACCGCACAGCACCTGTGCACGCGAAGTATCGAGAGGAGACAAGGAGCGTCATTGAAGTGAGACATCGAACAAGCACGCGGGTCTACCCAGCTGCGCAAGAACGTGCGTCGAAGATTACACCGCGTGGGATGGACAGGCTGACGTTGCTGCAGGCGATCGCTCTTGTCGCACCGGTAGGCCCCGGGCGGCGGTTTGACGTGAATGTGAGCCGTAGTTCTACAGAACCATTATTATAGTCGGCATCGATCGCTTGCACCTGGCGATGGAACACTGAACGGGCGCCATGACATGCGATACCGCTCCGAGGTCAGCCCAGCTGAGGACACCGAGCCGGTCGAGATGAGTGGCTGGCGGGGGATCGCGCTCTGCGGATTCTGTGCGTTGCTGGGCGCTCTCGCCGCCGTCGTTGCCGCCGCGACTGGCACCCTTCCACACTGGATCTGAACCGCTCAATCGCGGAGCCAGTGTCCGCCGGAATGGCGGTTTCCGGCCAAACCATCACAATGGCGCTAAAATCTAGCAGTGGAGATATCGATCCGCCTCGGCTAAGCAATTGAGGATCAGCGAAAGCATCTCTCCACCTCGCAGCCTGGGGCAATGAACGCAAATGTTCCTGCTTGCCGTTCTCGTCCTTCCTTTCGCAGGAAGCTTTATTGCGGCGCTCTTGCGGGTCAATGCACGCAACGCTGAGGCATGGCTCGCTGGAGCGGTCGCACTTACAGCTTTTTGCCTCATCGGTGCGGCTTATCCGAACGTGACGAATGGCGGCGTTGTCGGGTGGCGAACGGACTGGGTCGCTGAACTTGGACTCGCATTTGTGCTGAGGCTTGACGGGTTCGCATGGGCCTTCGCCATGCTGATCACCGGCATCGGTTTTCTGGTGGTGCTGTATGCCCGGTACTACATGTCACCCAGTGATCCCGTTCCGCGGTTCTTCTCCCTGCTGCTCGCCTTCATGGGAGCAATGCTGGGAATCGTGCTCTCCGGCAACCTGCTCCAACTGGTTTTTTTCTGGGAGCTGACCAGTCTCTTTTCATTCCTGCTGATCAGTTACTGGCACCACAACGCGGCGGCGAGAGACGGCGCGCGGATGGCGCTGGTGATCACGTCGACGGGTGGGCTTTGCCTCTTCGCCGGCGTGCTGCTCATCGGGCACATCGTCGGCAGCTATGACCTGGAGCAGGTGCTGGCTTCCGGAAACGCGATCCGTTCGCACGCGCTTTATGTCCCCGCACTCGTTCTAATCCTTCTCGGCGCTCTCACAAAAAGCGCCCAGTTCCCGTTTCATTTCTGGCTGCCGCACGCGATGGCCGCTCCAACTCCCGTTTCAGCTTATCTCCATTCGGCAACAATGGTGAAGGCCGGAGTGTTCCTTCTAGTGCGGCTCTGGCCGGCAATGGGTGGAACGAATGAATGGCTGTGGCTGGTGGGCTCGATCGGCCTGATCACGTTTTTTCTGGGCGCCTTTCTCGCCGTGTTCCAGCAGGATCTGAAGGGGCTATTGGCCTACTCGACGATCAGCCATCTCGGACTGATCACGCTTTTGACCGGACTCGATACCCCATTCGGACAGATCGCGGCGATTTTCCATATCATGAACCACGCGACCTTTAAGGCATCGCTGTTCATGGCGGCCGGCATCATCGATCACGAAACCGGCACGCGCGACATCCGCCGCCTTAGCGGGCTGTGGGCCTTCATGCCGATTACGGCGACGCTGGCCATGGTGGCTGCCGCGGCAATGGCGGGAGTGCCGCTGCTGAATGGTTTTCTGTCGAAGGAAATGTTTTTTGCCGAGACGATCGAGGTCCATGACAATTCCCTCGTCGATCAGGCGCTGCCGTACATCGTCACTCTCGCCAGCACGTTCACGGTTGCCTATTCGCTGCGCTTCATTCGCGACGTGTTCTTCGGCCCGGCTCCAACCGGCTTGCCACGCGTTCCACATGAGCCGCCCCTGTTGATGCGACTTCCGGCCGAACTGCTCGTGCTGGCATGCCTCATCGTCGGTGTCGCGCCGGCTCTCACAGTGGCGCCGATCCTCGATACGGCTGCCCGGGCGGTTCTCGGCTCCGCGATGCCGGAGTACAGCCTTCGTCTCTGGCACGGAATTACGCCTGAACTTCTGATGAGCTTCGTGGCGATGGCCGGCGGGTTGGGCGTCTACGTCATGCTGCGCTCCTACCTGCTCGCGCATGAGGGACCGCCCTTGCTCGGTCGCATCAATGGCAAGCGGATCTTTGACTGGGTGTTGGTGACATTGTCCTGGCGGTTTGCGCGATGGCTCGCCACCAATCTCGGCACGAGGCGTCTCCAACCACAATTGAGACTGCTGGCTGGCGTGGCGTTCGTCGCTGCCCTGCTGCCCCTTTACGCCCGCGGCCTCTCGCTGACGGGACCGTCAGGAAGGGAATTCGACCTCGTCTTTGGACTACTCTGGGTGGTGGGCGTTGGCTGCGCGGTGGCGGCCGCGGTCCAGGCCAAATTTCATCGGGTGGTGGCGCTGATACTGCTCGGGACCGCGGGTCTCGTCACCTGCGTCAGCTTGGTCTGGTTATCCGCTCCCGATGTCGCGCTGACGCAGATCGTCGTTGAGACGGTTACGACGGTTCTCCTGTTGCTCGGCTTGCGGTGGCTGCCGAAACGCATTGCGCGACCAGGCCCGGCAGAGGCGCCCGACAGCATTCGGTGGCACCGCGTTCGCGATTTCTCCATCGCGCTCCTCGCCGGGCTCGGTTTGGGCACGCTTGCGCTGGCGGCCATGCAGCTCCCGGACAACCACAGCATTTCGCGATACTTCGTGGAAAACGCCTACACGAAGGGGGGCGGAACCAACGTGGTGAACGTCATCCTGGTGGATTTTCGCGGGTTCGATACGCTCGGCGAGATCACCGTGCTTGCGGTCGTCGCACTGACCGTCTTTGCGCTTTTGCGCCGTTTCCGTCCGGCCCCCGAAAGCATTCCCGTTCCCGAACAGCAGCATGCCCAGGATGCCCACGACGAGGCTCATCCCGATCGACAGAAGGGCGACACTGCCAAGGACACGCTTGCTACCGCGGCATTGATGATGGGGCTGCTGTTTCCCGTGATCGGCGTCGTGGCCATTTTCCTTCTCTTGCGCGGGCACGACCTTCCGGGCGGCGGCTTCGTCGCCGGCATCGCAATGGCAACAGCGTTCATCCTGCAGTATATGGCTCGCGGCACGGTGTGGGTGGAAGCTCGTCTTCACGTCATGCCGGTGCGTTGGATGGGTTTCGGCCTCTTGCTGGCAGGGTGTGCGGGAGCTGCCGCCTGCGTTTTCGGACACCCCTTCCTGACCTCGTACTTTGCATATGCCGAACTGCCTCTGCTCGGTCGCGTCCCCACGGCTAGCGCTCTTCTCTTCGATATCGGTGTGTTCTCGCTCGTCGTCGGCGCCACGGTATTGATGCTCATCGCAATCGCGCATCAATCGCTGCGTCGCTATGGCGTGCCGCTCCAGGCGGGGCAACGCGCGCACGATGAGCGAGCGAAAGAGGAGTTGGTGTAATGGAGCTTAGCCTGGCCATCGGCATAGGTGCGCTTACGGCGTCCGGAGTGTGGCTGATCCTCAGGCCGCGCACGTTTCAAGTCATCATCGGGCTTTCGTTGCTCTCTTACGCGGTCAATCTCTTCATTGTGGCCATGGGGCGGGTGCGGACGGGAGCGCCGGTGCTGATCGCAAAGGAGATCGGGGATGCAACGAAACATGCTGACCCGCTACCACAGGCGCTCGTACTGACTGCAATCGTCATCAGTTTTGCGACGACCGCGTTGTTCCTTGTCGTTCTCCTCGCGTCGCGCGGCCTGGCGCGCACCGATCACGTCGACGGTCAGGAGCCCGAGGCGTGAGCGGAATTGCAAATCTGGTTGTTGCGCCCATCGTCCTGCCCCTGCTTGCCGGCGCAGGCATGCTGCTCTTGAATGGAGAGCGGCACCGCAACATCGTGGCTGCGGTCAATGTCGCCGCAACGGTTGCACTCGTTTGCGTCGCGGTGATCTTGCTCGGAATGTCTGATTCGGGTCACCCCGGAATCAGGGAAGTCTATCGCCTGGGCGATTGGCCTGCTCCGTTCGGAATTGTCCTCGTTCTCGATCGGCTCTCCGCGCTCATGCTGCTCCTGACCAGCATCCTGGCGTTGGCGTCGGTTGTGTTCTCTCTTGCCCGTTGGCACCGGACGGGCGCGCATTTCCATCCGCTCTTTCAGTTTCTGTTGATGGGCCTCAATGGTGCCTTCCTGACCGGCGATCTCTTCAATCTGTTTGTCTTCTTCGAGTTGTTGCTGGCCGCTTCGTACGGACTTCTGCTGCATGGTTCCGGTCTCGCACGGGTGAAGGCTGGGTTGCACTACATCGTCGTGAATCTGGTCGCGTCTCTATTGTTCCTGATCGGGGTCAGCCTGATCTATGGCGTCACCGGGACGCTCAATATGGCGGACCTCTCGGCGCGGATACCTGCAATCTCTGCGGAGAGCCGCGGTTTGCTCGAAGCAGGCGCCGGCATGCTGGCCGTGGCCTTCCTGCTCAAGGCCGGCATGTGGCCTCTGTGTTTCTGGCTGCCGACGGCCTACGCAGCGGCGAGTCCACCGGTGGCGTCGATCTTTGCGATCATGACCAAGGTCGGCGTATATATCATCCTGCGTCTATCGCTGCTGCTTTTCGGTGAGGGCAGCGGCGCGTCAGCGGGCTTCGGCAGTGACTGGCTGTTGTGGGGCGGGGTGGCGACGATCGCCTTCGGAGCAATCGGCACATTGGCATCCCAGGACACCGCCCGTCTCGGCGGCTTTTCGGTGCTCGTATCCTCCGGAACCGTGCTGGCAGCCACGGGGACCGGGCAAGTCAGCGTCACCGGCGGAGCACTGTTTTACCTGGTCAGCTCGACTCTCGGCATCAGCGCGTTCTTCCTTCTGGCCGAACTCATCGAGCGCGGCCGCGAACCGGGAGCTGACGTGATCGCCGTCACGCGAGAAGCTTACGGAGAAGACGACGATGCGGACGATACCGAAGAGGAAGTCGGCATGGCCATTGTGGCTACGATGGGATTGCTCGGCGTCGCCTTTATCGGATGCGCCCTGGTCATCGCCGGGCTTCCGCCGCTGTCGGGGTTCATAGCCAAATTCGCGCTGCTGACGGCGGCGCTTCATCCTTCAGACATGCATCCGGGCGGTGCCGTTCCCGGCAGTGGATGGGCGCTCCTGTTGGCGCTCCTCGTGTCCAGTTTTGCGGCGTTGGTCGCGCTGACCCGAGCAGGTATCCGCTCCTTCTGGGCCTCGCCAGATCGCACCGTGCCGCGTGTGCGCCTGATCGAAATGGCGCCCATCATGTTCCTGTTGATCATTTGCGCGACCCAGACAGTGCTCGCCGGTCCGGTGATGCGTTTCATGCAGGCAACGGCGCAATCGCTGCACGCCCCGGCGGGCTACGTCAGCGACGTCCTGGAGATCAGCGTCCAAGGCAGCCGAAAGGCGGGTGGCGAATGACGCGATTCCTGCCCTTTCCGCGGGTGAGCTTCTGTCTTCTCGCATTGTGGCTGCTGCTCAATCAAGCAGTCACGGTCGGACATGTCCTCCTCGGTTGTGTGATCGCGCTCGTCGGCGGGCGGATCCTCACCGTGCTGGAGCTGCCAAGCACGCACGTCAGGCGACCCGGCGTCCTTCTCCGCCTGTTGGGATTGGTAGCGATTGATATCATCCGCTCCAACTTGGCGGTTGGCCAGATCATTCTCGGCTTTGGGCGCCGGCAGCGAAAATCCGGGTTCGTGAACATTCCGCTCGATATGCGCAATCCCTACGGACTGGCCATGTTGGCTTGCATCATCACCTCGACGCCCGGAACGTTGTGGGTGAATTTCGATGCCCAGAAGGGCTTGTTGATGATCCATGTTCTCGACCTGGTCGATGAAGCCGAGTGGATCCGCACGATCAAGCAGCGCTACGAACGCCATCTGCTGGAGATATTCGAATGAGCCAGCTCTTGCTGATCTACGCGCTTGTCGCCGCGCAGGTACTTCTGGTGTTGGCTATCGGCTGTGGCGCGGTTCGCATCTTTCGGGGGCCGCGAGCACAGGATCGCGTTCTGGGCTTCGACACGGTGTCCGTGAACGCGATGTTGTTGCTTCTGACGTTCGGGATTCGATCCGGCGAAACGCTCTATTTCGAGGCGGCTCTGGCCATGGCCCTCTTCGGTTTTGTTGGTACGGTTGCGCTAGCGAAGTTTCTGCTGCGCGGCGAGGTGATGGAATGAACAGCATCGAACACCTGCCGCCCTGGGCTGCGGCTCTCACGGCATTTCTCCTTCTTGTCGGCGCCGCCGCCACACTGGTCGGTTCGCTGGGCCTTTTGCGGTTCGGCACATTCTACGAGCGCGTCCACGCGCCGACGCTCGGGACAACGCTGGGCACCGTATTCATTGCAGCTGCTTCAATCGTTTGCTTTTCGGTACTTCAGAGCAGGCCCGTGCTGCACGAAATCCTGATCATCGGGCTTGGCGTGGTAACCACGCCTATTGCGCTGACCGTATTGGTGGGCGCAGCGCGATTTCGCGATACCGCCGAAAAGAGTGCGCAAGTTCGCGGACCAGAGGGCAATTAGCGCGAGACGCGCGATTTTTTGCGGCAGGTTCCTTGATCGGCCAGTCGGCCAATCCAGGCCAAATGTCGCATTTGATTTCCTGCATCGCATGCCCACCTCTAAGTACATGATGCATGTACGCTGAGTAGTAGGCGAGTTCGCCGAAGTCTTTGCATGTTGGCCGCCTGATCGGAGGCAATCAGCCCCGAACTCAGTCCATGCCGCGTTCGCGAGGGCTGGAAGCTCGGTGCCCGGCAGAGCAGAGCAATGCACATGCCGCTCGCAAGCGAGCCGCACCGCAAACAGAGGCAGTGATGACTACAACGCTACGACGCCGGATTTATAGGACCCAGCTGCAGATCCGCCGGTAACCCGGACGATTCAGATCGTCCGGGATGGTACCTCAACATTTCTGCAACCAAAGCCGGGAGTTTCTCATGTCGGTGTTCTTCGCGCTGCTCGTCCTGACCTCATGGGTCATGTTCATCTGGATTTCAGATCCCGATGGCTTCCGCGAGGCATTCGCTCGCCGCCGAGCGCCAATTCCTCACGATCCTAAAAGGTGACGTTGGGAGGTTCACCTCCGTCACCGCGTACAACAGTTGCTTATGAGCGAGAAAGATATCGTGCGCCGCATGTTCGCGGGGCGCGATGCTTGGTTGCTTCTCGGCTCCAGATCGTCGGTCCAGGCCAACCTGGACGAACGAAGCTGGCAGGCAACAGCGTCATAGGCCCTCCGCAAGGCAACCGAATTGCCGCGCTGGTCGAGCTTGGCAGGCCATCGGGCCGGCGGCCGTTCGCAATTGTAAGGATTCTGACATGAATATCGTCGCTGCGACAGATTTCTCGACGCGGTCCAATCGCGCTTTGCGGCAGGCCGGCCTCCTGGCGCGCTCCCCTGATGCAACTCTGCACCTTGTTCATGTCGTCGACGAGGATCAGCCAGCCGAGCTGATCCGCATCGAAGAGCGTGAGGCACAGCGGGTGCTGGTTGAGCAGATCGCATCCATGCCGGAGCTGCAAAACGTTCAGTGCTACCCGATCGTGGTCAAGGGCCATCCCTTTGACGGGATATTGCGAGCGGCTGCAGCAGCCGACGCGGATCTCGTTGTAATGGGAGCCCATCGCAAGCAGTTTCTGCGCGACATCTTCACAGGCACCACAATCGAGCGTGTAATTCGCGGAGGAAGGTATCCGGTTCTGATGGTGAACAACGAGGCGCAGCGGCGCTATGAACGCGCTCTGGTGCCGGTCGATATGTCGGATACATCCGCCGATGCAATCCGCGTGGGGCTGTCCACCGGACTCTTGACACAGGGCGCAACAACGATCCTTCACGCCTTCTCGCCGATGACGAAAGCGCGATTGGTCCGCTCCGGTGCGAGCGCGGCCGTCATCAGCGGATATGTCGATAGCGAGCGTCTGAAGGCAACGGAGGAGCTGACGAAGTTTCTGGTGGCGAACAAGCTCGGCACGCAACGATGGTCTCTCCAGGTCGGCGAGGGCGGGCCCATGCAGGTCATCACCCGTGCTGTTTCGGAGAGGCAGCCTGACATGCTGGTGATGGGGACGCACGGGCGATCTGGATTGGTTCGGGCCTTGATCGGGAGCGTAACGGAAGAAGTCCTGCGTTCGTTGAGTGTGGACGTTCTCGTTGTTCCTCCCGCGGGCTCTGAACGCACAATGTCAAATCCGCTGATCGGCACCGACCCAAAGGCGTGACGCGTACCGCGGCTCATCGCTCGCCGGCGAACCCTTCTTTCCGCGAGACCACGGCTCCCGCTCTGTCCGGATGATCGATAGACTAGCGGCGCCGTCGTTCGCTGTCGCGCGCAGCCGGCTTTGCTGCTTGTGGTTTAGTTGAGCCCCGCGTGATCTTCAGCGGATCGCTGGCCGGAAAGGTTTGCTGCAATTGCCGGTCCAATTCCTCGTCGAGTTCCCGCTTCTCCCGCTGCTTCGATGTTTCGTCATGCTTTGGCATTGCTCAATCTCCGCGTTTAGCACTTGGTGACCGGCCGTCCGTGACCGGGAACAGTTGACGCCAAACCGAGCGGAATTGAGGATTTGGAATCAGCAAGGATCTTGAAGTAACAGACCGGGGCTCGGGACATCAGCGTCGCTAGTCCCGCCCGCACGGGGGACAATAGTGTTTCTCGATCATGGCACCTGCGCTCCGGCATGAAAAAACCCGCGGCGGATTGCTCCGCGCGGGTGAACTTTCGATGATGCCATTCTGCCAGTGCTTTGCCCGACGTGTCAAAGCTGAACAGCACGACGGGCAGGGATGTATCGGTTCGGCAAACGCCTAGTTGGTGCAATCAAAATGGCTAATGATTTCAATACCCCCGCTACTGTGCATGGGGTTGTTTTTCGATTTTTTTGTTTTTGCGCCGCCGAAGCCGCGCCTCAGCGCCGTCCGCGCGGTGCTTCCGCCTTGGCCGGCGGCTCGGTCTGCGGTCCGCAGCTCGCGGCAGCGAGGGTTGACTGCGCTTGCGGCATCAGGCCGGGCTCGGGGGCGAGCGCCTTCATCACGATCAGGCCGGTGGTGCTGGGGGAATCGATGATCAGGCGGTCGGCGGCGGTGATCTCTTCGTCTTCGGGCAGCTCGTTGTGCTGCGGCTCGGTCATCAGGTCGAGCTCGATCACCTTCTTGCCCGCCGAGCGGTCGTTGATGGCGTAGTAGGCGATCTCGTTGCGAGTGTAGAACGACACCGAGGTATAGGCTTGGCTGACGGGGACCGTCAGCTTGATCGGCCCGTTCGACAGATCGTAGCGGCAGATCGCGAGCGCAAAGGCCGGGTCCATGAACGGCATCGGCGAGGTCTGCGGATCGGCGAGCGGAAGCTGCGTGACCGCGTTGAGCTTGGTCATCGGCGTCAGCCGCGAATAGGCGTCCTGGGTCGCGATCCGCGGCAACGCCAGCACGCTGACGAGATGGACCACGAGGCCCAGCACCACGCCGGCAACGATGGTGAACAACAGCCGGATCATGAGCAGCCCGCCGTCGTGATCGTGGGCATCGGCGCGTCGCGCTGGGTGCGCGTGGCAACGCCGACCGGGGTGTCGTAGAGCCGCAGCATCAGCGCGTAGCGTTCGATGCCGCCGGTCGGCAGCCAGTTGCCGGCGCGCGAGCGCGAGGCGATGCGGATCTCGAACGAGCCGTCGGACTGCCGCACGATCTCCTGGCTGGTGAAGCCGTAGCGCTGCAGCGAATTGGGAACGAGATGACCCTTGCGGTCATAAAGCGTCAGCGTCCAGAACCGTGCCGGCGGTGTCACGCCGGAGACCACGACGTCGCAGCGGCCGTCGAGCACCTTCTTCTTGTCGTCGGCGGTGGCGGTGAAGGCGACGCCGTCGCCGGTGCCGATAGGCAGCTCGCCGTTGCGCACGATGGTGGCGCGCGAATAGGGATCGACGTCGGCGGTGCCGGTGCGCGGACGCGCGGTCCAGGGGCCGATGGTCAGCGCGCCGATCTCGGTGCCGCGCGTCGTCGTCATCCAGGTCGCGCCGACGCCCACCACGGTTGCGAGCAGAAGGGCCGTCAATGTGATCAGGATCAGCCGCACTTGTTCGGTCAGTTCTTGCGCGGGGCGGATGCGTTCGCATTCTCTTCCGCATAGTTCTGCGGGAAGGCGAGCGCGCTCGTGGACGATGCCGGTTTGGCTTGCTTGGGGTCGGTGGCGGCCGCTTTGGCCGCGGTCCTGGCCGCGTCATCCAGCAGCTTCTCGACGCGCACCAAAACGTCGGCGCCGCGCTTGGTCAATACGGGCGGCGGACCGGGCTTGGTCTCCAGCACCTTCGGCGCCGCATTGGCCTGTGCGTTGGTGATCCGCTCGGGCGGCAGCTTCTGGCCCATGCCGATACCGGCGATCTCCCGGACCTCGACGCCCTGATGCGCCGCGAGCATGATGTCGTGCCAGGTCTGCGCCGGCAGCGAGCCGCCGGTCATGCGGTTAGTCGGCGAATAGTCGTCATTGCCGTACCAGACCGCGCAGGTGAAATTGCCGGTGTAGCCGACGAACCAGGCGTCGCGATAGGCATTGGTGGTGCCGGTCTTGCCCGCAGTCGGAATGCCGTCGAGCGCTGCGCGGCGCGCGGTGCCTTCGCTGACGACGTGGCTCATCATGCCAGCCATGTCGGCGGCTACGGAGGCGGGAATCGCCTGGCGCGGCTTCGGCCCGTCGCGGTCCCAGCGCCAGACCGGATCGCCCGCGCCGGTGCGCACTTCCAGCACGGAATGCGGCGTCACTGCCTTGCCGCGGTTGGGGAAGGTCGCATATGCCACCGCGTGCTCGAGCACGGTGACTTCGTCCGAGCCGATCGGCAGCGACGGCGTGTCGGGCAGCGGTGCCTTGAGGCCGAAGCGGCGCGCGACCTCGACGATCTTGGCGCGGCCGATCTTGGCCGGGTTCGGCGCCTTCGGCTGCTCCTTCTGGCCGATCGCGATCGACAGCTTGACGGGTACAACGTTGATCGAGCGCGTGATCGCCTGCGTCAGTGTCACCGCGCCGGAATAGGAATGGCCATAGTTCTGCGGGCACCAATTGCCGATGCAGACCGGGCCGTCGACCACGATCGAATTCGGCGTGAAGCCGTTGAGGAGCGCGGTGGTGTAGACGTAAGGCTTGAACGACGAGCCCGGCTGGCGGTAGGCGTCTGTGGCGCGGTTGAATTGGCTGGCGCCGTAGTCGCGGCCGCCGACCATGGCGCGGATGCCGCCGTCGAGATCGGAGACGACGGTCGCGGCCTGCGTCGCGTGATAGTCGCGGCCGAACTGGCGCAGCTGGTTCTCGACCGCGTCCTCCGCCGCCTTCTGCACGTTGGTGTCGATCGCGAGCCGGACCACGAAGACGCGCTCAGTGTAGGATTTCGGGAAGGTGTCGACCAGCTTGCGCATCTCGTCGAAGGCGTAGTCGAGATAATAATTCGGCGACGCCTCGTAGCGGCGGTCGACCGCGAAGGCGGGGTTGCGGCGGGCGCCGAACACCTGGCCCTCGGTCATGAAGCCGGCGTCGACGAGATTGTCGAGAACGACATTGGCGCGGGCGCGGGCGGCGGGCAGGTTGATGTGGGGCGCGTATTTGGTCGGCGCCTTGAACAGGCCGGCGAGCATCGCGGCTTCGGCGAGCGTCACGTCACGTGCCGACTTGTTGAAGTAGAAATGCGCGGCGCCGTCGACGCCGAAGGTGCCGCCGCCCATATAGGCGCGGTCGAGATACAGTTTGAGGATCTCGTTCTTGGTCAGGCGCCATTCCAGCCAGACCGCGAGGAAGGCTTCGTTGACCTTGCGCTCGATGGTGCGCTCGTTGCTCAGGAACAGGTTCTTGGCGAGCTGCTGGGTGATCGAAGAGCCGCCCTGGCGGACGCCGCCGGCCTGGGCGTTGGTGACGAGCGCGCGCGCGGTGCCGGCGATGTCGATGCCGAAATGCTCGTAGAAGCGGCGGTCCTCGGTCGCGAGCGTCGCCTTGATCAGCACGTCCGGAAAATCTTCCAACGGGATCGAATCGTTGTGCTTGATGCCGCGGCTGCCGATCGGGTTGCCGTAGCGGTCGAGGAAGGTCACCGCGAGGTCGGACTTCTTCAGCCAGTCCTCGTCCGCGGTCTCGCGGAAGGCGGGGATGGCGAGGGTCAGCATCACAACCAGGCCGCCGAGGCCCAGCGTCGCGGCCTCCGACAGCGGCTCGATGAACACCCAGCGCTTCCAACGCCCGACATAGAAGCGGTCCATGAAGGTCGAGTAGCGCTCGTAGAGCTCGCGGATGCCCTTGGCCGAGGAGAACAGCGAGGAGTCGATGCGCGCATCGAGGTCCAGGAAGAAATTCCGGATCCGGGCCTTCCAATGCGGTGGTATGATCTGGCGCACCTAGAACCCTTGCGGCTTGGTTCGAAAGCGTTCAAGCACCCGGCCGGGGGCGGCATCGAGACGTCTTGCGGGAGTGTTGCGGCAAACCCAAGGCGCCCGGCCAGCGACGGTGGGGACTCGCTGTTCCTTCTAGCCGAGCAGGGCCTATAAACCAATGGTCACGCTTGCGATTTTGAACAACAGGCCTAATTGACCCCGGTTCATTACGGGCCTCACGCGGGCGTTGCTTGCAGCCCCACGGCCGCACGCCCTAGATGGCACCAACCGTAGCTCTTTCGAACTTTTGTTGAGGCGCATGACCGCAGCTCCCAAACGACCTTCAGGCCAGGAAGGATTCTTCTGGAAAACCAAGACGTTGGAAGAGATGTCGGGGCCCGAATGGGAGAGCCTGTGCGACGGCTGCGGCCGCTGCTGCCTGAACAAGCTCGAGGAAGATGGCACCGGCGACATCTATTTCACCCATGTCGGCTGCAAGCTGCTCGATGGGGTGACCTGCGGCTGCAAGGACTACGCGAATCGTTCCGACAAGGTTCCGGACTGCGTCCGCCTGACCCCGGCCAATGTCCGCACCCTGAACTGGCTGCCGCCGAGCTGCGGCTACAAGCTTGTTGCGGAAGGCCGCGACCTCTATTGGTGGCATCCCCTGGTGTCAGGCGATCCCGACACCGTGCATGACGCGGGCGTCTCCGTACGCGGACGGGTCGAAGGCAGCGAGGTCGAGATTCCGGACGATGAGCTCGAGAACCACATCGTGCAGTGGCCGGCGCAGCTGCCAAAACGGGCGCGCCTGAAGCGACGTCCGAAGGACTGATCCGCCGCACCAGGTAGATCACGTCCTCGCGATGGCCGTGGGGTGGGATGCTCCCATGCGCCGCGGTGCCTGCCTGAGAAGAACTTTGCTGTCTACATTGACTGCATAGAACGAATCCTTCGCGGTGTTGCGCCGCCTCATGGCTTCCGGTCGAGATGAACAAGTTCGAGCGGCAGAGCAGTTCTGCCGACACCCAGACATTGCCCGACGACATCGCCGAGGAATTGTCGCGCCTTCCGAGCGAGGTCTTGAGCGTCGATGACGCTCCTTCGCTCGCGCCGCCGGCGCCGCTGTCGCAGGACGAGGTCCGCACCATCGTCATCAGCCTGATGTTGACGATGTTCCTGGCCGCACTGGACCAGACCATCGTCGCCACCGCGCTGCCGACCATCGGACGCCAGTTCCACGACGTCTCCAATCTCTCCTGGGTCATCACCGCCTATCTGCTCGCCTCGACCGCGGTCGCGCCGGTTTTCGGCACGCTCAGCGACATCTACGGGCGCCGTGTGATGATCATCATCTCGCTCAGCCTGTTCGTCGCGGGCTCGGTGCTGTGCGCGATCGCTCCGAACCTGCCGATGCTGATTCTTGCACGCGGTCTCCAGGGACTGGGTGGCGGCGGCATCATGCCGGTGGTGCAGACCGTGATCTCCGACGTCGTGAGCCCACGCGAGCGCGGCCAGTATCAAGCCTATTTCTCCAGCGTCTGGATGGTCGGCGGCATTCTCGGCCCGGTCATCGGCGGCGTGTTCGCCGAGCATCTGCACTGGTCGATGATCTTCTGGATCAATGTGCCGCTCGCGGCGGCGGCGATCGCGTTGCTGCTGCCCAGGATGAAGAAGATTCCGGTGTTCCACCGCAAGCGCAAGGTCGACTGGATCGGCGGCGTGCTGCTGATGGCCTCTGCCGTCGTCTTCATGCTGGTGCTGACCTGGGGGGGCACGCGCTTCCCGTGGCTCTCGCCCACCGTGCTTGCGATGGTGGGCGGCGCTGTAGCGCTCGCGGTCACCTTCGTGTGGCACGCGCGCCGGGCGGAAGAGCCGTTCCTGCCGCTGCCGCTGCTCGGAGGATCGGTTGTGCCGTTCGGGCTGACGGCCGGCGGTTGCGCGCTCGGTGCGATCACGGGCCTCACGGTGCAGCTGCCGCTCTATTACGAGGCGGTCTATCACCTCAGCGCCAGCGAAGCGGGCCTCGCGCTGATTCCGCTCGCGGCGGTCTCGACCTGCGGCGCGGCCATCGCTGGTCGCACCATGGCGCGGGCCAAGCACTACAAGCGGGTCGCCATCGTAGGAACGTCCTGGGCAGCGCTGTGCGGCCTCGGCCTCACGTTGACGACGTTGCCGCTCTGGGCGCTGCTGACGCTGATGGCTGCGTTTGCGCTTGGCCTCGGCACCACCTTTCCGGTCTGCGTCGTCTCGGTGCAGAATTCGGTCGCCCGTCCGCAGGTCGGCACCATCACGGGCGCGTTGAACTTCTTCCGCTCGCTTATGTCCTCGTTCACGGTTGCGGCGTTCGCGGCCATCCTGCTCATCGCGCTCGGTGCCGACGTTCCGCTCGCCGGCGAGCATCACGGCGCCGTCAATGCGATCCCCGCGGACGACATGCGGCATGCGTTCCGCTACGTCTTCGGCGCCGCCACCGCGCTGATGGCTGGCGCCGCGCTCTGCCTGATCATGATGGAGGAGCGGCCGCTGGCCGGTCCGTCCACGACGCAACCCGTCGAGATGGCGGAATAAGAACCGCTAGCCGCGGCGTCCGTCCGGAAAGCTGCTGCTTCGCGGCAATCGAATCGTGAACTCGGTGAACGCGCCGGGCTCCGTCGCGACGTCGATTGTGCCGCCGTGCTGCTTCACCACGATATCGTGGCTCATCGACAATCCGAGGCCGGTGCCTTCGCCGGCCGGCTTGGTGGTGAAGAACGGATCGAACATCTTTTCCTTCACCTCGTGCGGAATGCCGGTGCCATTGTCGCGGATGCGGATCTCGATACTGTCGCCCCGGTCGCGTGTCGCGGCGATCACTACCGGCTCGTAATCGGCGGCGCCGTCATCCGACTTGCGCTTGGCGACCGCGTGGAAGCCATTCGAGATTAGGTTCAGCAGCACCCGGGTGATCTCCTGCGGAAACACTTCCGCTTGTCCGGCCGCCGGATCGAGCTCGCGCTTCAGCGTCACGTGGAACTGTGGCTTCTCGGCGCGGGCGCCGTGATAGGCGAGGTTGAGGCTCTCCTCGACCAGTGCGTTGATGTCGCTCAGCCGATGCTCGCCGCCGCCCTCGCGGGAATGCAGCAGCATGTTCTTGACGATGGAGTCGGCGCGCCTGCCATGCTGCACGATCTTCGCGAGATTGTCCTTCAACAGTCCGGTCAGCTCGTCGACCTCGCTACGAACGTCGTCCGCGAGCGGGACAGGCGCGAGCGCCGCGTTCAGCTCGTCCGTCAGCTCGGCGGAGAGCGATGCAAAGTTGTTGACGAAGTTGAGCGGGTTCTTGATCTCGTGCGCGATGCCGGCGGTGAGCTGGCCGAGCGAAGCCAGCTTCTCGGTCTGGACCAGCCGGTCCTGGGCAGCGCGCAAATCGTCGAGCGATTTGGCGAGGTCCCGGGTGCGGTCCTGCACCTCGTTGAACAGGCGCGTGTTCTCGATGGCGATCACGGCCTGGTCTGCAAAGGTCTTGAGCAGGGCGATCGCCTTGTCCGGGAAAGGACCGGCCTCCGGCCGCGTCACGCCGATGGTGCCGATCGCGACGCCGTCGCGTAGCATCGGGATCACGAGGATGCTGCGATAGCCTCGCGTCCGCGCCAGCTCTCTCATGGCGTCCGTGAGGTCGGGCTCGTTCTGCATGTCGCTGCGGAATGCGAACTCTCCGCTTCTTGCCACCCGGCTGTGAATGCCGGATGCCGACAGCGGCACCGGGAACGAATTGAGCAGCTCTTCATTGCCGGCTTCGTTGTCGGTGCTGAAGGCGGCCAGGTGCAGCAGGTCGTCGATGACGCGCGTGACGGTGGAGGAATGTCCGCCGACCAGGGACTTGGCGCTGTCGGAGATCGCCTGGAACACCGGCGTCACATCCGCGGGCGAGGCCGCGATCACCTTGAGGATGTCGGCGGTCGCGGTCTGCCGTTCCAGCGCTTCCCTCGTGGTGTTGAACAGGCTGACATTCTTGATCGCAATCACCGCCTGGTCAGCGAAGGTCTGCAATAGCCGCACGTGATGCTCGCCGAACGCGCCGGTCGCGCGCCGCGTGGCGATGATGACGCCGATCGCCGCGCCGTCGCTCATCAAGGGCGCGAACAGCATGCTGCGGTAGCCCCGGGCGCGCGCGATGTCGCGGGCTGCGGGTTCGACTTCGGTGTCGGGCAATTGCGCCGCCACACCATTGGCCACGAGCCGGTAGGGCGGGAACTGCGCGAATGGCACCGGGAACGAGGCCTGCAGCACGCGATCGCCGGCCGGATCGGTCGGCGTGAACGCCGCAAGGTGCGCCGCGCCCCCAATGTAGCGCAGCACCGCGGTGGAGAAGCCGCCGATCAGCCGGTTGGCATTGGCCGCGATGGCGTCGAACACCGGCTGTACGTCGGACGGCGAGGCGGCCATCACTTTCAGAATGTCGGCGGTGGCGGTCTGACGCTCCAGCGTCTCGCGTGTCTCGTTGAACAGGCGCGCATTCTCGATCGCGATCACTGCCTGATCGGCGAAGGTCTGGAGCAGCTGGACGTGGTCGGCTGCGAACGCGCCGGGCTCGGCGCGCGTGACGCTGATCATGCCGACTGGCGTCGCCCGATTCATCAGGGGCATGAACAGCACGCTGCGGAAGCCGCGCAGCCGCGCAAGGTTCCGATTCAGCTCCGGGACCTCCGCGGCTTCGCTATCGGGAAACTGGATCGTCTCGCCGCCACGCACCAGCGCAAAGGTCGGAAAGTCGGCAATCTTGCGCGGGAACGACGCCTTGAGCCCTTCGTCCGCCTCGGGGCTCGTTGGTGTAAACGCCACGAGGTGGAGCTCGTCCTCGATGAACTGAAGCACGGTGGCGGAGAAGCCGCCGAGCAAGCGCCGGGAGCTGGACGCGATCGCCTCGAAGACCGGCCGGGCATCGGACGGAGAGGCCGCGATGGTGCGCAGAATCCCGGCGCTGGCGTTCTGACGATCGCGCGCAATCGCGAGCTCGCTGCGAAGCTGCGCGTTCTCGGCTGTGGCCGCCTGCAACAGGCGTTTAAATTCCGCGATGTCGTTGGAAGGGGCGGTCATTCGCAATCCGGCTTGATGCCGCGACAAGCGCGGCACCGAGGCGGATTATCACATCTCCTGCGGCCGGAGCCAGCCTCCGCGACAGCGAGTTTTGCTGCCGGAATCCGGCCCGCTTCACGTGCCCGGCCGCGACACCTCGGTCTCCTTGCTGGTGATGAACTCCAGCAGCACGGGAACGCCTTCCTGCGTCTTCTGGATGCCGCGCCTGATCGCGGGGGTGATGTCCTCAGGTCTCGTCACCCGCTCTCCATAGCCGCCGAAGGCGCGCGCCATCGCGGCGTAGTCTCCGGAAATGTCGGTCGAGCGATATTTCTCGGTCGAGACCGGCATCACCTTCAATTCGATCGCCATTGAAAAATTGTTCAGCAGGATCGACATGATCGGGATGCGCTCGCGCACCGCGGTCTCGAAATCCATGCCGGTGAAGCCGATCGCGGCGTCGCCCCAGACATTGATGCAGAGCTTGTCAGGCTTTGCGAGCTTTGCGCCCATGGCCAGCCCAAGGCCGTAGCCGAGTTGCGTCGTCTTGCCCCAGCCAAGATAGGTGAGGGGCTCGACCGACTTCCAGAACGGCGAAAGCTGGTCGCGGGGGCTGCCGGCATCGTGGGTGATGATGGTGTTGCGGATGTCGACGGTATGTTGCAGGTCCCACAGCACGCGATAGGGGCTCAAGGGCGCATCATTGCTGGTGAGCTTCGGCATCCATTTCGCCAGCCACTCCTTGTGCGAAGCCGCGATCTCGGCTGCCACCGCCGACGCGTCGCGATCCGCGCTGACGGTCTTGCCGATCTCCTCCAGCAGCGCGTCGAGCACAAGCCCGGCATCGCCGACGAGGCCAATCCTGGCTTCCACGTCCTTGTTGAGATGGTTCGGATCGAGTGTGGAGTGGATGATGGTTTTGTCTTTGGGCATCGCGATGCCGAAGCTTGTTTCAGTGAAGGAGCAGCCGATGCCGAAAATGAGGTCGGCCTCAGCCAGAAACTTCGGCACGGCGCGCGGCACCGCAAGGCCGCCGGAGCCGAGCGAGAGCGGATGCGTTTCCGGGAAGGACGATTTGCCCCCAAGGCTGGTCGTGACGGGAATGGCGAGCCGTTCGGCCAGCCGCTTCAGTTGTGGCCACGCCTGGGCGTAATGCACGCCCTGGCCGGCATAGATCGCCGCGCGCTTGGCGTTGACGAGCAGGTCGGCCGCCTCCTTCATATGAATGGGATCCGCGCCGTAGCGGGTGCGCAGCACAGGCGTGTAGTTCAGCGGCTCCGGCACCTCCTCGTTCCACATGTCCGCAGGGATCTCGACGATCACAGGGCCGCCGCGGCCGTTCTTCAGCTTGGTAAAGGCGCGGCGAAAAATGTTGGCGACTTCCGCGGCCAGGATGATCGGCTCCGACGATTTCGAAAACGCCTTCATCGCCTCGCTGGAATTGAAGTTCGGCTCGATATGCGCAAGCCTGCGCTGATAGCCCATTGGCAGCACCAGTACGGGAACGGATTCGCCGTAGCATTGCGCAACGCCGCCCATCGCATTCTCCGCACCGGGGCCATGCTGCATGCAGAACGCGCCGATCGAGCGTCCCGATGTCACCCGCGAGATCGCATCCGCCATGTGGATGCCGACGCGCTCCTGCCGCACCATCACCGGCCGGATATCGGCCTTGGCCGCATGCTCGATCAGATGGTTGACCGGATAGCCGCAGAGGATCCCGATCCCCTCGCGCTTCATGATTTCCGCAATCGCGGTGCCGAGCTTCATGGCGTCTCTCTCCCTGGCGTAGGCCGGTTGCTCCGGCCGATTAGGGGAGAGAGGATCAGGAAATCCGGGGAGGGTAAAGCGCGGACGATGAGAGTCGCGGTGGGTCAGCTATGCAGCGAGTGCCATAGCCCGGATGGAGCGCAGCGCAATCCGGGGCCGTTCCACCCGGATAGACCAGTGACGAATTTCGCTGCGCTCCATCCGGACTACGACCGCTACTTGCAGCTTTGGCAGATCATCAGCTTGCGTTTCAGCGACTCGCCTTCTTGATCGATCAATTGCTCAGCGGCGCCTTTCGCACCCGGATCGGCCCTGGAGCCCTTCGCATTGCGTGACCTCACAGGCGGGACTACCTGGCTCGAGGTGTCGTTGCCGTCGCCGATACCTACGCTGAAGCCATCGTAGTCGGCAGCTGGGTTCGGCGCCGATGGAAGCCCGCCGATCACCGGCGGCGAAGCTTCTCTGATGGATGCTGCCGGCGGAGGTCTGGAAGTTTTGGCGCCCGCATGCGGCGGCGATGCATTGGGCGGAGAAAGCGAAACCGACGGCGCGGCCGAAGTCTGCCCTCTCGCGCTGTCCTGCGACCAGACGCCAACAAAGATGAGGCTGAAAGCCAAGAGCATCACGCTTCTCATCCGCATCCTTCAAGCCGCCGTGGTTCGTCGATTGACAGTGTGAAGCGTATCAGGACCCGCATGGTCGTCAAAGCGCCGCAGCCCGGATTTCGCTACCGGGAATATAGTTCACAAAGCGTGACCGGCCCGCCGCGCACCAAGCCAGGCCCTGTCAAGTCAAAGAGGAATTTAACGCTTGCGCCCTAACTTGCGCTCGCCATGAGTGACCAGGTCGTCCACAGCGAGGTTCAACCGTTTTCGGCGCGTGCGGCGCTTCCCTGGCTGGTGAGCCTTGGCGTCTATGGCCTGCTGCTGATCCTTGGACCGCGGCTGCTCAATGATCCCGACAGCTATTCCCACATCGAGGTCGGGCGCTGGATCATCGCGCATGGCACGCTGCCAGCGACCGACCCATTTTCCTTTTCGAGGCACGGCGCTCCCTGGATCACCTTCGAATGGCTCTCGGAGGTGATCTACGCCGCAGCCTACGCGCTCGCCGGCTGGCCAGGCGTCCTCGTCGTCGGCGCCGCGGCGATAGCGCTCGCCTTTGGCCTGTTCACCTTCTTCCTGCTGCGCGAGCTTTCGCCGACCCAGACGCTGCTCATGGTGATCGTGGCCGTCATCCTCTTGGCGCCGCATATGCTGGCGCGGCCACATGTACTGGTGCTGCCGCTGATGGTGACCTGGGCGGCGGCCCTGGTACGCTGCATGGATTGTCGAGGGCCTCCGCCGTACTGGGCCCTTCCGCTGCTGGTCGTGTGGGCCAATCTGCACGGCAGTGTGGTGCTGGCGCTTGGACTGATCGGCCCTGCAGGGCTCGAGGCGCTGCTCTGCGAGGAGCGTAGTGAATGGCCACGCGTATTCCTGCGTTGGCTGCCGTTCACGGCGCTTGCGGTCGCGGCGTCCTGCCTGACCCCCTACGGGCCGGAACCGCTGCTGATGCCGCTGACCACGCTCGGCCTCGGCCCCGCGCTCGGTTGGATCGCGGAATGGCGGCCGCAGGATTTCAGCCATATAGGCTTCTTCGAGCTGTTGCTGCTGGCCGGGATCTTCGCGCTCTCGCGCGGCGTGACGCTGCCGGTGGTCCGGGCCTTGGTCGTGATCGGCTTGCTGCATTTCGCGCTGGCCCAGATCCGCAATGCGGATCTGCTGGCCATGCTGGCGCCGCTCTATCTGGCGGCTCCGCTGGGGCGAAAGTTCGGCGGACCGATTGGGAAAGATGCGGCCGGCTCGTCGCGCCGCCTGAACCTGGCCGCCCTCGGTGTGTTGATTGCGGTGAGCGGGGCGACGCTGGCCCGTGATATACGGCCGGCTCCGGCCATCACCCCTCAGGCTGCCATCGCTGAAGCCAACCTCGCCGCAGCGGGGCACGTGCTCAACGATTATACCTTCGGTGGCTATTTGATCTTTGCCGGCATTCCCACCTTTATCGACGGTCGCGGTGAACTGTACGGGGGAGCGTTCATCAACCGCTACAATCGCGCCCTGGCGCTCGTCGATCTCGGCGACTTTCTCAGATTGCTCGACGAATACAGCATCGGCGCGACGTTGCTCGCGCCGGGGACGCCGGCTATAGCGATGCTGGACCGGCTGCCCCAATGGCAGCGCGTCTACAGCGACGACGTGGCGGTCGTGCACAAGCGGCGAGATATACCGCAAAGATAGATCAAGCGGTCCCGTAGGCGGCGTATTGGCCGCCGAGCGGCACGCCGCTCAGGGTCGCTTCGAGACGCCGCGACGGCTTGGTGTCGCAGGGCAGCAGCAGGAAATGGCGCGCACCGATCTCGCGCAAGCCGCCGGCAGCCATCAATTTTCGGGTTGTGCCGGCCCCGAGCAAGACGGCGTCCCGGTCGAACTCACAACGCGCGACGGCAAGACGGGTCAGCGGGTTGTACGGATTGTGCTCGATGACGCAGACGAGTCCACCGGGGCGCGTCACGCGCCGCATCTCCGCGATGAATTGCGCCCATTCCGTTGGCACGAGATGGTGCATCACGCAGACGGCCGTGACCAGATCGAAGCTGGCATCGTCGAAAGGAAAGGTGCGGCCGTCGAACTCACGGTAGTCGACCCTGCCGTTGTCAGCGCGCGCCTGCGCCAGGCTGGCCGACGAGACGTCGATGCCGCTCAAGCGGCCGACCATGCCGTGCAGCAGTGGATGAAGGCTGCCTACGCCGCAGCCGACGTCCAGCATGTCGGGCCTCTCCGTGTCGAGCCGCTGCGCGATCAGGTTGCCCAGCAGATCGGCCTTGGCGCGCATGAAGAAATGATGCGGCAAGCCGGAGAAGTCGATCGAGGATTGGACCACGTCACGGTAGTTGTCGTGATAGCCGTCGAAGAGCTCGGTCATGCGCTGTGTCACTCGTTGACGGCGTGGATCGCGGGTGCGGCTGCCGCCTCGTTGCGGTCGAAGCCAGCGCGGGTCTGCACCACGTAGAGCGGTCGACGTTTCACCTCGGCATGGATGCGGCCGACGTAAAGCCCCACGATACCCGTCATCAGCATGTTCATTCCACACAGCAGGGACATGACGACCATCGTCGAGGACCAGCCGGTCACGAGATGACTATCGTTGCTGAGCCACAACAGGATCACCCAGCCGCCATAGAGCAGTGCCAGACCTGAGACCGTCAATCCGCACCAGATTGCCAGGCGCAAGGGCAGATCGGAAAAGCCGAGCGCGGCGTTCATCGCGAGCCGCAGCATCTTGAACAGCGGATATTTGGTCTCGCCCGCTGCTCGCTCGAGGCGGTGGAAGGTGACCTCCGCCTGCCGGAAGCCGAGCCAGGCGATCATGCCGCGTACGAAGCGGTCCTGCTCCGGCATCTGCCGAAGCGCGTCGAGCACCTTGCGATCGATCAGGCGGAAGTCGCCGACGTCGGCGGGGATGCCGACCGAGGACATCCTGCCGAGAAGCCGGTAGAACAGATGCGCGGTCGCGCGCTTGAATCGGCTTTCGCCGTCGCGCGACAGGCGGCGGGCGTGGACGATGTCGTTGCCTTCCTGCCATTTTGCGATCAATTGCTCGATCACTTCGGGCGGATCCTGCAAATCGGCATCCATGACGATGATCGCTTCACCTTGCGCGGCGTCCATGCCGGCGGTGATGGCGATCTGATGCCCGAAATTTCGCGACAGGCCGATATAGCGAAAGCGCGGGTCGCGCGTGGCGAGTGCCTGTAGCACGATCGAGCTGGAATCGCTGCTGCCGTCGTCAACGAAGATCGCCTCTGCCGGCCCGTCGAGCCGGGACAAGACGAGGTCGAGCCTGCGCAGCAGCACCGGCAGCACGGCTTCCTCGTTGAACACGGGGATGACGAGGCTGTAGCGGATCGACTGGAAATTGGCCGCCATGCGAGAGAGTCCAACTCGTTGCAGGAGCGGAAGTCTATGCCGGCGGTGGTTAAGGTCGCCTTGCCACAACCATTAAGGATATGGGGCACCGCGGTGGCTTCCAAAAGGCGGGTGCAGATGGTGATGCCCGATTAACCACGCTGGGCAGCCGCGGCTTCGGCCTAGGACTTGCGGTCTAGGACTTGCGGCGGATCTTGTAGAGAACAAATCGCTCAGAGGTGTCCAGCGCTTCCAGCAGATCCGGCAGCGGGTTTGCGGCTCGCGGCCCGAGGACATAGAGATAGTCGAAGTCCTGATGCCAGGTGCGGACGAACGGCGGAACGCCTGCCGGCGGCCGGCTTGCCGCAATCGCGGTAAGCACGCCCAGCGGCACCGGCCCCCCGTAGGGAATGGCAAGACGGCGCACGTCCTCGCGTGGCCGCACGGGCTGCTTGCCCGCTTCCGTGAATAGATTGGGCACGAACGCGTTGGCATAGTGCACGGCCAGCGTAGGTGCATAGTACATCGGATATGAGGTGAGGTCGGCGAAGGGCGGGTCTCCATTGTCGTCCGTGCTGGCGACGAGGATGCGCGAGCCGCGATCGATCTTGTGGAACGACTCGACGATGGCCGCATAGTCGGTGCGGTAAGGCAGCCACACCGTGAGCACGACGGCGAGATTGATCAGTATGACGCCACTGATCGCGGCGAGCGCTGCCATTCTCCACGCCCGGCTGGGCAGCGTCAGCGAGCAGAAGGCCGGCAGGATCAGAGCCGCAGCGGGAATGACGCGCAGGTCGACGAACGAGGTTCCGAACAGCTTCGAGGGAATGACGACGTAGAGCAGCGCGAAGCCGATCGCGAGCCAGGTCCCGGCTGTTTCGAGCTTGAGGACGCCGCGTCTTGCGGCGAAGAACAGCGAGACCATCAGCGTAAGCCCGGTCGCCGCTGCGATCGTCAGATTGTAACCGTTCATGATGCGCAACGGCCAGATCGGCTTGAATCCGATGAACCAGCTCGTTCCTTCGCTTCCGATCGATCCCGCGGTCATGCGCATGATCCCAAAGAGGGCAAGCGCCGGTATGGCCAACGCGCCGAGCCGCGCGGCGGCGACCCCGTACGACCTTCGCCCATGGCGGATGCGCGAGAGCTCGTAGACGCCGAGCGTCGCGCCATAGACGCCGAGGGAGAAGAAATGTGCTGCAAACAGCGCAGCGACGAAGACCATGTTGACGACGAAACGCAGTGGCCATGGGCGCTCCGCGAGCATCAGATAGACGGCGATGCCGCAAAGAGCGAGGCCCAGTCCGAACTCGAAATTCACGAAGCCCCAGCTGAACGGCAGACAATAAAGGAAAGCGAGCGCCGCAAAGCCGGCGAGATGGACCCGTCCCTTCCGGGCCCATTCGAGCAAAAGCGCGCCTCCGACGATCAGCAATTGGCTCAGGAGCAGAAACAGGCGCGTGGCGTTCTCGACGTTGATCAGCCGCGCCATTTGCGGGACCAGCAGATCCATTCCAAGGTTGGGATAGAATGCCCAGGCCACTTCGTAATACGGATTGGCATTGGGAGTGCCGTTCTGGCTCAGAATGTACATCCGGGCGAGATGATTGGGATAGTCGACCATCGCGGGGATAGGGGTCAGCAGCACCGGAAGAAACGACAGGGCCGCCAGGACAGCAAGAACGCTGATCGGCGTCGATCGGTCCGAGCCAAGACGAGCCCAGATTGTCGAGGTCGGCTTGTCGGAAGGAATCATGTCATAGGGCCGCTAGAGTTTGAGCTTACGCTCTACGACAGCGCAACCGCGCGACACAACGCCAATAATGCGAACTTCGCGAAAATCAAACTGGGGTCGCCGCCGCATCGGAAGGAGGAGCCTATCATCCGGCGCGCTGCACGCGGATTCGTGCTGATGCGATTGCGGCGCGCCGGCTATGCCGGCTACTTCATCGCCGCGCTGATCGAGTTGAATTTGCTGCTCAGGAGTGCGCTGCCCGTGTTGTTCACGGCCGTGATGATCGCGAACGCGATGCCGGTGGCGATCAGACAATACTCGATGGCGGTGGCACCATTTTCGTCGGCAAGAAATGACTTGAGCAAAGTCATCGTCAACTCCTGTTCATCCGTCCAACCTAGGCCGGTGCCGTTTTCGGAATGGTAAATTGATTCACTAAGTTTTCGTGAGCGCGCCAAAACGCAGGGCGGATGGTCCTCACCTGCCGTTTGATATGGTGACATCGATTGACTTAAGGTTTCGTCACCCAATTCGGACGCATTTGGCGATGTCGTCATCCCGTCTCAGGACGAGATCTGGCGTTCCGGTGCGGCCTTGCTGGAGCGTTTCAGCACTATCGCCAGACGTCCGACCAGATAGCTGACCACGGACGGCTGCGCTCGCGCGGAGCTGCCGGCCAGGCTTTCTTCCTCGGCCGCGTCGTTGACGATGCCGATGTAATTCTTTCTGGCGTCCTGCTGCTTCACGAGCCTGCAACCCCGAGTTCAATCGAGGGGCGACGATGCTGCGCTGAGCGGGAAGCGTCGGTTAATTTTGTCTTCCGTAGGATTACGTGCCCTCCGGCCGCAGGCAGACGCTGAAAGCGCGGCTTGACTTAACGGATTGTTGAGCCTGTTCTCGAGCGGGGCGCCCGGCTCACTCGCGCCGACCGTCCGCATTCAGCGCCCGCAACACCGCGATGCGGGCGAACATCATCCAGCCGCCGCCGGTCTCGGCCGCGTTGATCAGGGTTTCGATCGCGGTCTGCCAGTGGCTCGCATCCTGCGTATCCTCGGGCAGTCGCATGATGTGATCGGCAGCTTCTTGCAGCGTCCGCAGCTTGCGCCCGCCACGTAACGAGATGGGTTCGTCGAACGCGGTCGACCAGGGCATGTCAGGTCGGCCGATCGACGAGGGGCAGCATCACGGCGTCGGCGCTGTGCGATGCCGCTAGCCGGCCTTCTTCGCCCGGGCCGGCGCGCGCACCGGCTTGTCCGCCTTTTTGGGAGCGGCTTTCGCAGCAGTGTCCTTGCCGCCCTTGCCGGTGATCGGCAGCAGCATCTCACGCTGGCCTTCGACGCGCTTCTTCGGCTTCTTGCCCTTGACGGCGTCCTTGGTCACGTCCTTGGCCACCTTCGCCGCGGGGCCTGCGTCCTTCTCGTTCGCGATGCTCTTCTTCAGCGCGTCCATGAGGTTGATAACGTTGCCGCTGGTCTTGGGCGCGGCCTTTGCTGCGATGGGCGCGCCGCTGCGCTTCTTGTTGATGAGGTCGATCAGTGCGGTCTCGTAATGGTCCTCGAACAGCTCAGGCTCGAACGCGCCGGACTTCTTCTCGACGATGTGCTTTGCAAGGTCGAGCATGTCCTTGGTCAGCTTCACGTCCTGGATGTCGTCGAAATAGTCCTTCTCGCCGCGCACCTCGTAGGGGTAGCGCAGCAGCGTCCCCATCAGGCCGCTCCCGAGCGGCTCCAGCGCGATGATGTGCTCGCGGTTGGTCAGCACCACGCGGCCGATCGCGACCTTGTCCATGCTCCGGATCGTCTCGCGGATCACCGCAAATGCGTCGTGGCCGACCTTGCCGTCGGGCACGAGATAGTAGGGGCGGATCAGATAGCGGCTGTCGATGTCGGTCTTCGGTACGAACTCGTCGATCTCGATCGTGTGGGTGGACTCCAGCGCGATGTCGTCGAGCTCGTCCTTGGTGACCTCGATATAGGTGTCGGTGTCGACCTTGTAGCCCTTGACGATGTCCTCCGAAGTCACCTCGTCACCGGTCTCGGCGTCGACCTTGAGGTACTTGATCCGGTGGCCGGTCTTGCGGTTTATCTGGTTGAACGAGACTTTCTCGGTATCCGAAGTGGCCGGATAGAGCGCGACCGGGCAGGTCACGAGCGACAAACGCAGAAAACCCTTCCAATTGGCGCGGGGGGCCATGGGCTACTCCAAACGCAACGGGGACAGAAGACGAAGATACCATCGGGGAACACCGAATCATAGCAAGGCGGATCGCTGAATCTTGCAACTGCGTTAATCGGCCGCCCGGCGCGCGGTTGCAGCCCGATCCGGCTGCAAAAACCGGAACATCATATCCGATCATGCGTTGCCACTGGACATTCGCCGCGAGGAGTCGCGGCCATCCGATGCGACGGCCAGAAATTGAGGTCACCATGGCAACCACGCGAGACCAACGTCAGATCGTGGAAACTCCGACGGAGGCGCGCCAGGGCGAGCCTGGGCCGTCGGTGGCGGCGCTGCTCGCCATATCAACCGGGCTCGCGATCCTGATCCTCGCGGTCATCTGGTTCGTGTTCTTCCGGACCTGATCGGCAGATCGACCGGACGGTTTGCACCTTCCGACTCGCCGCGTAACGCGGCACATTGCGCCCGCCATGCCGTCGGTTCGTCCGGTGGCATGGCGGGCGCAGTGCGTTGACTGCGAACTGGTCGGATATGACCAAAAAGTAACGCGGCCGGTTCCCCGGTGTTCATATTCAGTTCACGCCGGAATTGCTCATCTGTGCAGGTGTTCATGCGGCCTAATTCTGGAGAGAAGCGTGCGCCTGCTCGTCGTTGAGGACGACCCCGATCTCAATCGCCAGCTTACCAAGGCGCTGACCGACGCCGGCTATGTCGTCGATCGCGCCTTTGACGGGGAGGAGGGGCATTTTCTCGGTGACAACGAGCCCTACGATGCCGTGGTGCTCGACATCGGCCTGCCGAAGAAGGACGGCATCTCGGTGCTGGAGGCCTGGCGGCGCAACGGCCGCACCATGCCGGTCCTGATCCTCACCGCGCGCGACCGCTGGAGCGACAAGGTCCAGGGCTTCGATGCCGGTGCCGACGACTATGTCGCAAAGCCGTTCCACCTGGAGGAGGTGCTGGCGCGGATCCGCGCGCTGCTGCGCCGCTCCACCGGCCACGCGCAGAGCGAGCTGACCTGCGGCCCCGTCACGCTCGACACCAGGACCGGCCGGGTCAGCGTGTCGGGTAATCCCATCAAGATGACGTCGCACGAATATCGGCTTCTGGCCTACTTGATGCACCATTCGGGGCGCGTCGTGTCCCGTACCGAGCTGGTCGAGCATCTCTACGACCAGGACTTCGACCGCGACTCCAACACGATCGAGGTCTTCGTCGGCCGCATCCGCAAGAAGCTCGACGTCGACATCATCCAGACTGTCCGTGGCCTCGGCTATCTCCTGACCCCGCCGGCCCCCGGCGCTTGAAGCGCGGTGTCTCGAACTATCTCGTCTAGACGTATCTTGGCTTGACGGGCGGCGCAGCAGGGGCCTTGTTCGGGTCATGAGTTCCGACGCCATGCCACCCCGCGCCTCCGGGATCATTCCGATGCCCGCCAGCTCGCTTGCGAACCGCCTGTTTCTGTCGGCGACCGCGTGGCTCGTCGTGATCCTGGCCATCACCGGCGTGGTGCTGTCGTCGGTCTACAAGAACGCCACCGAGCGCGCCTTCGACCGCCGGCTCAATCTCTATCTCCGCACGCTGATCGCCGAGGTCGCCACCCCCGACGAGCCGCCGGACCGCCAGTTCCAGTCGCTCGGCGAGCCCTTGTTCGAATTGCCGTTGTCCGGCTGGTACTGGCAGATCACGCGGACCGACACCGAAAAGCCGGAGGTGCGCTCCTCGCGCTCGCTCTGGGACAAGAAGCTGCCAAAGCTTGAAGAGCAGGGCACCGAGCTCACAGCCGCGGGCATCCGGATCGCTTATGTCGACGGTCCAGAGGGACAGAACCTGCGCATGGTGGAGCGGCCGGTCGATCTCGGCGCGGACGGCAAATTTCTCGTCAGTGTCGCCGGTGACGACACCGAGATTTTCGACGAGACGCGCAGTTTCGATTACTACCTCGGCGGCACCTTCACCGCGCTCGGTATCGTGTTGCTGCTGACCACCGTGTTTCAGGTCCGCTTCGGTCTCGCGCCGCTCAAGCGCATCTCCGAATCCATCGCCGACATCCGGTCCGGGCGGGCGGAGCGGCTCGAGGGCGAGTTCCCGGTCGAGATCGCACCGCTGGCGCGCGAGACCAACGCGCTGATCGACGCCAATCGCGAGATCGTGGAGCGCGCGCGCACCCATGTCGGCAATCTCGCCCACGCCATCAAGACACCGCTCTCGGTCATCCTGAACGAGGCCGGCGCGCATGCCACCGATCCGTTCGCGGCCAAGGTGATGGAGCAGGCCGACGTGATGCGCGACCAGGTCGCCCATCATCTCGAGCGCGCGCGCATCGCGGCGCGGGTCTCGGTCGTTGCGACGGTGACGGAGGTGGCACCGGCCATCGAGGCACTGCGGCGGACCATGGAGAAGATCCACCGCGGCCGCGGCATCGTGGTCGAGGCCGAGGCCGATCCGTCGGCGAAATTTCGCGGCGAGCGGCAGGATCTGGAGGAGATGGTCGGCAACCTCGTCGACAACGCCTGCAAATGGGCGGCGTCGCGGGTCTTCATCGAAGTTCTGGCGGAAGCGCCGCAGCAGGCGAGCATCGGTCCGCGGCTGCATATCATCGTCGACGATGACGGCCGCGGCCTGTCGGAGGCCGAGCGCACCCAGGTCTCACGGCGCGGCCAGCGGCTCGACGAGTCCAAGCCCGGATCGGGCCTGGGACTGTCGATCGTGACCGAGCTCGCTGCGCTCTATGGCGGCAGCCTCTCCCTCGGCCGCGCACCGACGGGGGGCCTGCGGGCGGAGCTGGTCCTCCCCGGAATATAATCCCTTGTTCCGACGCGACTATTTGGCTTGCGGCACCCCGATCCGGACGAAACCAGGGGTATTCGGAGCGACTTCCTAAACGGCTTCTTAAGTGGCCCCACCTATGATCGAGGAGGACGGATCCCACGTCCGCCATTTACCGTTCATTACCCGGGCGCATGAGCCAGACATCGATCGAGCGGCTGAGGGACTATCTCGCGCAGCTCCCGCCGCAGGCGCAGGCGCTGCTGATGCGAGAGTTCGAGCGTGCGCTCGAGCGCGGCCAGGACACGGCCGTGGCAACCCTCGTGCTCGATCAGTTGCGCAAGATTGTCCGCAAGACGGAAGCCGACGAGGCCGCACCGCCGCGTACGGACGATCTGTCGCGGCTGCTGTTCCAGGTGCTGGAACCATTCCTCGTCGAAGCAGGCGCTCCGATCCGGGTCGGGCAGGTCCGCCGCTCCTCGCTGGCTCCGATCTGGCAATGGCTCGGCCGCGACGGTGCTCCGGACAAGCTGAAGGAACTCGAGGCGGCGCTGGCGCGCACGCCGGCCGACAGCGCAGGCCAGGTCGAAGCGCTGACCTCGAAGCTCCAGGCGGTCGCTGCGGATGCCATCTTCGAGCTGACGGGGCCGGGCGGGGGCGACAAGTCGCGTGCGCTCGCCCGCGTTGGCCCGCCCAACGTGATCGAGGACTTCTATTCGAGCGGGGCGGTGCTCGCGGTCCGCGACGCCATTGCCACCTTGAACGAGAAGCTGCCGCGCTCTTTGCGCGCCTTCGGCGATGCCCAGATCGCATCGGTGACTGCAGCGCTCAACATTCCCGTCCTCCAGACCCCGCAGATGCTGCCCTTCGCGCTCTCCATCGTCGTGCAGCGGATGACCGCGCCGTGGCAGATCATCCGCCTCGCCATCAAGATTGCCGCATCCGACGACGAGATCCGTGTTGCGGCAACGCCCTATGGCGTCGCCGTCACGATCGCGCTGCATGATCTGTCCTGCGTGGCGGCCATCCTGCGCATGGACATCAAGCGCGGCCATTTCGACAATGTCGCCGCCAATCTCAAGACGCTGCACGACGGCGTGCGAGGCCTGCGTACCGAGCTCGACCTGCGCAACGATTCCGCCTGGGGCAAGCAGTTGACCTCGATCCGGGCCGACATCTCTAACGCGCTGCAATCCGAGATCGACAGTGTTCCCGGCCGCGTCCGCCGCATCCTGCGCCAGCGCGCCGAGAAGGACATTCCGCCGGGCGCGCGGATCGACAGCACCGAGGTCGAGGAAACCGTCGCGCTGATCGATTTCGTCGCCACCTGCCGCAATTATGCGAGCGAGCTTGCGATCAACGAGGTGACACTGCGCACCTATTCCGACCTCCAGCAATATGTCGAGCGTTCGACTGAGCAGCTGGTGCAGTCGCTGCGCGGCGCCGATCACAAGGTCCGCACCTATCGGCAGCAGCAGGTGCAGGCCGCGATCCGCTTCTGCCAGGTGCTGTTCGGCGATGATTATGCCTCGCTGATGAGCCGCGCCGCGGAGAACGCGGCCACGGGCGAGCGCAAATCGTCGCGCGCTAGCTGATCTAGGCGTATATTTCAGTAGTCACAATTTCAGGTTGACGGTGTCGGTGGCTGGCCCTACGGTCGCCGTGCAGGTTTTTTATATTTCTATCTGTGGGCGCATGAAATCCGTTATCAGTTCCATCGAAATCGAGAATCGCGTCGTTGTTGCCAAATATCAAAGGCTGATGGTCGGCGCGAAGGTGGTGCTGGTCGAGAAGGCAAGCGGTCGGCAGCTTCCTGAGACCGTCACCAGGGTTGCATCACCCGTTCCCGTCGGGGCGTTGCGCATCAGATTGCCCGACGCTATCGAGCCGGGAACATATTTCCTGAAGGCCTTCAACGGGCATGGCGAGGACGCCGCTCAAAGCGCGGACTTCGAGATCGGCTAAGCCGTTGGATTTTCACCATTTCGGGACTGTGCGCGGTCGCGCCGAATTGACAATTGTCAATTGCCGCATCGTCCGGCCGTGGTGTAAAGCGACCTGTGGGCGCGGCTTGCGCGCTGCCGGAAGCTTGCCAGATGATGCTATGGTTCGTGTTCGCGCTGATGACGGTCGCGGCGATCTTCGCCGTGCTTTTGCCGCTCGGCCGTAGCGGACGCGCGCAAAATCAGGGCAGCGAGGTCGCGGTCTACAAGGACCAACTCGCCGAGATCGAGCGTGATCTTGCCGCAGGGCTGATCGCCGCGCCCGAAGCCGAGGCCGCGCGCGTCGAGGTCAGCCGCAGGCTGCTTGCCGCGGCCGGCAGCGAGCCCGCAACGGCACCGAAATCCAGCCTCAAATGGCGCCGCGCGGCGGCCGTGCTGGCGCTTGCCGGCCTGCCGCTGGTTGCGATTGGTGTCTATGTGCCGCTCGGCTCGCCCAGGCTTCAGGACTTTCCACTGGCGCAGCGGGAGCGCGGATCCGGGTCCGGCATGGCGCAGTCGCTCGAGAATCTGGTCGTACAGGTCGAGCAACATCTGGAAAAGAATCCGACCGACGGGCGCGGCTGGAACGTGATCGCGCCCGTGCTGGAACGGCTCGGTCGCTTCGACGACGCCGTGCGCGCCTATCGCAACTCGCTCACCTACAATGGCGAGAGCGCGGAGCGCCGGTCCGATCTCGGCGAAGCGATCTCGGCCGCCGCCGGCGGCGTCGTGACCGCCGAAGCCAAGACCGAGTTCGAGCGCGCGCGCGCGCTCAGCGCCGACGACCCCAAGGCGAACTATTTTCTCGGTCTCGCCGCCGAGCAGGACGGCCGCAAGGCCGATGCCGCCAATATCTGGCGCGCGCTGCTGGCGAAAGCGCCGGCGGATGCGCCGTGGCGACCTCTGGTGCAGACCTCGCTCGCGCGGGTCGGTGGCGGTGGCGCGACGATGCCGGCGCTGTCGGATGAGACCCTCGCAGCTTCCAAGGACATGAAAGAGGTCGATCGCAACGCGATGGTTCGCGGCATGGTCGAACGGCTCGCCACGCGCCTCAAGCAGAACGGCGACGACGTCGAGGGTTGGCTGCGCCTGGTGCGCGCCTATCTCGTCATGGGTGATCGCGACAAGGCGGTGGGGGCATCGACCGATGCCCGCCAGGCGGTTGCCAACGATGCAGCACGGTTGCGCCAGCTTGATGAAGGCCTCAAGACACTCGGGCTCGACGGATGATGATGTCAGGACGAGACGGGCAGGGAATGGATACGCCATGACGCGCAAGCAGCGACGTATGACCATCATCGGCGGCTCGCTTGCCGTGCTCGCCCTCGCGGCCGCGCTGGTGCTCAACGCTCTGCGCGATTCCATCGTGTTCTTCTCGACGCCGACCATGGTCGCCGAGAAGCACGTTGCGCCCGGCAAGCGGTTTCGCCTCGGCGGCCTGGTGCAGCCCGGCTCGCTCCAGCGCGGCGACAATCTCGCTGTGACCTTCGAGGTCGCCGACGGCGGCGCAAAGCTTCCGGTCGCCTTCAAGGGCATTTTGCCCGATCTGTTCCGCGAAGGGCAGGGCGTCGTCGCCGAAGGCGCGCTCGATGCTGACGGCGTGTTCAAGGCCGACACCGTGCTCGCCAAGCACGACGAGACCTACATGCCAAAGGACGTCGCCGATGCCCTGAAGAAGCAGGGGCACTGGAAGGATGATTACGGCGCCAAAGCTTCCGACGGCGTCAAGCCCGCGGCCACGACCGCGCAGGGCAATCCGCAGGGAGCAGTTCGGTGATCGCGGAGTCAGGACATTACGCGCTGGTGCTGGCGCTCGGACTGGCACTGATCCAGTCCATCGTGCCCCTGATCGGCGCGCGGCTGCGCGATGACGCGCTGATGAATGTGGCGCGCTCCACTGCGCTGGCGCAGCTTCTGTTCGTCGGTGCGTCGTTCATCGCGCTTGTGATGCTGCACGTGGAGTCGGACTTCTCCGTCGTCAACGTCTACGAGAATTCCCACTCCATGAAGCCGCTGCTCTACAAGATCACTGGCGTGTGGGGAAACCATGAAGGCTCGATGCTCTTGTGGGTGTCGATCCTCGCGCTGTTCGGCGGATTGGTCGCGGCCTTCGGCAACAATCTGCCGCTGTCGCTGCGCGCGCACGTGCTGGCCGTACAGGCGTGGATCGCCAGCGCCTTCTATCTCTTCATCCTGGTGACCTCCAACCCGTTCCTGCGCATCACCAACCCGCCGATCGAGGGACGCGATCTCAATCCGGTGCTTCAGGACATCGGTCTCGCCGTGCATCCGCCGATGCTCTATCTCGGCTATGTCGGCTTCTCAATTTCGTTTTCCTTCGCGATCGCGGCGTTGCTGGAGGGGCGGATCGATGCCGCCTGGGCGCGTTGGGTGCGGCCGTGGACGCTGGTCGCCTGGATCTTCCTGACGCTCGGTATCGCCATGGGCTCGTACTGGGCCTATTACGAACTGGGTTGGGGCGGCTGGTGGTTCTGGGACCCGGTCGAGAACGCCTCGCTGATGCCTTGGCTTGCCGGCACCGCGCAGCTTCATTCGGCTCTGGTGATGGAGAAGCGCAACGCGCTGAAGGTCTGGACCATCCTCTTGTCGATCTTGACCTTCTCGCTATCGCTGCTTGGGACCTTCCTGGTGCGCTCGGGGGTCATCACCTCGGTGCATGCCTTCGCGACCGATCCAACCCGCGGGGTGTTCATTCTCCTGATTCTCTGCCTGTTCATCGGGGGCAGCCTGTCGCTGTTCGCGGGGCGCGCGACGTCGTTGAAGCAGGGCGGCCTGTTTGCACCGATCTCGCGCGAGGGTGCGCTGGTGCTGAACAATCTGCTGCTCACTGTGGCCTGCGCGGTGGTGCTGTTCGGCACGCTCTATCCGCTGGCGATGGAGATGCTCGCCGATTTCAAGATGTCGGTCGGCGCGCCGTTCTACAATCTCACCTTCGCTCCGCTGTTCACGCTATTGCTGCTCGCCGTGCCGTTCGGGCCGATGCTGGCGTGGAAACGCGGCGATCTGCTAGGCGTCACCCAACGCCTGCTGGCGGCCGGCGTTGCCGGGCTTATCGCCGTCGCGATGGTCTGGGGCTGGGTGCGCGGCGGCAGCGCGCTCGCGCCATTGGCAATCGGACTTGGCGTCTTCGTCATTGCCGGCGCCGTCACGGATCTGGCCGAACGAACCGGCTTGTTCCGGCTGCCGTTCGCGACGACGCTGCATCGTGCCCGCGGTCTGCCGCGCTCGGCCTGGGGCTCGGTATTTGCGCATGCCGGCCTCGGCGTTGCGCTGATCGGAATCGTCTGCGAGACCACCTGGAACAGCGAATATATCGCGACGATGAAGCAGAACGACGTCGCCCATGTCGCCGGCTATGACGTCAAGCTGGACGGCCTGTTTCAGCGCCAGGGACCGAACTTCCACGAGATGATCGCCGAATTCAACGTCAGCCACGACGGCGAGATGCTCAGCGTGATGACGCCGTCCAAGCGCAGCTTCACCACCCGCGGCTCCTCGACCACCGAGGCCGCGCTGCTGACGCGCGGCGCCAGCCAGCTCTACATCTCGCTCGGCGACGCCACTGCCGAAGGCGCCATTGCCGTGCGCATCTATCACAAGCCGCTGGTGCTGCTGATCTGGTGGGGACCGGTGCTGATGGCGTTCGGCGGCGTGCTATCGCTGTCGGACCGGCGCCTGCGAGTCGGCGCGCCGAAACCGGCGCGTGCCAAGCAGCGCCTGCAGCCGGCGGAGTGATCTGATGCGCCGAATGATGGTCGCGTTCATCGCGCTGATGCTGCTGGCCTTGCCTGCGGCGCATGCCGTGCAGCCGGACGAGATCATGTCGGATCCGGTGAAGGAGTCGCGTGCACGCGATCTGTCGCGTGAGCTGCGCTGCATGGTCTGCCAGAACCAGTCGATCGACGATTCCGATGCGCCGCTGGCGCGCGATTTGCGGCTCCTGGTGCGCGAGCGTATCGCGGCCGGCGACAGCAATTCGCAAGTGCTCGATTTCCTGGTCGCGCGCTACGGCGAGTTCGTGCTGCTCAAGCCGCGCTTCGAGCGCCAGAACATGCTGCTGTGGCTGCTCGCGCCGTTGCTGCTGATTGGCGGCAGCCTGGCGCTATGGCTGCAAATCCGCCGGCGCGCGCGAAATGGTGCAGACCTACCGGCTCCGCCGCTCACGCCCGACGAGGAAGCGCGGCTCGCCGCATTGATGGCGGATGAAGCCAAATCCAGCTAGCTACGTTGCTGCGCGCATCAAGCCGGCACTGCGCGGGGGTTCCTGGAACTTGGTTAAGTTCCTGCAGGTTCACTAGTTTTGGCCGCGATAAACTGCCGCATCCGCATGTCCGGTTCATTACAAAAGTTTAACCCCGCCGCCAGCGCACGGTAAGGCGACAGCCCCCATCTTCAGGTTCGTAAGGTGCCGCCGTCAGGCGCCAAATGGATTTCAAGGCCCTGGAGATCTCTGCATGACCGACCGTTCCGACCTCTCGAACCTTCCGTCCTACCGGCAGCCCCGCCGGCCCGTTTTCTCGGCCCGCAAGATCGCGCTGATGGCCTCGGTCGTCGCCGGCCTCGGCGCCGCCGTCTACGGCTTCGGCACGTCAACCTCGCCCGCCGACCTGTTCTCGACCCCGGCGCTTGCGCAGGTCAACAACGAGGTCCGCAAGGTCGAACGCCCGATCGGTTTCGCCGACATTGTCGAGCGCGTGAAGCCGTCGGTGATCTCGGTGAAGGTCAACATGAAGGAGAAGACCGCGAGCAACGACGACGGCGATGATTCCTCCTCGCCGTTCCAGCCGGGCTCGCCGATGGAGCGGTTCTTCCGCCGCTTCGGCGGTCCGGATGGCGTCCCGGGCCTGAAGGGTGGTGGCGGTCGTGGCCGCGTCGTGCAGGGCCAGGGCTCCGGCTTCTTCATCTCGGCTGATGGCTTTGCCGTGACCAACAACCACGTGGTCGACGGCGCCGACAAGGTCGAGGTGACCACCGACGACGGCAAGACCTACACCGCCAAGGTGATCGGTACCGACCAGCGCACCGACCTTGCCTTGATCAAGGTCGAGGGCAGCTCGAACTTCCCGTTCGCGAAGCTTGCCGACGGCAAGCCGCGGATCGGCGACTGGGTGCTCGCGGTGGGCAACCCGTTCGGCCTCGGCGGCACCGTGACTGCCGGCATCGTTTCGGCCAGCGGCCGCGACATCGGCAACGGCCCCTACGACGATTTCATCCAGATCGACGCCCCCGTGAACAAGGGCAATTCCGGCGGTCCCGCGTTCGACACCAATGGTGAGGTGATGGGCGTCAACACCGCGATCTACTCGCCTTCCGGCGGCAGCGTCGGCATCGCGTTCTCGATCCCCGCCAGCACCGTGAAGAGCGTGGTGGCGCAGCTCAAGGACAAGGGCTCGGTCAGCCGCGGCTGGATCGGCGTGCAGATCCAGCCGGTGACACCCGACATCGCAGACAGCCTCGGCATGAAGAAGGCCGAAGGTGCGCTGGTTGCGGAGCCGCAGGCGAATGGTCCGGCGGCCAAGGCCGGCATCGAGTCCGGTGACGTGATCACGTCGGTCAACGGCGAATCGGTCAAGGACGCGCGCGAGCTCGCCCGCACCATTGGCGGCCTGGCGCCCGGCGCGACCGTGAAGCTCAACGTGCTGCACAAGGGCCAGGACAAGGTGGTGAACCTCACCCTCGGCCAGCTGCCGAACACGATCGAAGCCAAGGCCGACATCGACAAGGACAGCGGCAAGGGCGCGAGCCGCGGCACCGACGTGCCCAAGCTCGGCATGACCGTCGCGCCCGCCGATTCCGTGGCCGGCGCCGGCAAGGAAGGCGTCGTGGTCACCGAAGTCGATCCGAAGAGCGCCGCAGCCGAACGCGGCTTCAAGGAAGGTGACGTGATTCTCGAAGTCGGCGGCAAGAGCGTGAGCACCGCCGGCGAAGTTCGCGACGCCATCAACACGGCGCGGACTGACAACAAGAACAGCGTCCTGATGCGGGTGAAGAGCGGCGGTCAGTCGCGCTTCGTCGCCGTGCCCATCGCGAAGGGCTAACCAAGGGCTCGGCCTCAGGAGGCCTCCGAGATGAAGGGTGTCGCCGGCATCAGTCGCCCCCGCCGACGGCGCCCTTCGGGGGAGCAGCGCAACGTTTGCTTCCCCTATCTACCTTCCGGTGGAATACGCCCCCCTCCGTCGGAAGGCCTAGGGCGGTGAAGTCCCCCCAGCTTCACCGCCCGCCTTTTTCTCGATGCCAGAGTCTCTCACTCGGCTTGCATGCGATTGCCGCTCGCGCCATGTTTAGAGAAGGTTCACTCCCTTGACCGTTGCCGAACGCACGATGCGCCTCCTCATCATCGAAGACGACCGCGAATCCGCCGACTACCTCGTGAAGGCTTTTCGTGAGGTTGGGCACATTGCCGACCACGCCGCCGACGGCGAGGAAGGCCTTGCCATGGCCGAGAACGGCGATTACGACGTGCTGGTGGTCGACCGCATGCTGCCCAAGCGCGACGGCCTGTCGGTGATCGGCGCGCTCCGCGACAAGGACGATTCGACGCCAGTGCTGATTCTCTCCGCGCTCGGCCAGGTCGACGACCGCATCAAGGGCCTGCGCGCTGGCGGCGACGATTATCTGCCGAAACCCTATTCCTTCGCCGAGCTGTTGGCCCGGGTCGAGGTGCTGTCGCGCCGCCGCGGCGGTCCGGCCGAGGACACGCTGTACCGCGTCGGCGATCTCGAGCTCGACCGGCTCTCCCATCGCGTCGCGCGCGGCAAGGACGAGCTGACGCTCCAGCCGCGCGAATTCCGCCTGCTCGAATACCTCATGAAGCATGCGGGCCAGGTGGTGACCCGCACCATGCTGCTGGAGAACGTCTGGGACTATCATTTCGATCCGCAGACCAACGTCATCGACGTGCACATTTCGCGGCTGCGCTCCAAGATCGACAAGGGTTTTGAGCGGCCGCTGCTGCACACGATCCGCGGCGCGGGATACATGATCCGTGACGGCATTCGGTAAACTCGTCCGCACCACGGCATTCCGGCTGACGCTGGTCTATTTGCTGTTGTTCGCGATGTTCGCGGCCTCGCTGCTGGCCTATTTCGCCTGGAATACGCGGCGGCTGATCACCGAGGAGATCACGCAGACAGTCAATGCCGAGACCTCGGAGATCAGCGAGATCTACGGCCGCCGCGGCTTGCGCGCTCTCGTGCTCGCGATCGAGTACCGGGCGCTGCGTCCGGGTGCCAACCTCTATCTCGTGACGACGCCGACCGGGCAGGCGATCGCCGGTAATGTCGGCTCGCTGGCGCCCGGCGTGATGGCGAAGCGCGGCTGGTCCGAGACCGCCTACCGGCGTATCGAGGACGCCGACGATCGCGACCACCTTGCGCTCGTCCGCGTCACCGAACTGGAAAACGGCTTCCGGCTTCTGATCGGACGCGATCTGGCCGAGCGGCGACGGCTGTTCGGCATCGTGGCGAAGGCCGCGCAATGGTCGATCCTGATCGTCGTTGTGCTCGGCCTGGGCGGCGGCATCTTTGTGGCGCGCAGGGTTTTGAGGCGCATCGATGCGATGAGCGGCACCGCCCATCGGATCATGACTGGCGATCTCAGCGAACGCCTGCCGGTAGGGCGCAGCGGCGACGAGCTCGACCGTCTCGCCGAAAATCTCAACGCCATGCTGGAGCGGATCGAGGCGCTGATGGCGGGGCTGAAGGAGGTCTCCGACAACATCGCCCACGATCTCAAGACGCCGCTGACGCGCCTGCGCAACCGCGCCGAGGAGGCGCTGGCGAAATCCGGCGGCGAGGCCGATTACCGCGCCGCGCTGGAGCGGACCATCGAGGAATCCGACGGGCTGATCCGTACCTTCAACGCGCTTCTGATGATCGCGCGCGCCGAGTCCGGGCAGGCGCGCGGCAACATGGATGATTTCGACGCGGCCGATGTCGCCAACGGCATTCACGAACTCTACGAGCCGCTGGCCGAAGACGACGGCATGACTTTGAAGGTCAGGTGCGAGCCGACGCCGGTTCACGCCAACCGCGAGTTGATCAGCCAAGCCCTCGCCAATCTTGTCGAGAATGCGATCAAATACGGCAAGCCGGTCGCGCAATCCGCGGGAACCGTGGTCAGCATGGAGGGCAGGCAGATCACGATCGAATCGAGGCGCGAGGGCGATCAGGTGCTGCTCAGCGTCACCGATCGCGGTCCCGGAATCCCCGAAGGCGACCGCAAGCATGTGGTGGAACGATTCGTGCGGCTGGAAGCGAGCCGCACGCTGCCTGGATCCGGCCTCGGTCTCAGTCTCGCCTCCGCGGTCGCGACATTGCATGGCGGTGAGTTAAGGTTGGGTGACGCCCAGCCCGGTCTTGTCGCCACGCTGGTGCTGCCGGCGCGCGCGGGCGACAGGGTTGCTCCGCCAATGCCGGATGTGCCACAGAAGGTGGCATGAACCACTCCGCGCCGGGAAACGCGGACAAGCATGGTGAGAGACTTGCCGCACGCTTCGCGGAGGCTCCCCATATTGCCGCTTCCGTCACCGACCAAGGACGTTTTGAAAGCTGGCTGGCCGAGCTCGAGCCAGCGCAATTCACCCGTCTTGAAACGCTGCTGGCTCATCCCTTCGCGCGGGACACGCTGGCTGGCATCGCGGAATTTTCGCTTTATCTGTTCGAACTGGTGCGCGCTGATCCGCAGCGCCTGATCCGGCTGCTGGAATGCGATCCGGATGCGCATCTCGCCACGCTGATCGCGGAGGCGAACGGCGCCGTGCTCGCGGCATCCGATGAAGCCGAGGTGATGCGGCTGCTTCGCCGCATGAAGGCGGAGGCCGCGCTCCTGATCGCATTGTGCGACATCGGCGGGGTCTGGCCGGTGATGCGGGTGACCGCAGCGCTCACCAATGTCGCGGTGTCCTCGGTGCGGGCGGCGCTTCAGTACCTCCTGCGGCAGGAAGCCGCACGCGGCAAGCTCTCGCCGCCCAATCCCGAGGCGCCGGAGGAGGGCTGCGGGCTGATCGTGCTTGCGATGGGCAAGATGGGCGCAGGCGAGCTGAACTATTCCAGCGACATCGATCTCATCGTGTTCTTCGATCCCGACAATACGACGCTCGCCGCCGATATCGAACCCCAGCCGTTCTTCGTGAGGGTGACGCAGGGGATGGCGCGCATTCTCCAGCAGCGCACTTATGACGGCTACGTCTTCCGCGTCGATCTGCGCCTGCGTCCCGATCCATCCTCGACGCAGGTGGCGATTTCGCGCGACGCCGCGCTGAACTATTACGAGCGGGAAGGGCGTACCTGGGAGCGCGCCGCGATGATCAAGGCGCGAGCCTGCGCCGGCGATCCCAGGGCGGGCGCGGCGCTGCTCGCGGAGATCGCGCCCTTCGTCTGGCGCAAGCATCTCGACTTTGCCGCGCTTGCCGACGTTCACGACATGAAGCGGCAGATGCAGACCTATCGCGGCCAGAGCGAGGTTGCGGTCGAAGGGCATAACGTGAAGGTCGGGCGCGGCGGAATCCGCGAGATCGAGTTCTTCGCCCAGACCCAGCAATTGATCGCCGGGGGGCGACATCCCGAACTGCGTGTGCGGCCGACGCTCGCCGCGCTCGGCGTGCTTGCTTCCAGCAACTGGATCACGGTTTCGGCGCGTGACGAGCTGACCACGGCCTACCAATTCCTGCGCCGGGTCGAGCATCGCCTCCAGATGATCGCAGACGAGCAGACCCACACGCTGCCCGAGGACAAGGAGGCGGTCGAGCGTTTCGCCTGGTTCTTCGGCTATCCGGATCGCGAGGCCTTTGCCCGCGACCTTCTGCGGCAGCTCGAGATCGTCCAGGGCCACTACGAAAAACTGTTCGAAGGCGACGATCCGACCGGCACGGCCAAGCTGCCGGCGCTCGACTACAGTGCGGGTCCCGACGATCCGCGGCTGCTTCAGTATCTGGCCACGCTCGGCTTCAAGAAGCCTGCCGCCGTCGCGCAGACCGTGCGTGACTGGATCACCGGCGAGTACCGCGTGTTCCGCGTCGAAGCGACGCGCAACGCATTCGTCGAATTCGTGCCGGCTCTCATCGACGGTCTCGCTCATGCCGAGGAGCCGGATCGGGCCGTCGTGGCGTTCGACCATTTCCTTGGAGCGCTTCAGCGCGGCGGCCGGCTGATCACGCTGCTCGGGCAGAACCGCGATCTCGTCGCACTGGTCGCCCTGGTGCTGGGCGCGGCGCCCCGACTCGGCGAGATGCTGGCGCGGCAGCCGCAGCTCATGGACGGCCTGATCGATCCGCGCTTCTTCGGTGCCATGCCCGACAGGCAGGAATTGTCGGGGCGGCTTGCGAGCACGGTGCAGGATGCCGGCTCTTACGAAGAGTTCCTCGACCGCCTGCGCCTGTTCGGGCAGGAGAGCCTGTTCCTGATCGGCACGCGCATTCTCTCGGGCACGGTCTCGGCGCAGCAAGCGAGCACGGCCTTTGCTGACGTCGCCGAGGGCATCGTCCATACCGTGCATGGCCTCGTCGCCGACCGCTTCGCCGCCCAGCATGGCCGGATCAAGGGGCAGGAGACCGCGATCATCGCGATGGGCCGGCTCGGCAGCCGCGAGATGACCGCGTCGTCCGATCTCGACCTGATCCTGCTTTACGATTTCGACGGCGACAGTCCGGACTCCGACGGTGCGAAGTCGCTGCAAGGTGCACATTACTTCGCGCGTTTCACCCAACGCCTGATCAGCGCGTTCACGACGCGCACCAATTACGGAGTGCTCTACGAGATCGACATGCGGCTGCGCCCCTCGGGGCGTGCCGGCCCTGTGGCCTCGAGCCTCGTCTCGTTCGCGGACTACCAGGCCAACGAGGCCTGGACCTGGGAGCACATGGCGCTGACGCGCGCGCGCGTCGTGTCCGCTTCGCCCGAATTCCGGGAACGGATCGAGCGCGTCATCCGCGATGTCCTGACCCGCCGCCGCGATCCCGGAATCATCGCCAACGATGTTGCCGACATGCGGCGCGCGATCGCCCAGGAGAAGGGCGAGGCCGATTGCTGGGATCTCAAATATGCCGCCGGCGGCATGGTCGACATCGATTTCATCGCGCAATATCTCCAGCTCGTGCATGCGCACGAGAAGCCGGAGATTCTCGACGCCGGCACCATGCAGGTGCTGGAAAATGCATGTAGGCTTGGCGTGCTCGCGCAATCGGAGACCGAGATATTGCGGGCCGCGGCGCGGCTGTATCACGACCTGACGCAGATCCTGCGGCTCTGCGTCAGCGACCGGTTCAAGCCGGAGACCGCCGGCACCGACCTTCTGCGCGTGATGGCACGCGCCGGCGATGCGCCGCATTTCTCCTCGCTGGAGGCGCGCGTGAAGGAGACGCAGAGCGAGGTGCGCCGTGTCTTCAGGGCGCTGCTGGAAGGGACGTCGTCGTCGGCTTCAGCGAGGTGAGCGCCTCCCGCACGTTCGGCTCCAAGCCCGCGCCGCGGGCGTCGCGGCGACGCGCTGGATGCAGCGCTAGGCATTCGTGGCGGTTTTTGCGTGTCGCAAGGGGTAGGGCATGCTAGCTTGCATGCCACCATACGATCCGAGGGAACGAACGGTTGCTCGACAAGCTTGAACTATTGCTGGCGCTGGCGAAGGAACGGCATTTCGGCCGGGCCGCCGAAATGTGCGGCGTGACGCAACCGACGATGTCGACCGGGCTGAAGCAGCTCGAGGAGATCCTCGGCGTGATGTTGGTCCAGCGCGGCTCCCGCTTCCAGGGTTTTACGCCGGAAGGCGAGCGGGCGCTGGATTGGGCGCGGCGGATCGTGGGCGATGCCCGCGCGATGCGTGACGAGATCAACGGGCTGAAGCATCAGCTCTCCGGCGAGATCCGAATTGCGGCAATCCCGACCGTGCTCGGTATGGTCGCTGCGCTGACGACGCCGTTCCGCGCCAGGCATCCCGAGGTGCGTTTCCGCATCCAGTCCACCACCTCATCCGAGGTGCTGGGGTTGCTCGAGAATCTCGAGGTGGATGCAGGCCTGACCTATATCGAGAACGAGCCGATCGGCAAGGTGCGCACCATTCCGCTCTACAGCGAGAGCTATCGTCTGCTCACCGCGCCGGATGGAATGTTCGGTGATCGCGAGACGGTGACGTGGCGGGAGGTCGGACAGGTGCCGCTGTGCCTGCTGACGCCCGACATGCAGAACCGCCGCATCATCGACCGCGCGTTACGTTCGGTCGGCGCCGAGGCGACGCCGACCTTGACCTCGAATTCGCTGCTGGTGCTGTTCACGCATGTGAAGACGGGGCGCTGGGCCAGCGTGATGCCGGCCAAGCTCGCCGAGACGCTCGGCCTGTCCGATACGGTGCGCTCGATCCCGATCATCGATCCCGATGTCAATTACAGCATCGGCATGGTGATCCCGCAGCGTGATCCGATGACGCCGCTGATCGCGGCGCTGGTCAATGTCGCGCGAGAAGTCGCGCCGTCGCTGCAATCGTAGAATTCAGGCCGCGGCCGATATTCCGGACGCCGACTTGATCGCGTTGCGGGGCAGGGTGACGCGCACGACGGTGCCGACCTCGAGTTTGGAGCGCAGCCGCATCGAGCCGCCATGAAGCTGCGCCAGCGAGCGGGCGATCGCCAACCCCAGTCCCGAGCCGTGATAGGTCTTGGTGAGCTGGCTCTCGACTTGCTCGAAGGGGCGGCCGAGCCGCGCCAGCGAATGCGGCGCGATGCCGATGCCGGTGTCGGCGATCATCAGCACGATCCTGTCGTCGAGCTGCCGGCTGCGCACCACGATGCGTCCGCCGTCGGGCGTGAACTTCACGGCGTTGGAGAGCAAATTGACGATGATCTGCTTGGTGGCGCGACGGTCGGCGACGACGGAGATGGACTTTGCGATGTCGGCGTCGAGCGTCAGGTGCTTGTCCTGCGCGCGGCCGGTGACGACCCGCAGGGATTCCGCCAGCGTCTGCGCCAGGTCGAGCTCTTCCATGTCGAGCTTCATGCGGCCGGCCTCGATCTTGGACATGTCGAGGATGTCGTTGATGACTTCGAGCAGGTAATGCCCGCTGGTCAGGATGTCGTGGCAGTATTCCTGGTACTTCTCCGAGCCGAGCTCGCCGAACATGCCCGAGCCCATGATTTCGGAAAAGCCGATGATCGCGTTCAGCGGCGTGCGCAGCTCGTGGCTCATATTGGCGAGGAATTTCGACTTGGTCTGGTTGGCTTCCTCGGCGCGGGTCTTCTCGCGCTGGTATTTCTCGGCGAGATCGGCGAGTTCGCCCGCCTGGCGCTCCAGGGCTGCCTGCGAGCGCTTAAGGTCGATGACGGTGGCGCGCAGGCGTAGATCGTTGTCGACCAGCTTCTGCTCGTGCTCCTTGATGCGGGTGATGTCGGTGCCGACCGAGACGTAGCCGCCGTCCTTGGTGCGGCGCTCGCTGATGTGCAGCCAGCTGCCGTCGTCGAGCTGCGCCTCGAAGGTCCGCGCGCCGGGGCCCTGGCTCGCAGTCTCGTTGTGCCGGGTGCGAACCTCCGGCATGCGGCCGACCTCCAGCACGGTCTCGTAGGAGGTGCCGGGGATGACGGCGCTGTCGGGCAGCTTGTGCAGGCGCTGGAAGTGCGAATTGCAGAGCACCAGGCGGTCGCTGGCGTCCCACAGGACGAAGGCTTCGGGAATGGTCTCGATCGCGTCGCGCAGGCGCAAATCGGCTTCCACGGTCCGCTCGGCGAGGCTCTTCTGCTCGGTGATGTCGACCGCGATCCCGATCAGGTGAACGCTGGAATCGGTCGCGCCGCTGGTCTTCTCGCAGCGGACGCGGAGCCAGATCCAGTGGCCGTCGACATGCTGCATGCGGAAGGTCTGGTCGATGTGGTCGATCTTCTCGGAGATGAGCTGGTCGGCGATCTCGAACAGGTCGATGTCGTCGGACTTCACCAGCGCGTTGACCTCGCCGAAGGTGAGGAGCTCGTTGCGGCCGTCGAGGCCGAGCATTGAAAACATTGACTGCGACCAGAAGATGCGGCCGCGCGACAGGTCCCAGTCCCACAGCCCGCAGCGGCCGCGGTTGAGCGCGGTGTCGATCCGGCCGCGCACGGCGTCGTTGATCAGGTCGCCCTCGCGGGCACGGGTGGACTGCCAGTGGAAGGCGAAGCCGAGGATCAGGACCACGAAGCCGGTGGTGGCCGACAGCGTCACCGATAGCGCGGCGTCCGAGCCCCAGATCGGCTCGTTGCGCTCCTGGATCACGGTCACGAAGCCGGGCAACGATTTGATCTGCCGCGCGGTCGCCATTGCGGCGTTGCCGTTCGGCAGCGTCATGTCGGAGATGTTGTCGTCGCGCGGCGGTGCCGCCAGCAGTTGCGCCGTCGTGATTGCGTCGAGCAGGCGGTCGTTGCCCGAGGGATCGCTGTCGATCGGGATGCGAGCGAGGATGCGGCGGTCGATTCCAGCCGAGGTGACGATGACGTGGCGGCCCGAGGCGGTGCCCCAGATTGGGATGAGGTCGGGCAGCAACGCCGGGAGGCTCTCGATGTTCTTCAGCCGCTCCTGTCGCCCGGAGGTGAGGCGGTCGATACGCTCGGCGAGCAGGTCGGCGAGCGCCGAGATGTCGTGGCGGATCACCAGCCGCTTCTGGCGCGTCTGGTCGACGACCTGCACGAACGCGCCGAGGCAGATCGTGATCAGGAATGCGATGATGAGCGTCGGCACGGCGCGGCGTAGCGCAGGCTCCGCGATCAGGAGCCGATGATAGGCAGGTTTCGCGATCGATTGCGCCAATCCTTTGATCGAATCGGATTGGACGCACGCGTTCGCGGCGTCTGCACGCGACATGCCTAAAGCCCCCTGGAAACCTGCTTGCAACTTGAGTTCGGAAGCAGCCCCACATCGCTTCCGAATCATGCTCGATTTGAATCCAGATTTCGCGGGCTGTCGAGAGTCAACGAATCGTTAACGCGAATTTATTCTTATCCAACGCGCAGTTTGTGCGTCGTGCGTCCGCAAACTTACGTGCGCGGCGAGTCCGAAACGAGAACGTGTGACTCCTCGCACATTCTCTGTCACGCACGCGGCGGTTCGGCGTGACTGATGACGCGCTTCACGCTCGGGAACGCGCGCCGCAACGCGCGCTCGATCGCATCGACATGCTCGTGCACCCTGATGACGCTCATCGACGGCTCGGCGCGGCAGTGGAAATTCACGATCTCGCCGGCGTCGGTGTTGCGGACGCGAACATTATGGATGTCGTGGATCTCGCCGCTGGCGGCATATTCCGTCAAGGCTGCGGCGATGGCCCGCACCCGTTCCGGTTCGGCATCGACCCCGAACGGCAGTTCCGGTTCCAGCGGCTCGATGTGGACGTCGACCTCGACATCTGCGCCGAACTCTTCCTGGATGTTGCGTTCCAGCGTGTTGGCGACGTCATGGGCGGCGTAGAGCTGCATCCCCCCGTCGACCTCGAGGTCGATGCTGACGATCAGCTTGGCGCCGAGATCGTGCACGGTGACGTGGTGGATGGCGAGGCCCGAATTGTGGGCGATGACCATGATGCGGTCGCGCACGGTCTCGTTGTCGCGCGCCACGGGGACTGCGGTGAAGGTGAGGTCGGTATCGCCGAAGGCCGTCTCGACGGCTGCTTGCGCGTTGCGCTTGATGTCCTCGACCCGGTCGATGGGGTAGGTCCGCGGCACCTTTGCGATCGTGTCGATAAACGTGGTGGCACCGACCATGCGCACGCGGAGCCGCTCGATGTCGATCACGCCCGGCACGCTGCGGATCGCGGCCGTGGCCGTCTCATGCGCGCCTTCCGGAGCGCGGTCCACCAGCGTCTGCACGGTCGAGCCGGCCATGCGCAGGCCGAGCAGGGCGATCATCACGGCCACTGCGGCGGCGGCAGCCGCGTCGCCCCACCAGAAGCCGAGGCCGGCGAGGATCAGGCCCACGATCACGGCGAACGAGCCCATCACGTCGGAGGCGAAATGCAGCGCATCGGCGGCGAGCGCCTGGCTCCTGGTCTCCCGTGCGGCACGGTGCAGGGCACGGGCGCGCCAGAAATTGACGGCGATGTCGATCACCAGCACGACGAAAGGGACGGCGGAGATCGTCGGCGGCGCAACTCCCTCTCGGAGATGGCTGTAGGACTGGACCAGGATTCCACCGGCGAGCACGTAGAGCAGGGCGGTGACGCCCAGTGCCGAGACACTTTCGAGCTTGCCGTGGCCGTAATGATGCTCTTCGTCCGCCGGCTTGTCGGACACCCGCACCACCGCCCAGGTGATGATGGTGGCGACCAGGTCGATCGACGAATGCAGCGCCTCGGAGATTAGCGCCAGCGAGCCGATCGCGATCCCGACCGCGAACTTGGCCGCCGCCATGCCGCCGCTGGCGAATATCGAGATCGCTGCGACTGAGGTCTTGTTGTGTTGGGAGCTCATGGCGGGGATTTAGCAGGCCGCGGGTGAACATCAAGCGACGATCCACAGGCGTAGACGCTAGTGAGTTGCAGGAGCGGGTGAACTCCGTCGTGCCCGGACTTGTCCCGGGCATCCACGTTCTTCGGAGCGACAAAGACGTGGACGGCCGGGACAAGCCCGGCCATGACGAGTGGAGAGACTGGTGCGCTGCCGCTCTCTCTGGTCGTCGCGGCCACTACACCGTCACGACAATCTTGCCGAGGTGCTTGTTGGCCTCCATGTGCTCGAACGCCTTGTCGATATCGTTGAAGGCAAACACCTTGTCGATCGGCAGCCGCAGTCTTCGCGACTCGACCGCGCCCCAGATGTCCTTCTTGACCTCGTCGAAGATCTCACGGATCTCCTCGATGGTGCGGGTGCGGAAGGTGACGCCGACATAGTCGATGCGGCGGGCCGCGTGCAGGTCGAAATTGAAATCGGCATGGGTGCCGCCGAGCCGGCCGACATTGACGATGCGACCCTTGACCTTGGTCGCCGCGAGGTTCTGGCTCGCGACCTTTCCCGAGACCTGGTCGACGATGAGGTCGACACCTTCGCCGTTCGTCGCCTTCAGCACCTCGTCGACCCATGTGGGGTCGGAGGAATTGACCGCGAGGTCGGCGCCATACTCCTTCAGCCGGCCGCGGCGATAAGCATCGGTCGAGGAGCCGATCACGAGCCTGGCGCCCTTGAGCTTCGCAATCTGCATCGCCATCAGGCCGACGCCGGAGCTGGCGCCCTGGATCAGCACGGCTTGCCCGGGCTGCACGCCGCCGATGGTGACGACGGCGTTGTGCATGGTCGCGAGTGCCACGGGCAGGGTGGCGGCTTCCTCGAAGTTCATGTTCGAGGGCGCGTGGAAAAGGCGGCCGTGATCGGCCAGCGTGTATTCGGCAAACGCCGCGCCGCCCGAGCCCATGATGCGGTCGCCGACCTTGAGGCCCTTGGCATCCGGTCCGAGCGCGGCGACCTCGCCGGCCCATTCCATGCCGAGCACGGTGCCGGCGCCGCCGGCCGCGCCATGGGCGTGGCCCTTGCGCATGCCGGTGTCGGCGCGATTGAGGCCACAGGCGCGGACCCGGACCAGCACCTGCGTGCCTTCAGGCTTTGGTTGAGCGACGTCGGAAATCGTAGCGCCACCAGGGCCGTAGACATAAGCCTTCATGAATTGCTCTCACTTCTTGCAGTGATTATTCCGCAGCCTGCGCTGTCGGATGAACGATCATGCCTTCGAGCCGGCTGCGGATGATGGCCTCCGCTTCGCGCACGATGCGGGAGATCAGTTCGACGCAGGTCGGGATGTCCTGGATCAGGCCCTGGACCTGGCCCGCCGACCAGATGCCTTCGTCCGAGTTGCCGGTCGCGTAGACCATCTTGCCGCGGGCGCCCGCGACGAGTTCGCGGATGTCCTCGAACTTGGCGCCTTCCTTCTCCATCGCGACGACCTTGGTCGAGATCTCGTTCCTGGCGACGCGGGAGGTGTTGCGCATGGTGCGGAAGATCAGCTCGGTCTCGCGCTCGTCATTGGCCACGATCTTCTCCTTGATGAGCTGATGAATGGGGCTCTCTTTGGTAGCCATGAAGCGGGTGCCCATGTTGATGCCTTCGGCGCCGAGCGCCAGTGCGGCGACGAGGCCGCGGGCGTCGGCAAAGCCGCCGGAGGCGATCATCGGGATCTTGATCTTGTTGGCGGCGGCTGGGATCAGGATCAGGCCGGGGGTGTCGTCCTCGCCGGGATGGCCGGCGCATTCGAACCCGTCGATCGAGATGGCGTCGACGCCCATGCGCTCGGCCGAGAGCCCGTGACGGACGCTGGTGCATTTGTGCACGACCTTGACGCCGTGCTTCTTGAACTCGTCGACATGCTCCTGCGGCTTGTTGCCGGCGGTTTCGACCACCTTGATGCCGCTCTCGATGATGGCGGCGCGATATTCGGCATAAGGCGGCGGCTTGATTGCGGGCAGGATGGTGAGGTTGACGCCAAACGGCTTGTCGGTGAGATCGCGGCAGCGGGCGATCTCCTTCCTGAGGTCCTCCGGTGTCGGCTGGGTCAGCGCCGTGATGAAGCCGAGCGCGCCGGCATTGGCGACGGCGGCGACCAGCTCGGCGCGCCCGACCCACTGCATGCCGCCCTGGACGATCGGGTGCTCGACTCCGACGAGCTTGGTGAACCGTGTCTGCAGCATGATCTGTTTCCCCGCTTGCGTGGCGCTCTTTTATCGGTCGATGCCGGCAGGATGCCGCCCGGGTCGGGAAAAGTCTATTGCGAGGGCGTGCGGTGGAGGCGGGGCGATCATGCGGGGAGTGGGGGGATTCCGTGAGGCGGATAATTGACGCGGGCTCGTGTCCCGGACGCGCTGCAACGCCTCTTCGCGTTGCCGCGCAGAGCCGCGACCCATGCCCAGCGAGCGCTCTGAAAGATGGGCGCCGGCTCTGCAGCGCACCGTCGAACCGGACGATGCTTCGCTCTGCCGGGGGATGCTGCGCTGCGTCCGGGGCACGGACGCACAATCTTCCGATCAATCTCGATCCGACTTGCAAACAGCAGACGCATCTTCGCATCCTCGCGGCGCATTTCGCCCGAGCTTTGCCTGATCGCATCGCCCTCGTCATGACAAGGGCGCAGGGAAGGCCGGGCGCCGGCTGGCACCCGCAAGTCCGTGCGCCAGAAGAATGCACACGGGGTGGACCACAGGTCAGCCAATCGCCCGGCCTTCCCTGCGCGGTGGTTTACGGCTTACTTCGTGCTCTCCCCGGGGAGCGATGCACTATTGCCCCCGTCGCCCCGCAGATGGCTGATGCAAGCGCCCGGTCGGGCAGCACGCATCACCACAGGACTTGACGCACAGACCCCGGGCGTCAGGACCACACGACTTCGCCGTCCGCGCACGTCCTCGCTGGGTCTTCGGGAGCTGGCGTGTGCTCGCACCCGAAGCCATGCGAAGACGCTGTCGGCGCCGTGTCGTAGGCGCAAAAGCCTGTGCTCACGGTTTCCCGCCCTGCAAGGCTCGCCGCGCCCGACGCCGTCGCGTCCATCGCTGCCCAACCCGCGGTCCGTGACGATCGCGATCCGCCCCTTGTCCCGGGTCAGGGTGTGTCGTAGGTACGCCAAATCCGAATTTCGGTAAAATGGAATATTTTGGCAGACGGGGATTGACAGGCGGCGCGCGAAATTTGTGCGGCTGTTTTGCCCGACGGGCGAACCCTGCCGGGCTATTCCGTCGACAGCCGCACCATCTGGCGGCCGCCGTTCATTTCCTTGAGGCTGTTGACGAAGTTTTCGGGGCGCTGCCAGCGGTAGGGGACCTTCAATCCCATGTACTCGGCGATGTCGCCGATGAAGCCGGTGCAATTGGTGGTCTCGGCGTTCCAGACCGGCGAGCTCGCCTGCAATTTCTTGATATAGGCAAACACGCGCTTGGCGTCGGCTTCGTTCAGATATACGCGGTAGTTCGCGGTCAGATACTCCGGGTCGAGATCGCCGTAGCTCGCGCCGGTCTCCGCCGGCACCCAGGTGAGGTGACCAAGCACATAGGCCCAGGTGTCGCCGGCGGGCGTGAGCCCTGCCACTTCGACGGCGCGCTCGCTGGTCTTGCCGTACCAGACGAAGGCGTGGCCCCAGCTCGCCGCCGTGCGGGCGCGGAAATCGACGTAGTACGGACCTTTTTCCGCGCGCGCGACCGGGCGCCGGGTCGATGGCGCCGGCCGTGATACGGTGTCGGTCGTGGCAAGCGCGTTTGCGTCAGCAACGCGCTTGTTCGCTTCGTGGGCCGAGGCCGAAGGTGTCGTACACGCGAGCATGGCCGCGAGCGCGAATCCCGCAAGGATGCAGGGTCCCGATCGATCAGGTTTGTTCGTCACGCTGTGCCCCTCGACTGTCGGCCACTCACGCAGAGTCTACGCTTGCTTCTGCGGGTATTTCGCTAACGCGTCAGTAGCGCGCTGCGACGGGGCCGGGCGCCTTGCCGATCGGAGCCTTTCCAACCGGGCTCTTGCCAATCGGCATCTTGCCGATCGGCGCCTGCTCCGAATAGACGGGAACGGGCTGGCGGCGCGGCAGATCCGCGGCATTCGCGACCGTTACCAGAGCAAGCGTAGCACCCACGACAAATACAATCTTCTTCACAGTCATACCCCTAGAAGGTTTGGTCCAAACACGGCACCGCCGTGCCCCCAGACACGCCTCACAGAAGGGCGGCCGAATGCGTCCACAGTGCGGCATCGGCGCGACATGTTGGCGGCATCTGCCGGCCGCGCGGAGATGTGATGTGTCTGAATGTTTCGGCGCGCTCTGCCCAGCCTACGCGACTCGGCCTCACCCGATCCGGTTCAGGCTGTTCCTGATCGTCGAGAAGATGCCGCCGATGTCTTTTCGCAAACCGTCGAGCGCGTTGAAACTGTCGAAGATGCGGGCGAGGCGGTCTTCGACCTCGCGTTTGCTCTTGGTCAGCGCGTCGACGCGCGAGGCGAGGGTGACGTCGCCGTTTGCCTCGATCTCGCCGACGGTTTTGGCGAGGAGGTCGTGCGTCGTGCCGACGTCCGCGATCATGGCCTCGATTCCGAACACAGGCGCCTTCAGCGGGACGAGGTCAGCCTGCGACTTCGACAGCTCTGTCTTGAAGGCGTTCAGCGTCGCCAGCGTTTCCTGTAACGCACCGAGGCGCTGGCGCGACTGGAGAACAAAATCGTTCAGCGCATTCTGGCGGTCGGCAAGCGTCTCGCCCTCGGCGTCGATCTCGACACCGGCGAGCGAGCGTTCGAGCTGGGCCCGGCGCTCGCCGAGCTCTTCGAAGTCGAGCCCGATGCCTTTCAGGATGTGGAAGCTGTCGTCGATGCGGGCCAGGCGCTGCTCGATCTCGATCTTGTTCTTCGACAGCATCTCGACGCGGGTGCCGAGCGGCGCTTCGCCGCCGGTTTCGAGCTCGTCGATGCTCTTGGCGAGGCGCTCATGACCGAGGCTCAGCTCGCCGATCAACGCATTGAGGCCGGCGTCCGACGAGCGCAGCGGCACCAGCTCAGCGTGGGACTTCGCTAGATCGTCCTTGTACTGATTCAGGGTCGCAAAGGTGTCCTGGACCGCGCCGACCCGGGACAGCAGCGTCGATACGTCGCCCGCGATGTCCTTGAGCCGGTCGGCGAGGTTGTTCTTGCGGTCGTCGGTCTCAAGGTCGTGCAGCGAGCGTTCGAGCTGGTTCTGGCGGTCGCGGATCTCGGTGAAAACCGGCTCGACCGCGCGGCGCTGCTCGGCGACCTTGCCGACCATATCGCGCAATTCCTGCTGGCGCCGGCGGATTTCGGCGAGCTGGTCGTGCATGTCGGTGGATTCGTTGCGGCCCCGCTGCAGCAGGGCGCGCTGCTCGGTCTCGCCCAGCTTGTCGTGCAGGGCGGAAACGGCCTCCCGGGGATCGCTCTCGATCAGGTGCTGGACGGTGGCGTCGAGGTGGTTCTGCAGGGCGTGGGCGACGACCACGTCCTCGCGGGTCTTCTTGAGGCGGTCGCGCAATGTGTCGAGGCGCCGGTCCTGGCGCGAGAGCCGCCAGGCGGAGGCGCCGATCAGTGCCAACGCCAAGGCCAGGATCGCGCCGGTCGCAACACGCTGCGGGACGGGCAGGCCTCCGAACCAGGCAGGCAGGTGGCCGACATCGTAACCGAGCGCCTGCTGGGCGAAGATCGCGATGGCAGTGAGCAGAACAAACCAGGCAACCAGGAAAAACAGCCACATCGTGACTTCCTCACGCCGGCACATTATCGCCATAATTGCTATTGGAGAGCGGAACCGAGATCAAGGGCAGCGGGGGCCTGCCAGAGGTTTCCGATAGCGCGATCCACTGCTGGTTGCGTCAGCCGATCGATTGAGGGGGGTGGGGAGAGCCGAGTTTCCCGCGTTGGGAGGCAGACGTTCAGCGCGCTCGTCATGCCCGGGCTTGTCCCGGGCATCCACGCCTTCGCCTCCGCACCAACAGAACGTGGATGGCCGGGACAAGCCCGGCCATGACGGAGAGAGAAGCTACAGACGAAACTCGTTGGTCAGCTCGCCGATGCCGTCGATCGCGACGGTCACAATGTTCACCGGCTCTTTCATCACGCCGACGCCGACCGAGGTGCCGACGGCAATGAGGTCGCCGGGGAGCAGGGTCATGTCGTGGGAGATCCTGCTGACCAGCTCCTGCGCGGTGAAGATCATGTCCGATATCGGATAGTTCTGTCGCTCCGCACCGTTGAGGATGGTGCGGACCACCAGCCTGACCGGATCGAGACCGGTCGCGATGACGGGGCCGAACGGGCCGTAATCGTCGATGCCTTTGGCCCGTGCCCATTGCGGGAAGGTCGGGTCGCTGGTCAGGATGTCGTTGGCGGTGATGTCGTTGACGCAGGTGTAGCCGAAGATGAAGCTGTCCGCTTCCGCCGGCGACACCCGGGCACAGGTCTTGCCGATGACGATGCCGAGCTCGCCTTCATACGTGGTCTTGCCGTCGTAATAAGAGGGACGGCGGATCACCGCGCCTGGCGTCGTAATGCTGGTGGTGGCCTTCAGGAGGTAGAGCGGCTCCGGTGGCTCGGGCTGGTTGAGCTTGGCCGCGAGTGCATGAAAATTGTTCCAGAGCGCGACGATCTTGCTGGGCACGCAGGGCGCGAGCAGTTCGACCTCCGACAGCGCCAGCGTCTTGCCGGTGGCTGCATGGCGGCCAAACATCTCGCCCTCATGGACGCTGATACCCGACGACGTTAGCGTGCCGAAGCCGGTCGCACCGCTATTCCGGAAGCGGAGCCATTGTTTGATCTCGCCAGCCATCACGCCACCGCCAGTGCGCGCGGATCTGATGGGGTCGAGATGCCGTCGTAGAGACCGGCAATGCGGGCGCGCTGGGTCACCATCGCCAGCACTGAATCGAGCGCGGGGGTGGCGACGCCGGTGAGGCGACCCATCTCCTGCACGACGGTGACGAGCGGGTCGATCTCCATCGGGCGGCCGCGCTCGAGATCCTGGAGCATCGAGGTCTTGTGCGCGCCGACCTTGCGCGCACCTTCGATGCGGCGCTCGACGTCGACGCGGAATTTGACGCCGAACGTTTCGGCGATCCCTTGCGTCTCCATCATGATCGCGCGCGACAGCGCGCGGGTGGCCGGATCGGTGCAGATCACGTCGAGCGTTGCATGGGTGAGTGCGCTGATCGGGTTGAAGCAGACATTGCCCCACAGCTTGAGCCAGATCTCGTCGCGGATGCGGTCGAGCACCGGCGCCTTCAGTCCGGCTGCGACGAAGAGATCGGCGAGGCGTTGCACGTCCGGGGTGATCTCGCCGGAGGGCTCGCCGAGCGGAAAGTTGTTGCCGTAGACGTGACGGATCACGCCGGGCGCCTCGATCTCGGTGGCGGGATAGACGATGCAACCGATGGCGCGCTCGGCGCCAATTTCGCGCCACTGCCGTCCGCCGGGGTCGATGCTCTCCAGCGTCGAATTCTCGTATTGGCCGCCGTGCTTGTAGAAGTACCAATAGGGGATGCCGTTGACGGCGGTGACGATGCGGGTGTGGGGTCCGAGCAGCGGCTGCATTGTCTCGATCACGCCGGTGATCGAGTGCGCCTTCAGCGTGATGATGATGTAGTCCTGCACACCGAGCTCGGCGGGATCGTCGGTGCAGCGCGGATGCACGGTGTGCTTCTCCTCGCCCGCGAGCAGCGTCAGGCCGCGCTCGCGCATCGCGGCAAGGTGCGCGCCGCGTGCGACCAGGCTGACGTCGGCGCCCGCGCGCGCGAGCTGAACCCCGAGATATCCGCCGATTGCGCCGGCGCCGTAGATGCAGATCTTCATGGAATCCTCGCGAAGCAGCGGAAGCCGGATTTCGGGACGAAAGATCCGGTCCGGCTCGGAAGGTCCGAGCCGGGGACGGTAGTCGCAGGGGGAAGTGAGACGCTTTAAGCTGCTTGCGGCGTGCCGTTGATCGCTTCGTCCACGAAGGAGGCGATGTCACGCATGCTGATGACCGAGACGAGGCTGTAATCGTCGATGACAGGCAGGTGCCGGATGTGATTCCGGTTCATCAGATGGCGGACGTGCTCGATCGTGTCGTTTGAGGTGCAGGATACGAGCTGCTGCACCGAGACGAGCTGCGAAACCTTGACGTTGACGGCATTGGCGCCGTGCTCGGCGACGGCGCGCACGACGTCGCGCTCGGTGAACATGCCGACCGCGGTGTTACCCTCGGAGCGGACCACGTCCTTCACCACCAGTGCGCTGATATTGTTGGCGCGCATCAGCTTGGCGGCGATACCCACCGTTTCGTTCATTCGCACCGTGACAACGCGCGGTGTCTTCTTGCGCAGAATGTCTCCGACCAGCATTGCAACCTCCCTGGGTGAATGATGCGGCAAGTGTGGTATACATAATGCCAATCGTCAAGCACTCGATTTGGCTGTTCCGAAAAATCTTGAGGCAACAATGCTGACGTTTGCCGTGAGCCAAAAAGAAAGGGGCGCATCGCTGCGCCCCTGTCTCACCGTGCAAGGAGTGTTCGTTATGCCGTCTCGGTCTTGGCGTTCCCCGTCGCGGCGTTGGCGCTCTCGGCTTCCTTGCCGAGGATGAAGGAGCGGCGCATCGGCTTGATCACGAACAGCGCCGTCAGGGCCGCCGTTGCGTTCAGCGCGACTGCGACCACGAACACGGCCTTCCAGCCATACGTGGCCGAGATCACGCTGGCGAGCGGAACGAGCAGGGACGCGGTCCCCTTCGCCGTGTAGAGCATGCCGTTGTTGGTGGTTGCGAACTTCGAGCCGAAGGTGTCGCCGCAGGTCGCCGGGAACAGCGAGTAGATCTCGCCGAACACGCCGAAATAGACCGCGGTGGCGAGCACGAAGACGACAGGGACGTGGCCATAGGCCGACAGCGTCAGCAGCATCAGCGCGGCGGTGCCGAAGGCGATGAACATGGTGTGCTCGCGGCCGATCGTGTCGGAGACGAAGCCGAAGAACGGCCGTCCGAAACCGTCGAAGATGCGGTCGAGCGAGATCGCGAACGTCAAGGCCGCCATCTGAAAGCCGGCGAGCGTGACCGGCGTGTCGGCGATCTTGAAGTCGTGTGCGATCGGGGCGATCTGCGCCGCGGTCATCAGGCCGCCGGAGGCGACCATGACGAACACGAGATACATGACCCAGAAAATAGGGGTGCGCAGCACCTGGGGCGGGGTGAAGTCGATCTTGGTCTGCGGCAGATTGAGCTGCTTCTTCTTCGGCGGGATCGAGATCCGCGGGGGCTGGATGAAGAAGGCGAGCACGAAGACGATCACGCCCTGGCCGATGCCGAAGGTGAGGAACGCGTGCTGATAGCCGCTCGTTGCGATCATGGCTGCGATCGGCACGACGGTGAGTGCAGCGCCTGCGCCGAAGCCGGCGGCAGTCGCACCGGCGGCAAGGCCCCGGCGATCGGGAAACCATTTCAGCGCGTTGCCGACGCAGGTGCCGTACACGGCGCCCGCGCCCATGCCGCCGATGATCGCGGCCGCGTAGAGCAAGGTGAGGCTATCGGCATAGGAGTTGAGAATCCACGACAGCGCGATCATGACGCCGCCGAACATGATGACGATGCGCGGGCCGTATTTGTCGACGAACCAGGCCTCGATCGGCACCAGCCAGGTTTCGGTGACGACGAAGATGGTGAAGGCGAGCTGGATCGCGGCGCGTCCCCAATGGTGCGCGTGATCGATCGGATCGACGAACAGGGTCCAGCCATATTGCAGGTTGGCGATCATCGCCATGCAGACGATGCCCATGACCAGCTGGAGCCAGCGGAAACCTGTGCGGAGAGGCGCGGCCGTGACAGCGCCATCGGTGCTGGAAATCATCAAGAACCTCCCAAGCGCCTGTCTGGTTCGACACCGGTCGCAAGATGACCTGATGTCGCAATATTGTGGCTTATCGTCGCAAGCGCGGTGGCGACCTTGGTATACCATATTCCAGATTGCAAGCCCTATCTTGGCGCGCGCCTGAAAATTTGCGGAGTTCCTTTAGGGACGGCGGGTTCACGAAAACGTCGCGCACAACGAAAACGCCCGGCCGCGAGGCCGGGCGTTTTGCGCGAGAAGCGCTTTTGGAGCGCGTCAGACGGTCGATTGCGCGACCACGACCTTGCGCCAGGGCTTGAGCACCGCGATCGCCAGCGCCGAGGCCAGGATGTTGGCGCCGGCTGCGATGATAAACACGTTGTCCCAACTGCCCGACGACTGCTGCATGTAGTTGCCGATCGGGACCAGCAGCGCGGCCGTACCCTTCGCGGTGTAGAGCAGGCCGGCATTGGTGGTCGCGAACTTGGCGCCGAACGTGTCGGTGCAGGTCGAGGGGAACAGCGAGTAGATCTCACCCCAGGCGAAGAACACGAAGCCCGAGAGCAGCACGAACCAGAGCGGATCGTGGCCCCAGAGGTAGAGCATCCAGATGCCGATACCTTCCATGCCGAAGGCGATGAACATCGTGTTCTCGCGGCCGATCATGTCGGAGATCCAGCCGAAGAACGGACGCGTCAGGCCGTTGAGCACGCGGTCGATCGTGGCCGCGAAGGTCACCGCGGTCATCGTCACCGCCATCAGCGTGACCGGCACGTTGTCGATCTTCCAGTCCGCCGCGATCGGCTTCAGGTTCGCCGTCACCATCAGGCCACCGGCGCCGACGATCACGAACATGAAGTACATCAGCCAGAAGATCGGCTGACGCAGCACCTCGGTCGGCTGGTAGTTGCGTCGGGTCTGCTGCAGATTGGCGTTCACGACCGCGTTCGGCACCTGACCTGCTTTCGGCGCGAGCAGGAAGAAGGCGAGGATGCAGATGATAATGCCTTGTCCGAGGCCGAAATAAAGGAAGGTGGTCTGGAAACCGCTGTCCTTGATCATGGCCTGGATCGGCGCGACGGTCAGCGCGGAGCCCGCACCGAAACCAGCGGCCGTGATGCCCGCGGCAAGACCGCGCTTGTCCGGAAACCACTTCAGCGCATTACCGACGCAGGTGCCGTAGACGCCGCCGGCGCCGATGCCTGCGATGATCATGCCGAGATAGTAGCCGTTGAGCGTGGTCGCCTCCGCGTTGATCGCCCAGCCGGCGGCACAGAGCACGCCGCCGACCAGCACCACGATGCGCGGACCGTATTTGTCGACGAACCATCCCTCGATCGGCACGAGCCAGGTCTCGAACAGCACGAACAGGGTAAAGGCCCATTGGATCGACGCGCGATCCCAGCCGAACTTCTTCTGGATGTCGGGGACGAAGAACGTCCAGCCGTATTGATAATTGGCGATCATTACCATCGCCGCGACGCCAACTGCCAATTGCGTCCAGCGATACGTGTCGCTAACGCGCGCGGCTGTCGGGGCGGTTGCTTGCACCATGTCCGTCATAAAGCCTCCCGTGGCGCCTCTCATTTTTCTGCGAGCGCTGGAACGGCATTCTTGTATGCATTATGCCAAGCTTCAAGCGCTGGTCCGGTCACCGTGCGCAAATGCCGCAGGACCTTGCCCGGTTGCGGCTGTGACTCAGGACAGCACAAGTAGAAATGGCCCCGTGATCCGGGGCCATTCATCAAAAGTAGTATGCGGACTGATCTAAAACCGTCTCCCGCTGCGCGCGCAGGCGCGGGCGGCTGTCCGGCCTACAGGCCAAAGCGCGGCAGGTCGCCGTTGTGATTCGAGATCTCGGCGCTCGCCATCAGGAGGCGGTCGATCGTTGCCATCAGGCGGGCGAACAGCGTGGAGGAGGGCGCGAGAGCGACGGAAGCGGTCTTGGACATCGGAAATCCCTTTCTCGAGACGGTCAGTAGTGCTGTCTCATTTCGAAAGGGAATTTATGTATACCAGATGCCAATGTCTATGCATGCCATTGCATAGCAGCATTTAGCTCTTCGCATTGCAGCATAATAATCCGTTAAATGGGCCGATTTGAGCGGGATATGCCCAAAGCCGGCCGAAACTGAACCATTTGACCGTCGATATCCAAAAACGGAGCCTTGGCAGCGGCACATGAAGCCGTTAGTGGTCTGCCCCCTCCAATCATCTGTCAGAGTGGTTCATGTCGAGCGCCTCGCCCGCCGTCTCGATCGGCATCGATTTTGGGACCAGCAACACGGTCGTGGCCCTTGCGGCGGACGATCGCCGGGTCGAGGCCATCCGCTTCGACCATGGTGAGCAGCGCCACAGCGTCTTCGTGTCAGCGCTGTGCTTCTGGGAGGACCGGCCGGGAGCCGGCGCCCAGGCTGAAGGCGGCCCGTGGGCGATCGAGCAGTTCCTGGAAGGACGCCATGTCTACCGCTTCCTCCAGTCGTTCAAGACCTTTGCCGCAAGCTCCAGCTTCAACACCACCCAGGTGTTCCGGCAGCGCTACAAGTTCGAGGATATTTTGGCGGCGTTCCTGCGGACGCTGGCGCGGCATGGCGGCGATAAATTCGGCTTCGAGACGTCCACCATTACAGTCGGTCGCCCCGTCCGCTTCGCCGGGGGCAATCCCGACGAAGCGCTGGCGATGCAGCGCTACCGGGCCGCGTTCGAGCGCCTCGGCGCCGGCCACGCCCGCTATGTCTACGAACCCGTGGGCGCGGCGTTCTCCTTCGCCCGCCGGCTGGAGCGCGATGCGACCGTGCTGGTCGCGGATTTCGGTGGCGGCACCAGCGATTTCTCGGTGATGCGGTTCTCGCGTGCCGGCGGCGCCTTGCGCGCCGAGCCGCTCGGCCATGCCGGCATCGGGATTGCGGGCGACACCTTCGACTACCGTATCGTCGATCACGTCGTCTCGCCGCGGCTGGGCAAGGGCTCGAGCTTCCGCTCGTTCGACAAGGTGCTGCCGATCCCCACCGGCCACTACACTAATCTCGCGCGCTGGCATCAGCTCGCGATGATGAAGAGCAACGGCGACCTGCGCGAACTCCGGGAGCTTGCGCGCACCGCGGTGAAGCCGGCTCTGCTCGAGGATTTCATCACCATCGTCGATCTCGACCTCGGCTTTGCGCTGTACCGCGCGGTGTCCGACGCCAAGGTCGCGCTGTCGGCCCAGGATCAGGTGGAGTTCCGCTTCAAAGGAGGCGGGGTCGATATCGGCTCGACTATCACGCGGAAGAATTTCGAAGCCTGGATTGCCGACGACATCGCGAGGCTCGGGGCCACCGTCGACAAGGTGCTGGGCGAAGCCGGCATCACCGCGCGCGAGGTCGAGAAGGTGTTTTTGACCGGCGGCACGTCTTTCGTGCCGGCCGTTCGAAAACTGTTCGCCGAGCGGTTCGGCAACGAACGGCTGATGTCGGGCGATCAGTTCGAGTCGATTGCGTACGGCCTTGCTTTGATCGGACACAGCCCGGACCCGGACCGCTGGACCGCAAGCGGCGGGCTCCAGTCGAGGGCGGGCGCGTAGCCTACGGTCACGCGGCCGCCCCTAAGTCGCGTCCGATCGCTATTGCTTGATCTCAGGCTCGACGAGCTTCGCCAGATTGCGCAGCGATTCCTGCCAGCCGAGATAACAAGCCTCCGGCGGGATGACGTCGGGGATGCCGGCCTGCGTGATATCCAGCTCGGTGCCGACGGATACTTTCTTCAGGATCACGGTGACCTGGATCTCGCCCGGCAGATTGGGGTCGTCGAACCTGTCGGTGTAACGGAGACGTTCGCCGGGGACGAGCTCGAGATATTCGCCGCCGAAGGCGTGGCTGTTGCCCGTCGTGAAGTTACGGAACGACATCTTGAACGTGCCCCTGACCTTCGGCTCGAAATGATGGACGGTGCAGGTGAAGCCATTCGGCGGAAGCCATTTTGCCAACGCATCCGCCTCCAGGAAGGCGCGATAGACTTTCTCCGGGCTGGTCGTGAGAACGCGGTGCAGGCGGACAGTGCTGGGCATGATCATTCTTCCTCATGAATCGCCGGGCTCGACGTGGGCGTCTACTGCCCGTTCATGTCCAGATGACGAAGGAGATGCTGCCGATCCGACGCGGCGTCTCGATTTTTTTTGATGGATCCACGCATGGGGCGCTCGGCAGCCTTCGAGAGCAGCTCGCCGGGGGGCGAAAGATGAGCGCTGAATAGCGCGCGTCCTGCACCTACCGCCGGGCTCCCGAGCCGTTAAATTCCGTCAAGCCTTGCAAATGGCGAGGATGAGGTATACGTTGAGGCTGTTCGTTCAGCCGCTGTGCCTTGTTGAATGCGCCCGCGGGCTCCTTTTCCATAGACATCGACGAATAGAATTTGTTCTGCGTGACGATCACGCGGAACCTGCGCGTATGCGCTTTGGAGAAGAAAATGACGACAGGTACTGTAAAGTGGTTTAACGGCCAGAAGGGCTTTGGATTCATTCAGCCGAACGACGGCGGCAACGATGTGTTCGTTCACATCAGCGCGGTCGAGCGGGCTGGTCTTGCAGGTCTCGCTGAAGGCCAAAAGGTCAACTTCGAACTCAAGACCGACAAGATGCGGGGCAAGGTCAGCGCTGAGAATCTCTCGCTGGCCTAAAGCCTTGGTGCCGTTTCACGGATGTACTGAAACGGCCATGCCACCCGCTCGATCCCAGGATTGAGCGGGTTTTTGTCCGTTGCAGAGCAGGGTGAATAATGAGCGCCAAGAGACCGGCCGAACCGTCACCCGAAAGCATCGCGCGTTCTAACCGTCAGCGTTTGGCCGCTGAGGAAGGCGCGCGGGCGATGGTGGACGTTGGAAAGCAAGCCGTCGATGTTCGCAAGAACATGGCGCGGCTTCGAGAGCTGCGCCAGGCCAAGGAAGCGGCAGACGCCGCCCTTCAGGCGTCGCTGCCGCCGCCCGTCCCGACGAAGCGCAAGAAGAAGGTGACGCCATAACTGGCTTCCATTGCGCCGAGGACAATTTGGAGAGGGCCGATCACATGCCAAAGAGTGCGGGTCGTGCCTAGAATAAAGTCGGATGGCGGTGGCACCATCACCTTCTTTCTCGCGCTTGGCGCGGGACGACAGATGTGCCGTCTTGCGACGACGTTCCTGACGCAGAAGCAGGCTTTCAGTTATCTTCGCAAGAACCGGACCGAGTTCGAGCGCATGGCGCGGGCGCAGCTCGCTTCTGGTGCAGTCGAAGACGGAATCGTCGTGCTCTCGATGCTGTAGACCAGGCGGATTTCGGCGCCCCGCCTTTAGCGGAATTCGCGGTCGGAGTCTGGGATCGTCGTGCCTATTCGGAGCCGCTTCCCGGCTTCGCCTCCCGGGCCAATCGCTCCGCTTTCAGCCGTTCGCGATTCTCGTTGAAGGAGTTCTGGTCCTTCGCATAGTCATTGATCGGCTTCTGCGTTGTCGCAGGCTTGAACGCCTTGTTGGCTTCACGCTTGGCGCGATCAGAGGATTGATCTTTCGACATTTAAGCCCTCAATTTGATCAACGAGCGTGGTCCTGGCGAGTGCCGGACGCGACGCCACCCGTGCCCGAACTGAAAGGCCGACTTGCCATCCTCGGAAGCGAAGGCGATCAGTTCTTCAGCGTGGGGCAGGGTCTTTGCGAGGCGTGCTGCACTCGCCGTGGAGATGGCATGCTGGCATTTCCGGCATGCTCGCATTTCCGGGAGCACACCGGTCGAGGGAGCAACGGCCGGCCACCGCATCTGTTCCTCGCGAACCAATCTTTAATCCAGCCTTGGCGGCGCGGCAAGCGCGCCGATCGTGCGATGCAGCCTTTGCGCGCCAACAAAAAGGCCGCCGAAGCCGGCGGCCTTTCGCGTCGTGAGATAAGCCCGCTTATTCGGCGGCCTGCTTCTGCGGTGGATCGAGCGCGCCGGACTTGTGGATATCGGCGACCTGATGGTCCGAGAAGCCCAGCACGGTGCGCAGGATCTCGTCGGTGTGCTCGCCGAGCAGCGGGGATCGCTCCACCTCGCTCGGGGAGTCCGACAGCTTGATCGGGTTGCCGACGGAGATGTACTTGCCGCGGGTGGGGTGGTCGACCTCGACCACGGTGCCGGTCGCGCGCAGCGACTGGTCCTCGGCGATCTCCTTCATCGACAGGATCGGGCCGCAGGGAATGTCGTCCTTGTTGAGGATTTCCATCGCCTCGAACTTCGTCTTCGTCATCGTCCATTGTTCGATGCGGCCGAAGATCTCATTCAGGCGCGGCAGGCGGACGGCCGGCTTGGCGTAGTTCGGATCGGTCTTCCAGGAGGGCTCACCGATCACGTCGCAGATCTTCTCCCAGACCGGGGCCTGGGTGATGAAGTAGATATAGGCGTTGGGATCGGTCTCCCAGCCCTTGCACTTCAGGATGCGGCCGGGCTGGCCGCCGCCGGAATCGTTGCCGGCACGCGGCACGGCATCGCCGAACGGAATGCCTTCGCCGAACTGGCTGTATTCCTTGAGCGGACCATGGGCGAGGCGCTGCTGGTCGCGCAGCTTGACGCGCGCGAGATTGAGCACGCCGTCCTGCATCGCGGCGGTGACGCGCTGGCCCTTGCCGGAATGGGTGCGCTGATAGAGTGCGGTGACGATGCCGAGCGCCAGATGCAGACCGGTGCCGCTGTCGCCGATCTGCGCGCCGGTCACGAGGGGCAAGCCGTCGCGGAAGCCCGTGGTGGAGGCGGCGCCGCCGGTGCACTGGGCGACGTTCTCATAAACCTTGCAGTCCTCGTATGGTCCGGGACCAAAGCCCTTAATAGAGGCGACGATCATCTTCGGGTTGATCGCCTGGATCTTCTCCCAGGGGAAGCCCATGCGGTCGAGCACGCCGGGGCCGAAATTCTCGACCAGCACGTCGCACTTCTTGATGAGCTCGGTGAGGACTTCCTTGCCCTTGGGGTTCTTGGTGTCGAGCGTGATCGAGCGCTTGTTGTGGTTGAGCATGGTGAAATACAGGCTGTCCACATTCGGGATGTCCTGCAGCTGGCCGCGGGTGATGTCACCCACGCCCGGGCGCTCCACCTTGATCACGTCGGCGCCGAACCATGCGAGCAACTGCGTGCAGGTCGGCCCGGACTGGACGTGGGTGAAGTCGAGAATGCGAACGCCCTCGAGCGCTTTTGTCATCGTGTTGCTCCGTACTCTGATCTACCCCTGCACCCGCAGGGACCTTGTGGGTTGAAGGGGATGCTTACTTCTTCTTCTGCAGAACGCTCTGCGGATTGAGATTGCCGATGCGGCCGCTCTCGGAACCGGCGGCCGGATCGATCACGGCGTTGATGAGCGTCGGCTTGCCCGAAGCCATGGCTTCGTTGACGGCGCGCTTGAGCTCGTCCGGCGAAGTCGCGTTGACGCCGACGCCGCCGAAGGCCTCCATCATCTTGTCGTAGCGGGCGCCCTTGACGAACACCGTCGTCGCCGGATCGGCGTTGGCGCCGTTGACGTCGGTGCCGCGATAGATGCCGTCATTGTTGAAGATGACGACGCAGATCGGCAAATTGTAGCGGCAGATGGTCTCCACTTCCATGCCGGAGAAGCCGAACGCCGAGTCGCCTTCGACCGCGAGCACGGGATGGCCAGTCTCGAGAGCCGCCGCGATTGCCTGGCCCATGCCGATGCCCATCACGCCCCAGGTGCCGACGTCGAGACGCTTGCGTGGGCGATACATGTCGATGACACCGCGGGCGAGGTCGAGCGTGTTGGCGCCCTCGTTGACGAGGATCGCCTCGGGATGATCCTTGATGACGTTCTTCAGCACGCCGAGCGCGCCGTGATAGTCCATCGGCGATTTGTTGTTCATGAGCTTCGGCGCCATCTTGGCGACGTTCTCTTCGCGCTTGGTCGAAATCGCCTTGGTCCATTCGGCGGGCGGGGCGGTCCAGCCCGAAGCCATCGCCTGATTGAAGGCGGAGACGACCGAGCCGATGTCGCCGACGACCGGCGCGACGATCTCGACGTTGGAGTCCATTTCCCTGGGTTCGATGTCGACCTGGATGAACTTCTTGGGCGCTTCGCCCCAGTTCTTGCCCTTACCGTGCGAGAGCAGCCAGTTCAGCCGGGCGCCGATCAGCAGCACGACGTCGGATTCCTTCAGCACCGTCGAGCGGGCGGCGCCTGCGCACTGCGGATGGGTGTCGGAGAGGAGGCCCTTGGCCATGCTCATCGGCAGGAAGGGAATGCCGCTCTTCTCGACGAAGGTTTTGATCTCCTCGTCGGCCTGCGCGTAGGCCGCGCCCTTGCCGAGGATGATGAGAGGGCGCTTTGCGCTCTTCAGAACATCAAGCGCGCGCTTGATCGAAGCGGGCGAGGGGATCTGCGCGGGAGCCGCGTCGATTACCTTGACCAGCGACTTCTGGCCGGCATCGGCGTTCATCACCTGGCCGAACAGCTTTGCCGGCAGGTCGAGATAGACGCCGCCCGGACGGCCGGAGACGGCGGCACGGATGGCACGGGCAAGACCAATGCCGATGTCCTGGGCGTGCAGCACACGGTAGGCTGCCTTGCACAGCGGCTTGGCGATCGCGAGCTGGTCCATCTCTTCATAGTCGCCCTGCTGGAGGTCGACGATCTCGCGCTCGGAGGAGCCCGAGATCAGGATCATCGGGTAGCAGTTGGTGGTGGCGTGGGCGAGCGCGGTGAGACCGTTGAGGAAGCCGGGCGCGGAGACGGTGAGGCAGATGCCGGGCTTCTTGGTGAGGTAGCCGGCGATGCCCGCCGCATAACCGGCGTTCTGCTCGTGGCGGAACGAAATCATGCGAATACCGGCCGCCTGCGCCATGCGGCCCAAATCCGTGATCGGGATGCCCGGCACATTATAGATGGTGTTGATGCCGTTCAGCTTGAGCGCGTCAATGACGAGATGAAAACCATCCGTCAATTCCTGCTCGGTGCCCGGTGCTTCGGACTTGGTCGCGGTATTCAGCATGGGCCTTGTCTCCCTGGTCTCAAGATGCCGTTTCAGGCTTTTGGGGGCGATGCCTCGCCCTTTGGTGAACGTTGCCGGCTAGAAGAGTTCCTGACCATGCGCTTCGACGTAAGCGGCAAGGCCAAGGGTGTGATCGCGGGCGCGCTTCTCGGCGAGCTCGGTATCGCGCGCCTCCAGGGCTTCGATCATGCCGAGATGCTCGGGAAGCGACGTCGCGGTGCGGTCCTTGCGTCCGATGGTCAATTGCCGATAGCCACGCACATGCAGCAGCAAGTCGTTGGTGAGATCGACCAGCACCGGTGATTCCGACAGCGAGATCAGCGCCTGGTGGAAGGCGATGTTGGCGCGCGAATATTCCTCGACGTGATCCTCGGGCAGGCGATCCTTGCCAAATTCCTTGAAGTAGTCGCGCAGCGCCGTGATGTCTTTCTTGCGCGCTGTGGCGGTGATGAGGCGAGCCGCCATGCTCTCCAGCGCCGCCCAGGCGCGGATCATGTCGACGATCTCGCTCTTGGTCCTTCGGACCACCATGATGCCGCGGCGAGGAACCGTCTTCACGAAACCGTCTTGCTCTAGCATCGCGATGGCTTCGCGGATCGGCGTGCGGCTCACGCCGAGGCGCTCGGACAACGCGCGCTCGTCGAGCATGACGGGTTCGGGCGTCGAGTAGATGTCCATCTTGAGGATGGCTTCCTTCAAGGCGTCATACGCCTTGTTCTTGAAGCTCGACTCCGGGGCAATACGAACGATTGCGATATCTGCCTCGGCCATGTTCGGCAACGCCTTGGTTGGTTTCCGCAGTGACACGACGAATCTCCTCCAGTGGGAGTCGTCTTTTACAGGATTATTAACGGGAAAGTTTTTGGCATACCAAATACCAGAATGTCAAGCTGCCTATTTTTTGCAGCGTTCTAAGGTGCGCTGCAGCTTGACAAGTTGGCTTCTGGCATACCAAATGCCATCGCCAGCCATTTTTGATCCAAGCCGGCGGAGTAATCTCGGCTTTATGCCACTCCGTTCCGCGACATGGAACAGAGCGCGGCGAATGGAAAGCATCACGGGCAGCCGCAACGCGCGCGCGCTTTGAGAACGCAAGAACCAAGGTCAAGGGAGAGCCACATGTCCAATTCCAAAGATGCCGTCCGCAAGGTGCTTGACCAGGTCAAGGCGGACAAGCGCACCAGCCTGACCGCGCCGGAAGGCAAGCTGGTCTGCGACGCCTACGGCATTGCGGTGCCGAAGGAGGGGGTGGCGAAATCGGCCGGCGAGGCCGGCAAGATGGCCGCCTCGATGGGCTTCCCGGTGGTGATGAAGATCGTCTCGCCGGACATTCTTCACAAGACCGAAGCCGGCGGCGTCATCGTTGGCCTCAAATCGGCAGAAGACGCCGAGAAGGCCTACGAGACCATTCTCGGCAACGCCAGGAAGTACAAGTCTGATGCCAAGATCGAGGGTGTCCAGGTGCAGCAGATGCTGGCCGGCGGCACCGAAGTGATCGTCGGGTCGATCACCGACGCCTCGTTCGGCAAGCTGGTTGCCTTCGGTCTCGGCGGCGTGCTGGTCGAAGTCCTGAAGGACATCACCTTCCGCCTCGCGCCCGCGACAAAGCAAGATGCGCTGTCGATGCTCGACGGCATCCAGGCGCATGAAATTTTGAAGGGCGTTCGCGGCGGCGAGCCGGTGAACCGCACGGCGCTCGCCGATGTCATCGTCAAGGTCTCGCAGCTCGTCACCGATTTCCCCGAGATCGTCGAGCTCGATCTCAACCCGGTGTTCGCGACGGCCAAGGACGCGATCGCGGCCGACGTCCGCATCGTCGTCGACTTCGCTTACGTGCCCAAGCCGAAGCCGCGCCCGACCGAAGAGATCGTCGCGGCGATGAGCCGCATCATGCAGCCGAAGGCGGTTGCCGTGGTCGGCGCTTCGGCCGAAGACGGCAAGATCGGCAATTCCGTGATGAAGAACCTCATCAACGGCGGCTACAAGGGCGACATCTACCCGATCCATCCCAAGGCCGCCGAGATCCTCGGCTACAAGGCCTACAAGAGCGTCAAGGACGTGCCCGGTGTGATCGACACCGCGGTGTTCGCAATTCCCGCGAAGTTCGTGGCCGCGGCGCTCACCGAATGCGGCGAGAAGAAAATTCCCGGCGCGGTTCTGATCCCGTCGGGCTTCGCGGAAGCCGGCGCGCCGGAACTCCAGGCCGAGATCGTCGAAGTCGGCAAGAAGTACGACATCCGCCTGATGGGACCGAACATCTACGGCTTCTATTATACGCCTGCCAATCTCTGCGCGACCTTCTGCACCGCCTATGATGTCAAGGGCCACGCGGCACTGTCTTCGCAATCGGGCGGCATCGGCATGGCCATCATCGGCTTCTCCCGTTCGGCCAAGATGGGCGTGTCGGCGATCGTCGGCCTCGGCAACAAGTCCGACATCGACGAGGACGATCTGCTCGCCTTCTTCGAGCAGGATCCGAACACGAACCTGATCGCGCAGCACTGCGAAGACCTCAAGGACGGCCGCGCCTTTGCGGAAGCCGCAAAACGCGTCTCCAAGAAAAAACCGGTCATCGTGCTCAAGGCCGGCCGCACCTCCGCCGGTGCTAAGGCGGCCTCGTCGCACACCGGCGCGCTCGCCGGCAACGACAAGATCTACGAGGATGTCCTGGCGCAGTCCGGCGTGATCCGCGCCCGTAGCTTGCGGCAGCTGCTCGAATTCGCGCGGGGCGTGCCGGTGCTGCCGACGCCGAAGGGCGAGAACGTGCTGATCATTACCGGTGCAGGCGGTTCGGGCGTGCTGTTGTCGGACTCCTGCGTCGACAACGGCTTGTCGCTGATGTCAATGCCGCCGGATCTGGATGCGGCCTTCCGCAAGTTCATCCCGCCGTTTGGCGCGGCCGGAAATCCCGTGGACATCACCGGCGGTGAGCCGCCGATCACCTACGTCAACACCGTAAAACTCGGCCTAACGGACGAGCGCATCCACTCGCTGATCCTCGGCTACTGGCACACCATCGTCACGCCGCCGATGGTGTTCGCCCGCAACATGGTCGAGGTGAAGAAGGAGATGGAGGCCAAGGGCTTCGTGAAGCCGATCGTCGCCTCGCTCGCCGGCGACGTCGAGGTTGAGGAAGCCGCCGAATATCTCTACCAGAACGGCATTCCGGCCTATGCCTACTCGACCGAACTGCCGGTCGAGGTCCTCGGTGCCAAGTACAAATGGGCGCGCGGAGCAGGGCTGCTCTGAGCCGACGATGCCGCTTCACCTCTCCCCGCGCGCGGGGAGAGGTGAGAACAGTCAGGTCGCGATGGGCAGGAACGTGATCCGGCGCAAATCGATCGAGCCCCGATCGCCATCGGCGGCCGATCACGACGCGCGCGACGGCGGCGTGCAGTCCGTCGATCGCGCGCTGTCGATCCTCGAGACATTGTCCGAAGACGACGAAGGCTATCGCCTCAGCGATCTCGCCGTCCGCACCGGGCTCTCGGCCTCGACCGTGCATCGCCTGCTGGCGACGCTGGAAAGCCGCCGCTTCGTGCAGTTCGACCGCGCCGAATCCAAATGGCATGTCGGCGTGCGCAGCTTCACGGTGGGCGCGAGCTTTGCGCGGCGGCGCAATTTCAGTGCCCAGGCCATTCCTTACTTGCGCAAGCTGCGTGATCTTACCCGCGAGACCGCCAATCTCGCCGTGGTCGACGACGAGTTCATCATCGTGCTGACCCGGATGGAGAGCCGCGAGATCATGCGCTCGCTGACCCAAGTCGGCGGCCGCGTTCCGATGGTGACCTCCGGCGTCGGCAAGGCGGTGCTCGCGACCTATTCCGACGAGGACGTCGGCGCCGTCATCCGCCATCACGGCATGCCACGCCTGACCGAGAAGTCGATCGTGCGGCCGAGCGACCTGTTCAAGGAGCTCGAAAAGATCCGCAAGCAAGGCTACGCGCTGGATGATGAAGAGGCCTGCATGGGCCTGCGCTGCGTTGCAGCGGTGGTCTACAACGCCTGCGCCGAGCCGCTTGCTGCGATTTCGGTGTCCGGCATGACCAGCCGGCTGACCGATCAGCGGTTACCGGAAATCGGGCAAATCGTCCGTGATGTTGCCGCCGAACTGACGGCAGCGCTCGGCGGGGCAATTCCGACGCCCCGCTAATCGGAAACCGGGGGTATGTCACTGGACAGTGTCGGCCGTTTTGGCTGATATGCGACCAAACGACACGATGCGGCAAACGTCCGCATGAGCCCGGAGACGGTCCCATGTTTCAACTTCCCGCGCGCCTCGTCGGCGCAGCCGTCGCGCTGACCCTTGCGGCAGCCACGCCGGCCTTTGCCCAGCAGCTCGAGCTCAAGCTGATGGCACCTGCGGCGCCGGGCGGTGGTTGGGACCAGACCGCGCGCTCGATGCAACAGGCGCTGGTCGCTGCCGGCGTCGCACGCAGCGTGCAGGTCACCAACGTTCCCGGCGCAGGCGGCAGTGTCGGCATCGCGCAGTTCGTCAACGGCGCCAAGGGCGACGGCAACCAGCTGATGGTCAACGGCTTCGTCATGGTGGGCGCGCTCGCCATGAACAAATCACCCGTCACGCTCGAGCAGGTGACGCCGATCGCGCGCCTCACCGAGGAAATCCAGGTGATCGTGGTGCCGGCGAATTCGCCGATCAAGACCGCGCAGGATCTGGCCGCCGCGGTGAAGGCCGACATCGCCAAGGTGACCTTCGCCGGCGGCTCGGCCGGCGGCGTCGATCACGTGATGGCGGCATTGTTCGCTGGTGCCGTCGGCGCCGACGCGAAGAAGATCAACTACATCCCGTTCTCGGGCGGCGGCGAGTCGCTCGCCGCCATTCTCGGCGCGAAGGTCACTGCCGGCATTTCCGGCCTCAGCGAATATGATGGGCAGATCAAGTCGGGCAAGCTGCGCGCGATCGGCGTGACCTCGGAGAAGCGCATTCCAGGCAGCGACATCCCGACCTTCAAGGAGCAGGGCATCGACCTCGTGATCGCCAACTGGCGCTCGGTGGTCGCGCCTCCCGGAATCACGCCGGAGCAGCGCAAGACGCTGAGCGACGCGGTCGAGAAGATGGTGAAGTCGGACGCCTGGAAAGACATCCTCAAGCAGAAGGGCTGGGAGGATGCCTATCTCGGCGGTGACGCCTTCGCCGATTTCCTGAAGAAAGAAACGGTGCGTGTGACGGACGTGCTGAGATCAGTCGGCCTGGTCAAGTCATGAGCTCAGGCGATCCCGTCCAGCCACCGCGGCGCGTCGATCGCGCCGGCGTCGTCATCGCCGCGCTGCTCGCAGGTCTTGCCGCGGTGCTGGTCTGGGATGCGCACGGCCTGCAATCGACCGCGATGTACGGGATGGGGCCGGAAGCCATGCCGGTCGTGATCGCCTCCGGCCTCGCGCTGCTCGCGATCGGCAATCTCGTTGACGCGCTGCGCGGCGGTCTGCCAGCGCGCGAGAGCGCAGATCCCGTGCCTGTGGTCTTGATCCTCGCCGGCCTTGCGCTGCTGATTGCCATCATTGGCTTCGGCGGCGGGTTCATCCTGGCGACGTCGGCGCTGTTCGTCACGACCTCGGCGGCATTTGGGCGCCGGGCTGTCCTCGTCGATTCCGCCATCGCCCTCGTGATGTCGACCCTCATTTACCTCGCGTTCGACCGCCTGTTGACGTTGAGTCTTCCAGCCGGCCCCCTGGAGCGACTGCTGTGATGGAAACTTTCGCGGCGCTGGCCCACGGCATGGCGGTCGCCGTCCAGCCGATGAATCTCCTCTACGCCCTGATCGGCGTGTTCCTTGGCACGGCCGTGGGCGTGCTGCCCGGCATCGGCCCGGCGTTGACGGTCGCGCTGCTGCTGCCGGTGACGTACAAGCTCGATCCCGGCGGTTCGCTGATCATGTTTGCCGGCATCTATTACGGCGGCATGTATGGCGGATCGACTACGGCCATCTTGATCAACACGCCCGGCGAGAGCGCCTCGATGGCGACGGCGCTCGAAGGCAACAAGATGGCCAAGGCCGGCCGCGGCGGACCGGCGCTCGCGACCTCCGCGATCGGCTCCTTCGTCGCGGGCACCATTGCCACCATCGGGCTTGCCTTTCTCGCGCCGTGGTTGGTCGATTTCGCCGTGCGCTTTGGTCCGGAGGATTATTTCGCGCTGATGTGCGTCGCCTTCGTCACGGTGTCGGCGACCTTCGGCGATTCCCCGATCCGCGGCCTGACCAGCCTGTTTATTGGTCTGACATTAGGTCTCGTCGGTATAGACAAGCTGACCGGTCAGGCGCGGCTTGCGTTCGGGGTGCCCGAGCTGCTCGACGGCGTCGAGGTGACGACGCTCGCGGTCGGCCTGTTCGCGGTGGGCGAGGCGCTCTACGTCGCATCGCGCCGCCACCACACCGAAGAGAAGCTCGAGCCGGTGCGCGGCTCGCTGTGGATGACCAAGGAAGACTGGAAGCGATCGTGGAAGCCGTGGCTGCGCGGCACCATGTTCGGCTTCCCGATCGGTGCGCTGCCTGCCGGCGGCGCGGAGATCCCGACTTTCCTGTCCTATTCCTGCGAGAAGCGACTGACCAAATACCCCGAAGAATTCGGCAAGGGCGCGATCGAAGGTGTCGCAGGACCGGAGGCCGCCAACAACGCTTCGGCTGCCGGCACGCTGGTGCCGCTCTTGACGCTGGGATTGCCGACCTCGGCGACGGCCGCGATGATGCTGGCGGGCTTCCAGCAATACGGCCTCAACCCGGGGCCGCTGCTGTTCGCCGAGCGGCCCGACCTCGTGTGGGGCCTGATCGCGAGCCTGTTCATCGCCAATTGCATGCTGCTGGTGCTCAATCTGCCGCTGATTGGCCTGTGGGTGCGGCTGCTGGCGATCCCGCAGCCGTGGCTCTATGCCGGCATCCTCGTGTTCGCGACCATGGGCACCATCGCCGCAAAGCCGTCGGTGGTCGAACTGTCGATGCTGGCCGGCTTCGGCGTGCTCGGCTTTCTGATGCGGCGGTTCGATTTTCCGATCGCGCCCGTCGTGGTCGGCCTGATCCTCGGCCCGATCGCCGAGAGCCAGCTGCGTCGCGCGCTCGCGATCAGTCTCGGCGATCCCATGACGTTGCTCCAGAGCCCGATCTCGGCGACGCTGCTTGCGCTGGCGTTCATCGCGCTGCTGGCACCCTTCGTGCTGAAAGGGATGGGACGCTTCAAGGCGAACGAGGACTAGCCATTCCGCCGCGAGTGTCTTCTAATGTTACGTTCATCTCGTGGGAAAAGTCATGCCGTCAGAGCTCCGTTCGCCCCGTCTCGCTGTCCTGATCGATGCAGACAATGCTTCGGCAAAGATCGCCGATGGGCTGTTCGAGGAGATTGCCAAGATCGGCGAGGCCAGCGTTCGCCGCATCTACGGCGACTTCTCCAATGCCAGGTCGAGGGGCTGGGCCGACATCCTGTCCAAACACGCCATCATCCCGCAGCAGCAGTTCGCCTATACGACGGGGAAGAATGCCTCCGACATCACGCTGGTCATCGACGCAATGGACCTGCTTCACAGCGGCCGGTTCGATGGCTTTTGCCTGGTGTCGTCGGACAGCGATTTCACCCGTCTGGCCGCCCGCATCCGGGAGCAGGGCATCGACGTCTTTGGGTTCGGCGAACAGAAGACGCCGGAGAGCTTCCGGCAGGCCTATCGAAGGTTCGTCTACACGGAGAACTTGCTTGCCGCCCCAGCGAACACCCAGGACGCCGCCTCGAGATCGACGTCGCTTCAGCCGCTCGATGCCGCAACCCCCATCATCAAGAAGGTCATCACCCAGATGGAGAGCGAGGACGGCTGGGTGACGCTTGGGGAAGTTGGCCGCCAGCTCGCCAATCTCGCGTCCGATTTCGATCCGCGAACCTTCGGCTTCCGCAAGCTGAGTGACCTCGTGCGCAAGACGAATGCGTTCGAGATTGACGAGCAGAACGGGAGGTCGATGCGGATTCGGGTCAAGCCCGCTGCCGCACCGGCCCCGCGACGACGGAACTCGCGCAGACCTGCGAGGCCAGCGGCGGCAGGCGCTTCTCCGCCTAAAGCGTAAGCAGAGCCTGCCGTTATATTTGCGCTTGCCCGGTCGGGCGCAGGGCGTAACCATCGCAGGGCCATAACGCCACGCGAGGGTTCTGATGACCAGACTTACCCGCTTCGCCGTCGCACCGCTGCATTCGATGACCCGGCGTCTCGCCGATGTGGCCTCGGCGCGTGTCGCGCCGGATCTCGTCGTCACCGGCGCGCGGGTGCTCTCGACCTATTCGGAGCGCATCCATGCGAACCGCGAAATCTGGATCACCGGCGGCCGCATTGCTGCGATGAAGCCGGCCGGCGCTGCGAAGAAAGTCTTCGGCGACGTGCCGGTTTACGACGCGGCGGGCGGCATCATCGCGCCGGGGCTGGTCGACCCGCACATCCACATCGAATCCTCGATGGTGACGGCCTGCGCCTATGCCGAGGCCGCCCTGCTCAACGGCACCACCACAATCTTCTGCGACAGCCACGAGATCGGCAACGTCATGGACGTCGTCGGCGTCGAGGCGATGCTGGAGGACGCACGCGAGGCTCCGCTCTCGATCTTCCTGACGGTGCCCTCGACGGTTCCTGCGACTTCGGCCGCACTGGAGACTGCGGGCGGCGATCTGACGCCCGACAAGATCGCCGGCCTGTTCGACCGTTGGCCGGAAGCCGTCGGGCTCGGCGAGAAGATGGATTTCGTGCCTGTCACCATGGGCGATGAGCGAAGCCACGCCATCCTCGCTGCCGCCCTGAAGCGCGGCCGGCCGGTGTCCGGCCATATCTATGGCCGCGACTTCGTTGCGGCCTATGCGGCGAGCGGCATCACCGACACCCATGAGGCGATCGACCGCGACATCGCCGACGATCTGCTCGATGCCGGGGTCTGGGTGTTCCTGCGCGGGGGACCGCCGACCACGCCCTGGCACTCGCTGCCGCAGGCGATCCGGACCATCACCGAGCTCGGCGCCTCGCACAAGCGCACGGCCGTGTGCACCGACGATCGCGACGCCGACGATCTCCTGCTGTTCGGTCTCGACTGGGTGGTGCGCGAAGCCGTGAAAGCAGGGATGTCGCCGGAGCAGGCCTGGTCGATGGGCTCGCTGCATGGCGCGACGCGCTTCAACATGGACAGCGATATCGGCGGGCTCGGCGGCGGGCGCCGCGCCGATCTGGTGCTGATGGACGACAATCTGAAGCCGCAATGCACCTGGTATGGCGGCGAACTCGTGGTCGAAAACCGAAAGATCACGCCGAAGCTCGAGCAGGCGCTGTCGCAGCGCTATCAATATCCGCAGGCGGCCTATGCGACGGTGAAGCTGCCCGAGAAGGTCAAGCTGACGCCGGAGCTGCCGGCGAAGGCCTGCACTGTCAACGCGATCAAGACCGCGTTGCCCGGCATCACGCTGATCCATGAGAAGATCGCGATCGAGCCCGCAAAGGACTGGCCCTCACTGTTCGCCCGCTACGGCCTATGCTTCGTCACGGTGGTCGAACGCCACGGCAAGTCGGCCGGCAATGTCGCCTACGGCCTGTTGAAGGACTTTGGACTGAAGCGCGGCGCGGTCGCCTCCAGCGTCGGGCACGACAGCCACAACATCATCGTTGCCGGCACCAACGAGGCCGATATGCAGGTCGCGGTCGCCGCCATCAAGGAGCAACAGGGCGCCGTCTGCCTCGTCGCCGAGGGCAAGGTGAGGGCGCTAGTGCCGCTGCCGATCGCTGGGCTCTTGTCCGACAAGCGCGTCACGGAGGTGGCGGAAGAGGTCAAGGCGCTGAAGAAGGAATGGGCGGAGGCCGGCTGCACCATCCCCTACATGGGTTTCAATCTGATTCCGCTATCGGTCATTCCGGAAATTCGTATCACCGACAAGGGCCTCGTGCTGGTGCCGCAGATGCAGCTGGCGCCGCTGTTCGAGTGATCGCTTTCACGGATATCTCGATCTAACCGATTGAGACCGCCACGTTTTTTCCGCGGCTGCCGCATCGTGGAAAATAAAATCGATCTCGTTGAGTGAAGCCCTCGCGGGCCCGATGATCTCGCTCGAGCCAATGCAACTCAAGCGAGGTCCGATATGGCGAAGATGCGAGCCATCGATGCTGCCGTGCGAATTCTGGAGAAGGAGGGCATCTCGACTGCCTTCGGCGTTCCCGGGGCCGCGATCAATCCGCTTTACTCGGCGCTGAAGAAGCGCGGCTCGATCCGCCATATCCTGGCGCGCCATGTCGAGGGTGCCTCGCACATGGCCGAGGGCTATACGCGGGCCAAGGCCGGCAATATCGGCGTCTGCATCGGCACCTCGGGGCCGGCCGGGACCGACATGATCACCGGGCTCTATTCCGCGATCGCTGATTCCATCCCGATCCTCTGCATCACCGGGCAGGCGCCGCGCGCGCGGCTCTACAAGGAGGATTTCCAGGCCGTCGACATCGAGTCGATCGCAAAGCCCGTGACCAAATGGGCGGTGACGGTGCGCGAGCCGGCGCTGGTGCCCCGCGTGTTCAGCCAGGCGTTTCACGTGATGCGCTCGGGAAGGCCCGGCCCGGTGCTGATCGACATGCCGCTCGACGTGCAGCTCGCCGAGATCGAGTTCGACGACGAGACCTATGAGCCATTGCCGGTCTACAAGCCGACCGCGACCCGCAAGCAGGTCGAGAAGGCGCTGGAGATGCTCAATGCGGCCGAACGGCCGCTGATCGTCGCGGGCGGCGGCGTGATCAATGCCGACGCCTCGGATCTGCTGGTGGAATTCGCCGAGATTGCCAACGTGCCGGTCGTGCCGACGCTGATGGGCTGGGGGGCCATCCCCGACGACCACGTGCTGATGGCCGGCATGGTCGGTCTTCAGACCAGTCACCGTTACGGCAATGCCACCATGCTCGAATCCGATTTCGTGCTCGGCATCGGCAATCGCTGGGCCAACCGCCACACCGGCTCGGTCGAGACCTACACCAAGGGGCGCACCTTCGTGCATGTCGACATTGAGCCGACGCAGATCGGGCGCGTGTTCAATCCCGATCTCGGCATCGTCTCGGACGCGAAGGCCGCTCTCGAACTCTTCGTCACCGTCGCCAGGGAGTGGCGCCGGTCCGGCAGGTTGCGCGAGCGCCAGGCGTGGCCCGCTGCCTGCCGCGACCGGAAGAAGACAATGTTGCGCAAGAGCCATTTCGATAACGTCCCGATCAAGCCCCAGCGCGTCTACGAGGAGATGACCGAGGCGTTTGGCCGTGACACCTGCTACGTCTCCGTGATCGGCCTGTCGCAGATCGCCGGCGCGCAGTTCCTGGGCGTCTACAAGCCGCGCAACTGGATCAATGCCGGGCAGGCGGGCCCGCTCGGCTGGACGCTACCCGCGGCGCTCGGCGTGCGCGCGGCGTGTCCGGATCGTGATATCGTCGCGCTCTCAGGCGACTACGATTTCCAATTCCTGATCGAGGAGCTCGCAGTTGGGGCGCAATTCAATCTGCCCTACATCCACGTCGTCGTGAACAATTCCTATCTCGGCCTGATCCGCCAAGCCCAGCGCGGCTTCGACATGGACTATCACGTCCAGCTCTCGTTCGAGAACATCAACGCGCCTGAGCTCGGCGGCTACGGTGTCGATCACGTCGCTGTCGCCGAAGGGCTCGGCTGCAAGGCGATCCGCGTCACCGACCCGAAGGACTCGCAGGCGGCGTTCGCGACCGCGCGCGAATGGATGGCCAAGCATCGCGTGCCCGTGATGGTCGAGTTCATCCTCGAACGCGTCACCAACATCGCGATGGGCACGGAAATCGACAACATCGTCGAATTCGAGGAGGTGCTGGATCTGCCGCTCGACGAGGTCGCGACCGCGCGGCCCGGCGTGCTGCAGCCGGCGGAATAGGGAGATAGCATCATGCCGAAATTCGCCGCCAACCTCACCATGCTCTTCAACGAAATGCCGTTCGTGGACCGCTTCGCAGCGGCCAAAGCAGCGGGCTTCGGCGGGGTCGAGTACCTCTTCCCCTACGAATTCGACAAGGCGCAGCTGAGCGAGCAACTCGACGGCCATGGGCTGACGCAGGTGCTGCACAATCTGCCGGCCGGCAATTGGGCGGCGGGCGAGCGCGGCATCGCGATCCTGCCTGATCGTATCAGCGAGTTCAGGGACGGTGTGTTTCGCGCCATCGACTATGCCAGGGCGCTCGATTGCGAGCAGCTCAACTGTCTCGTCGGCATCGCGCCCGTCGATGCCGATCCGCGTGAGCTCAACGAAACGCTGGTTGGGAATCTGCGCTTTGCGGCGTCGACGCTGGCGCGGGAAAACATCAAGCTGCTGATCGAGCCGATCAACACGCTCGACATGCCCGGCTTCTTTCTGAACGGCACCGAGCGGGCCGTGCAGCTGATCTCCGAGGTGCGCTCGAACAATCTGTTCGTCCAGTACGACATCTACCACATGCAGATCATGGAGGGCGACCTCGCCCGTACTATGCAGGAATACCTGCCGCAGATCGCGCACATCCAGCTCGCCGACAACCCCGGCCGTCACGAGCCTGGCACCGGCGAGATCAACTATCCCTTCCTGTTCCGCCATCTCGACGCGATCGGTTACCGCGGCTGGGTCGGCTGCGAATACAAGCCGCGCACCACGACGCTGGAAGGCCTGTCCTGGCACGCGGCGCAGACGTTCGAGACCTGAGGAAACGTTGACATGATCGACATCGGCTTTATCGGACTTGGCACCATGGGACGGCCGATGGCCGGCCATCTTCTGACCGCAGGCCATCGCGTTCTCCTGCACGATGTCGGGCCGGTCGCGCCCGAGCTGATCGCGGCCGGCGGCGTTGGCTGCAAGTCAAGCAAGGAGGTCGCGGAGGAGGCGGATGCGGTCATCATCATGGTGCCGGATACGCCGCATGTGGAGGCCGTGCTGTTCGGCAAGGACGGCGTCGCGGGCGGCATTTCCAAGGGAAAGATCGTGGTCGACATGAGCTCAATCTCGCCGCTGGCGACCAAGGAGTTTGCGAAGAAGATCGAGGCGCTCGGCGCGGATTATCTCGACGCACCGGTGTCAGGCGGGGAGGTCGGTGCCAAGGCGGCAAGCCTCACCATCATGGTGGGTGGCCCCGAGCGCGCTTTCAACACCATGAAGCCGATCTTCGACCGGATGGGGAAGAACGTCACCCGGGTCGGCGCCAATGGCGACGGCCAGACGACGAAGGTCGCCAACCAGATCATCGTCGCCTTGACGATCGAGGCGGTCAGCGAAGCGCTGCTGTTCGCGTCGAAAGCCGGTGCGGATCCGGCGCTGGTGCGGCAGGCCCTGATGGGCGGCTTTGCGTCGTCCCGGATTCTCGAAGTGCATGGCGAGCGCATGGTGAAGCGCAATTTCGATCCCGGCTTCCGCATCGAGCTGCATCAGAAGGATCTCAACCTCGCGCTTGAAGGCGCCCGCGCGCTCGGCCTGTCACTGCCAAGCACGGCAGTGGCGCAGCAATTGTTCTCGTCTTGCACCGCACATGGCGGCAAGGGTTGGGATCACTCGGCAATGGTGCGTGCGCTGGAACTGATGGCGCGGCACGAGATCGCCGCAGCCTGAACTGTTACCAGGTAACAGTCTCCACTTGTAGTTCTGCCTAGATCCGGCGGGGAACCGGAACAATGATCCGGCCCCGCGGTTGAAGGCGCACAACAATCACTGGAGACATAAGCACATGAAGACCCGTCTTGCGATTACGTTCGCTGCCGCGTCGCTGCTGGCGTCGAGTGCAGCCTTTGCCCAGTCGACGACCGAACAGGGCGCCAGGGACGGCGCTCGCGCGGGCGGCGACATCGGCGGCCCGGTCGGAGCGATGGTCGGTGGTACCGTCGGTGCGGCGGTCGGCGCTGGTCTGGAAATCCCGAATGCGATCCTCGGCGGAATTCCGCGCGATGATTCCGTCGTGGTCCACGAGCGCGTCGTGGTCGGCGAGCCACTGCCGCCGACCGTGGTGCTGCGGCCCGTGCCGAACTACACCGAATATCGCTATGCGGTCGTGAACGATCGCCGCGTGATCGTGGAGCCGCGCACGCGCCGCGTCGTTAAGATCATCGACTGATCGACCGGAGCGTGAGCTTTGAAGAGACGGGCCCTGCGGAACGTCACTCCGCGGGGCCTTGTCTCGTCAGGGCCGGATTTGCGCGAAACCGCGTCATGGCCCAATCGGCGATGGCCGCCAGCGCGAAACCGATGCAGGTGGTGCCGGCATCGACCAGAAAGTCCTCCAGCCGCGCATGCCGTCCCGGTGCCCAGAATTGCATCAGTTCGAGCAGGCCGATCAGCACCACGGCGATCGCTGTGGCCGACAGGCGGCGGCGCGGATAGGCGAGGCCGAAGGCTAGTCCCACCAGGACGAAGGCAAGGGCATGTTCGCCGTCCTGGCCAAGGTCGGAATGGGGCCGTAGGCTTGGCGGGCCGAGGGTTGCAAAGGCGACGGCGGCGGCAAGCAGCCAGGCAGAGGAGCGAAGCAAAATGGACATCCGCACCGCTTAGCACGGATTGCAGCAGCCTGCCGAGGCGCCAGGATCAGATCGCTGTGTAGTTAATGACAAACCGTTAAAGTGGCTCGCGCACGCCAAGGCCGTGCATGAAGCGTTCCCGGATTTGTACGGGATCGCGTCGGGTGGCGCCGACGCCGGGCTTGTCATCGATGCGGACGGCGATCAGGCTGGGCTCGCCGGCCGACATGGCTTCCTCGACCAGACGCTCGAAATCCGCCTCGTCCGCGGCCCAGGCGCTGTTGGCAAGCCCGGAGCCGGTTGCGATGGCGACGATGTCAGCCACGTTCGCGGCCGGTGTCGGCTGCGCGCCCGTGATCTGGTAGATGCCGTTGTCCATCACGATCATGATGAGGTTCTTCGGCTTCAACGCCGCGATCGTCGAGAGTGCGCCGAGCTGCATCAGCAGCGAGCCGTCGCCTTCGAGCGCAAAGACGCGCCGGTCCGGCTGCGCCAGCGCCACGCCCAGCGCGATCGGGAAGGCGAGCCCCATGCTGCCGAGCATGTAGAAATTTTGCGGACGGTGGCCGGCGGCCCAGAGGTCGAAATTGGTGTTGCCGATGCCGCCGATCACGGCTTCCTCGTGCTCGAGCTTCGCGATCAGGCGCGAGGTGACGTCGAAGCGGTTCATCACTTTGGTGTTGCGCACGTCTGTATTCATTTGGGCCGGACTCACTTGTCGAACACCTTGCCGCCCGTGAGCAGCGGGTTGAGGATCAGCGCGACTGGCGCCTGCGTCGTGACGGCCTGCTTGATCGAACGATCGGCAATGAATTCGAGCTCGTCGAGCCGGGTGATGGTGTGATGCTCCAGCGCCAGCGAATCCAGCACCGGACGCATGGTGCGGCAGACCAGTGACTGGCCGTAGTTGAACTCGCCGAGCGTGCCGCGCTCGGACACGAACATGATAAGCGGAATCTGGTAGGGCACCGCGAGCGAGGCCAGCACGTTGGCGAGCGTCGCAAAGCCTGAGGTCTGCATCAGCACCGCACCGCGCCGTCCGCCCATCCAGGCGCCCGACACGATGCCGACGGCCTCCTCCTCGCGGGCGGTGGCAAAGGTGGTGAAGAACTGATCGGCGTGCAGGTTCTTGATCAGCGGCGTCAGCACGCGGTCGGGCACGTAAGGGACGAGGCTGATCTCATTCCGCTTTAGGGTTTGCAGGATGATGCCGTGCCAGCTCTTGTCACTGGAGGTCTGCGCCGCCTCGGACGAGGTTTGTTGCTCCGCAATCGGCATTGCGTTCTCCCTTCGGCCGCGCATGCTTCTTGGTCTTTGCCATTGTCTTGGCCGTCGTCTTCCGTCGCGGCGGTCTGCCGAACTTGACGCAGGCAGCGGGATTGTCAACATGTCCGGACTGCACCGTGATCTGCGCCAGACGGCCTGCCGCAGCCGGTGCCGCCGTGTCATAAGCGGCAACAACAAGAGAACGGAGGAACGCATGACAGGAGCGCGCGAAGCGCTGGCCCTGCGGATCTCCTGGAGAAAGCCGGAAGGGTCCTGATGTCCGTCAACAGCAAGCGCGTCTTCTACGTCAAATATCTGGCCAATCCGATCTATATCGACATCCTGAAGGCGCGGCCCGACGTCCGGCTCGATCGCATCGAGAACGAGAGCCCCGAGGAATATTTCGCGTCGATCATCGAGGCGGCTCATGTCTACCAGATCGGCGCCGCCCGTGACGAACTGGCCCCGCACTTCCATGTCGATGCTGCCTTCCTGAAGCGCGCGCCGAACCTGCTGCTCGTCTCCAGCAACGGCGCGGGATTCGATCCTGTCGATGTCGAGGCTTGCACCGACGCCGGCGTGCTGGTCGTCAACCAGTCCGGCGGCAATGCCCACTCGGTAGCCGAGCATGCGCTGGCGATGATGCTGACGCTGTCCAAGCGCATCATCCAGTCCGACCGCAAGCTCCGCAGGGAGTCCAACGTCAACCGCAACGAACTCGTCGGCAACGAGATCGAGCACAAGACCGTCGGCATCATCGGCCTCGGCAATGTCGGTCGCCGCATCGCCGCGCTGTGCAAGGGCCTGTTCGGCATGAAGGTGCTGGCATACGATCCGTACCTGACGGCCGAGGTGATGGCCGAGCGGGGCGGCGAGAAGGTCGAGCTCGACGAGCTGCTGCGCCGCGCCGATTTCGTCTCCATCTCCTGCCCGCTCGACAGGGGCAGCCGCAACATGATCAGCGTGCGCGAATTTGCGTTGATGCAGCCGCATGCGTACTTTATCACCACGGCGCGCGGCTTCATCCACGATGAGGATGCGCTGCTCCAGGCCTTGCGCGAGAAGCGCATTGCGGGCGCCGGTCTCGACGTCTGGTCCAAGGAGCCGCCGCCGCCGGAGCATCCGCTGCTCCAGCTCGACAACGTGCTGGCGAGCCCGCATACCGCGGGCGTCACGATCGAGGCGCGGCAGAACATGGGCCGCATCGCGGCCGAGCAGGTGCTGGATACGCTCGATGGCAAGCGGCCGCCGCGCATCATCAATCCGGAGGTCTGGCCACGCTATGTGGAGCGATTCAAGCAGGCGTTTGGTGTGACGCCGGCGTAGTTGACAGTCGCTCTGTCCTTCCGGGGTGCGATGCTCCTGCTGCCCAATGTCCCGGTTAGAGCTACGCGCCACGGAACGATCGGCGGGGGGAACCGCGCCCGACTTTGATCCGTGTCAAAATCTCCCTCCCGGATTCCGCCTAAATGGGATAAGAGTGAGCGCCGCCGGGGCAGGCAGGAGGTCCCATGTCAACTTATGTGGTCAGGTTCATGAAGGACGTGCTCGGCCAGTACGGCCGGCAGATCGAGGTGTGCCAGGGCACGCTCGAGATCGACGCTTCCGACGAGGACGAAGCCAGAGAGCGGGCGAAGGCGAGGTTTTGCGAGGATCAGGCGTTGCACCACTGGTCGCTGCATGCCGACCGCATCCAAGTCAGACCGGCTGACTTTCCCTCGTGAGGCCTGGCGGCCGGGCGCCGTGAGGTGACGCCGGCGCCGAGAGGGGACTGCTGCACCGTCTCAGTCGAGCAGCTTGTCCAGTGTGATCGGAAATCGACGGATGCGTTTGCCGGTGGCGTGATAGACGGCGTTCGCGATCGCGGCGGGAACGCCGACGATGCCGATCTCGCCCAGCCCCTTGATGCCGAGCGCGTTGATGTGCGCGTCCGGCTCGTCGACGAAGATCACGTCGATGTCGTGAACATCGGCATTCACGGGAATGTGGTACTCGGCGATGTTCGCGTTCATGATCCGCCCGAAGCGGTGATCCATCACCGTCTCCTCGTGCAGGGCCATCCCAATCCCCCAGACCACGCCGCCCATGATCTGGCTGCGGCCTGTCTTGGTGTTGAGAATCCGCCCGGCCGCGACGGCGCTCACGACCCGCGTCACGCGAATGACGTTTAGCTCTTCGTCCACCTTGACCTCGGCGAAGACGGCCGAGTGGGTGTTACGCGCGTGCTTCTTGTCCTCGCCGAATTGATTGAGCTTTTCCTTCTCGATGCGTTCGACGCCGCCGTGACGCATCGCGTCGGCGATCGAGACCGCGCGGCTGTTGTTGCTGGCGCTGGCAATGCTGCCGTCGGTCAGCACCGTATCGGCTAGCTCGGCGCTGGCGAGCGGCGAGCCTGGCATCTTCCCGGCCAGGCGTAACAGTTCCTTGCGCACTTCCTCGGCGGCTGCGAGCACCGCATGCGCGCTCGAAGCGGCCATCCAGGAGCCGCCCTCCACAGGCGCCTGCGGCAGACTGGAATCTGCGAGCCGGACGCTGATGTTCTCAATCGGCAGGCCGAGCGCATCGGCTGCGACCTGAGCCACAATGGTGTAGGTGCCGGTGCCGATGTCGGATGCGGCGCAGGACACCTCGGCATGTCCGTTCGACGTCAGCACGATACGGACGGCGACCGGCATCTGCAGTGCTTCCCACACACCCGTCGCCATGCCCCAGCCGATCAGATCCTTGCCGTCGCGCATCGAGCGCGGCGCAGGATCGCGTCTGCTCCAGCCGAAGGCGTCCGCGCCGCGCGCGTAGCATTCGCGCAACTGCTTGCTGGTGTAGGGCAGGTTTTCGCTCTGGTCGCGATCCGAGTAGCACTTCAGCCGCAATTCGATCGGGTCGAGCTTGAGTGCGACGGCGAGCTCGTCCATCGCGCATTCCAGCGCGCAGACGCCCGACGCAGCGCCCGGTGCGCGCATGTCGCAGGGGGTGGAGACGTCAAGGTGCACCAGCTTGTGGGAGAAGCGGCTGTTCGGGCTCTTGTAGAGCTGTTCGGCCCAGCCGGTATCGTTGCGGGCAAAATCCTCATAGCGCGAGGTGACGGCAATGGCCTCGTGCGTGACCGCGTCGAGGGCGCCATCGGATCTTGCGCCGAGCCCGACGCGCTCGATGGTCATCGGCCGGTAGCCGAGCCCGTACATCTGCTGCCGCGTCAGTACGACGCGAACGGACCGCTTCAGCGCGAGCGCGCCGAGTGTTGCCAACACCACCTGATATTGCGGCCGCAAGCCGGAGCCGAAGGCGCCGCCGACGTACGGCGAGACCACGCGAATGTCGTCCGGCTTCTTGTCGAACACGCTGCAGAGAAATTTGTGGACGTTCTGGACGCCTTGGGTCTTGTCGTAGATCGTGAGCTTGCCATTGCTGTCCCAGACCGCCGTGGTCGCATAGAGCTCCATCGGGTTGTGATGCTCGGTCGGTATCACGTAGTCCGCCTCGTGGCGCACATCAGCTCCCGCAAGGGCGGCTGCGGCGTCGCCCCGCGGTTTATGCGGCTCGTTCTTCTCGGCGGCGTTGCTGCGTTCGCCTTCGAGGTCGGTTGCAAAACCATGCTGCTCATATTCGACCCGCACGAGCGTCGCGGCGAATTTCGCGGTTTCCCAGTCCTCTGCGACGACAAGTGCGATCGGCTGGCCATTGAACTTGATCTTGTCATCATAAAGCGGACGGAAAGGCGAGCCTTCCTCGGGCGCCACCTCGTCCTTCCACGCCTCGTCCTTGTCGGCCAGCGGCGGACGGTTCGCATGCGTGAGCACGTTGAGTACGCCCTCGACCTTCAACGCCTCGCTCGCGTCGAGGCGGGCAATGCGCCCGCATGGAATGATGGCCTCGACCACGAAGCCATGGAGGAGCTTGTCGGCTGGAAATTCGCCGGCGTATTTGGCGGCGCCGGTGACCTTGGCCCGGCCGTCGACACGCGACGTTGGCGTTCCGACATAAGCGTTCATGGGGTCCTCACGCGATCTTCTTGTGCGCCTGAGATTGCGGCGTGGCGTTCGCCGCCTGTGTCAGCGTCCGCACGATGGCGCGGCGTGCGAGCTCGACCTTGAAGCCGTTATGTGAGCGGGCCGTTGCTCCCTGGAGCAAGAGATCCGCGGCGTGCGAGAAGTGATCGGGCGTTGCGGCCTGGCCGCGCAACGTAGCTTCGGCCTCGAGGCTGCGCCAAGGCTTGTGAGCCACGCCGCCGACCGCCACGCGTGCCCCGCTGATCGCGTTGCCCTCCAATTCGAGCGCGGCGGCAACCGAGACCAAAGCAAAAGCATAAGACATCCGGTCGCGAATTTTTAGATAGCTGTAGTTTTGAGCAAAGCCGCGCGGCGGAAGCTCAATCCCGGTGATGATCTCGCCGGTGCCGAGATTGGTATCGACATGAGGCTTGTCGCCGGGCAGCCGATGGAGATCGGTCAGCGCGATGGTGCGTTCGCCGGAGGGACCCGCGATGTGCACGAGCGCATCGAGCGCGGCGAGCGCCACGCTCATGTCGGATGGATTGGTCGCGATGCAGGCGGCGCTCGTGCCCAGGATCCCATGGTTGCGGTTCAGCCCGTCCATTGCCGAGCAGCCGCTGCCGGGATGTCGCTTGTTGCACGGCGTGGCCGTGTCATAGAAATAAGCGCAGCGCGTTCGTTGCATCAGATTGCCGCCGACCGATGCCATGTTGCGCAGTTGCGCCGAGGCGCCGGCCAGGATGGCGCTGGCGAGCAGGGGATAGCGCTGCTCGATCAATGGATGATAGGCGAGGTCCGAGTTCGGCACCAAGGCGCCGATGCGCAAGGACCCGTCGGGCGTCTCTTCGACCTTGCGGAGCGGCAGGCGGGAAATGTCGATCAGCCGGGAGGGGCGCTCGACATTCTCTTTCATCAGGTCGATCAGATTGGTGCCGCCGGCAATCAGTTTGGCGCCGGGACCGGCGGCGAGCAAGCGGATGGCGTCGGCGACATCAGTGGCTCGAGCGTACTGGAAGTTGTTCATGGCTGGCCCATTGCCTGCTGGATGGCGGCGACGATGTTTGGATAGGCGCCGCAGCGGCAAAGGTTTCCGCTCATCAGCTCCCGGATCTCGTCGGTATCTTTGGCACGGCCTTCGGCGAGCAGTCCGGCCGCCGAGCATATCTGTCCCGGCGTGCAATAGCCGCACTGGAAGGCGTCATGGTCGATGAACGCCTGTTGCAGGGGATGCAGCGCGCCATCCTTGGCAAGACCTTCGACAGTCGTGATCTCCGCGCCGTCCTTCATGACGGCGAGCGTGAGACAGGAATTGACGCGCCGGCCGTCCACCAGCACCGTGCAGGCGCCGCACTGACCATGGTCGCAGCCCTTCTTGGTGCCGCTCAGTGCAAGATGGTCCCGCAAGGCATCGAGCAACGTGGTCCATGGCACGAGATCGAGCGTGTGACTGACGCCGTTGACGACAAGATGGATCGGAATGCGTTCGGAAATCTGATGCGTGACATCGCCCATGTCCTGCTCCCTGCGACGGCGACCGTGCCGGACGTCAGCCGTGTTGACGCGGGGGCACGCCTCCGCCGGCCAATAGCGCCCAACGGACCACCGACCGGTTGGTTCCTTGCCAGCAGTTCGCCTTTCCGAGAGGTTGCGGTCAGCGCTTTGCTTCGCCGAACACCACATTCGGCACGGCGCGGTCGACAACTTCGCGCAGCGCGAAGCTCGATTGTACCCTCGCGACGCGCGGCAGGCGCGACAGCTCCATGCGGTGGATGCGCTCGAAATCCTGGATATCGCGGGCGAGCACGATCAGGATATAGTCGTCGGTCCCCGACATCAGGAAGCAGCGCACGACGGACGGGCATTTCACCACCTCCGCCTCGAACGCCTTCAGCGCCTCATCGCTCTGGCTTTCCAGCGCGATACGGACCAGCACCGTGGTGGTGAGGCCGAACTGCGCGAGGTCGAGCGTGGCCTGATAGCCCTGGATATAGCCGTCGTCTTGCAGCGCCTTCTGCCGCCGGGCGAGCGCGGTGCTTGATAGCCCGACCTTGTGCGCGAGCTCGGTGTGACTGGCCCGCGCGTTGGTCGTGAGCTCCGCGAGGATGGCGAGATCTTTCCTGTCGAGGGCCAAGGTTTCGTTTCCAGCGTGAAAGGGCGTTTGCGCGCCGGAAACCGGCGCAGGGAGGCCAAAGCTAGCGGATATTTGCACGAAACCAAACAGGGCACGTCGCTACGATCATGAGGTGAATCACAAGGAGGCCCGGGATGCGCGTCGGTGTGCCCAAGGAAATCAAAGTGCAGGAATATCGCGTCGGGCTCACCCCGGGTGCGGTCCGCGAATATGTCGCCGCGGGGCACGAGGTGACGGTCGAGACCGGTGCGGGCGGCGGCATCGGCGCCTCCGACGAAGACTACCGGCGGGCAGGGGCCACCATTGCCGAGAGCGCGCGCGACATCTTCGCGAAGTCCGACATGATCGTGAAGGTGAAGGAGCCGCAGACAAGCGAGTGGCCCCAGCTCCGCGAAGGCCAGATCCTGTTTACTTACCTTCATCTTGCGCCGGATCCCGAACAGGCCAGGGGTTTGCTCGCCTCCGGCTGTACTGCGATCGCCTATGAAACCGTCACCGACGCGGCCGGTCACCTCCCCCTGCTTGCGCCGATGAGCGAAGTCGCCGGCCGCCTCGCTATCGAGGCCGCCGGCGCCGCGCTCAAGCGCTCCGCTGGCGGTCGCGGGCTGCTGCTGGGCGGTGTCCCTGGCGTGCAGCCGGCGCGGGTCGTCGTGCTCGGCGGCGGCGTGGTGGGAACGCAAGCCGCGCGCATGGCCGCGGGCCTTGGCGCCGAAGTCACCGTGATCGACCGCTCCATTCCAAGGTTGCGGGAGCTTGATGATCTCTTTGTCGGACGCGTGCGCACCCGCTTCTCCACCATCGAGTCGGTCGAGGAGGAGGTGTTCGCCGCCGACGTCGTGATCGGCGCGGTACTGGTGCCGGGCGCGAGTGCGCCCAAGCTCGTCACGCGTGCGATGCTGACATCGATGCGCCCAGGCGCCGTGCTGGTCGACGTCGCGATCGATCAGGGCGGCTGCTTCGAGACCTCGCACCCGACCACGCATGCCGATCCGACCTATCTTGTCGACGGCATCGTGCATTATTGCGTGGCCAATATGCCCGGCGCGGTGCCGGTGACGTCGAGCCAGGCGCTGAACAACGCGACGCTGCCGTTCGGCTTGATGCTCGCGAACAAGGGGTTTGCTGCTGTGCTGGAAAATCCACATCTGCGCAACGGACTGAATGTGCATCGCGGCCGTATCACCAACAAGGCGGTGGCGGAGAGCCTCGGGCTGGAGTTCGCTCCGGTGGAGAGCGGGCTAGCGGCGTAGCGTTGCTGCTCATGCCGGCTTGCGATGGCGGCTGCCGAGAGCTGCCTCGATCGTCCCGGGCTTCTCGATGCGTTCGATCAACATGTCGATGCGGTCGCCGCCCCAAAACAGCTCGCCGTTGAACACCATGGTCGGCACGCCGAACACGCCGAGCACTTCGGCCTCGTCGATGATGCGGTCATGCTCGGCGCGTGCGGGGCCATGGACGTAGGCTTCGAACTCGCTGGCCGAGCCACCGCAGGACGTGATGACGTCCGTGATTGCGGCGAGATCGTCGATCTCGAGCTCATGGCTCCAGAACCGACGAAACACCGTGTCGTGATACGGATGGAAGAAGCGGTGCTGTTGGGCGAACAGCATGCCGACGCTGGAATAGAACGCGTCGTAGATCCGCCTAGGCCCTTTCATGACGAGCCCTTGCGCATTGGCATAGCGCCGGGCGTCCATATAGGCGTAGCGCACCTTGCGCCAGAAATGCGGCGTGCGCTCTTCCACGGTCCCCATGAATTCGGCAACGCGCAGCGTATAGGGCAGCCATTCGAGCTCGACGCCGTGCGTCTCCTGCAGTTCGAATAGGCGCTTGTTGGCCACGAACGCGTAGGGGCTCTTATAGTCGGTGTAGACGCGCACGCGGGGGTTTGGCATTGGCAGATTCCTTTCCTACGCGCGGCGCTACCTGCTAGCCGTGGCGCCGGTGTCCAAATAGGCCGGAAGAAGAAAACTATTGCTCCGGGACCGTCCGGCGAAAGGAGTTTCCCCTCCGGCAGGCAAAAAAGCCAATCGCTTCCATTGCTGTTTGGGGCCGAAACGACGACATTTCTGTGAGAAATTGATGGATTGACTGCCATGGAACGCACCAGGTTTGAACCTTTCGGCGAGCAATTGGTGTCCGCAACGGACACCCAGCCGCGCTCGCGCGGGTCAAAGCTGCTGCTGCGGGTCGGCACCGGGCTGTTCTGGTCGCTGGTCGCCGGTATCGTGCTGGCGCGCGCGGCCTTCTTCGAGCCCGGCGTCTATGACGGCTTCAGCCGCGTCGCCTCGCTGGCCAAGAGCCTGATCTTCTAAGGCGCGCCTGATCTTCCAACGGGCGCCTGATCTTCCGAGCCAGATTATTCCGGATTGAGGATAGAACTTCCCTCGGCCCTGATATGTCGAAAACTTATTCCCCAATCGGATGGCGCTGCGTATAAATCCTTCTCCTTGGGGAGAGATTTGTGTCGCAGAATCAAGCATCCAGCCCGGCCGACGCCAAGCGGACCACGGCCATCAGCCGCATCGTCGCGCTGATTCCCGGGATCCTCCTCTGCATCGCCGTGGCCGGCGTTTCGGCCCTGCTCGAACGGGCGGAATTGGGCATCTTCGAACATCCCTATGTCGAGGCGCTGGTGATGGCGATCTTGCTCGGCATGGCTGTGCGCAGCTTTTGGAAGCCCGCGCCGCGCTGGCAGTCCGGCATCGCCTTCAGCGCCAAGCAGCTGCTCGAAGTCGCCGTCATGCTGCTGGGGGCCTCGATCAGCTTCGCTGCTATCGCGGCGTCCGGCGTCGCGCTGTTGGCCTCGATCGCGGCCGTCGTTGTGGTCGCGCTCTGCGTTTCCTTCGGCATCAGCCGGCTGCTTGGTCTCTCGACGCGGCTCTCGATCCTGATCGCCTGCGGAAACTCGATCTGCGGCAATTCGGCGATTGCGGCGGTGGCGCCGATCATCGGCGCCAACAATGACGAGATCGCATCCTCCATCTCCTTCACCGCGATCCTCGGCGTGATGATGGTGCTCGGCCTGCCGCTGCTGATTCCGCTGCTGCAGCTATCGGCTACGCAATACGGCATCCTTGCAGGCCTCACTGTCTATGCCGTGCCGCAGGTGCTGGCTGCGACGGTGCCGGCGGGACTCGTCTCGACGCAGATCGGCACGCTCGTCAAGCTGATGCGCGTGCTGATGCTCGGGCCGGTGGTCGTCGGCCTCTCGCTGACGGCGTCGCGCTGGCACAACGATGCCAAGAAGACCAATGTCGGCTTCTTCCGCCTGGTCCCGTGGTTCATCCTCGGCTTCCTTGCGCTGGCGACCTTGCGCTCGCTCGAGATCGTGCCGTCCACGGTGATTGCCCCGATCACGCGGATCACGGGTTTTCTCACGGTGGTATCGATGGCCGCGCTTGGCCTCGGCGTCGATGTGAAGGTGCTTGCCAATGTCGGGGGACGGGTGACGGCGGCCGTGACCTTGTCGCTACTGCTGCTGCTCGGCATTAGCATCGCGCTGGTGCACTGGTTCAAGTAAGGCAAGCTGCTGCGCATACTCCACTTCCTTCTCCCACAAGGGGAGAAGGAAGTCAGCGCGCAAGTCGAAGATCCCTAAATCACATCCGCGAGCGAATGCCCGTGCAGCTCGATGTTCAGCCCCTGCATGCCCATGTCGTTGAGCTCGCCGCCCATCGCCTTGATGCTCTCCTCGCGGATCAGCGACATCAGTCCGCGGCGCAATGCCAGGAATTCCGACGACATCATCATCGACTGCTGCCGCGGCCGCTCCAGCGGGATCGGAATCTCCGCCTTGATCGAGCCGGGGCGTGCGGTCATGCAGTAGACACGGTCGGACAGGAAGATCGCCTCGTCGATGTCGTGGGTGACGAACAGCACCGAGATCTTCAGCCGCTGCCACATGTTGGTGAGGATCTGCTGCATGATGACCCGGGTCTGCGCGTCGAGCGCGCCGAAGGGTTCGTCGAGCAGCAACACTTTGGGTCCCGTCGCGAGCGCGCGGACGATGCCAACGCGCTGCTTCATGCCACCTGAGAGTTTCTCGGGGTAATGCTTTTCGAAGGCTTCGAGGCCCGCGAGTCCCAGCAGCGTGCGGGCGGCGCGCTCGCGCTGCGAGCGCGGCATGCCGCGCATCTTCAGGCCGAACTCGACGTTCTCCCGCACGGTCTTCCAGGGAAACAGCGAATATTGCTGAAACACCATGCCGCGCTCCGCGCTGGGGCCGTTCACCTTCTCGCCGTCGACGGTGACGATGCCCGTGGTCGGCTTGAGGAAGCCGGCAACCGCGTTGAGCAGCGTCGACTTTCCGCAGCCGGAGGGCCCGACGATCGAGACGAACTCGCCAGGCTTCACATGAATCTGCGTATCGGCGACGGCTTCGACCGGCCCCTCGATGCTGTCGTAGCTGAGGGAGAAGTTCTTGACCTCGATATGGCCCTGCGGTGCCTTGACAACGATCTCACTCATCTTGACCTCCACGGCATCACCAATTGTCCGGCGCCTCGGATCAACATGCTCGATCCGAGGCCAAGCACGCCGATCGCGATCATGCCGAGCGCGATGTCGGCATACTGGACCAGCGAATAGGCCTCCCAGGTGAAATAGCCGATGCCGTACTGTCCGGAGATCATCTCGGCAGCGATCAGCGACACCCAGGCCACGCCCATGCCGACGGTGAGGCCGGTGAAGATGTGCGGGAGCGAGGCCGGAAAATACACATCACGGAAGATCGAGCGCTCCCGCGCGCCGAGACATTGCGCGGCACGCACCAGCACGGGATCGACCAGCGACATGCCGTGCAGCGTGTTGACCAGGATCGGGAAGAACGATCCGAGGAACGTGATGTAGACGATGCTCTGCTCGTTGGTCGGCCACAGCATGATCGCCATCGGCACCCAGGCGATCGCCGGGATCGGCCGCAGCACCTCCGCCACGGGAAAGATGATCTCGTGGACGAGCTTGAAGCGGCCCATGATCAGGCCGAGCGGCACCGCGACGATCGCCGCGAGCGAGAAACCGAAGAAGATGCGGCGGCAGCTCAAGAGGACGTGCAGCAGGAATTTCGGATCGTGGATCGCCTTGGTGAAGCTCGCATAGACCGCGAGCGGCGAGGGCACGTTGGTGAAGCGCACGAAGAACACGACGCGATAGGTTGTCAGCAGATGCCAGACCAGCAAGAAGGCGAGCAGCGAGATGATGCCGATCGCGGTCGCGCGCAGCCCGCCCCGGTTGAGCCGGTACCAGCGCAGTGCGAGCGTGCCGAAGGAGGGTGGAGACGCGGGTGGCGTGGAGGCGGGCATGGCGCTTGCCTCCGCGATTGCACTTGCCGGCATGCTGTCCTCGGAATGTCTGAGGAGGGCGGGACTGCTCACGTCTTGCCCCCGCCGACCGCCGCCTTCACCGCGTCGTCGAAGCCGAGCACCTTGCCGCTGATCTTGGCGGCATAGGCTTCGGCGTCCTTCTTCAGCAGGAACGGCGCAACCTCACCATTGCCGACCGCGAAGAAAGCCTGGTCTGCGAACAGCTTGATGCCGCGGGTGGTATCGAAGACGTAGGCGACGTTGATCTTCCTGCCCTTGGCCTTGTAGTCGGCATAGGCGCCGAGCGTGCAGCTGGCTGACGAGAAGGGCACGATGCCTGAATCGTCGACCCAGACCTCGCCGGCCTTGCGCGGATCGGCGATCGGTTTCTTGCAGAAGGAATCGTCGCCGGAGATCTCGTAGTTCTTGGTGCTCGCAAGCTGCGCGTCATAGTCGAGCTTCATCTCGGCATAGGCTTTGCGGATGTAGCTGTCGTCGACCCATTTCTTCGGGTCGAACTCCTTCATCCGGCCGAGGTTCTGCAGCACCTTGACGTCGGCCGTGGCAGCGTCGATCAGCGCCGGCTTGATCGAGGGATCGGTCGTCATGTTGCCGCTGGGGCCGAGAAAGATATAGACGACCTCCTTGCTGATGCCGGTCCATTCCTGGATCTTCTCGGCGGCGAGCTTGGGATCGTCGCGCAGCCATTGATTGGCGGCGATCACCGCCTTGAAGTAGGCGACGACGACTTCGGGATATTTTTCGGCGAAATCGGTTCGCACCACGATGCCGTGGAAAGTCGGGAGATTGGTCTCGACGCCGTCGAAGATCTTTCGCGCAAAACCGCGGAACGGCAGCAACTCGGCGAACGGAACGAAGTCGGCATGCGCGTCGATCTTCTTCTCCTGGAGATTGGTCGAGCCGACCTCCGGACTCTGGCTCACCAGCTGGAAGAAATCCGATGCATAGCCGCGGTCCTGCATCGCCTTCAACACCATGCCGTGTGCGGCCGAGCCGAACGGCACGCTCACGAGCTTGCCCTTGAGATCGGCGAGATCGTAGTAGGGCGAATCCTTGTGAACGACGATGCCGTTGCCGGAGCCCGACAGGCTGTAGGCGGCGATGCCGATCAGCCGGCTCTTGCTCTCGGGATTGCTGTCAAAAGTGAAGCCGTTCACGATCAGCGGATAGTCGCCCATCATGCCGATCTGCAGCTTGTTGGCCATCATCGCGTTGGTGACGGGCGGGCCGGAGGTGAAGTTCTGCCACTCCAGCTCGAACTTGATGTTGGCGTATTTGCCGTCTTTCGGCAGATATTTTTCGAGGAGATGGAGCTGGCGGATGACGACGCCGGCGGTCACCGTGTTGGTCGTGGTGTCCTGCGTTCCGATGCCCAGCGTGACGGTTTCCGCCGCGGCCGGCTGCGCGAGGAGAAGCGCCAGCGACGTCACCGACATCGCGATCGAGAGCGTGGGAAGATGGCGGACCATTCTCATCCTCATTCGGTTGGATGTGCTGTGGTTGCCATGATTGGGTGAGGGCGTGGGCAGGGCAAATCCGGAATGAGCGCCACAGTCGATTAGTTGCCGGGAAAAGTTGATTGCATACTCCTTGGGCAGTCCTGCACTATTAAGCCGCTTGCATGGGCACCGGCCTGGTCGCAAGCTCGGTCAGTCGGCCGCCTGCCCTCGCATTTCTTCCAGCACGTCGGACCGGCAGACCACGATCTGCGAGCGCTTGGTCAGCACGATTCCCTTTTCCTGCATGCGCTTCAGGCTGATCGTGACCCATTGCCTGGTGGCACCGACCATGTGGGCGATATCGGCATGGGTGAAGGCGGCCGCGATCACCCGGCCGTCGGCGTCATCGACGCCATAGAGGTCGACGAGATGCAGCAACAGATGCGCAAGGCGCTGTGTGATCGAGCGCGTTCCCAACATCTGGGCCAGCGCCGAATAGCACTTGCCCTTGAAGGTCAGGCCTTCGATCAGGCCGATCGCGAGGTTCGGGATCTCGACCGCAAGGGATCGTAGCTCCTTTCCGGGCAGATGCACCACGCTGCAATTGCTGGATGCAACGCCGGACCATTGATGCACGGTGCCTTCGAACACTTCCGGCCCGCCGACGAAATTGCCGACATGCCAATAGGCCAGCGTGATCTCGCGGCCGAGCGGAGAGGTGTAGAACACCCGGATCCGGCCGCTCTCGATCAGCCAGATACCGTCATGCTTGCCACCCTGGCTGAACAGCGTCTGGCCACGGTTGAGCACTTTTCGGCGGCCCTGCTTCAGCACCAGCTCCCGCTCGCGCTGGCTGAGCTTGTCCATCAAGGGCGGCGGTCCGCCGATCCATTGCTGGTTCTCGGTGAGCAGCAGCGAGGAACCGCCGGTAGGCCGGACCGTTGCGGGAACCGTCCCGCGAACCACATTGGCCGCCGCCTGCAACATCATCTGCCTCCGGAACGTTCAAACCGTTCTAAAGAGGAGCAATGTCCGTGCCAGATTCACTCCGCTGTCATCGCCCGGCTTGATGTTTAGACCGGAGACATAGCTGACGCCTGTTCGGACACATCACTGACAGTTTGGCTGCGCGTCAAGTCGATTGATCCGACCTGCCAACTGGCAAAGAAGATTCCGTAGCGGCCGTCGCGGTCGAGC